>CAYVTO010000001.1:0-122065 GCA_964454665.1 uncultured Chitinophagaceae bacterium
AGTAGATGAGGATGTATGTAGAATAAAGGTTTGAATCAGAAGAACTCGTCCGTCGTCTAAAGCCCCCCGCATGAGTTCTCCGCAAACAAATGGGGGATGTTAAAGTATGGCATCATTCATCGGTCTCCAGATCTGATGATCAAGATCTTTGTGCTATCCTTTTTCTTTTCTTTTGCTCACCCAAAAGAAAAGAAACAAAAGAAAAGGGAGCCACGAAAACCAATTGCAGCAGATAGAGTGGATCAGGAAGGCATACGAAGTTAATTCCTAGGTCTATCTGCTGCAATTCGCTCTTTTCGTGGTCGCCAGCCCCAGCCGCCCCAGGCTTTGCGGATTTCAATAAGTGACTATATGCGGATAGCCATTTATAGAGCGTTACTTTTTTCGACGTCGTCTTTAAGCCATACGAGGAAGAGGATGTAACCAATCGAGAAGATGACTGATCCAATGAACATGCCTACGATACCAAAAGAAATAAAACCGCCAATGACGCCAATGAAAATAACAGGCATGGGTACTGGTGCTCCTTTCCCTAATAAAATAGGTTTTAGTACATTATCAATAACCAATACAAGGATTAACCATACGCAAAGAAGTACGGTGGTCAGTGTGCTATAAGTATAAAAAACGTAAATCATAACAGGTATAATAACGGGTATTAAACCAATTTGTATGATGGCGAATAAGGTACAAATCAAGGTAATGATACCTGCGCCAGGAATACCCACAACAAAAAAGCCAACTCCCGCTAAGGCCGATTGAATGAGGGCGACGCCCAATACGCCTTTGGTAACACTTAGGATTGTTTTTTCTGTGATATTACAAAAGCGTTCTCCGTGTTTTCCTGCAATGCGGATGAAAAGTTGATGGGCTAGTTTTGAACTTTCATTAGAATAGGCTAAAAAAACACCTGCAAAAATAATGGCCAATACAAAATGAAATACACCACTGATTAAACTTACAATGACTTTTAATAACCAAGTTCCTATGCTGTTGATTTCAGCGTCGTATTTTGAAAGTAGTAAATCCAGGTTCTTTGTCGCCATGTTCCAAAACGTTTCTATTTTTTTACCCACGACAGGCCAATCGGCAATTCCTTCTGGTAAAGCAGGGAAATAAAAATTACCGTTGTTAAATTGATCGGCTAAAAACTGAAACTCTTCAACCAGTGAATTGATCAATAAATAAAATGGAATTACAAATACTAAGAATGATAGGATTGTAATGAATATTGCCGCAGGAATATTTTTCAGCTTTGTTTTCTTTTTTAGAAAAACAAAAACAGGATGTACAGCTACTGCTGTAATAATACCCCATAACAAAGAGCTGATAAAAGGACTGATGATGTTGAAGCAATACCAAACTAAAATGAAAACCAAAGCCAGACGAATAGCAATTTCTACGGATCGTTTGACGTATATTTTTTCGGAAGATTCTGTGTTCATAAAAAGGATCCGTTCAATTTTTGTATGTGCTATTTTTTAATCCCGATACCTTAAACTCAAGGTAATTCTATTTCAAGCTAAAATCAACAGAAGTCAATTCCTGACCATTGACAACAATAGCCAAGGCATGTTTTCCCACATGGTGTTTTCGGGTGGTCATGTCTTGAAAGGACTGTTTACGCTGAAAAGAATATGTTTTACCTGGTTCATAGGTGTTTTCTGTGATCTTGAATAGTTTTCGATTCTGTTTTTGATTGGCCTTCATGTAATAGATGGCGTACTCAATTCTAAGTTTGTTGGCTTTTTTTTCAAGTGTGCACAGTTCAAAAGAAAAATTCAGATGATCTCCAATCGCAATTGTTTTTTTGGCCAGTGCCAGTTTTTTGATTTCACAGCGTACGGTATGTGAAAGATCAAATAAATTTAAAATTTCCGGATGGGCTTGTTTTAACAGCGTTCTACAACCGTGCTTGATGATCCAATTGGTGTCGGAGTTCCCGCCTTTCCAACGTTTAGCGATTTTTAAAACCAATTCAGGGTTGTCTTTGGCGATGTCGTTGAGGTTGTTGGCTACGCTTTTGCGTACAAATTCTGAAGTATCGGCTTTTAAATTTTCTAAAACAGGAAAAATCGCTTTGGGGTCTTTTTTTAAGGTTGGAAGTGCCATAGCCCAAGGTAATCGTGGTCTACAACCTTCGCTTGAAAATCGTCTGACGAGGTGACTTTTATGTGTAGACCAAATCAATAGTTGATCCATAGAAGCTTTTGGATATTTTTGGATGAATGGTCGTATGGCAAATTCACAACTTGTAAATTGTGTAATGAATTCCAGTGCTTTCATCGATGTGTTAAAATCTTCAATGCCGTATTGCTCGACAAAATCAGGAAAGAACATGTATTCAAAGCTGTTTTCACGCACATTTTTTTTGCGTAAGGCCACAATGATTTTTTCTATTTGTTTGATGTTTTTCGGATAGTTTTCTTCGTTTAAGTGTTTTTTAATCACGTTAGTGATATGCTTCATGCGATCTTTTAATTCTTTCGATTCCCATTCATGGTTATGGATGTCACGAAGAAATTGTTTTTTATCAAATCCTGTAATTACATCTTCCAGCGCAGAAGAAAGTGTATTAAAGAAAGCAGTATTGTAAATGTACTTGAGTGGTTCGGCCATGCTTGTGAAAGAGTTAATTATCCTGCGATGTATTTTCCGTAAGGAAGCTTGTGAAGCAGGTAGATGATTGCGGATGAAATGAGAAGACAGGCCAGTGACGTGAATGGAATACCTACAAAAGGATGTATAAATTTCCAATGTATGCCGAATCGACTCAAAGAACTTAATACCAATACATGTACCAAATAAATACCAAAGCTGTATTGACTGATGAAATTTCGAATCTTAATTACCCATACATTATTGATGCGACTATTTTTTATGAAGAGCAGTAAGCCTACAGAAGCCATAAATACATTAGGGCTTAAATAAGAATAAAAGGTATTGACGTATTTGCCATATTCTACTGCGACCCAATAATTGCCGATGATGGTAATTATTGATCCGATTAAAAATAATGCAAGACCGGTGTTTCTGGCGGATAAATTCGATTGGAATGTTTTGATGGAACAATAATAACCCAAGACCAGGTAACCTAAGAAACCTGTGAAATAGCTCAATTCGAGGTTGATTTTGTAGGCTGCGATGAAAGGATAGTTTAGACATAATGTGATAAACCAAATGGATAAGAAATACTGTATTTCTTTTTCACGGGCATTCCTTACCCACTTCCCGATGATGGGTATAAAAAGATAAAGCCCAAGAATCATGTATACATACCAGAGGTGATAAGAAGCTCCTTTTTGGAATGATGAAAGAATCCATGACAAGATTTGGTTTGCATCGAGGTGTTGATTTTTTATTCCTTTAAAAAACCAGGCAAACAGGATGTATATACTGCTCCAAAACAAAAAGGGCCATACGATGCGTGCGAAACGTTTTTTCAAAAACACTTCGAGTTCGTATTCTTTGTTTAATAAAAGTACACCCGATAACATCACAAATACAGGTACACAAAAACGAAGTACCCCATCCATACTATTGGCGGTCCACCAGAGTGAAGGCTCTACTTTTCCGAATAGTGATACAGGACTTGATGCTACGTGGATGATAATGACACTAAGTGTGGCGAGTACACGCAGGTTATCGGCCCATTCTAAATTGTTTTCTTTTTGCATCGGATCAAATCATTAAAGAGGCTTTAAATATGGTGATGGCTTGACCTTTAATTTCTACACGATCTTCCATGGCGTTGACCTTTAATATGCCCGTGCGTTTGGAGCTTTGTAAAGCATGAAAAGAGGATTTACCGGTTCTTGCTTGCCAGAGTGGAACCAGTGCACATTGTGCGGAACCAGTTACAGGGTCTTCGTTGATGCCTGCTAGAGGTGCAAAACAACGTACTACGAAGTCGAACGTTTCACCTTGTGCTGTGATCATGAGATGCCCTAACCCATTTTGAGTTAAAGCTTCGAAATTGGGGTTGGCATTAGCGATCTCTTTTTCCGAAGATGCTACGGCAATAATCCATCCGTAACTACTGGAATAGGTTGCGATCGGTTTAAAGCCTACGATCGATTCAAAATCCGTTGTGAGGTTTATTTCTTGAACAGGATAAGACGGGAAATTCATGACAATCCAATCGTCTTCTTTTGATATTTCTAAGTCACCACCTTTGGCGTGAAATAGAATTTTTTCATCAGCGTTTTTTAACCCCAATTCATAGAGAAGATGTGCACTTGCTAAGGTTGCATGTCCACACAAGGGTATTTCTACCGTAGGAGTAAAAAAACGAATGATAAAATCAGCTCCTTGAGGAATTAAGAATGCCGTTTCGGACAAATTCATTTCTGCAGCCATCGATTGCATCCATTCCTCTGACGTGGTTTCGTCGACGATCATCAGGCCTGCTGGATTGCCTTTAAAGGCTTCTTGGGTGAAGGCATCGACCTGGTAAATAATCTTTGTGGTATTCATTGTATTAAAATACTGTTTGTTAAATCGTATAACAAAATGAATAAAGCATTGATGAAAACAAAAAAATGAACGAACAAATATTAATTCTTGTACCGCGAGTGTAAAAGAATAATGCTTGTTTTAAACAGGTCGTTTCAAACCGTAGAAAGGTTAATCCAGACTTTTCCTGGTATGTTTATTTAAAATTATTTTAAGCCAAATAAATCCTAAAATTCCTGCCGTAAGCGAAGAAATCAAAACCATGAATTTTGCATTATTGATAATGACCTCGTCATGGAATGAAAGTAAACAGACAAAGATCGACATGGTAAAACCGATACCTCCAAGTAGCCCTGCTCCAAAAATTTGTTTCCAGTTCAATTCTTTTGGTAAGGAGCATATCCCTAAGGCGACTGCTCCAAAAGTAAATAAGAAAATACCTAATGGTTTTCCTATGACAAGACCTACTATAATGCCTAAGCTGTAGGGGAGTTCAAACGTCGTATACCAATCGGTACCAATGACAATGGCAGTATTGGCCAGGGCAAATATTGGAAGGATAATAAATGCTACCGGTTTATGCAGGAAGTGTTGTAATTTATAAGAAGAAGAATTGGGATCTCCTCCACCAAAAGGAATGACAAAGGCTAATAATACCCCTGTAATGGTGGCATGTACGCCAGAGTTCAACATAAAATACCACATGAATCCTCCTCCGATGAAGTAAGGAATAAGGTTGTATACTTTTAGGCGATTTAAAATGAAAAGAATCCCCATAATTCCAAAGGCAATCGCCAGGTTTGTCCAAACAATGGTGCTGGTATAGAAAATAGCAATGACAACAATAGCACCTAAATCGTCGATCACGGCTAAAGCTGTTAGATAGACACGTAAAGATGGATTCACTTTATTTCCGAGTAGTGATAAAATACCGAGTGCAAAGGCAATGTCCGTTGCCATGGGAATACCCGCACCAGCTGCAGTGGATGTACCCATGTTGATCAAAAGATAAAGTCCTGCAGGGATCAGCATACCTCCCAAAGCGCCTAAAGAGGGTAAGAGTGATTGTTTAATGCTTGATAATTCTCCGATATAGACTTCTCGTTCTAATTCTAAGCCGACAAGTAGAAAGAAAATGGTCATCAGACCATCATTAATCCAATGTTCTATACTGAAACTTCCGACAGGAGTATGCCAAAAATGGAGGTATTCGGCTTGAAAAGCTGAATTGGCGAGGAATAGAGAGATACAGGTGAAGAAGATGAGAGTGATTCCGCCTGCTTTTTCACTTTCGTAAAATTCTTTAAAGAGGGTTGTTAATCGCATGTTGTTATAAACGTATCAGATTGTAGGCAAGTTAGTATTTTTTATGAAGATCCTTTTTTCTTCAGCGTTCATTTTCTAAAGGGATACCATCGTTCGGAATGTTAAGTTGATTCTGGGTTGAAGTATCTTTTTCGTTTTGGGTAAACTATGCAACCAATGGGTTTGTGTGCTGTCTTTCATGAGTAATAAGCTTCCATGTTCCAATACAATAGAAACGGTTTCTTTACTTTCTTTGTGTTTAAAAGAGAATTTTCGTTCCGTTCCAAAACTCAAAGAAGCAATGCTTGTGTTTTTTCCCAGCGATTTTTCATCGTCACTGTGCCAAGCCATGCCTTCTTCTCCATGGTGGTATAAGTTTAACAGGCAAGAATTAAAATGTGTTTGGGTATATTTTTCTACAAGTGTTTTTAATGCCGTCAATTCTTCTGTCCATGCCAAGGCTTGTTTGGTGGTACGGGAATAGGTGTATGCATAGTTCTGATCTCCGTACCAAGCCACTTTTCTTTTTGTAATGATGTGTTTGCCATAGATGATGGCCTCGTCATTTCTCCATTCGATGTGTTGCAGTAATTTTTTCAAGTACACATGAGCTTCTTGTTCCATCATGATTTTCCCATAATAATATACGGTACCATCCTTGGGTAAAAGGTTTGCGGGGGATTCGTTATCAAACAAATGCATGGATAGGTTTAATGCTTGTAAAGCGTTATTCGTTTTGTGCGGCTTCCCATCCGATGATGATCGTCTTTCTTGTTGGACCCCACATGTATCCTCCAAAGGTTCCCGTCGATTGAATGACCCGATGACATGGAATTAAAAATGCGATAGGATTACTACCAATCGCTGTCCCTACAGCTCTAGAACCCTTGGGATTACCAATTTGTTCGGCAATCGTTCCGTAAGTAGACAGCTTTCCCATTGGAATTTTCAAGAGGGCTTCCCATACTTTCAGTTGAAAGTCGGTTCCTTTTAAATGTAGTTTTACCTGTTGAAGATGATTCCAATCTTGATTAAAAAAAGGAAGGGCACTTGCTTGAAAAAGATCATTTTGCTCTTGGTATTGAGCATTGGGAAATGTGTTCTTTAAATCGGTTAGACCTTGTTCTTGGTTTTCTATGAAGGCGATATAACAGATGCCTTTAGTGGTAGAAGCAATGATGGTATTCCCAAAAAGAGTCTGTGCAAAACGATAGTGAATGGATAAATCCTGACCCCCATTTTTATATTCTCCTGGCGTCATACCCTCGATGTTAACGAATAGGTCATGAAGTCGACCAGTACCGGATAAGCCTGTTTCTTCTACGGCATCAAATAAGTTGTTTTCTTTTCCTTTGAGAACTTGCTTGGCATGTTCAATGCTGATGTATTGCAAAAACTTTTTTGGACTTACGCCTGCCCAATCGGTGAAAAGGCGCTGGAAATGGGAAGGGCTAAGATGCACGATTTCTGCGACTTCATCCAGGTGAGGTTGTTCTTTGAAGTTTTTCTTAATGTATTCTATTGCTTCGGCAATGCGACCATAATTAATATGTTCTTCTTTCATCTGGCATATCACTTTACTATTACAAAAGTAGATTTCTTCTTGTAATTAGAAAACCCGAAACTTGCGAAAAATTCATTTTATGCTTAAAAGAGGTTCCATTTCGGAACACGGTGCACTTTTAAATTGTCCTCTAAAAAGGAACAGGTCTTTTTAGAGGAGAAGTTTTTTGATGTTGTCCTGACAGAGAGAGCATTCAATTTCCCAGATTCACTTAGTCTTTTTTCTTTTGTGTCAGTATTAAACGAAGCGAAGTATCTTTCGTGATGTAGGCCCAAGCCCAATGAATAAAAATAATGAGTTTGTTTTTAACACTTAGAATCAGCATCAGGTGTAGAAACATCCAGATGAGCCAAGCGAAATAGCCTTTCAGGTGCATGAAGGGGAAGTCGACCACAGCTTTATTTCTTCCGATGGTAGCCATGGAACCGAGATCAACATATTCGTAATCGGATAGTTCCTTGTGTTGAGTAATTTTTTTGAGATTTTTTGCTAAACATTTTGCTTGATTAATGGCAACGTTGGCCAATTGTGGATGGCCTTTAGGATATTTGGGTGTTTCCATGAAAGCAATGTCGCCAATGGCAAATATATTTTCACTTTCAACGACTTTGTTGATTCTATTTACTTTCATTCGATTACCAAACGTAAACCATTCTTTAGGTAAGCCTTCAATGGAATTGGCAATAACGCCTGCTGCCCAGATTACACTTTTAGTTTGTATGGTAGTTTCATTGTTTAAGGTCAAGACTTCTCCATCATAATTTTTTACAAATGTTTCCGTAAGTACAAGGACTCCCATTTCTTCCAAGTATTTTTTGGAATCGACTTTGGAAGCTTCACTCATACTGTTTAAGGTGTTTTTGCTTCCTTCTACTAAGGTAATGTTGAAGGTTGAAAAGTCAATTCCAGGGTAATCTTTGGGCAATACATCTCTTTTAATTTCTGCAAATGCTCCAGCTAATTCTACTCCGGTAGGCCCTGCGCCTACGATCACGAGGTTTAATAAGCCTTCTTTTTCTTTCTCATTTGCTGAAATGATATTCTCAAAAGTTTGCAACATGTGGTTGCGTATGGTAATGGCATCGTAGGTTGTTTTTAGGGTAAGCACATGTTTCCCCATTTCTTCATTGCCAAAAAAGTTTGTTTTACAACCGATTGCAAGTACCAAGTAATCGTATTCAAAATCACCAATGCTGGTATGTATACTGTTGTTGGATTTGTTAATCGTTAAAACTTCGGCCAAGCGTATTTGAACATTCTTCTTGTGTTTAAAAATATTTCGAATAGGAAATGAAATACTGGAAGGTTCAATTTGAGAAGTAGCTACCTGATAAAATAAGGGTTGAAATTGGTGGTGGTTAATTTTATCGATGAGTAGTACATCGAATAATGCTTCATCTAAATTCCTCACCAATTGTATACCCGCAAATCCCGCTCCAATGACGATAACTTTTCGTTTCATATTGGGTTTCGTTTAGTCGAAAGCAATTAAGACAAATAAGCCAAGAGATACAAGACGTATTGTTTTAAAACAATACGTCTTGTATCTCGGGTATTTTTTCGAACAATTGTGCTGCAAAAGGACAAAGCGGTACAATTTTGATTTCATTTTCTCGGGCAAAAGCAACGGCCTCCAACACGAATTGTTTGCCGATGCCTTTGCCTGAAAATGCACGATGTACCATGGTATGGTCGATGATGATTTTATGGTCTCCAGCCCAAGTATAGGACATGATCCCTGCTTCTACTTCACCTTCGTAAGCTTTATAAAACCCTTTTCGACCTTGTGTTGTCTGCTCAATCCGTAGCATGCTTATTCTTCTAAGAATCCAAATTTACCCCTGTTAAAATCTTCCACGGCTTGCCTCAATTCTTCTCGGGTGTTCATGACAAAAGGACCTTGTGCGGCAATCGGTTCATTGATCGGTTCTCCACTTAACACGAGTACAATTGATTTCTCCAGTGCTTCGATGCTAAAGTTTTCTCCTTCGTTTTCAAACAATACAAAATGATCGGTATCGACGGTTTCTGTTTCGTTTACCTTAATGCTGCCTTCGATTATCAATAATGCTGTATTGTAATGTGCAGGAAAAGTAAACGAAGCTTTTCCTCCGGAGTTCAATTTGGCATTTTGTAAATGTACAGGGGTAAAGGTCGACGCAGCACCTTTTACATGTTGGTATTGACCAGCAACGACTTCAACGGTACCCGCATGATCCGGCAATTCTACTGTATTGATTTCAGCATGGGTTAAACCTTGGTATTTAGGTTTCGACATTTTGTCTTTGGCCGGTAAGTTTACCCAAAGTTGTACCATTTGAAATTCTCCACCTGTTTTGCTGAATTCTTCTTCGTGGTATTCTTTGTGTAAAATCCCTGATGCAGCAGTCATCCATTGTACATCACCTTCGCCAATGACACCACTGTTTCCTGCACTGTCGTGGTGAGCGACTTTTCCTTTATAAGCAAGGGTAACGGTTTCAAATCCTCTGTGAGGATGAACACCTACACCTTTGGGTTGCTTAGATGGAGGGAAATGGAATTTAGAATTGTAATCCATCATGATGAATGGAGACATACGTTGCATATCTAAATGATAGGCACTGGGAATAAAATTATGTACTCTGAATCCATCGCCTACATAATGAGGAATAGGAGGAGCGATGACAAGTTCTATATTTTTCGTTTTCATAGGTTGTGTTGTTGTTGATGAAACAAAGGTATGCTCATCATGTCCTTTTTACATTGACATATGATAAGAAATGAGATCAATGAGGTTTAAAATTATTTTTGGCCAGTTCTTTTCTCACACGACTCAGGCTTTCCGGTGTTATGCCTAAATAAGAGGCAATCATCCATTGAGGAACTCTTAAGGTGAGGTCTGGATAGAGGCGAATAAACTCTAAGTAGCGTTTTTCTGCTGTAGCACTTAACAATAAGGCAATTCTTTTTTGTAAATGACGAATGTGATTTTGCAGGGCCTTTTCATTGTTTTGTCTGAATCCATGATTGATTTCAGAAGCATGGTCAATAAACGTTTTATCGATCAGCACGACTTTACTTTCTTCAATGGCTTCGATAAAAAAATCAGAGGGCTCGTTAAAATATGTACTGCTCCGGTCGGTCACAAACCAATTTTCCGGTCCAAATTGTATGATATGTTCTTTCCCGTTTTCATCGGTGGTGAAAGAGCGTAACAACCCTTTTTCCACAAAGAAAGCATGTTGGCATATTTCACCTGGGTGAAGTAAAAAGTCTCCTTTGTGAACGGTTTTTGATTGTAATGTTGCTGTTAAAGATTGAATCTCTTCACCATTCAATCCCGCTTTTTCTTTTAAATACGTTTTATAGTTTTCAAGCATGGTAATGTGACCTTAACATTCTACGCCAATGTGTATTGAATTAACAGGAAGCAAGATAACAACTTGTTTCAATACCTTGTTGTTTGTTATCAGCGAATCCTGTTAAAAGAAAGTTTTTATCACCGTATTACTTGCACCCATCCATTATAAGATTTTCGGTCTTTCTTGCTTACGGTATAGTAATAAACAGCATCTGAGAGACCGTCGGCTTTCCAATCGTTTTTATAATCAGCATTTTCATATACAATGGCTCCCCATCGGTTATAGATTTGAAGGTTCCAACCGCCATCGCCCAAACAACCAATTTTGAAATATTCGTTTAGTTCATCTCCGTTAGGAGTAATTAAATTGGGAATCCATATTTCCTCACAGCATTGGTTTACCTGATAGCTTCGTTCATATACACCACAGGCATTGGTAATGGTAACAGCGTAAAACCCAGTGTCGTTGACGACATAATAAGGATGCGTTGATTCGTCTTGCCATGCGTAAGTTCCTCCGAAATCTTGCACATCAAAGACGAGTTTATGGCCTTGACACAGCACGGTATCGATGTGTTGCGGGGGAACGGCGTGATCTACCTGTACCCGTATGGAGTCTGAAATTCTGCATACGGTTGTTTGATTGACTCCCGCTACATAATAGGTGGTACTTACGGGAGGATAAACCTTTGGATCCTGGATTTTGGGATTGTTGATCCATTTTGCGGGAGTCCATTGAAAACCAGAACCGTTGTGTGCTTGAAGTTGCGCTGTATCACCTTTGCAAATGGTAAGTGTGGCATCGTCTATGGTGGCTTGGGGATGGATATTGACCGTTATTTTTTTTATTTCAGCACAATTCTCACAATTGTAAATGAAGGCACGGTACGTTGTCGTTTGAGCAGGACTTGCTTTAGGATTGGGACAGTTGTCGCAAGAAAGCCCTTCTGAAGGATACCATTTGTATTTTACTCCTCCTGAGGCAAACAGTTGTATGCTGTCTTTTAGGCAGATGGTAGTATCGGTGAAGTCCACGGACGAGTTAAGGGGAATATACTTGAGTTGAAGGAGTGGCCTTTTTTCCGGTAAAGCAAAATTACTGGCTGCGTAATCTGCAGCACGGTAGTTCATGTCGTTCTCGTATTGCATTTGGATCATAAATCCGTGATTACCTTCCGAAATCATGTCTTTGGTCAATTGGTATACGTCTTGGTTTAACAATTCGCTTCCCCAGGCTGTGGCACCGATTAAAACTTGACCTGCTGTGGTTGTGGTCGGCTGTGTGTTCCAATTCACCAGATAGTCTTTCCAAGGAGAATTGATTCTCGAGATATAAAAGTTGTTGGGATAAAGGCTGTTCGTATAACTGTGCAAATAATTGACATAGCCTGTGGAGTAGTACAAAGACAATCGCGCATCCAGTAAATGATCAATGTCGCATACGGAAGACAAGTCGAATCTCAGCAGGCTTCTCCATGTATCCCATACACCACCGTGAGTCCAGCGATTTGCAATGAGGACGACACTTTCTGAAAAGTTTCCCCGGATCTTGCTTGGGGCATTGTTGATTGATGCATCTTGGCCTCTTGTTGGTCCTGGTTGTATGTTAAAAAGACAATCGGTGGTATTGATCACGGTTACGACTTTGGTAACAGAATCTTTACCGCAACCATTGGTCGCTACTAATTTTACATTGTAGGTGCCAGTATTTGTATATTCATGAACAGGACTGTGCATGATATCCGAAGTTTCATCTCCGAGATCCCAAGCATAGGATGTCCCATTTTCAGAATAATTTAAAAAATTAAGACTCATCTTATTTTGTACATAATCAAAATCGGTCAAAGGCTTTCGGCATTCATTACAAACATCAGGAGTGGTATGGGTAGATGCATCGGTAACTGTAATGGCAAGATTTTCTGCGAGAATGTATCCCATCTGACCGTATACACTTTTCCACTCTTCGTTAAGCGTGTGTGTTCCAAGTGCAGACGTGACATTGGTTTTGTTGCAGTTCTGAAGATCAGACCCCGTGGGTGTCAGTTTTAGTAAAAATACATCGGACAAACCTGCCCCATAACTTTGAGTAGCACCTGTGAGTACAATGTCGCAATCGTTTGTTACAACAACTCTGTTTCCAGCATCAATGTTGTATCCGCCGTATACATTAGACCATTGTACTGTTCCGTTGGCATCTGTCTTAATAAGGTATAAGTCATTGATGTTGTTTTTGAAACTCTTGGAGTTTCCTGTAATGACAAAACCACCGTCGCAACTAAGACTCAAGGACTTTCCTTTTTCTTCATTTTCACCGGAATAAGAATGAACCCATTGTAAAACACCATCGGCGTCTGTTTTTAATAACAAAACGTCGAACAGTTCTGTCGCTAAACCTTCGGCACTTCCTGTAACGATAAAACTTCCATCACTAAGTACCAAGACATCGCTTGCATAGGTTGATGCATAGGTGCTGCTGTAGATCTTGGTCCATTCTACAGCACCGAGTGCGGTGACCTTGAGTAAGAACAGGTCGTATAAACTGGTACTTTGATTTCTTACGTGTCCACTTAATATAAAGCCTCCATCCGCAGTAGATTTAGCAGTTCCTGCTTGTGCGATACCACTTCCTGTATAGAGTAAATAAGTATTATAGAACAGGGTTGTACCATTGGCATTAATTTTACCTAGGTGAATGTTATACGCATCGTCTCCATACAAGATAAAATTACCGTCGTCGGTTGGGATGATGTTGTGAACCCTATTAGAATTGGAATACATTTTTTTAGTCCATTGCTCCTGTCCGTCCGAATCCGTACGTACGATGTAATACATGCTTGCAGCGTCTCCCCAGCTGCTTATGGTGGAAGAAGATCCGGCAAATAAATATCCTTTGTCAGGCATTATGACGACGTCGTTAAAAGCATCGAAATTAGTAGTACCGTATGTTTTAGACCACAAAACAGTCCCGTTCTTGTCTGTTTTTACAGCATATCCGTCATAGTCACCAGCTCCAAAACTATAGGAATTGCCAGCTATAATGAAACCTTCATCGTCGGTTTGTAAAACGGCATTGCCTTCGTCATAGCTTGCTCCTCCATACACTTTTTGAAATTGTACAGCTTGAGCTACGGTATCAGGTACTGTGGAACATAAGCACATACTCAGTAATATGCTTCTGAAGAAAAGGCATTGGCTTAATTTTTCAAGTCGATTTTTCATACACATTTCAACAGGTTTAAAACAGGTGAATCCTGTCCCTATTCAATATGATGCAAATCGGTTTTGAATGGTTGCCGTGAAATTTGAAAAATTACTGAAAAATAAAATTTAGCATACAGTACTAGGAGGGTGTATTTTTAAATACATATATTGGTGTCATTACCATGCACAGTACCAATTCTATTCTTCATATCATAGAAGGGTGTAAAAAAAACGACATCCATGCTCAAACCGCTTTGTACAAAGAGCTGGCGGCCTTATTGTTTGGAGTGTGTCTTCGGTACATCAAGTCAAAGGCTGCCGCAGAAGATTGCTTGCAGGAAGCCTTTATAAAGATATTTACACACATTCACTCTTACAGGGGAGATGGTCCATTTGAAGCATGGGCAAGAAGGATAACAGTAAATGAAATTTTGTCCCAGTTCAGAAGGAAGGATGTCCTTACAGAAAGTTTAGAATTAGAAAATGTCGAGCAAGAATTTTCTTCTGGAAATCAAGATGTATACGATGACTTGTCTCATGAGGAACTTTTGAATTTTATCCTTCAGTTGCCGGAAAGTAAACGCATCGTGTTTAACCTGTATGTAATAGAAGGATATTCTCATAAGGAGATTGGAGAGATACTGAACATCAATGAAGGTACTTCTAAATCACAGTTGTTCAAAGCCAAACAACTTTTGGCAGAGATTCACAAAAAATATAATCCAGACCATGCATAAGGAATCTCCTGAACATACGGATCCGATGGAAAATCTCTATCGAAAATCTTTTGAAGGATTTCGTGCAGAACCTTCTCAAGACGTGTTGGCTAAAATTAAAAGCAAGCTTCCTGAAGAAAAAGTAAGGAAATCCTCTTGGGGGAAATCGGGTTTCTTCTGGTTGATCTTTACAAGTGTAGTGCTTTCGATTGTGTTTTTCATATTTTATGATCATACAGATGAGAACCGAAATGCGATACAACCATTTGAAAACAACAACACAATTCAGAAAACGATAAGACCAGTCTCTCCTGGAAGCAATCAGTTGAAAGCAGATAAAGAAGAATCTTCTGTACAACCTGTGAAGAAAACATTCAAACAAGAGGCTTTAGAATCGTTTAAGGAGAAGGACATCGCAACCTTTTCACCCGATAAGGACAGTAAGGGAGTAGATTCTCTGCTTATAAAAGAAACTGTTGAGGAGAAGGATCTTCAGCTAAAACCGGTTGAAAAAAACAAGGAGGAAATGACGGAAGACCCAGCGGTTGATTTTTACCAGAAACGTACGAAGTCATACAAAGACAGCGTGAGAAACTTATTTGGAAAATAAAGCATAGCGTATCTCTTATTTCTTTTCTATCCTGTAAATATCTTCTGTTCCTGAACCTTCTGGTCGATTGGAAGAAAAGTAACCCTGTTCCTTAGTTTCATCAAGGTAAATTCCAAAATCATCGGAGGAAGAGTTAATCGGCATTTTCATGTTGGCGATGCTTATCCATTCACCGTTTTTTTGTGAAGCTTCAAAAATATCGTAACCGCCTAGGCCTTGATGTGCGTTGGAAGAAAAATAGAGCATGCCGGATTCGTGATAAAAAGGATAGAGCTCGTTTCCAGGCGTATTGATTACGGGCCCTAAATTGACAGGATCAGACCATTTTCCTTTGATGTTGAAGCAGACATAGATGTCTGTACCGCCATATCCACCGGCCAAGTCAGAAGCAAAAAAGAACATTTTATTATTCCGATCGATGGAAGGATGAGCAAAAGAATAACAGCTGTCGTTCAAGAAAAAACCTTGGATGTTTTTCCAGCTGTTTTTTTTATATTCTGCACTGTACAGTTTTAAACGAAGGACATTGTCCTTATCAAGATGATTTGCTGTATAGTATACAATGGAATAATCGCTGTTGAAAAAAGGAGCATTTTCATGCTGACTGGAATTAATGGATTGAGAGAACGAAGAGATGCTTTTTACGTTGCCCATGCTATCCGTTTTGGCGAAAAATAAATTATAGAAAGGATCATTACTTTCCTCGCTTTTTCGTTTCAGCAAGACATCTTCTCGATTGGATGAAAAGACAATTCCATTGTCAAATGGAACAGCAGTAATGTCGGAGTATTCGGAATTGAGTCTTTTAAGGGGGTAAACGTTGTAGGGAGTGTTCATCGTACTCCAAATGATAGCGGAATCACAGGATGCCGCATGCAATTGCAAGAGTAAACTGTCGGGGTACAGGTCAGTCAGTTTTAACAATTGCGCCTTGGCTTCAGGATATTTTTGATTTTTCTTTAATACTTCTGCATAATAGAAAAGAGAGGAATCGGACGGATGACGATCATTTTGAACGGCTTTAGCATACCATTTTTCGGCGGCATCGTTGTTGTTTAGCATTCTGTAACAATCGCCCAAACGTTGCAAAACCTTGCTTTCATAAGGGATGTATTTTCTCGTGTGATGGGCACATCGCAAGTAAAGATCAATAGCATTGAGGTATTCCCGTTTTGCAAAAAAAAGATTAGCTTTTAGAAGGTTGGAAGGAATGCTGTCTTGTGCTTTCAATGCAAAAGAAGAAAAACAGATCAGGAATACAAGGAAGCATAACTTCATAAGTCTAAAAGAACAAAGGAGACACGAGAGTCTTTTTTTTGTTTAATTGTTTTACAGTTTTTCCCCAACCAAAATTAGCACTAAGCATCAATTCATGACTTCCTTTGTGGTACGGCTGTAAGGTTGAAAAACTCATATCATAAGCATAACCCATTTTAATGTCGTATTGTGTGCGGTTGATTAATTTACCTAAATCAATACCCGCTTGTAAGCTCATGGCGTCAGCACTTCGGTAAGACAGGCCAGCCCAAATTTTTTCATCGTATTTGATATGTCCCGTTAAATCAATCTGTACAGGAGCCCCTGCCGTGTACTTGACAAGACAAGAAGGAATAAGTTCAAAGCGGGAAGACAGTGTGTGGCGGTATCCTGCTGTTCCGTACAGGTGTTGCCGATAAGAAAGGGATGCGGTTTCAGATAAGTGACTCAAATTCATCAAATGCCTCACTGATAGTCCGGCATAGTATTTTTTCTTATGGTAATAAGCCCCTGCTCCGAAATCAGGAATAATACTTCTGTTGATGCCGACTTTATCGTCGGCATCTTTAATGGCCAGTTTAGAATAATCGATGCTTGATTGTTGAAGGCCTCCGTAAAGTCCGAAAGCGAGCATACCTTTCCTAATCTTTATTTTGTATGAGTAAGCTATGTTTAGAGAAAAACGTTTGTGAATCTTTTGAGTCTCATTTAAGAGTTGTATTCCTAATCCTATCCGGTTATGACTTAGTGGGGTATTGACGTTAAAAGATTGTATGACAGGTCCTCCATCAAACCCGACCCATTGTTTTCGATACATTAAGGTGGCGTTGCATTTCTCGGTACTTCCTGCATAAGCAGGATTTACTTGTACCATGTTGAACATGTACTGGGAAAACAAGGGTTCATGCTGTGCAAGTAAATTCCTGGACAAACTGCCCAAAAGCAGCATAAAAAACATATTTATGCCGATGCCCTTCATTTGTCTAAATATAATTCTCCAGATAATGTGGTGTTGTTGATTTTTACTATATAATAGTACATTCCCCCAACAAGATTCGACCCATTCCAATCGTTGGCATAATTTTCAGAGTGAAAAACTACATTTCCCCATTGATTGTAAATTGAGATGTCATAAGAAGCATAATCTTCTAATCCTTCGATGAAAAGAAAGTCATTTTTTCCGTCTTGGTTAGGAGTAATGAGTTCATATACCTTAACGGCTGCTAATGTTGGAGGTTTAGGAGGGTTTACAACAGGAGTTTCGAGGTATGTAATTTCTAATTTAGGCCTTGTACTCGGGAAAGGACTTTCGCTGGAAAAGAAATTAATACAGTTGTATAGTGTCACTTCATCCAATAAGCTGAACATAAATCCGAAACTATGACTTGGATCTGTTATCATGTCTTCAATCAGTGATTTGACATCAATTTCATAATTTTGTGTTGTGATGTTTGTCGGAGGTAATGTGATTTCATGCAAAGAGGTAACGTTGGGTTTTGTGTTCCAACTTACGGTTTGTTCATCCCAATGGCTGGTTATTTTTTGTACCAAAAAGGCATTGGTTGTTACGAGTGTATGTGCCGGAACTCCTGGTGTAAAAGCATCCGCATATAAAAAAAGGGTTGCAGAAAGAATAGTGGCATCGCTGGCAATGGAAGAAAGGTCGAAAGCAATCAAAGCACGCTCCCTGCTTGGGTCCCCGTTATGTGTCCATTTGGCAATGTGTATATAAGTGACGGATCCGATATTGGCATCCGGAGAATAGTCTATAATGTTTGCATCTTTGCCTTCTGTAGGATCAGGTTGCAATACGAGTGTTTTTTGAGCAAAGGTTATTGTGCATGCACACAGAAAAAACGGAACAAAAAAGATTATTTTCATATTCTAAACTTCACAACTTTCCGTGACAACAAAACTCAATTTATAGCAGGATATCTTAAAAATCGTATTCATGTAATGTATATTTCAAAAAATGACTATCCGCTTATCGTTACCTAAACATTATTTAAATCATCCGTTGAAAACAGGATCTTTTCCTGTTCTCAGCGGTCTGGATTGGAAAAATGTTCATTATGTACTGCAAAGTATTTTATTTAATACCGCCATCCGTCATTATTCCCATCGTATTTCTACTCTTCTGTTCAAGGATTTGTTTTTTTCTGAGTTATTGGACAGTACTGGGTTAAAGAAGGCAAAGTGTTTTGTATACAAAAAATGGGAAGGAATTCCTTTTTCAATAAGATATTGTTTCACACATTCTGCTCTTTTCAGAGAAAGAGCTTGATTATAGCTTATGCTGCCGGATGAATCTGTATGTCCATGGATATAGATTGTTTTTATGTTCTGGCGTATAAAATAGCTTGCGAGTTCATCTAATGTTTGACGGCCTGTAGTATCGAGCGTATATTCATCGTAAGGGAAAAGAATATCTTTGGTTTGCATCTCTTCGTGTGAATATATTATGGGTACGATGTGATGAATGCTGTCATGATCGGGTAAAAAATATTTTTTAGCAGGAGTAATGATTTTTTCCTGCTTTGTGTCTTTGCTTTTGGCTTGACAAGGTGAAGGTGTTGAATTGAATTGGTGTTTTCTTTTTTTGAATTGTTTGGCTACTCTTGCTTTGCTTAAGCAGGCAATATCATTGCAAAATAAAGGCTCACCGCTGAAGGGTTTATGGATAATAAAGCCCAATTGAGCAAAGCTTAGGCATGGCGAAGCCATTAAAGCTAATAGGATTAACTTTTTCATGGTTGTACAGTAAAAAAAGAGAAAAGATAGTTACAGCATTTTCAGCATATAGAACTTATCTAATATGCTGACCGATTTTATTTTTGTGATTCCAGAGCTTTCCGTTTCCCATTGAATCCGTAACTCCTTAAAGTCAGTGATGTTGATACTCTTATAAAAGGAGTCTTGAACGAAAAGATCTGCTGCCAGTTGAATAATGTTATCGGGATATTTTTTATCGTATTCTATTTCGGTTATTTCTAACCGAATACCGGCATCTGCTAACCGTGATTGATACAGCCGAATGCTTTCGACATTGGAAAACTTGTAAATCACCAGGCCAGAGATTTTTGTTTCTGGTGTAGGAATGAAATGTTCAGGGGTTTTATAGGTAGAATCTATCGTTAAGGAGTCCGGTTTCATAAGAGATACCATGACAGAAGAAGAGTCCTGTACAATGGTCAGTGTATCAGGTACTATGATTTTTGGGATGTTTGAATGGTTTGCTGCCATACGTTTTACTTTTTTCACAGCAAGCTCTTTTTTTTCTTCTTTTAGGTGTGTTTCCTGTTTTTCTAACAAATTTCTGTTTTCCTGCATAGGGATAAAGTGCTTTGACTTTTCTTGTTCAGGTTCCTCCTGTTTATAAGTGCTTAACAAAATCACCATTCCAATCACACAAGAGAGTGAAATATATATCCAATGGTTGGAGAATAAAGACGATTTTGGTCGCGGAGTATTCAGCGATGTTTTTATTTCGTTCAGAGAAAACAAGGGATCTGCATTTCTTGCTTTTTCGAACAGTTGATCTAGTATATTATCTGTTTCTGGCATAAAATCAGATTTGTTTTAAGTTGATATGAAGAGCGATAGAATTGCTTTCTGTGCGTTCCCGATCGTTCAATAATACTTTTAATTTAGCGCGTGCTCTTAATAGCCTTTGTTTGACGTTTGACAAACTTGTTTTTTGTAAGGCGGAAATTTCCTGAAGGGAAAACCCTGAAATTTCGAATAATACAATGGCTTCACGTTGGGGTGTTGGGAGTTGTTGTAATGCTTCTTGTAAAATAAGGCTATCTACATGTCCAGGCCCTTTGGCTTCCTCTTCATAAGAAGAAGGAGTTCTACTTTGTCGAAAAAGAAACATGAGTTTTTCTTTTCTTAATTTTTGTAGCAAGAGGTTTCGTGCGATGCCAAAAAGAAAGTATAGAAAGGTTTCTTGATCTCTTAGCTTATCAAATTGTTCATACGCTACCAATACCGTTTCACTCATGAGGTCTCGAGCTTCCTCGTATGATTTGGTTTGGGCTTGACAGTAACGACTTAATCGCAGATGTACAGGATTGTACAGCTGCATAAATTCTTCTTGTTTATATTCTATGGATCCTGATTTCATGTATGGTTTTTTGCCCATCTTATCAGTAAGTGTAAGAACTTTGGGAAAAGTTACAGGAAGTATCTTATTTTTTAGAATCTTTTTGATTTCCCTTTGACCAGGGTTCAATTGGTTTAAATGACTATCCGTATATCAATAAAGACTTCTTAGCAGGACTTGCTCCGCACGCCATAACGCATTATAACATCAGCCATTTGTTTGTGGAGAACTCATGCGGGGTAATTTTAGGTGTGGTATGCGGATAGTTATAGTCATTTAGTTCAAAAGCTTGCCACGTTCTTTTGGAGTAGGCATTCTACAGGTTTCTTTTTGTCCGAACCACTCAAAGCGGTGTGTAGCGATAAACGTATAACCAGCATCAAGTACTGGTTTTGGAATGACTTTTAAAACAACGACCAGTTTCCAGATACCCCCTATACTTTTTAATATTTCAATTACGGCATCGGACTTGGTATAGGTTTTATCTGCGGTGTAAAACACTACGGTGGTTAAATTGGAAGAGTCAATGTTTGGGATGTACGTTTGTGCTGTTTCTCCTTGTAAGGGGGAGAAAATTAAAACATCTTCTGGGTCTTCTTTTAATAAGAAATCAACAAAGAAGTTGCATAGTCCGCATACGCCGTCGAAGAACACGATGTTTTTCGTAGCGGAAGTTCTGCTTGGTTTTAACCAGGAGGCATCAAATGTAAAGGCATGAATCATGAGCATGCCGAGTGTTAAGTCTGCAAAGTCAACGATGAGCAGAATGCCCAAATGCATGACAATCATAGCAAGCCAAATCCAAGGTCTTGTTTTATTCCATAGTGCCAAAGGAAGAAAACTCACTTCGATGAAGAGTATTCCCCAAGTCATGAATTGAAGAAGGATTTTCGGAAACGACAAGAAAAAGTTTCGTAGACCCCAATCTCTGGCCAATGGATTGTTTAATAAATGCATGATGGCATTCCCATCGTACCAGCTCGGAGAATTCAGTTTATCGATACCACTTAAGGTATAACTGATGGACATGATTGTCCATGCGCCTATGAACAACCAAAGAGGGAATTTCCAATCTTCTTTCCTGGAAGTAAATAGCGTTAAGGGTTCACCGCGAGGAATAACTGTACAACATAAAAGAATCCAACCTACAAAAGGCAAGCCCGGATTGTTGATCAGGTTGTTGCGATCAAACAAACATACCCAACCGTACCAAAGCAGAAATGCGACGAGAGGTCTTTGTATCCCTAATACAAACAATACAGCACAAAGAAGCAAAAAAGCTACAAATGCCGTGACAACGAAAGAAGAATCGAATACATTTAGAATATTAGGGAAAAACCCATGTGTGAGGTTAAGTCCAGCATCGGGTAACAATCCTGCATGCCCCCAAATTTCTGAAGCATAAGGAAGTAACATGGCGAAGTGTGCTACCAGGTAAAGACCCAATATCATTCTAAAGAAAGCGAATTGATAAGGTGAATAGTTTTTCAACGTGTACAGCTTGGTTTTAATACCCACTCATCCGTTCGTCCGGCGGTTTTTGTTTTAATGATGATTTTATAATCTTTTCCAGTCAAGGGAAGATCCATTTCTTCTAAAAGAATTTGTTTACAAAACCCATATCTTAAAATCGATTCTAAAAGGTCTTTTTTTAATACGGGACCGTAAGCAATGGCAGCTCCATAGATATTACGTCGGTTGTATGGTCCTTTAAGTTTTGAGTAGAGAGCAGGAGTAATGGGTGTTATGTCTTGTACTCCATTGGTGTCAATGTATTGAATAAAGAAATCACTGGCAAAGGTTTCCACTCCTTTTACTTCCGTAAAAACGATGGGTAAAGGAGAGGAGCAAGTCGCCATGCCTAAGCCACGAAGCGTTTTATTTCCCAAGAGGTATCCTGTCACTTGTAATAACCCTACCGCAATGATGATGATGTAAACTACCTTCCTCATGGTCGTTTTTTAGAAGCGTAAGGATTGTTTACATTTTTGAAAAGCAACATGTCGATTAATTTGTATTCCCGCTCAGGTTTAAAGCCACATGCTTCGTACATGTCTTTAGGATTTTTGAAGGTACCGAAAAGCATGTCCCAAAGTGGCAAATCGGAAAAATTATGGTAATGCTTATTGCGTTCGTGATGGATGCGATGCATTTCTGGACGTTGGAAAATATAACCTAACCAATGTGGTGTTTTTACATTCATGTGGTAGAAATATTCACCAATGGCTGTAAACAAAATACACCATGCTGCAGATTCTAAGTTAAGTCCAAGTATTAAGAAATTAACCATGCCGATGAGAATGGAATTGCAAATGATTTCTAAAGGATGTTTATAAAAAGAGGTAATGGTTTCGATACGTTGTGGACTGTGATGAATTTGATGCATCGTTAGCCATAAAAAATTGATGGTATGCCTCCATCGGTGCCACCAGTAAAAAACGAAGGTGATCACTAAATAAGCGATGAAGCCACCTACAGGAGCGTTGAGGTCATTTGATAAATGAAAAAAAGATTGACCCTGAAACCAATGATCCCATGTTACTTTTCCTAAAAAAAGAATGCCTATTTGAAAAAGATTCAAAATACAAACCCTCATCCACCAACCTTTCACGTGTGGTAGTTTTTGATCAGGAACAATACGTTCCAATACCATAAATAAAACACCTATTGCAATGATGTATAGTGCCATGCGTAAATATTAACGGTACAAATTTATAAAGGTAGTGCGGTTAGGGATTTTCATCTAAAATCAACTGATCAGTGCCATCGGATTCTTCTACCCAGAAATTGTTAAATCCTTCCCCGATGTAGATTCTGATTTTGTTCAGTTGGAGTAATTCTAAGATGGCTAAAAAATTATAAATGACACCGATCTTCGTGGCATTATCGGTAATGACATCGACAAAAGATACGCGACCTTTGCCTTCCATCACTTTAGTTAAAATATATTCTTTCTGACCTTCTATCGTATAGGGGTATTGAATAATTTTGTGAATCGGTTTGTTTTTTTCCTCTTCACAACGCAACAATACTTTTTCGTATACTTTCAACAACTTGTACAAGTCGATGTCTTGTAATTCAGCTTCTACATTGTTGGTTTCAGAAAGTTGTTTAATCTCTTTCAGGATATTACCTCGTTTTTCACGTTGTAAAGATTCCTCTTCCAATTGTGATAACTCTTGAATAACCGATTTGTATTTTTTGTATTCCAACAAGTGAGCAATTAACTCTTCTCGCGGATCGACTTCGTTTCCTTGTTCATCGATTTGAGGACGAGGTAAAAGTGTTCTCGCCTTGATTCGCATCAGGGTAGCTGCCACCAAAATAAATTCACTGGCTACTTCCACGTTCATTTTTTCCAGATGGTGGATGTATTCTAAGAAATCGTTGGTGATCTTAGAAATCGGAATATCATAGATATCCAATTCATCTCGTTCAATGAAGAACAACAACAGGTCGAATGGACCTTCAAAAAGAGGCAGCTTGATCTCGAAACTCACAGGCTAAAATTAGGCTTATTCGGGCTCAGATTTGCGGTATTGAAGTATATTTTTTCCACTTTAAGGGGTGGATAAGCTGTCGATAACCTTGTTTACAATCTTTTATACTGCCGTATTAAAACAGAAATTCATTATATTTGTTGGTTGGAGTAAAAATACGTTGATAAAGCCAGAATCCATACTTTCGCAAATTAATTCACCCGCTGACATGAAATCGCTCAATTCGGAGCAATTGCACGTCTTGTGTGATGAGTTACGTACGTTCATCATCGATCAGGTATCGGTATATGGGGGGCATTTTGGAGCGAGTTTGGGTGTGGTAGAATTGACTGTAGCTTTACACAAAGTCTTCAATACGCCTTATGATCAGTTGATTTGGGACGTGGGACATCAAGCTTACGGACATAAAATTTTGACAGGTCGTCGTGATGATTTTCATACCAATCGTGTTTACAAAGGACTTTCAGGATTCCCCAAACGTGCAGAGAGTGAATACGATGCTTTTGGTGTAGGACATTCTTCAACATCCATTTCGGCGGCCTTAGGTATGGCCATGGGTGCCGAGTATAAACAGGAAAAAGACCGCCATTGTATCGCTGTCATCGGCGATGGAGCCTTGACGGCTGGAATGGCTTTTGAAGCCATGAACCATGCAGGTGTTACAAACAGCAATTTGTTGATTGTATTAAACGATAACTGCATGGCCATTGATCCTAATGTAGGAGCCCTGAAAGATTATTTAGTTGATATTACTACTTCTCAGACATACAATAAGATACGTGATGAAATCTGGCGTATTTTGGGTCGATTTGGTGATATGGGTACTAATGCCCAAGCCATTGCTTCTAAAATTGAAAGTGGTGTAAAAGCGACTCTACTCAAACACAGCAATTTATTTGAATCCCTCAATTTAAGGTACTTTGGTCCTGTCGATGGACATGATGTGGAT
Organism: uncultured Chitinophagaceae bacterium; assembly: GCA_964454665.1. Taxonomy (GTDB): domain Bacteria; phylum Bacteroidota; class Bacteroidia; order Cytophagales; family Cytophagaceae; genus JACMQM01. The sequence goes on from CAYVTO010000001.1 coordinate 25,006, forward strand.
CATTTGGTCCATATTTTCAACGACTTAAAAAATATACCTGGTCCTAAAATTTTGCATTGCATCACGAAAAAAGGTAAAGGATATGCTTTAGCAGAACAAGATCAGGTGAAGTGGCATGCCCCTGGTAAGTTCGATAAAATTACGGGTGTCATTAAAACCAAACATTATGACGAGCCTCAAGCGCCGAAGTACCAGGATGTATTTGGTCATACGATGGTAGAATTGGCAGAGAAAAATCCGAAGGTAATGGGCATTACCCCTGCGATGCCTTCCGGTTCTTCCCTAAACATCATGATGGAAGCCATGCCCGATCGTGCGTTTGATGTGGGTATCGCCGAACAACATGCGGTGACGTTATCTGCAGGTCTCGCCACACAAGGCTTGATCCCTTTTTGTAATATTTACTCCAGTTTCATGCAACGTGCCTATGATCAGGTCATACACGATGTCTGTTTGCAAAATTTGAACGTAGTGTTTTGCTTAGACCGTGCGGGTGTGGCTGGAGCCGATGGTCCGACGCACCACGGGGCTTTCGATATTCCTTATTTTCGTTGTATTCCTAATTTGATTGTTTCTGCTCCTATGAACGAGCAGGAACTGAGAAATTTGATGTACACGGCTCAACAAGATGATCAGGGACCTTTTGCTATTCGTTATCCTCGCGGTCAAGGTGTGATGTCCGATTGGAAAACACCCTTTGAGTTGATTCCAATTGGTAAAGGGCGAATAGTAAAAGAGGGCGAAGAGGTTGCCATTTTGAGCATTGGCCATATTGGTAATTACGTGACCGAAGCCATAAGCATGTTAAGTGCAGAGGAAATCTCTCCGGCACATTACGACATGCGTTTTGCCAAACCCATCGATGAAGAGATGTTGCATCGCATATTCAAAAAATTCCGTAAAATCATTACGATAGAAGACGGAACCATCGTCGGTGGATTTGGAACAGCCGTGTTAGAATTTATGGCTGATCATGGCTATGGAGCGAAGGTGGTTCGTTTAGGAATGCCCGATCGTTTTGTGGAACATGGTGAACAAATACAACTCCACACCGAATGTGGTTACGATCCTAAAAGTATTGCCGATGCGGTGCGTGCTTTGTGTGGGGAAGCTTTAATTAGTCAGTTGTAGACAGGAGCTTATTTTTTCGTAGCAATATAGAACCAATCGAAACATTGTTCATCTGCTGCTTGTACGGTATAATCTTCTTTTGTAATCTCCGAGACCAAGCCTGTGTTGTTTTCTAACAATTTCTTACGGTTCATGCGGTTTAAAATATCGTAAGGAATTTGAAGCACTTGGCGAGGCAGGAGGTACTGTAAATTAAATACATCAAAACGAGTGATACGTCTTACAGCAGCTTTGTTTTTATGGTAGTACTCCATAATTTTTGCATTGCCTGAAACCCCTTTCTTTTCTACAGATTGGAAAGATTTCAGTAAGAGGGTTTCCAATTCTGTAATCGTGTATTCTCTCACATGCCAGGGATTACGGGTAATCGACATTTTTTTGTTGGGTGTAGTCACGATCATTTTACCACCAGGTTTTAAAACACGTGCAATTTCTTGTACAAACAAGTTGTCGTTTGGAATATGTTCAATGACCTGAAAGGTGACGACAAAATCGAATGTGTTATCTGCAAAACCATGCAAAGGAGGGAAAGTACTTTGTTTGAATTCTACATTGGGATATTTAGAAAAATCAATACCTGGCATGTGTTTGTCGACACATACATAAACCTCTGATTTTGGAGCCAGAAGTTCTATGCCATAACCTTCACCGCTACCAAGTTCTAATACCTTCCCGTGTACAATGTTTGCCGCTTCATAATAGGCAAGTATGGAACGTTGAAAAACATAATTATCGGAAAGATCAGTAGGAGAAACGCGTTCGGCAGTTTGTAGTATTTTCATAAAGCATTAAATCAATAGGATAAACCTTTTGTCGTGCGAAGTTAGTAAAAAGGTTTTAACTTTATGGACTACCATTGGGATAGATTATTATGCTTGCACATACACGTAAAGGAAAAGGTCCAACACTTGTTTTAATACATGGTTTTTGTGAAGATCAAAGCTTGTGGAACGATTATGCCGAACACTTGTCTTCAGACCATCAGGTGATTTGTCTTGACTTGCCAGGTTTCGGAGACAGCGAACCGGAGTTTGCAGAAGCGGTCAGCATGGAATATTATGCCAGGCGGGTGCATGAGCTTCTGGATGCGACATTAACACGAGAAGAAAAAGTGACTATGATAGGCCATTCTTTGGGAGGTTATGTGAGCTTGGCTTTTGCTGAATTATATCCTGAACGCTTGAATGGTATAGGTTTGTTTCATTCGATGGCTTTCGCCGACAATGAAGAGAAAAAACAAAGTCGTGATAAGGTAGCAGCCTATATTCAAGACAAAGGCGTAGCAGCGTTTACCGATAATTTTATAGAGCCTTTGTTTTATCTAGGCAATAGAGTACGTTTAGCGAAGGAAATACAAAACCTAAAATTACGAGCAGCACAAAGTTCAAAAGAAGGCGTGGTAGCGGCTACCATTGGCATGAAAGAAAGGTTGGACCGTACCGAAGTATTAAAAACCATAGCGGTTCCGGTCTTGTTTATCATAGGTAAAAATGATACCTCGGTTCCTTTTGATAAAAGTTTAGAACAATGTTCTATGCCTGCTCAGAGCGTGGTGTATATCCTCGATAAGGTGGGCCATATGGGCATGTTGGAAGCAAAAGAAGGCTGCTTAAAAGTGCTGGAAAGTTTTGTGGACTTGTGTCAGGAAAAAAAACAAGGGCATAGTAATTAAAGAAAGAGAGTGAAGAAACAGAAACTCTTTCTTCGCTCTCTTACTCTTACTTATACAACCTCTTGAATACCAAAGGCCCTGTATTGCCTTTGGCATCTTTATAATGTCCTCTTAACGTGTTGCCGTCTTCAGAAAGAGTAAGGGTATGTTGTCCTGTCACAGACCATCCCGGTATGGCTTTTGTGACAAACACGTCGTAGTTTAAGGTATTGTGGGTACAAAAACCAATTCCTTTTTCAACCATCGGTGTTCCGTTGAACTCTACATAATGAGTGACGGCTAATTTTCCTTGTGTGTCGACAGAAAATATAGCATATCCATTGGTGAAGGCGGTAGTATTGGAATCCGCCCAAATGCCATTAACAGGATGGTTTTCTTTTGGTTGGGCGAAAGAGAAGTTTTGTGTTAGGATTAGAGTACATACTATTCCAATAAAAACAACAAAATTTCGTACGAGTAGATGAAGCATAAGTGTACGTTTAATGAAGCATGTATAAAAACCAAACTAAGTAAAATATTTTAAAATACGATGAACAAGGCTCTTAAATTATGTATTGTACTCTTGATGATTACTTGTTTAAGTGCAGGGTTTACAGAACGCGTAAAGCCTAGACCTATAGAAAGGTGCATTTCAAAGGAAGAAAAGAAACTGTACGATTTGATCATGGCTTACAGAAGGCAAAAGGGACTGAAAGCTATTCCACTTTCTGCTTCTTTAATGAAAGTAGCACAAGCGCATGCGAAGGATTTAAGTGAGCAAGCACCCTATAAAAAACCGGGATGCAATTTTCACAGCTGGTCTGATCAGGGTACATGGAACGCCTGTTGTTACGACGCCAAGCATTCCAAGCCTCAATGCATGTGGAATAAGCCACGAGAGATTGCACAATTTAACGCCGATGGATTTGAAATCGCTTACGGGTCAGAAAGTTCTGATTTTGTAGTTGATGCTGAAAAGGCACTCACTTCTTGGAAAGGCAGCACTGGGCATAACATGGTCATGGTCAACAAAGGAATATGGAAAGAGTATGCTTGGAAGTCCATAGGCATCGGGATTTACAAAAACTTTGCCTGTGTGTGGTTTGCAAAGGAGTCGGACGAATTTACTGTAACTACGATTTGCGACTAGCCGATTAACGAGTTTTATCAATGTAACGTTCTATAGAAAGATGTAGGTTCATAAAACGAATAGGTTTTCTGACATGATCCGATTGGCCGCTGCTGTAGAGTCGTTGAACAGGATAACACTATCGGTTGGAGTACTTTTTTGGGAAGGATGTTCATTTTTATGCTTGGTACATGAAGTACAGAATAAGAAAAGAGAAAACAGGAATACAATTTTTAAATGTGTTAAACGCATGACAGTAGAACCTTGATGTGTAAAGATACGTTAAGATAGAAAACAATTCTTTTGCGATAACTAAAGAATTTATAAATTTGATTTTCTACTAAAAATACAAGTACACATTGAAAGAATCTGTTAATCAAAACAATCCGAATGTTTTAAATGATGATCAAAACGAGGAAAGGTATTTCCTCGAAGGGCCAAGATCAAGAAGAAAAGAGCTGATGTTTTTAATCAACGTGTTCAGGGATTTTCTTCGAGGCGTGAGAAAACTTCATTTTGTTGGTCCTTGTGTAACCGTATTTGGTTCAGCACGCTTTAAAGAAGACCATCCCTATTATCAACAATCAATGCAAGTAGGTGCAGCCCTTGCCAGAATGGGCTTTACGGTGATGACAGGAGGAGGTCCTGGTGTTATGGAAGCGGCAAATCGTGGAGCAAAAGAAGCAGGTGGGCGTTCTGTGGGATGTAATATCATATTACCGATGGAACAATATGCGAATCCTTACCTCGATCATAGTGTGGACATTAAGTTTTTCTTTGTTAGGAAAGTTTTGTTGAGTAAATATTCATATGCTTTTGTATGTATGCCCGGTGGTATGGGTACGCTTGATGAAGTTTTTGAAGCGATTACTTTGGTGCAAACGAATAAAATGGAACGTTTCCCTATCGTATTGTTTGGGAAAGAATTTTATAAACATGTTTACGAGCATGTGTTGTATATGGTTGAACAAGGTACAATATCTCCAAATGATTTGGGGTTGTTTTTATATACCGATTCGGTAGATGAAATGGTAACTTATTTGGAAACGTTCGCCATCCAAAAATTTGGGTTGAAGAAAAAACGAAGGGTGCTTCCTTTAGGGTGGTTAGGAGAACAAAAAATATAATTGATCACATAAAAATAAAAATCATGAACACGTTTTTACAAACAGGTATTGCTCTTTTTTTCTGTGTCGTTTTTATTGCTTGCTCTAAAAGCACCAAAGATAACCTTCAAGGCTCTTGGAAAGTTTCAAAATTGACTATGGCAGGTTCCGAACAAGATCCGGAATTGTTTGGCCCTTATGCTTATGAGTTTAATGAAGACGGCTCTTACAACTATACCGAAGGCACTAAACAAGAAGCAGGGAAATGGATTGTTTCTGAAGATAACAAACAACTTCATTTTGAACCGGCACAAGGTGAAAAATACAGTAAAGATTTGACATCGGTTTCACAAGACTCTGTGGTATTAAATTTCAAATCATTTACGATGGATGTGAAACACGTCTTGGTAAAATAGGTATCAGTAGTCAGTGGTCAGGTATCAGTCGATACCATACATATTTACATGATAAAAGAGCTTTTGACCACTGATACCTGACTACTGACCACTGACTACTTTCATTATTTTCTCCCATTCCTCTTTTTCATTCCAACGTGTAAGATCAATGAATCTATCGTTCATGATGCTATTCATGATTTCTTCGTTTCTTTTACCGATGGCGATGGCCTCGGCGTATGGTGTATCAGAAAAGGAAACTTCACTGTATAAGGATTTCCAATGGTGAGGGAAGGCCTTTGTTAAGGCGGCTTCAATTTGTTTACGCAATAAAAATTTTTCATCTGCGACTAAGTCGCACATTTCTATAAAATTGTCCATGGCCAAGCGAGCGATGGCATCGGTATTTTTTTTGCGTGTGGCTTGAAAGCGCTCAAAGATTTCGCTCCACCCTCTTGGGTTTTCGCCTAAAATTTCGTCGAGGATCCTGCAATCTTCAAAGCCTGCATTCATGCCTTGTCCGTAAAAAGGGACAATACCGTGTGCCGCATCTCCAATCAGCAACCAGGTATTAAAATGCCATCGATCGGTATATACATTACATAAAAAAGAAGCAGGATTGTTGGTATACTGTTCCTCTAAATCTGGTAATAATGGTAAGGTATCGGGAAAATGTGTTTTGAAAAATAAAAAAACATCTTCAGAGCGAGTGAGTTTTTCAAAAGAATCTGTTGATCCTGTAAAAGGTAAAAATAAAGTTCCGGTATAGCTGTTGTCAAAATTAGGCAGGGCAATGAACATATAGGCTCCTCTCGGCCAGATGTGTAGGGCATTTTTATGTGCAATGTTTTGGCCTTGTTCAGGAAGAATATCAAGTTCTTTATACCCATGATCAATCCGTTCCATTTTTGTTGTACAGATTCCTTGTTCTTCTAAGGACTTTCTAATCATCGAAAAGGCTCCATCTGCTGCGATCAGAATGGGTGCATCCATGAGAAAGGTTTGTCCAGCATGTTGAATGCGTAATTGCTTGTTTGCCAGATCGGCATATTCTATGGTATGGTCAAATAAAAAGACAACACCGTGTTGCTCTGCTTCTTCGATCAGGCAGGTATTGAGTCGTGCACGAGAAACGGAATAAATGCATTCTTGGTTTGTGCCATATGCTTGATAAGAAAGATTTCCTTGTTCATCGTGCATTTGCCGACCGTACATGGGAACGCTTTCTGACAAAATGTTTTGATGTAATTTTTCCGAAGCTTGTTTTAATGCCCTGAGTCCACGATGACTAAGTGCCAGGTTGATGGATCGCCCTTCTTGTTTTATGGAAAAGCGAGGGTCATGGCGTTTTTCAAGCACATGTACACGAAAGCCTCTTTTGGCTAAGAAGATACTCAGCAAAGAACCAACAAGTCCTGCGCCAACAAGGGTAATGCTATGAAGTTCTTTTTCTTTCATGACACCTTCCAATAGGCTTTTTTGCAAAGGAATGCCGCTACTTGATATACTTCAGTATAGGTATTATACAAGGGAACAGGACTTAGACGGATCACATTGGGTTCTCTCCAATCTCCGATGACCCCGTATTTTTCAAGTGCTTCAAATAAATCTTTCCCATCATGTTCAATTTCTAAAGAGAGTTGACAACCTCTGGCTTGAGGGGCTAAAGGTGTAATGAGACGGAAGGCATACGGTCTTTTTTCTGTTTCTTTTTTTTCTCCAAGAGCTTGTAAACATTCGATAAAGAAGGCACTCATGCGACTTCCTTTTTCAATTATATTTTTATACCCTGCTTTTTTAAACAAGTTTAGGGATAGACGTTGTGCGACTAAATTGAATACAGGGGCATTACTCAATTGCCAACCTTCTGCACCTTTTGTAGGGACAAATGTTGAGGGCATGGCAAAACGTGTTTTTTCGTCGTGTCCCCACCACCCTGATAATCGAGGTGTTTGAGGGTTGTTTCCATGAATTTCATGTACAAATAAACCTCCTGTTGCACCTGGTCCCGAATTGAGGTATTTGTAACTGCACCATACAGCAAAGTCCACCTTCCATGTGTGCAGTTTCAGGGAGATATTGCCTATAGCATGCGCTAAATCAAAACCGACTAAAGCTCCAGCGTGATGACCGGCCTTGGTTATTTTTTGCATGTCCACCACTTCTCCTGAATAATAGTTAACACCACCCAATAACACCAGGGCCAGATTATCTTTATGTTTTTCTATTGTTTTAATAATTTGTCGACTATCGAGCTTATCGACGGCGATCAAACAATTTTTGGGGTTTAGCCCGTGCATTTTGACTGCTGATGTTAACGCATAGAGATCCGATGAAAAGGCTTTGCTTTCATGTAAAATTAAAAAACGTTTTTGGGTGGGTTTGTAAAAAGAAGCAAGCGCTAAATGCAGGTTGACGGAGAGGCTATTCATGGCCACGACTTCTGATGTTTTGGCTCCGCAAAGAGGTGCGAGCAATGCACTAAAATATTTGTGGTAATTGACCCAGGGGGTTTTTGCTTTCCAATGTCCTTCGACAGCCCATTGCGCCCAATCTTTACATTCTTGAGTCAATGCTTTTTCTAAACCTTTGGGCATTAAACCTAGTGAGTTGCCGCACAGGTAAATTTTCTTTTTGCCTTTTGTGCCAGGGTAATGAAATTCACGACGATACGATTTAAGTATATCGTTACGGTCCAGGAGTGTCGCTTTTTTGAGCAGTTCCGTAGTGTTCATCACACGAGTTTTTTAGGAGGTTCCATGACGGTTCCACATTGCTTGCATGTCCTCAAATCGAGGGAGCTGTAAAATTTTTCCATCACGACGGGAAGTTCTTTTACAATATCGGTCAGGTTAATGAAGTCTTCGTGCAGTTTATGGTTGCATTTTTCACAGTACCATAAAAATCCGTCTTTCTCATTTCCGTTACGATAACGCTCAATGACTAAACCTATAGTATTTGCCGCACGTTGCGGAGAGTGGGGTACACGAGGAGGGAGCAAAAACATGTCCCCTTCTTTAATGTTCAAACGTACAGGTTTGCCGTTTTCTATAATGTCGACGAAAATATCTCCTTCAAGTTGGTAAAACAATTCTTCCCCTTCATTGTAGTGGTAGTCTTTACGTGAATTTGGACCTCCCACTACCATAACAATAAAATCGTCGTTGCCTTTGAAAACCACTTGATTTCCTACTGGAGGTTTGAGTAAGTGCCTGTTTTCGTCGATCCAGGCTTTGAAATTGAAGGGTTTAAGCATTTTTATCGGGGTCTTATTTTTTTAGACGATGATCGGTTATAATTCGGCTGTAATTTAATAAATTTGGTATAAGTATTGCACTGATGCAAATCATCTCAATTAAACCCTCAATAACAATAATTTAGAAACCATGAAAAAACTAGCGTATTACTTTTCTGCTGCCTTATTGGGAGCAACGGTGATGTTTTCTTCTTGTAAGAAGGAGAATGAACCAACCCCTACGGTGGAAGGAAAGACCTACACCTCGACTTTAACGTCTACCAATATGGGGAACACGGGTCTTGCGAATTTAATAACGGAAGTATCAACTTCTGATGGATCGGCCAACTTAAGATTAGATGTAAGTGGAAGCAATAATATGGATCAAATTTTTGTCATGTTATCGCAAGATAATGGTCCTTTTACTCCGGTGATGTTCCCTACAATTACCAATGCATTTGGTCAAACGTTTCAAGGAGGAAGTAATAGCTATTCGTTAAAAATCCCTAACCTGAAGAGTTTTATTGTTGATCTTCCGATTTCTATAAGAACAGCAGGAGTTACTGATGTATACCAAATCTGGATTACGAATGGTTCTGGAGCATTCAACAAGCCGACTAAAAACAGAGATTTGGGTATTGCCAATGTGATTTTGAAATATACTGCTGGAGCATCGTCTAAAACGTTTGCTACTGCGACATTAAATTTGGGTAGCCAAAGTTCTACCGTGTCGAGTTTATTGGTAACTTCTGGTTTAGTGAGTGTTTTAAACACCGCTGATTATAACGATGCTCCGGAATCTGCTGATATCCGTTTAGTAACACTTACAGGAGGCAATAAAGACAACAACTCTAGCGCTGTCTATTTCTATTCTCCTGCTAATGTACCTACATCAAATGCAGTTACTGCACCAGAATTTAACGTTCCAGCCAACTCCAGAACGACGAAACTCGAAGTGTATGGTGGTACTAATTTTGGTACCATTACGGGTACACAACTTGACGCATTAACGGTTGCGTCTGGTACCAATGTGCTTTTGGAAGAGGATGGAGTCTATAAATTTGAAACCGAAGACGGACGCAAAGGTTTGATTAAAGTGACTTCTATTACCAATGGAACTCCTGTAGCTGGACAGACGAATGCTCGTAATGTAAGAGCAACGGTAAAAGTCTTGAACTAAGGCCAAGGTTTAATTCATAAAAAAGCCTCTCTTGAATGTTCAAGAGAGGCTTTTTTATGACCTTTTATTTAATTTTAAGTGTGCTTTTTGTTGAATAATATCTTGTACTGGACGTTTCTCGATTTTACTTTCTAGCCAGGAAATGATATCGAAGTAAATAAAAGCCCTTTTTTCATAAGTACTGTTTACCAATTGCAAGAGCTGTACCTTTAGTTTTACGAAACGTTCCATTAAATCTTCTTCTGCAGTTTCTTTACTTAAGTTTTTCAAGAAGTTCAAAATGAATTTTTGAAATAAGTGTAAATCGTCTTTCTTCAATAAGAAGCGATAGGTTGAAATGATGTAATGGGTGATGATGTCATAGTTGCCTAACTCGTAATGACAAATGAGATTGATGATCCGCGCGAAGGAATGGATGTCTTCTCGAATATCGACTACGGGTTGATTTACAATACGGTTCATCCATTTGATGGTCATTTTATAATTACTGGCTCCGAGGTACATACAGGCAATCTTATAGGTTAAGATAAGAGAAGAATGTAAATCGAGTACGCCAATCAAATCGTTCAATTCTTTTTCGTGTTCATCCACTACTTTTTGCAGGCCTTCTTCAAACTGACCCGTCATGAAATAACGATTGATTTCATGCATGTAATAATATTTAAGTAGGGTGATTCGCAAACTTTCTGTAATGTGAAAACTTGGGTTACGGCTAATGCTGTGTAGCTTACGGTTCGTGTCGACAAATTCTAAGTACTTAAATAAACGGTGTTGTACAATCAACAATTGATTCAAAGCTTTGATGTATGCTTCTAAAGAAGAATGAATAATGTGTGGGTTTTCATCAAAAAGAGACACGAGTTTATGGGCATACAAATAACCGTTTTCAAAATCCTGAGTAAAGAAAAAATAGCCTGCGAACAGTCGGTATAAATGTATTTTTTCATTTAATGAAAGATTCTCTTCTTGGTAGGTAGGTAGGTTTCCGTAGAAATAATCCTTTACACGTAAGTAGTCTTGTTCATCGCGTATAAAACCCAGGCGCGTATAAAACGAATTCAATTTAATCGATAAGTTGGCAAAGGTTTGAATATTGTTGATGCGTTGATTTAAGCTACGTACATCGGCAATGAGCGCATCTACTTTTTCTTCTAAATCTGGTCCAATGGTTTGTAGTAAAACACCACGTTCCATTTTCAATATTTCTAATTGTTGTTCTAGGTTTTCTTGTAGAGCCGCTAATTTTCTTGCTTTGCGCAGTGCCGAAAGCCCTTGACTGTAGAGCCTTCGCTCGAATAAGATTTGTGCAAAATCGATCTGTTCGCGTATTTGTAAGTCCGTGATTTTAGGACTGTTGTAAAGACGCAACGCTTGTAAAAGTTTTTGATATAAATATGATTTTTGGTTGGCCAATTGTTCGGCTTTGATTTCAGGGACTTGCTTTAATAGCTTGTTTTCATCGTAGACTGTTGCTTTGTTTAAATAGTTAAAAAGCTTGACGACTTTTTTATCTTCTGCATGACCAGAACTGGCAATGAGAAGAGAAAAGTGCCTTTTTTCATTTTTACTTAGGGCATGAATCAGTTCGAAAACAGGACTAGTTTTGCTTTTTGACACCGTAGTATATTTTGTTTTATATGATTGTATTTCAATTGTTTAAATATATATAAAAAATGCTTAAGACTGTATTTTACCTTCTTATTGATTTTATGCTTTGCCTTCATTTAATTTTTCAATATAAATAATTATTAATCAATTAATTATAATTAATAAATAAGACTAGAAATCGTATACATAAGTTTTTTTTACCATAAAAGAAATGCAAACATATCTATATTTGATTGTAGAAATAAGCATAAAAGCATGGAATCAGAAAAAATGAACGGAGCAAAAGCACTCATCCGATGTTTAGAAAGCATGGGGGTGGAATATATTTTTGGATATTCCGGAGGAGCAGCCTTGCCTATTTTTGATGCTTTATACCATTCTTCGATCAAACTTATTTTAACACGTCACGAACAGGGAGCAACACACATGGCCGATGGTTATGCACGTGTTACGGGTAAGCCGGGTGTGGTTTTGGTGACGAGTGGCCCTGGAGCAACCAATACTGTAACAGGTATTATGACAGCCCAAATGGATTCTGTACCGATGATTGTATTGACCGGTCAAACCATTACTCCGTTGTTGGGCATGGATGCCTTTCAAGAAGCCGATACCTTTGGTTTGAGCCTTCCTGTTGTGAAGCATAATTATTTAGTACGAAATACAGCCGATATTCCACGTGTGGTACGCGAGGCTTTTCTGATCAGCTCGACCGGTCGACCAGGTCCGGTATTGATTGATTTGCCGAAAGATGTTACTTCTGCTCCTTTCGATGGAGACTTTGATGCTCAACCTAATTTGCCAGGCTATAAGGCTCGTAGGGTAGTCAATATCAATCAAGTGGAGCAATTGGCAGAATACTTGAATGCTGCCCAAAAGCCTCTTCTCCTGGTCGGTCATGGAGCTTTAATTGCTGGTGCCAGCCAAGAAGTGATGCAATTGGCCACGAAATTGAATGCCCCGGTGACGACTACATTATTGGGTAAAGGAGGATTTCCTGAAACGCATCCATTGTCTTTGGGCATGGTAGGCATGTATGGAACGGCATATGCTAACAAAGCGATGTTGGAATGCGATTTGATTTTGTCTATAGGTAGCCGATGGGACGATCGCATTAACGGTAATCCTAAAAAGTTTGCACCACAAGCCAAGAAACTACACATCGATATTGATCCTGCGGAAATCGGTAAGATTGTGGTGCCAGATGCTTTTGCTCTTGGTGATGCTAAAGAAGTTTTGAAAGCCTTGTTGCCGATGATTAAAGGTAACAATACTGCTCCTTGGGTCTCGCATACGAATACCTTAAAAATACAATACCCCCTCCAATACGAAAATACTAATCCGCTTCGGGCACAATTTGTGATCGATGAAATGTATCGTTTATCAAAAGGCAATGCCATTGTGACAACCGACGTTGGACAGCATCAAATGTGGGCTGCACAGTTTTACTTGACGGATAAAGCCGATACCTGGCTTTCTTCGGGGGGAGCAGGTACAATGGGTTTTGGTTTTCCTGCAGCCATTGGCGCACAGTTGGCGAAACCCAATGAGACAGTCATTACGGTTGTTGGTGATGGCGGTTTTCAAATGACCTTGTCAGAATTATCGACAGCTGCTATTCATAAGTTGCCGATTAAAATCTTAGTCATTGATAATAAGTATTTAGGGATGGTTCGTCAATGGCAGGAATTATTCTTAGAGTCTCGTTATTCAGGAATCGACCTGGAAGGGAATCCTGATTTTGTGAAGTTGGCAGAAGCATACGGAGTGAAAGCATTTCATATCGATGCGGCTGAACATGTGGAAAAGGTATTGGCGGAAGCTTTGGCCTATCATGCAGGACCTTGTGTGATTCATGCAGAAGTGGCTAAAGAAGATAATGTATATCCAATGGTGCCAGCAGGAATGTCTTTAGACAATATGATTATTGATCCTCCTACTGTGAAAATGGAAATGCCGGAAGGCAGTACTTAGGATTTTATAAACATGAGAAGTCTTCATTATCAATCATTTGTTTTTTAAACCATATACCATGAAAACCATTCATTTTGTAGCAGAAATTGTTCAGACTCAGGGAATCTTATTAAGAGCAGGTTTGGTCTTGGAAAGAAGAGGCTTTGTTTTGGAAGCATTGGAAACGGTTGAATACAAAGGCAGAACCTTTTTAAACATCAGGGTTAAAGGTCAAGAAGAGAAAAAAGAACAAGCGGTGAAGCAGTTGTCAAAACTTATCGATGTGATTTCTGTACAAGAAGCTCCTGAAGTAGAGATGGGCGTGAACCTTAATTTCGAGAAAGAATACAATGCTGTCATGGCAATTGCTTAAATAAAAAAATAGATTTTTAGAAGGCCTGTCGTTCTCATTACGTAAATTGTGCGTGTGAAACGACAGGCTTTCTTTTTTACTTTTTTAATAGCGTTCTTTTTTTCTAATACGCTGCACGCTCAGCGTGTAGCTATTGTATTCAGTGGTGGTGGAGCGAAAGGCTTGGCTTATATTGGAGCTTTAAAAGCGTTAGAAGAAAATCGTATTCCCATCGATTATGTTATCGGAACGTCCATTGGGGGCTTGGTTGGAGGGTTTTATGCCGCAGGTTATAGTCCGAAAGAGATGGAAGCCATTGTCATCTCCCAAAAATTTCAAAATTGGGCTGCGGGCCGATTAGAAGAGGAAGACAAAATCAGTATTTTCCAACAAATGATGGAAGATCCAACCATGGTGAGTTTTAGGGTTGGTTTAGACACTGCATTTGTAAGTAATATCAAAGCCAATACATTGGTGAAAGATCAGGTTTTGAACTTAGGTCTTATGGAACAGCTTTTCAAGTCTTCTGCAAAAGCGGAATATAATTTTGATAGCCTGATGATTCCGTTTCGATGTGTTGCCGCAGAAATTTTAACGCAACGTGAAGTCGTGTTGGCTCAGGGCAATTTGAATCAAGCACTTAGAGCGACCATGGCAGTCCCTTTGTTTTTTGCGCCTCAAAAAATTAATGATGTGTATTTATTTGATGGAGGATTGTATAATAATTTCCCTGTCAATAGAGCGAAAGAAATTTTTAAGCCTGATATCGTTTTAGGGTTCAATGTTTCGGATAAAGTGTTTTCTGTATATCCTTATTCGAGTGATGAAGCGTATATTGATTCGAAGCTGCTGACTTATTTAATGATTTCTAAAAGTGATACGACACAATTGGATTCAAACGATATTTATATTCAACCGGAAGTTCTGGGATATTCGTCTACAGATTTTACTCCTGCCCGACGATTGATTGCCATTGGTTATAATGAAACCATGTCAAAAATGCCGTTGATTAAGGCCAGTATAAAAGAGCGAAGAGACAGTTTGTATTACGATCAGAAAAGAGCGGATTTTTTGAAAGACCAAGATCAGTTTGTGATTGATAAAGTTGAAGTAAGAGGATTTAAAAATGCAGGAGAATTAGAAAAATATTTTAAACCAGACGATAATAATCAGTATACGTTAAGATCTATTCGAAATGGTTATTTTGTACTTGCTCAAAGTGGAGCATACGAACGTTTTTCTCCTACATTGGATTTTCATAAAGACCGCCAAGCATTCCAGTTTAATTTAAAATTAAAACACAATAAAGATCTCAAAATCGGTTTGGGTGGCATGATATCTAATCGTCCGATCAGTTATTTGTTTTTGAGTCTCGAAAAAGATTTTTTTCTTAATAGGCGCTATAACTTTTATTCCAACGGATACATCGGAGTATTTTATTTGTCCAATTATACGAGGGCACGAGTTTATTTCCCTTCTTATAACACGGCATACCTTGAAGGATCTTTCACTTATAATAAATGGGATTTTTATCAAACGGCTAATTTATTACAATTAGGACAGGAGAATCAATCCATCTTGAGACAAAATGAAGTGAATGCAAAATTAAGTTTAAGATCTGCTGTGAGGAAAAAAGGGATCGCAGGGATCAGTGCAGGCTACATCAGCTCCGAATCGAATTATAGTATCATATCGGCTATTCTTCCCGGGGATACATTGAGTTACTCGAACATTCATATGTTTCAGGCCAGGGGAGAGTATCAAAACACAAAGCTCAACCGCATTCAATATCCTTCGAAAGGATATTATTTGCAAGCCGATGTCAATTATTACACAGGTCTTGAAAGTTTTATCCCAGGAACATTAGAGAAACAACTTATACGGACAAGCGTTGCTCATTCTTATCAAGCCAATAGAGATTGGTTTGCCCTTCAAGTGAAAGGAGGTAAATATTTTTGCATTAAAAACCGGTACAGTATTGGCGTTTCTTTTCAGACGTATTTTTCGAATCAGACGTTCTTTTTTAATCATAAGGCGACGGCGTTTTATGCTAAACCTTTTATGCCCATTATGGATAGTTATACTTTGTATTATGAAGATTTTAGATCGTCTAATTTTTTGGCGGCGGGCCTAACGAATATTTTTTCGATCACCAAAAAATTAGACTTACGGGCAGAAGTGCATCCATATTATGATTTGTTTCCTGCCAAATACAATAGTCCCAGTGGAGGAGTTGGTCTGGATGCACAATATTATGCCGACATGCCAGAACTTCGATTTGTAGCGGCTGCAGGTGCTGTATACCATTTTTTCTTAGGTCCAATTTCCATTCAAGCAACGTACTATGACACAGAAGTTTTAGGAACGTCTAAGTTTGGTTTTGTGGTTCATGCCGGTTTCTTATTGCGAAATAAACGTTGGGATGATTAATTCTCGTTGTTTTGACGAAGAATAAACTTTATACTTGTGCCGATTCAATCATTATACATCATGCAGAAAAAAGTAATCTTAGTCACAGGAGGGAGTTCTGGAATTGGTCGCTCCATATGTATTCATTTGGCATCGCTTGGACATAAGGTATATGGGACAAGCAGAAGCAGTGAAACAAAGGCGGAAACTTTTCATCTCCTCAAACTGGATGTTACCGATGAAACTTCTGTAAAAGAAGGCATCGCAGAACTTTTGAAAAAAGAAAGTCGAATCGATGTGTTGGTGAACAATGCAGGGATTGGTATGGTGGGGGCGATAGAAGACAGTATTCCGCAAGACAGTGTAAAGGTGTTTGAGACCAATGTGTTTGGCCCTCTTCGTACCATGCAAGCTGTTTTGCCGGCCATGAGAGCACAGCGTTCAGGTTTAATCATTAACGTAGGCAGTATTGCTGGTTACATGGGACTTCCTTATCGGGGGATTTACAGTGCAACGAAAGCATCTTTAGGCATGATTACGGAAGCCTTGCGCATGGAATTAAAACCGTACAATGTACAAGCTTGTGTCGTTGACCCTGGTGATTACAGTACCAGCATTACACAAAATCGTCAGGTTAATATTCCTGATCATTCTCCATACAAAGAAAAAGTACTTACGCTGGAACGCATGATCAATGAAGAGGTACATCATTCTTCCGATCCAGCAGAAGTAGGAAAATTGATTGAAAAAATAATCAATACGTCGCAACCGAAGGTGCGTTACCTTTCAGGGAAATTTTTGCAAAAGGTATCGGTGTTGTTAAAACAAACCATTGGGGGCAAATTTTTTGAACGCATATTGCTCAATCATTATAAACTCTAATTGAGATAGGCTTTATGCTGAGCAAAGCTTTCGATTATAAAGCCTGGTGGATGTTGCTCCAAGGCTTACTCACAGAAAGCATAAGGGTGTATTGGGGTTTACTCAAAATCATGCTTCCCATTAGTATTGTAGTGCGCTTACTGCAACAAACCAATGCCATCGATCATTTAGGTAAGGCATTTGGTCCTTTGGTGGTTCTATTAGGTTTACCTCCGGAGGGAGGTTTAGTTTGGGTAAATACATTGCTTACCAATATTTATGGGGGGATGATTACTTTTCATGCTTTAGGTTTAGGTACTGTACTAAGTGTTGCTCAAACGTCCGTCTTGTGTCAATTGATGTTGGTAGCACATACATTTCCCATTGAACTTTCGATTGCCAGAAAAGCAGGCATTCCTCTTTTCAGTATGTTTCTCTGGCGATTTGGGTTGGCCATCGTTTCCGCATGGAGTTTATCCTTGATCTTGAGTTTTTCTGATTTGTTTCAGTATCCTGTAAATGTACCAGAGGCTTTGTCTTTACCGGCTTCCGGGCATGATACATGGACAGCTTGGCTGCTCAATGAATGCCATCGTTTTGCCTTGGTATTTTTAGTGGTTTTGGCACTTATGGCTTTGATGCGGATGTTGAAAGCGATCGGATTCATCGATGCGTTTAGTCGTTCACTTAAACCGGTGATGGATTGGTTGGGGATCCATACTGCTGTTATACCCATTACTGTTGTGGGTATGACGCTTGGTATTTTGTATGGAGGTGCATTGATGATTGAAGAAACAAAGAAAACCAACATTCCGGCGAAAGATATTTTTTATGCGTTTTGTTTGATGGGTCTTTGCCATAGCATCATCGAAGACAGTTTATTGATGATGGCTTTAGGTGCGAATCCTTACGTGGTATTTTTATTTCGACCTTTCTGGGCTTTAATTACTTTGTTTTTTGTAGTTCGTTTGGTGAATAAAATCCCTGAACGTTGGGTAAAGAAAATCATTCAGGCGGAGTAGTGAAACTAATTCCTTTTAGAACAAGGGAAATACAATAAAAGTAGAAAGAGAACATTTCAAACATTTTTATGCTTTGAAATGTTCTCTTTCTGCTATGATATACTTTTTATCAGGGATCCTTTACTTCACTGATCACTGATACCTGTCAACTGCCTACTAATCCTCAAACACTTCAAAGTTTGAAAAGAAAAATCCTGCTTCTATACGTGCATTGTCGTCTGAATCTGAACCATGAACCGCATTGGTTTCCATAGAACGTGCATAGAGCCTACGAATGGTTCCTTCGTCGGCTTTTTTAGGATCTGTGTTTCCAATTAATTTTCTGAAATCTCCTACGGCATCATTTTTTTGAAGTACTGCGGCTATAATTTTGCCAGAAGACATAAAATGAATGAGTTTTTCGTAAAAAGGTTTTTCTTTATGAATCCCATAAAATTGTCCCGCTTGATCTAGAGATAGACGAGTCATTTTTAAGGCAATAATTTCGAAGCCCGCAGCTTCAATTTGTTGCAGTATTTTTCCTGCATGTCCATCAGCAATTGCGTCAGGCTTAATCATGGTAAAGGTGATGGTTCCGGCCATTTTTTCTAAATTTCCTCCAAATTAAAAAGATTTCAGAATTATATTTATAAATTGAACGCGAATCTGAAAAAACAGAACTGCTATGGCTTTGTTTTTTCTCTATCATACTAATTACCAGGCAGCATGCAGGACTTGTCCGAGCTTGGCCAATTGTTGGCTACCCCTAAAAAGATTGTAATCACGACTCATCAAAAGCCGGATGCTGATGCCTTAGGATCTTCATTGGCGTGGTATCGATACCTGGTTAAAAAGGGCCACGATGCTGTAGTGATTACACCCACCGATTATCCACAGTTTTTGGAATGGATGCAAGGCAACGACGATGTGTTGGTTTTTAGTGAAGAGACGGAAAAACAAGCAGCAGAATTGATTGGAGCAGCAGATCTTGTTTTTTGTTTAGATTTTAATGCCTTGGCACGGATTGGTATTTTGGGAGAAATGGTAAACGTATCTTTGGCTAAAAAAGTGCTGATTGATCATCATTTGGATCCTGAAGAATTTGCAGATCTTTCTTTTTCCGATACCAAGGCAGCAGCGACTGCTGTTTTGATATACGACATCATTGTCGGTTTAGGGGATAAAACCTTTCTCGATACCTATATTGGTGAATGTATATATGCTGGTATTATGACGGATACAGGTTCTTTTCGTCATTCGAATACCGATCGAAGAGTACATTTGATTGTAGCAGAATTGATGTTGTTGAACATTAATGCATCGCGCATTCATCGTTTAATCTTCGATACCAGTACAGAGGAGCGTTTGCGATTCTTGGGATATGCTTTATCGGAGCGACTTTATGTACTACCAGAGTATTATACAGCGTTCTTTACCATATCTGCACAAGATCTTGATCGTTTTAAATCTCAAAATGGAGATACAGAAGGTTTAGTTAACTATGCTTTGTCTATGGAAGGGGTTGTTTTGGCGATATTGCTTATTGAGCGGGAAGATGGTGTAAAGTTATCGTTCCGTTCCAAAGGAGAATTTTCAGTGAGCGAATTTGCCCGGAAACATTTTCATGGAGGAGGCCATCGCAATGCTGCGGGTGGAATATCCGATTGGGGTTTTTCGGAGACGGTAAAAAAATTAATGGATATTATACCCGACTATAAAGAACAATTGTTAGAAAATTACAGAAAAGAAAAATTCATATGCTAAAGAAAAATGTATTGATTGCGCTATCCTTGCTTGGTTTGGCGGTTTCTTGCGGGCCTTACAAAACAACGCCTGATGGATTAAAATATGAAATACTTGCCGACTCTGCAGGAGCTACAGGCGAATTAGGAGGATTTGTCGCATTCGACTTGTTGATGCAAACATCCAAAGATTCTACCCTTCAAAATTCTTTTGAAGGAGGTCAACCGATGATGATTGAAATTTATAAACCTACGTATAAAGGGTGTTTTTATGAGGCATTCCAATTATTGTCTGAAGGTGATAGTGCACGTTTTCTCATCCAAGCCGATTCTTTCTTTTTGAAAACGGTAGGAGATACGGTGGTACCGGATAAGATTGATCCTAAAGAAGAGTTGGTTTTTACGGTGAAGGTGCGTAAAGTATACAATAAAAAACAGGTAGAAGAAGAAAGACAAAAAGCCCAGCAACAAGGTCAAGCGAGAATGGAGCAAATGACCAAACAAGTGGGTATCGATTCTGCATTAATTGTAGAACATTTGAAAAAGAACCACATCAAAGCACAAAGGACATCCATGGGTGTTTACATTCAGTATACCAAAAACATTAAAAATGGAGTGAATCTTATTCAAGGAGACTCAGTGAGTGTTCATTATGTGGGTCGATTATTGAATGGTACGGAATTCGATCGTTCAAGAGAACAACCGTTGGTATTGACGTTAGGAACGAGACAAGTGATACCAGGATGGGAAGATGCCTTATTGCATTTGAAAAAAGGAGAAAAAGCAACGGTATATATTCCTAGTGCCTTGGCTTATGGAGATAGAGACATGCATACCATTCCTGCGAATTCTGTTTTAGTATTTGATATAGACGTTATAGATAAAAAATAAACAACATGAAAAAACTTTTTATTTTATGGGCATTGTGTATGCCTTTCCTTGCACTTGCTCAACAAGATAAAGGATTTAAAAAAACAGAAACAGGTTTGAAATACCATTTTTATAAGGATGAAAAAGGTAGAGTGGCTGTTGTAGACGATGTAATCAAGATTAACTTTAAAATGTTGACGTCAACGGATTCTTTGTTGAGAGATACATGGGCAGAATCAGGAGCGATTGTTGCACAAGCTCAAAAGCCCCCATTTATAGGGAGTTTGGAAGAAACCTTCTTGATGATGTCAGCAGGCGATAGTGCTGCGTTTTTAATCAGTGCAGATTCATTGTTTGAAAAAGCCATCAAAGCTCCTATGCCGGAGTTTATTAAGAAAGGTAGTTTTTTCAAGTTCATCATTAAAATGGAAGCCGTGTATACCAAGCAGGAATACGAAGAATTAGCCAAGCAAGAAGCGGATCAAATGATTGAAAAAGAAGATGCTACGATACAAGCTTACATGGCGTCTAAAAATTTGAAAGGCGTGAAGCAAGCTTCAGGTTTGTATTATGCACAAACTACACCCGGTACGGGAGCGAAAGCAGAAGCCGGTAAAACCGTTTCTGTTCATTACACGGGTATGTTATTGGACGGAACAAAGTTCGATAGCTCTGTAGATCGTGGTACTCCATTTGATTTTGGTTTAGGACAAGGTCAAGTGATTAGAGGTTGGGATGAAGGTATAGCCTTGATGAGTGTAGGTGAAAAAGGAGTTTTATTGATTCCTTCAGCTTTAGGTTATGGAGCCAGAGGTGCAGGTCAAGCGATTCCTCCAAACAGCATATTGGTATTTGAAGTAGAGTTATTAGGAGTAAAATAAAAGTATATGAAAAGCATTGTTCTTTTCTTCTTGCTTCTTTCTTTTTTTATCGGTTCGGGAAAAGCACAAGATACGTTGAAGACTGCATCGGGTTTAAAGTATGTCATGTTGACAAAAGGGACAGGAAAACAACCTGCTAAAGGACAAAAGGTAAAAGTTCATTATACAGGTAAATTTGAAAATGGTAAGGTTTTCGATTCCTCTAAAGATGCGGGACCGTTTAAGTTTACATTAGGAGCAAAAGAGGTGATACCGGGTTGGGATGAAGGATTCATGTTGATGCATGAAGGTGAAAAAGGGATTTTAATTGTTCCTGCTAAATTAGCGTATGGAACGAAGGGTGTTCCTGATGATGATCATCCGGGCAAGTACATTATTCCTCCTGATGCGACTTTAACCTTTGAGGTAGAATTGATCAGTGTAAAATAAAAAATCATGAAGAAAACAAAGTTCCGTTCCGATGATCATCGGGACGGAACTTTGTTTTTAAACCTTGTTTAAAAAGGTACGAAGGTGCTGAGTTGTTGGTGAAAACGAGGGATGGTTTCTTCTATTACTTTTTGTTGCTCTTCTGTAGAAGCTGGATGATCAGGCCAGTTGTTTTCTAAAATATCTTTTGCGTTGTATGCCCCTTGTTGTGCATGTTGAAAGAGCACATGTGAACGGTTAAGTTGAGTGAATGCGTAGAGTGACATGAATGAAAAGCCAATCACGACTAGATTTAAAACGATCTTTTTCATATATCTTGCTTGATTTTATGGTGGCAAGTTCGTTTCCTCAGATCATGGTTATTTTAGGTTTGAGTAAAGGCTATGTTAATAAAATTTCTTCTATGTTTTAACATGCTAACACCAACAAAACAAAAGCCCTTCTTTGTATTTGCAAAGAAGGGCTTTTATAAAGAGTAAATGAACGTAGACGGAATTAACTGTTCATTGAGATTAAGAACTCATTGTTATCTTTTGTCTTGCTGAGTCTGTCGATTAAGAACTCCATGGCTTCGATGGCGTTCATATCCGACATGTATTTACGCAAGATCCATACACGGGCCAATTCGTCTTTGTCCATCAACAAATCTTCACGACGCGTACCCGAAGCAGGTACATCGATAGCAGGATAAACACGTTTGTTGGCCAATTTTCTATCCAATTGAAGTTCCATGTTACCTGTACCTTTGAATTCTTCAAAGATGACTTCATCCATTTTAGAACCTGTTTCAATCAAGGCCGTAGCGATGATGGTTAATGAACCACCATTTTCAATGTTACGTGCTGCTCCAAAGAAACGCTTGGGTCTGTGCAATGCGTTGGCATCCACACCACCCGATAAGATCTTTCCGGAGGAAGGTACTACCGTGTTGTATGCTCTGGCTAAACGTGTAATCGAATCGAGTAAGATCACTACGTCATGACCACATTCCACCATACGTTTTGCTTTTTCCAATACGATATTGGAAATCTTCACATGACGATCAGCTTGTTCGTCGAAGGTAGAAGAAATGACTTCCCCCCTTACGTTTCTGGCCATATCGGTCACTTCTTCCGGACGTTCATCGATCAATAAGATGATCAAGTACACTTCAGGGTGATTTTCTGCGATGGCGTTTGCAATTTCTTTGAGCAATACGGTTTTACCACTTTTAGGAGGTGAAACAATCATACCCCTTTGCCCTTTACCGATAGGAGCAAATAAGTCCAATACCCTTGTAGACAATTGACTTGAACGTGTACTCAGGTGTAATTTTTCGTTCGGGAATAAAGGTGTTAAAAATTCGAAAGGAATACGGTCTCTGATTTCATCGGTTGTTTTTCCGTTGACCGATTCCACTTTTAATAAAGCGAAATATTTTTCACCTTCTTTCGGAGGGCGAACATGTCCGCAAATTGTATCCCCTGTTTTGAGTCCAAATAATTTAACTTGAGAAGGGGACACGTAAATATCGTCAGGACTTGCTAAGTAGTTGTAATCCGCAGAGCGCAGGAATCCGTAACCTTCTTGCATCATTTCTAACACTCCCGTGTTTTCAATTAAGCCGTCGAATTCTTTTACGTTAAGGTTTGGTCTTCTTGGTTTGAAAGCCTCTCTTTCTTCTCTCACTTGTTCGTAAGATGTTTCTTTGAGAGGAGCGATGTCAGAAGAGAGGTCGATGATAGGAGCTTTAGGAGCTTCGAAACTTACTTCAAAATCGTCGGTTGGATCTATAGCAGCAGAAAAAGTTTCTTGAGGAGTTTCTTTTACATTTTCACGTTTTAAGCGTGTGCGTTTTTTAAAATCTGACTCTTCAGCGGGTTTGTTAATGGCTTCTTCATCGACAGGAGCAACAACGTTGGAACGTTTAAAAGCGGGTTTACGGTCTGTTTTCTTAGGATTTTTTTCTGGCGTAAGTGCTTGTTGGTCTAAAATTTTGTAAACTAATTCTCCTTTAGAGAGTTTTTTGAAGTTGGGTACTTCTAGTTTTTCAGCGATTTCACGTAGCTCAGAAAGCAGTTTGAGGTCTAATTCTTCGATGTTGTACATAAAATAATAAAGGTGTTAAAAGAGATATCAGGTCGAGGCCTAATGAGAGGGAAAGAGAAAAGAAATATAATAAATAAACTAATGTGATTTATTCAACCAGGGATGTGAGCCAGATAAAAGCTCATTGGTTGAGTTTGGTACTACAATAATAAACCGATTAATGGTCTTTGTCAATAGCTCAAGCATAATAAATATTACATTCCTTTTATTTATGCAGGATTGGGTTCAGCAGATTACTCATTTTTCATTAACTTGCCTCTTTCTTATGACATAACATCTATGCTACCAATTAATCTTATTAGAGATCAGAAAGAAGCCGTTGTGAAAGGCTTGCTGAAGAAACATGTAAAAGATGCGGCTCAAATGGTGGAGCAGGTCATCGTATTGGATCAGAAAAGGAGAGATTTTCAGCAAGCGGCAGATCATTTATCGGGAGAATCCAATGCTTTAGCGAAGCAGATTGGAGAGCTGATGAAGTCTGGCAACAAGGCAGAAGCAGAGCCATTAAAATTAAAAACAGCAGAAAATAAAGCATCGATAAAAGAGCTCCAAGAAAAGCTTTCGAAGGTAGAAGAAGAACTTTGGACGGTGATGGTAAAATTGCCTAATGTTCCTAGTGCTCAAGTACCTGAGGGTAGAACAGCGGAAGACAATGAGGAGGTTTATACGTTTGGCACAGTACCCTCTTTATCGCCAGATGCTAAACCTCATTGGGAGCTGATTAAAGATTATGACATTATCGATTTTGAATTGGGCGTTAAAATTACGGGAGCAGGATTTCCTGTATATAAAGGGAAAGGTGCGAAGTTACAACGTGCATTGATCAATTTCTTTTTGGATGAGGCGCAAGCAGCGGGTTATACAGAAGTTCAACCTCCTATATTGGTCAATGCCGCATCGGGTTTTGCTACAGGCCAATTGCCTGATAAGGATGGACAAATGTACCACGATGCCACCGATGATTTATACCTGATTCCTACAGCAGAAGTTCCCATTACGAATTTATACCGTGATGTTATTTTGAAAGAAGACCAATTGCCCTTAAAGAATACGGGTTATACCCCTTGTTTCAGAAGAGAAGCCGGTTCTTGGGGTGCAGATGTAAGAGGATTGAATCGATTGCATCAATTTGATAAAGTTGAGATTGTACAAATTGCACATCCGGATAAGTCGTATGAAGTATTAGAAGAAATGAAGGCTCATGTGACCATGTTACTCACTAAACTCGAACTTCCTTTTCGGATATTAAAACTGTGTGGAGGAGACATGAGCTTTACTTCCGCTTTAACGTTTGACTTTGAGGTTTATTCTGCGGCACAAAAAAGATGGCTGGAAGTGAGCTCGGTAAGTAATTTTGAAGCCTACCAAGCCAACCGTTTGAAATTGCGTTATAAAAACGCAGAAGGAAAAACACAATTATTACACACCCTGAATGGAAGTGCAATGGCTTTACCTAGAATTGTTGCTGCTCTACTGGAAAACAATCAAACGGCAAATGGTATCGTGTTGCCTAAGGTATTGCATGCGTATACTGGATTTGAGAAAATTTAAAGTGTTTCTTTTGTCAATACAGTAGTAAAAAACAAACATTGTGTCCCCAGTTTTGGCGCAAGGCTTGTGGCATGTACTTTGTCGAGTTCTTCTTCAAACAGGTCGAGAAAAGCGAGATTTTCAAAGTCAAATTGTACAGAGAAACTCATTTGGCCTTCTTCTGCTATGTGGTTGATTTTATATACCCGAAAAATAGGATTTTGAAAAGCGACACTTTTTGAAAAAGCTTCTTCTTTTAGCCAATTTTTCCATTGATTGACTTGGCTTTCCGCAACAACATAAGTAATATTAAGAATATACATGATGAAGAAACAAATTTTTGTATTATTGGTTAAATAAATTGGATTGTCTTAGAACTTTATATAAATATACAACGTATACTCGATTTACAACGAGAACGCCGTTTTTTCAATGTTAATCATATCAAAATTTATTTAGCATGTACACCGACAAAAAAGTAAATCTCAACAAAGCATTGTTTGTAATGTCGCTACTATTTTTCATGTGGGGCCTCATTACAGTACTCAACATTGCACTGACCAACGAGCTCAAAGACGTTTTTAGACTGACGTATTTTCAAGCCTTATTTATTCATGTTGCTTTTTTTAGCACCTATTTTATTATGGGATATCCTTCTGGAAAGATTATCGATAAGATAGGATTTCGTAAAGGCCTTGTTTCAGGAGCTTCTCTGGCAGCCTTGGGATGTTTTTTATTTTATCCGGCAGCAGAGTATAGGTCGTTTGCACTCTTTATTATAGCCTTGGTGGTGGTTGCAACGGGCTTCACATTATTGCAAACAGCAGCAAACCCTTATGTTTTACTTGTTGGGGAAAGACAAACAGCGGCATCTCGTTTAAGTTTGGTTGGAGCATTCAACTCTCTGGGTACATTTTTTGCTACTACATTAGCCGCAGGTTTGCTTTACAACATTGCGGGTTTTAATCCAGACGATTTTGGTTTGATGTCTCCTGCCGACATTGACAATGCAAAGATTAATTTGGTTCAAATTCCTTATTTAGTATTGGGGATCGCATGGGTAGTGATTGCAACTATTGTATATTTTGCCAATCTGCCAAGTATCAGCACTGCTAATCTGGAACCGAACATTAAATCAGACAAACCGATTACCAATGAATTGCAGGTAAAGCATTTTGTTTTAGGGATGATCGGTATTTTCGCTTATGTGGGTGCGGAAGTGGCCATTGGTCAATTCATCAACTGGAAAGAACCCGCGTATTCTCAACATTATTGGGGATTAGCCATGATCGGTCGTTTCTTAGGAGCTGCCATCTTGATTAAACTAAGTCCTCGTAAGCTTACCCTTATCAATTGTTTGGGTGCTGTATTGATGATCTTATTGTATCTGTTCTTTAGTGGAAGTGAAGGATCGGTTCTTTTCTTAGTATTGATTGGTTTGTTTAACTCTATTTTATGGCCAGCCGTGTTTATGATGGCAATAGATGGTTTAGGCAAGTATACCGAAGAAGGATCGTCTTATTTGATCATGATGATTTTGGGAGGTGCTGTTATTCCTTTATTGTTTATGAACATTGTTACGGAAGCTTCTCTGGCTTTAGGACTAACGATTGTAATGGCGTGTTACGGATACATCTTCTACTATGCGATGAAAGGTTCCAGGTATGACAAGAGAACTAATCTATATTAGTTAGTATATAATATAGTACAACAAATAGCAAAAGACCTGTTCTTCTTTAAGAAGAACAGGTCTTTTGCTATTATAGAGAGGTATCGCATGTTCTGTAAAAATGAAGCTTGTCTATCGTATTGATCACGTTTTATGAGGGGACGAATTTCTATGATGTGCTATTCGAAAAACAAATGTGTTATAGACTAAAATAGGTATTCTTGTATGAAGTAGATAAAAGACTTTTCCTTGTCTATTGTTTTTCCGAGGAGCTTAAAGGGGTATCTCTAAGGAGAATAGGATTTAGGTTGTGTTGAGCAGGATAAAAAATTAAGGGTAAAAAAAAACACGGACACAAGGTCCGTGTTTTAAAGCTTTACATCACGAAGATGTTATGCTTGTGGAGCACTAGGTGCTTTTTTAGCAGCTTTTTTCTTAGCTACTTTTTTAGTTGCCTTCTTAGCTACTTTTTTAGCAGCTTTCTTAGCTACTTTCTTAGTTGCCTTCTTAGCTACTTTTTTAGCAGCTTTCTTAGCTACTTTCTTAGTTGCCTTCTTAGCTACTTTCTTAGTTGCTTTTTTGGCTACTTTTTTCTTAGCAGCTTTCTTAGTTGCTTTTTTCGCTACCTTTTTCTTAGCAGCTACTTTTTTCTTAGCAGCAGGTTTCTTAGCTGCAGATTTTTTAGAAGTTTTAGCTTTTGCCATGGTCTCCTCCTTTTTTGTAATTAAATAATAAGTTAAAAAATACTTGACTAAATCTATTTCAATAATATGTAAATTATTTTAAACTTCCAAACAACTCTTTAGGCAAAAAATTATCGACAGCTCCCCTTTTTTTTTCTAACAATGCTTTTTAAGCCGCCGATGTTTTGCATATAAAAAACAAACACTCTGTAACTATTGATTTTACTAGTGTTACAGAGTGTCTTGCGTAATGCAATCTGTTTTAAGCTTAATCTTTCAGCTCTTTTACCTCGGAAAAAATTTCTATCTGATTTTTTAAAAGATCTTCCAAAACTTCTCTTTTTCGGATTAAAAAGTCTTTTCCGTTCAAAATTAAAACTTCTGCAGGACGAAAACGACTGTTATAATTTGAGCTCATACTGAATCCGTAAGCACCTGCATTCTTCATGCCGATAATATCACCTTCTTTGGCTTCGCTTATTTCTAGGGCTTTTCCGAAGGTATCGGTTTCACAAATGTATCCTACCACATTATATTTTTTGCGAGTACCTGTCGGGTTGCTCACATTAAAAATAGAGTGGTAAGCATTGTACATCATCGGGCGAATAAGATGGTTTAATCCAGAATTAACCCCAATAAATGTGCAAGCAGGCGTTTCTTTGATTACGGTGCAGGTTGTTAAAAGGAATCCGGATTCGCTCACCAAGAACTTCCCTGGTTCAAACCAAAGTTCCAATTCTTTTCCGTATGTGGTACAAAAGCTTTTAAAGGCGGTGCTCATTTTTTTTCCGAGCTCTTCGATGTCGGTGGCATGGTCTCCTTCTTTGTACGCTACTTTAAAGCCACTACCGAAGTCTATAAAGGACAATGCCGGGTAATTTTTTGCTACACCAAACATAATTTCAGCAGCGTGAACAAACGCGTCGGCCGATTTAAAATCAGATCCGCTATGCACATGTATCCCTTCGACATGGATTTTATATTTTTCAACCAGCGCTAAAATCTCTTTTTCTTGTTCAATAGAGATTCCAAACTTCGATTCACGATGTCCAGTCATGATTTTTTCATTTCCTCCTGCATCGATGTGTGGATTAATCCTCACGCATACAGGATAACTTGATCCGTAAAGTTGCCCGAATCGTTCTAAAAAAGGAAGATTGTCCACATTCACATGTACCTTTAAAGCAACAGCTTCTTGTATTTCACTAAAATCAACACAATTTGGAGTGAACATGATTTCGCTTGGCGCAAATCCAGCTCTTAGTGCCAAATGAAGTTCTTGAAGCGAAACAACATCTACACCAGCACCTGCTTTCTGTAATAATGTTAATATAGATTGGTTGGTTAAGGCTTTGGCGGCGTATTTGATCTTCACATGCGTATTGCCAAATGCACTTTTGAGACGTTTATATTGGTTGACAATTTTTTCTCCGTCATATACATATAAAGGAGTTTGATATTTTTCTGCCAGACTGCTTAGTGCAATACCCTGAATGTTGTAATTGCCGTTTGTTAATTCCATACCACTAAATTTTATAGTTTGCAAAGATAAACGAATCTTGATAACCTTCTGCAAATTTTTAGGCCTATGCTATTGCGTGTATTGTTAAATAATGCTTAATTTGAAAAAATGAATCAGAAAATGATCGTAGCATATAAATATTGGTGGTGGGAATCTTAAATCCATTTTGTGGACACACGACCTCTATTTGTATACATTAAACTATAAAAGTAAGGCTTGCTGTTCCACGGCAAGCCTTACTTATTTAATATCGACTTCATGAAAAAAATAAAAATAAACACCAGCCATCAGGCTTTACTTGCAGATACAATTACTCCGGTTTCGGTTTATTTAAAACTCAGAGACCAATTCCCTTACAGTTGTTTGTTGGAAAGTTCTGATTACCACGGTACGCAAGACATCTATTCTTATATCGGATGTGAGCCATTTGCCTCATTTAAAGTAGAGGATGGTAAGATCCAGATCGATTTACCAGGAGAACCTCTTCATTCCAAAATAGCCAACAAAGAAACGGTGACAGAAGAGTTGTTGAAATTCATCGGTAGTTTCGAAACCTCTTCCATGAACTTGCCATTTATTACGGGGGGATTATTTGGCTACATGTCTTATGATGCTGTCCGCTATTTCGAACAGGTAGACATTGCTACCTTTGAAAACGATGACCGCAAAATTCCGGATGTCTATTACATGTTTTATCGCTATTTGTTGGTTTTTAATCATTTTAATAATGAATTGGCGATCATTGAAAATCAACCTGCTCATCATGCGAGCCCATCTCAGATGGATAAAATCATTACCTTGGTCAAAAATCAGAATGTACCCGAGTTTGAATTTAGCTTAGTTGGAGAGGAAACATCAAATCTCACCGATGAAGAATATTTAAGCATTATCGATAAAGGGAAACAACATTGCCGTCGTGGTGATGTTTTTCAAATTGTTCTCTCCAGAAGATTTCAACGTGGCTATAGCGGCGATGATTTTAATGTTTACCGAAGTTTGCGTTCAATCAACCCTTCTCCTTATTTATTTTATTTCGATTACGGAAATTTTAGAATATTTGGGTCTTCTCCGGAAGCGCAAATCGTCATTAAAGAAGGAGAGGCTTTCATTTATCCTATAGCAGGAACGTTCAGAAGAACGGGTGATGATGTCAAGGATTATGATTTGGCGAAAGAGCTGTTGAATGATCCGAAAGAGAATTCCGAACATGTGATGTTAGTCGATTTGGCGAGAAACGATTTGAGCCGACATGGAGAGCAAGTGAAAGTCGAAACCTTCAAAGAGGTGCAGTACTATTCCCACGTCATTCATTTGGTATCGAAAGTAAAAGGAGTGTTGGAAAATCCGAAAGACTACATTCAGGTGGTTGCTGATACCTTTCCAGCTGGAACATTGAGTGGAGCGCCTAAACATCGAGCCATGCAATTGATTAATCAATATGAAAACGGGAATCGGGGATTTTACGGTGGAGCCATTGGTTACATCGGTTTCAATGGAGAATTTAACCATGCCATTATGATACGCTCTATTTTGAGTAAGTATAACCAACTTTATTATCAAGCGGGTGCTGGCGTGGTAGACCTTTCCATTAGAGAGAGTGAATTACAGGAAGTACACAATAAATTGGCGGCAGTAAAAAAAGCCATTGACAAGGCTGTAAACATTTAATTGGAGGGAGATATGAGTACAGATAAAGCAACGACTAAAATACTGGTTTTCGATAATTACGATTCTTTTACCTATAACCTGGTTCATTATATTAAAGGATTAGGGTATAAAAATTTGGAGGTACATCGTAACGACCAAATTCCTTTGGCTCAGATTGAGGCCTTCGATAAAATTTTGTTATCCCCTGGTCCAGGAATTCCTTCGGAAGCAGGAATTTTACATGAAGTCATTAAAACCTATGCACCGACCAAAAGTATTTTTGGCGTGTGTTTAGGCTTACAAGCCATTGGAGAAGTATTCGGAGGCACTTTAATCAACCTCGATAAGGTATACCATGGTATTGCTACAGATATTAAGGTGACTGTAAAAGATGATCTTACATTTGAAGGCTTGCCATCTACCTTTAAAGCGGGGCGCTACCATTCGTGGGCTGTGGATACTAAACATTTCCCTGAAACATTAGAAGTTACGGCCGAGGATGAGCAAGGCAAAATTATGGCGCTTAGGCATAGAACGTATGATGTGCGAGGTGTACAGTTTCATCCGGAATCTATTTTGACGGAATATGGAGAGCAAATGGTCTTGAACTGGTTGAAACATTAAGTAGAAAATAATGAAAGAGGTTTTACAACAACTGATCGACCACCAAACACTTTCTCGCGAAGAAGCCAAAAATGCCATGCTTCGCATCGGAAGAGGAGAAATCAATGTGGCCCAAACCACCGCATTCATGACGGTATTTATGATGCGCAGTGTCACCGTGCAAGAAATGTCGGGATTCAGAGATGCCATGTTGGAATTGTGTATCCCCGTTCCTGTTGCAGAATTTGATCCGATGGATTTGTGTGGAACAGGTGGAGACGGTAAAAGTACTTTTAATATCTCTACAACAGTATCGTTTGTGGTGGCGGGTGCGGGCATTAAAGTGGCCAAACATGGTAACTATGGGGTGTCTTCTCCGGTGGGATCTTCCAATGTCATGGAACATTTGGGTTATACCTTTACCAATGACATCAGTGTGCTGAAAAAACAAATAGAATTGTCCAACGTTTGTATTTTGCATGCGCCTTTGTTTCACCCGGCCATGAAAAATGTAGCCCCTATTCGTCGAGAGTTGGGTGTAAAAACATTTTTCAACATGTTGGGCCCGATGATCAATCCCGCATTTGTAAAAAAACAAATGGTCGGTGTATTTAGTTTGGAATTGGCCAGATTGTACGGATACATTTATGCCGAAACCGATAAACGATATTGTATCGCACATTCTTTGGATACTTACGATGAAATTTCTTTGACGGCTCCTTTTAAATTGATCACCAACCGAGGAGAGGAAATTTATAGACCGGAAGATTTGGGCATGACGACTTTTGTACACGATCAAATTAAGAGTGGCAGTACGATCGAAGAAAGTGCAGAGATTTTCTTGAATATTATTCAAAACAAAGGAACCAAGGCACAAAATGATGTGACCTTGGCCAATGCTGCTGCGGCTATTGTCTGTGCCAGACCAGGAACTACCATGTTAAATGCGATTGAAATTGCGCGTGAGTCAATTCAATCGGGCAAGGCATACACGGCTTTCAAAAAATTAATGGAAAACAACGCATAACATGAGCGTACTTGATAAAATAATAACTCGTAAAAGAGAAGAAGTAAGCGAAGCGAAACAAAAGCTTTCGTATGAAGCATTGGAGAAAATGATTGATCCTGCGAGACAAACCATTTCCTTAAAACAACACCTCTTGGCTTTGAATAAAACAGGCATTATTGCTGAGTTTAAAAAAGGATCTCCTTCCAAAGGCATCATCAATAACCAGGTTTTACCACAACATGTCACTCATGGATATGAGTTGGCTGGGGCATCAGCTTGTTCGGTCTTGACGGACAAAGATTTTTTCTTTGGTTCAGAAGCAGACTTGAAAGCTGCTCGTCAGGTGGTGAACATTCCCATTTTGAGAAAAGATTTCATGATCGATGAATACCAAATCTTGGAAGCAAAGGTTTGGGGAGCCGATGTGATCTTGTTGATTGCCGCTTGTCTTTCACCTGCCGAAGTAAAACGTTTGGCAACATTTGCGCATAAACTAGGATTGGAAGTGTTGTTGGAAGTACATAATAAAGAGGAACTGTTGGCCAATTTGATCGACGAAGTCGATGTGATTGGAGTCAATAACCGTAATTTGAAAACATTTGAAGTCAGCATACAAACGTCTATTGATTTGGCTGAACTCATTCCGAATCGCTATGTTAAAATATCAGAAAGTGGATTGGATGCACCGGAAAGCTTAATTACCTTGGGCAAGGCGGGATACAAAGGCTTTTTGATGGGAGAGCATTTTATGAAGCAAGAAAATCCAGGTCAGGCGATGGCGGAATTCGTGGCAAAATATAAAGCATTGAAAGGGTAATGGACAAAGCAAATAAAACCATCAGGTTGAAGGTATGCGGTATGCGAGAGAGCGAAAATATTCGTCAAGTTGCATCCTTAGTGCCCGATTACATGGGATTTATTTTCTATAAACCTTCGAAGCGATATGCCGGGGAGGTCTTAGACAAAGTGGTATTGGATAGTTTGTCGAAAAGTATTGTCAAGACGGGTGTCTTTGTCAATGAAGGATACGATGAGATCGTGCGTATCACGACACAATTCGGATTAACGGCTGTGCAATTGCATGGGAAAGAAACCCCGGCATTGTGCCAACAGCTTCAGCATAAAGGGCTGCAGGTGATTAAAGTCTTACATGTTGGAAATGAGATCGAAACAGAAGAATTGAAAAGATACGAAGACAGCTGTGATTATTTCTTATTTGACACAGCAGATGTTGCTTGGGGAGGAACAGGTCGATGGTTTGACTGGACGTTGTTAGACAATTATTATTCTTCAAAACCTTTTTTCTTAAGCGGAGGAATTGATTTGGAACATTTGCCATTGCCTGCAAACATTCTTGATAAACCGATATGGGCTTTAGACATCAACAGCCGATTTGAAGTAAGTCCTGGGTTAAAGGACGTTGAAAAGATAAAAGCATTTAAAGAAAAAATGAACGAATAACAACGGGCGAATGCAATTCGCCCCCACTGATTACTGACCACTGATACCTGAATACTGATAATATGAATTACCAAGTCGACAAAAAAGGATTTTATGGCAATTTTGGCGGAGCGTATATCCCTGAAATGTTGGTTCCCAATGTAGAAGAATTGAAGGCACATTACCTCGAAATCCTAAACGAAGAAAGTTTTCAGGAAGAGGTTGATCAATTACTTGCCGATTATGTGGGTAGGCCTACTCCCTTGTATTTAGCCAAACGGTTATCTGAAAAATATGGCACAACCATTTACTTGAAACGGGAAGACTTATGTCATACCGGTGCACATAAAATCAACAATACCATCGGTCAAATTTTGCTGGCTCGCCGTTTAGGCAAAACGAGAATCATTGCCGAAACGGGTGCCGGACAACATGGAGTAGCCACTGCTACAGTTTGTGCCTTAATGGGCATGGAGTGTATTGTGTACATGGGAGCGGTCGACATTGAACGTCAAAAACCCAATGTAGAACGGATGAAAATGTTGGGGGCTACAGTACGTCCTGCAAACTCAGGAAGTAAAACCCTAAAGGATGCCACCAACGAAGCCATCAGAGATTGGATCAATAATCCTGTAGATACCCATTATATTATTGGTTCAGTGGTAGGACCTCATCCTTACCCTGATTTGGTCGCACGTTTTCAAGCCGTCATTTCTAAAGAAATGAAGGAGCAATTGATTGATAAAACAGGTTCTCCTAATCCCGATTATGTGATTGCTTGTGTAGGAGGAGGAAGTAATGCTGCTGGGGCATTTTATCATTACCTGAATGAAGCAAGTGCAAGTGTTAACTTGATTGCGGTCGAAGCAGCTGGACAAGGGGTATATTCAGGTCATTCTGCAGCGACGACCTTTTTAGGGAAACCGGGTGTGATACATGGATCAAAAACCTTGTTGATGCAGACAGAAGACGGTCAAATTACAGAACCGTATTCTATTTCAGCAGGATTGGATTATCCGGGTATTGGCCCTATGCATGCCCATTTATTTGAAACGGGTCGTGCCAAATTTTACAGTGTGACCGATGGAGAAGCCTTCAATGCAGCCATGTTGTTGAGTCGTACTGAAGGCATTATTCCTGCTCTGGAATCGGCACATGCCATTGCGGTGTTAGAAAATATTGCGTTGAAAAAAGATGATATCGTGGTCATCAATTTATCGGGAAGAGGAGACAAGGATTTGATGACCTACATTACGCGACGCGACGAGTTTGTCAAGTAGCGGCGAATTGCATTCGCCTTATTTATTGGGCGAATGCAATTCGCCCCAATGGAAAAAATAAAAAGATATGAATACAAAAATAAACAATAAACTGACGCAGCTTTTTGCCACCAAGAAAGAAGGCTTGCTCAACATTTATTTTACCGCAGGCTATCCGCAGTTGGAAGATACACGCACCGTATTGAAAGCTTTGCAAGATGGAGGAGCAGATATGGTAGAAATTGGCATTCCTTATTCTGATCCATTGGCCGATGGTCCTACGATACAAGAAAGTAATGACGTGGCTTTGAATAATGGTATTACATTGAAAAAAATAGTACAACAACTCAAAGACATGCGTTCTGAAATCACGATTCCTGTGGTGTTGATGGGGTATATTAATTCTGCCATTCAATATGGTGTAGAAAAACTTGCCTGCGATTTACACGAGATTGGTGTTGACGGTATGATTTTTCCTGATCTTCCTGTGGATGAATACAAAGAAAAGTACCAGGCCTTGTTTGAATCGTTGAACATGTCGATGATTTTTTTAGTGACTCCGCAAACCTCCGATGAGCGCATGAAATATATTGACGAGGCATCGTCTGGATTTATATATGTGGTTTCTACTGCCAGCACGACAGGGAATGAAGCCAAAGCATTAGATGGAGGACAGCAAGCATATTTTGATCGTATTAAAAAATCGACCTTTAAAAATCCAACCATGATTGGATTTAACATCAAAGATCATGCTTCCTATAAGAATGCATGTAATTATGCCAATGGAGCGATTATTGGTAGTGCATTTATAAAAATGCTAGGAAATAGTCATTTGTTAGAAAAAGACATTAAAGAATTTGTATCTTTTGTTAAACAAGGATAAAACCCTTTGCTATGATCGAGTTGATTCCTGCTATTTCAGTAAAGTATAAAAAAGTAGTACGTATTAACGGCTACAATCCCAATGATCTTGTGCTCTAT
The DNA here is from genome assembly GCA_964454665.1 of uncultured Chitinophagaceae bacterium. Taxonomy (GTDB): domain Bacteria; phylum Bacteroidota; class Bacteroidia; order Cytophagales; family Cytophagaceae; genus JACMQM01. Next base: position 61,367 of record CAYVTO010000001.1, read on the forward strand.
AATCATGATCCTTTGGATTGGGCAATGAAGCTCGAAGACTGTGGTATTAAACGAGTAGTTTTGACCGATGTGAGTGGTATAGAGGAACGAAAAGTAGTAGATACTGATGCCTTGGAAAAAATTTCCGGTTTTACATCGCTCAACGTTGATTTTGGAGGAGGTATACAAACGGAAGCTGATTTACGCTTGGCTTTTGAACACGGAGCAGATCGGATTCATGCTTCTTCTGTTGCAGAGTTTAAAAAAGAAATTTTTGCTTCTTGGCTCATTACGTTTACTCCTGCTAAAATTGTCTTGAGTTTGGATGTGCTTGAAGGGAAGGTGATTTATAAACAGGATGGACGGATTGCGGAAACACCTTTACATGATGTGATTGATTTTTGTGATCAATATGGGGTTTTTTCTGTGAAATGTGCCATGTATGGTTTGTCTGTCGATAAGGCGATTGAAAAATACAAACCTTTGGTTCAAACGTATCCGGATATTGAATTTATTGCCGCTACAGGTGTACAAAACCTTGATGATATCAAAAAACTTCAAGATGCAGGACTCAAAGGCGTTGTTTTTGCGAAAGCATTATTAGAAGAGCAGATCAGCTTATCATCCTTAACACATTTTATAGCAGGACAATCGTAAGCAATTTTTCTGATCCTGTTCGATTTTTAAACAAGGGTTGTTCTTTCCAGCCAAATTTTGGTCATTATATGGATAATACCCCCTTCATTTTTTATAAAAAGAGATGCGACCCTTTCAGGGTCATCTTATCATGTCTGATCCTTAAACTATAGCTATAAGAATACTTCGGATTCAAAGAGGGTTTCCCCGAAGGGATTACATCTTTATAGATGGTTATAATGTCCCGAAGTTTCGGTACTGAAGGCTGAAGGGGTCGCATACTTAAATATTTTTGATCTGTTGTTGTTTAAAACGAGCATTTTTTGATGCTTTTCTGAAAGATATATTTTGTAAACCGCTGATTTTCATCATATTTTATTTAAAAATTAATCTCCTCAATAAGAGGTACTTATATTTTTGGTGTACCATTAAGGTCTTCAATAATGATGCTAATCAACGTTTTTTATTACAGGCCTTATAACTCTGCATAGACCAGCTCGTATACCCTCAAACCAATTTAGTCGACAGATTTTGTGTTTCTATCTAAAATTTATCTCTATGAAATCAGTACTTATTTCCTCCATTTTCATCATAAATACAGTTGTGAGTAGTTTATCATGTAAAGCTCAATTGTCAGATGCTTTAATGCTTACCGTTTCAAGTGGTCCTTACAGTGATCAAACCGCCATTCGGTTTTTGGATGTGGCAACAGATTCTTTTGACAGCGAATGGGATGCTTACAAATTGAGAAATACAGAAAATACACCAAATTTTTGTTCTGATATCAATAATCAGGAGTATTCGATCAATGCGCTGAACGGTTCAGGGAAAAAAATTGATAAAGCGGTTCCACTTCGCTTAAAAGTTGCCTTTTCTGGGACCTATACCATTACAGCAGAAGAAATAGGTTTGTTTGATTCTTCATGCAGCATTACGCTGGTTGACCATTTGCTTGAAACGAAACAAGATCTCAAAGCCGATGCGACCTACACGTTTGATGCTTATGTAGATGATGTTGAACATCGTTTTAGTGTTTATTTTAATGTAAGAGAAACGGCAATTCAGATTGCTTACGAAGAAAAAGAACAAGCGAGTTTGTTTGAGGGTCTTCCGGAAGATCATGGAACAAAAGGGGTAAAAATTTATAATCGCCAAGGTACTATTTTGATTGAGTTTGATCAGGCTCAAACATCTCCAGAAGTGAGCATTAATAATTTATCGGGCCATACCATTGTAAACACGAAAATTGATCAGGGTTCAGGTGCTGATCGTACATGGGCTTTTACACCGGATAAAAATGATTTGTATATCGTAAGTTTATTCATGGATGGGAAGTTGTATTCAGAAAAAGTGTTCATACAACGCTAAGGGGCTTATGCTTGCAGAGCAATCCAAGTCATCAGTACAATCACGATTTGATGTAATAATTGGTCAAAACCGAAAAGCATCCAGTAATACGTATTGCCGGGGGTTGGTTAAAGAAGGAAACCTAACATTGAGTAGGCCTTTACTGACATCGATGAAGAAATGGGATGTGATCTGGATTGCCACAAGTTCCAATACATACACGAAAGGCACAAAGAAAAAAAGTACAATACCCATCAATAGTCCGTGAACAGAGGCATGCATAAGTATAGGTAATAAAGGTTTGCCTATACTTTTTGCGTTCAGCATCCAAGCAGTGGAAAGAGGACTAAAATCTCCAACCCAATGACAGAATAATAAGCATAAAATGAGCGTTCCCATGGATTAAAGAAAGGGATTTTTGTTTAAACTACCTTGAAATTGTGATAAGACAGAAAATTAATTAGCTTTGAACACATGAAGACAGCAGTGGCGTTTTTTCTTCTTATGATTCATTTATTCGCAGCAACGGAGTTAAGCCAGTTGTTTAAACTTCCCGTATTGTTTAAGCATTTTGAAGAGCATAAGCAAAAAGAGGCTTCTATTTCGTTTGGTTCATTTTTATACCGTCATTATTTTACAGACCGTCAAAGTGACGGACATCCCGAACGTGATAATCAATTGCCGTTTCATTCTCATGAAGACTGTGTATCGCTTAAGTTGTCGGTTTTCCCTCCTGTTAACTTTGAAGGTATTGTTGTTCATGTATTGCCTTTAGAAAAAAACAAGATTTTTTCTTTTTCAGATCAAAACATTCCTTTGACCTACCTTTCTAGTATTTGGCAACCGCCGAAGCAAGTTTAACGAAACCCTAGAGGCAAAGTGCATCCTAGTGATTACTCTTTTTCATAAAGAGTAGTTTGTATTCGTTTATAAAAATATTCCATTATGTTATCTCACATCATTGCATTTTCTGTAAAACAGAAACTCATGGTTGGTTTATTTATTATTGGATTAATAGGTTATGGTAGTTATGAACTTACACAATTGCCTATTGATGCGGTACCTGATATCACCAACAATCAAGTACAAGTTATTACACAATCCCCTTCCCTTGCCGCACAAGAGGTAGAACGATTGATTACTTTTCCGGTAGAACAAACGATGGCTACCATTCCTGAAATATCGGAGATACGCTCTATCTCTCGTTTTGGGATATCGGTTGTTACTGTTGTTTTTCACGACGACGTTGATATTTACTGGGCAAGACAACAAGTAAATGAAAGGCTTAACGAAGCTTCACGCCTTATTCCACAAGGAGTAGGTTCTCCGGAACTTGCTCCTGTAACGACAGGTCTGGGAGAAATTTATCAATATGTATTGTTGCCCAAACCTGGTTATAAAGACAAATATACGGCAATGGAACTTCGCTCTGTTCAAGATTGGGTGGTAAGAAGACAATTGCTCGGTACGGTTGGAGTAGCTGATATCAGTAGTTTTGGCGGATTTCTGAAACAGTATGAAATTGCTCTTAACACGGATAACTTGAGAAGTTATAACCTCAGTATTCAAGATGTTTTTAAAGGACTTGAAACCAACAATCAAAATACAGGAGGGGCTTACATCGATAAAAATCCGAATGCTTATTTTATCCGCAGTGAAGGGTTGATTACGAGTTTAGCTGACATTGAAAAAATACAACTTGCCAATACTTCTGATGGATTGCCCATATTGATCAGAGATGTAGCAACAGTCAATTTTGGATCAGCCAACCGTTATGGTGCGATGACACGCAATGGAGAAGGAGAAGTTGTAGGAGGGTTGGTTTTGATGTTGAAAGGAGAAAATTCGAATAAAGTCATCAACAATGTAAAAGAACGCATTGCTCAGATTGAACAAACATTACCCGAAGGATTGACCATAGAACCATTCCTTGATCGAAGCGATTTAGTCAACAGAGCCATAAGTACGATTTCTAAAAACCTTATAGAAGGAGCACTCATTGTTATTTTTGTGTTGGTGTTGTTTTTAGGAAACTTACGAGGAGGACTTATCGTCGCTTCGATGATTCCTTTGTGTATGCTGTTTGCTGTATCCTTAATGAATGCCTTTGGAGTTTCCGGGAATTTAATGAGCCTTGGAGCGATTGATTTTGGTTTGATTGTGGATGGAGCAGTGATTATTGTGGAAGCAACACTTCATCATTTAGGGCTATCGAAAGGTAAAAAACGAACACAACAACAAATGGATGAAGAAGTCATTCAATCTGCATCTCACATCAGAAACACGGCAGCATTTGGAGAAATTATTATTCTTATGGTCTACTTACCTATACTTGCACTGACAGGCATAGAGGGGAAGATGTTTCGACCAATGGCACAAACGGTAGTGTTTGCCATACTTGGAGCATTTATCCTGTCACTTACCTATGTGCCGATGATGTCGGCGTTGTTTTTGAGTAAAGATGTAAATCCCAAGCGGAATTTATCCGATAAAATTATGGATTGTTTTTATCGGGGATACGATCCTTTGATTCGATTTACGTTGAAACGAAAAGGAGTCATTGTCCTGTCTGCTTTGCTTTTGTTTAGTGTTTCGGTATACGTGTTCACAAAAATGGGAGGAGAGTTTATTCCTAATTTGGAAGAGGGTGATTTTGCGGTGGAGACCCGTGTGATATCGGGAAGTTCACTCTCTAAAACCATCGATGCTTCTACAAAAGCAGAGAAAATTCTATTGAAAAAATTTCCAGAAGTAAAACAGGTAGTCGGTAAAATCGGTACCAGTGAAATCCCTACAGATCCTATGCCTATGGAATCGTGTGACTTGATGATCATTTTAAAAAATAAAGAGGAATGGGTTTCTGCATCGACAAGAGAAGAACTGGTGAGTAAAATGGAGAAAGAACTGGAAGACCTCCCCGGTGTTTCTTTTGGTTTTCAACAACCCATTCAAATGCGTTTTAATGAATTGATGACAGGGGCAAGACAAGATGTAGCCATTAAGATTTTTGGAGAAGACTTGGAGCAATTGACTTCTTTATCTAAAAAGATATCGGCTCTGATCCCTTATGTTGAAGGAGCAGAAGATCTTTATGTAGAACGGGTGATTGGCTTGCCACAAATTGTAGCGAAGATAGACCGCGATAAGCTCTACCAATATAATGTCAGTATCGAAAATGTAAATCAGACGATCAGGGCTTCATTTGCGGGAGAAACGGCAGGCTTGGTATACGAAGGCGAAAAACGGTTTGATTTGGTGGTAAGGCTTGAAAAAGATAATCGTCATGATCTTGAAGATGTTCGAAATCTGTACATCACCAATAAACAAGGAAATCAAATACCTCTTTCTCAATTGGCAGAAGTGAACCTGATTCCCGGGCCAATTCAAATTCAACGAGAAGATGCGAAGAGAAGATTAACGATTGGATTTAATGTGAGAGGGCGTGACGTAGAAAGTATTGTAGCAGAAATACAGCAAAAAATAGAAAAAGAAGTTTCGATGCCTTCAGGTTATTACGTGACCTATGGAGGGCAATTTGAAAACTTAGTAGAAGCGAAAGGTCGTTTATTATTGGCTGTTCCTGTTGCTCTTGCTTTGATCTTGGTCTTGCTGTTTTTCACGTTTCACTCATTTAAACAATCGATACTTATTTTCTCTGCTATACCTCTTTCCGCTATTGGAGGAATATGGGCATTGTACATGAGAGGAATGCCATTCAGTATTTCTGCAGGCGTTGGGTTTATCGCCTTGTTTGGAGTTGCTGTGTTAAATGGTATTGTACTGATTGGAGAATTTAACCGATTGAAAAAAGAAGGCTTAACTGATTTGTCTGAGATTATTTTAAAAGGTACAAAGACAAGGTTGCGACCCGTCTTAATGACTGCAACCGTTGCATCGTTGGGATTTTTACCTATGGCACTTTCAAACGGTTCCGGTGCGGAAGTACAAAAACCTTTAGCGACTGTAGTCATAGGAGGCTTATTGACGGCTACACTATTAACATTAATGGTACTGCCAGTGTTGTATGCTTGGTTTGAAAAAGGAATCAAATTCAACAAAGACAAAGGAGGAATATTACTTGGCGTTATCTTATTTGTTGTAATGGGTTCTCAGCATGAGGCAAAAGCACAAACTGAAAAACTTACCTTGAACTATTGTATAGAGCAAGCCATTGCGAATAACCATGGTGTAAAGTCGGCGGATTATTTTATTCAACTGAACGGAGAACTTCAAAAAACAGCAACTGATTTTGGGAAAACGAATGTAACGGGCATGTATGGACAATACAATAGTTTTCGCAACGATTTGAACATTACGGTAAGTCAGAGTTTTTCGTTTCCTACGGTGTATGCAAATCTTTCTGAACTGGCAAAGGCTAACATGGAAAGCAGCAAATTGAAAAAAGATGTGGTTGAAAATGAATTGGTCTATAATGTAAAACAAACCTGGTACCAGTTGCTCTATCTGAATCGTTATCAGAAATTATTGCAGCAGCAAGACAGTATTTTTACCCGTTATTTGAAAGCAGCAGAGCTTCGATTTAAAACAGGAGAAGGTAATTACCTCCAAAAAGTAACAGCAGAGACACAATTGTATGAGATCCGTAATCGCATGACACAAAACCAAGCCGATATTAATATTTACTTAAATACTTTGGGAACGCTCATGCACAGTACCTCAAAACTTGTTTCTATACCGATAGACTCATTGGCTACTAAAAGGGTACTGATCTTGTCTCAGGACAGTGCTGCTTATATTCACAATCCCGCCTTGGTTTTTATGCAACAACAAATCAGTGTACAAGAAAAACAAAAGCAGGTGGAACGCTCTAAATTAATGCCCGATGTGAATTTGGGTTATTTTAACCAATCTCTTCGAGGATATCAAGATAACGATAACGGTGTGCAACAGTATTACAACTCATCACATCGTTTTCAGGGGATCATGCTTGGTTTATCTATTCCTTTGTGGGCAAGACCACAAGCTTCAAGAATAAAAGCTGCTGATTTTGGTTTGAAAAAAGCTGAATCGGATTATGCACTTATGCAACGTAATTACGAAGGACAGTACAATCAATTGATACAAGAGTACTTGAAATTTCGAAGCAGCCTTGATTACTATGAAAAAAATGTTTTGCCACAGGCAGAGCTTATTCTCAGCAATGCTCAAAAAAGTTATGCTTTGGGAGAAATAAGTTATATAGAATACATGACTGCACTCAATCAAGTATTAAATATTCGTACCGATCATTTGAAAATTTTGCAGCAATACAATCAAGCGATCATTAACATTGAATTTATCATTGGCAATAATTAAAAATTATATGAAAAATATACCTCAAAAAATCACTTCAGGCATTATCATGATGGGATGCCTGTGTTTGTTATTGCTGATATCCTGTGATAAATCCTTTCAAGAGAAAGGAAAATCAACAGAACATCATGAAGAAGACCTGGTAGAGTTTACAGAAGCTCAGTATCAAAATGCAGGAATCACCTTAGGCAAGTTAGAAAGTAGAAACTTGGGTGGTATCATTAAAGTGAATGGCATGCTTGATGTTCCTCCACAAAACTTAGTTACGATATCGATTCCTTATGGTGGGGTGGTAAAACAAACCGAATTACTACAAGGGATGAAAGTTTCTAAAGGACAAGTACTCGTCGTTTTGGAACATCCTGATTATATACAACTTCAACAAGACTATTTGGACGCTAAGAGTAAACTCAATTACATAGCATTGGAATTAAATCGTCAGGAAGAATTGCAAAAAGAAAATATAAGTGCCACCAAAACATATCAGCAAATTGTTTCAGAATATGAATCGTTAAAAGCAAGGGTAAGTGGATTAGAGCAAAAATTGAGCATCATCAATATTACGCCAGAGCAGCTTAAAAAAAATGGAATTACAAAGCAGATAAAGCTCTATGCTCCCATCAGTGGATATGTGACACAAGTGAATGTGAACATAGGAACCTATGTAAACCCTAACGACATGATTTTTAAACTTGTCGATACGCATCATTTACATGCTGAATTGACGGTTTTTGAAAAAGATATAGAGCGTTTAAAAACAGGACAAAAAGTGCGGTTTAGTTTTAACAATGAAGATAAAGAACGTACCGCTACGGTTTATCTCATTGGTAAAGAAATCGGTAGTGATAGAACGGTACGTGTACATTGTCACCTGGATAAAGAAGACCATGAATTATTACCGGGGATGTATCTCAAAGCTTATATAGAAACGTCTCCTAAGGAGACATTAACGATTCCTTCTAAAGCGGTTATGTCGTCAGGGAATAAAAATTTTGTTTTCGTGTTTAAAGGAAAAATGGAAGAAGAAGGGAAATTCCTATATACTTTTAAAAAAGAAGCAATACAAGTAGGGATTAAAAACAACGAGTATACAGAAGTAATTCCTTCTGATCGCATAGATACAAGTTTAAACATTGTAGTAACAGGAGCGTACGATTTGTTTGCAAGCATGGGAATCAGTGAAGAGCAAGGGCATGCGCATTGAAAAGACACCGAATTTTAGAAGGGAAGTACTTTTAAAAGTATTTCCCTTCTAAAATTCGTTTGCGTTTTGATTCGGGAATTTTTTCAATGGCATAACGCAACATCGTACGTGGCATTTCGGCATGGTGTTCCGCTAAAAAATAAATGAGTACATCTTCGTTTCGTTTTCCTGCTTCACGCAACATCCAACCGCATGCTTTATGAATAAGGTCATGCTGGTGTGTTAATAATAGTTTACAAATGGCCACGGTATCTTCAAACTGATTTTTACGGATAAAATAGAACGTCGCAATGATGGCGATACGCTGTTCCCATAAATGACCTTTCATGGCCCAGGTATAAAGTACGTTGCGTTTTTTATCGAATAACCATTCTCCAACAATTGATGGTGCTGAACTGTCCACTAAATCCCAATTGTTGATCTGTTTTGTATGCTTCGTATATAGAGTATACAGTTCTTTCCGTACATCGGGAAGTTTTTTACTTTCGTAACGGTATACCATCATCAGCAAGGCACATAAACGAACTTCATGGACAGGATGTTGGAGTAAACTACTGAATTCTTCTAGAGGAATGATGGCAAAATATTTCTTAGCGATACTTCGATTGTTTGGAACGGTTATGCCCCAAAATTGATCACCTTCTCCGTATTCTCCTTTTCCTGTTTTGAAAAAAGGAGGAAAGAAATTTGCTTTCTCTGCATTACCAAGACCTTTGAGCTCTTTAAGAAGTGTCGCTTGAGCATATTTATTCATAGAACAAAATAGTGAATTATCGTATCTTTTATATATACAAAAGAAGCTAATTAAAATGATGAGAGAAATTGATTTTAACACAAAGTTGAAAACTTTATTTTATAAATTTTTGCCTAAAAGAGACCAATTGTAAAATCAAATCCAAATGCGTATCATTACATTCAATCCTATCGCGGAGCAAGAACTTTAATACAGATGTAATGACGATCAAGAATTTTTACATTGCTGTTTTTTTATTTTTCATAGGATTAATGAATACCTGTTCTGCACAAGACACCACCCTTACTACTCTCTATCCAGATTCTACCTTTTTAGGAAAGACGCAAAAAACATACAATAAACTGTATTACTTTTTTTATGGACGTTTTGTTTTAAACGGGAATAAAAAACATGCCGATACCAATTATATTCGATCTTATCCTGAATACATGGTGTTGACTACCGAGTTGGGTTATCCTTATTTATCACATGCTATCAGTTCTGAAGAAGAACAGGAACATATTGATTATATCGGTAATATTTCGAGTACCCTTGGTTTTCGATTTGGGTATAAGAACATTAGCTTTGGTTATCGGTTCAAATTGAAGTCCAGTTTGGATAATGCTGATTATTTAGCACCTACTACCTATAATTCCTTTAATCTCAAATTTCAAAACAATAAACTAAATCATACGATTTCTATTTCTCGATTGCAAGGATTAACAGATATCAGTTCCGATAACAATGCATTGGGGAAAGAAGGGTATTACCGAAGAGAAGACATTGTATTGATGAATCTTTCCTACATGTTGATCGGGAATTTGAGTTGGAGAAAATATTCCTATTTGGCTCCTCGTACCTATAGTCAGCGGCAAATGAAGTCGAAGGTAGGATTTTTATGGAAAGCAGGAATTGTACTCAATTCGTTTGCCGGAGATTCTGCCCTTGTAAATCCTGTTCAGCAAGTTTATTTCACGAGTTTTAGAGATGTTAAAGCGTTTTCAGGTATTGCTCTCCAGTTGTCTCCGGGCGTAGGTGGTAATTTAGTTTTTGCGAAGCGTTTTTATATGTCAACATTATTGTTTTTGGGAGGAGACTATTACCATTATGGGTACAAACGTGTTGCCGACGAAGCGCTTTATCGTTCTTCAAGTCTTCAACTTTCTATCGATGGAGAAGCCAGCATTGGTTATCAAACGGAACGGTTCTTTTCCGGATTTCATTTGGAATGGAAATCCTTGAATGCGAAAATAAACGATGCTTCTTTATTATGGTACAATGCCTACGTCGGCATAAAAGCAGGATATAGATTTAATGCTCCTTCTGTCCTGAAGAAAAGTTATAAGGTTGTGTTTCCTTATTAGGTATTTGATATCAAAGGCCGTTGTGTTTTGTTTAAAAAGTAATGGCTATTTTCCCAATTGTTTTTCCAGATTCTAACATGGTATGTGCTTTCTTGAAATTTTCAACACTAAGTCCATGCAGCGTTTCTTTTAAGGTCGTCTTAAGTATACCTTGATCCAATAAAAGGCTCACCGTGTTTAGAATATTATGTTGTTCGATTTGATCTTCGGTTTGAAACATGGATCGTGTAAACATCAGTTCCCAGGAAAAAGTCACGCTTTTGTTTTTTAAATTGGTTAGCGCAATAGGATTATTACTGCCTGTAATGGAAGCAATATGTCCTTGCGGTTTTATCAATTCAACCATGTTACTCCAATAGGCATTGACATCGGCAAAATCTAAAATAAAATCTACATGTTGGAATCCAGTACGACGTACTGCATTCACTAAGTCTTTATGATCAACTACGTGGTCGGCTCCTTGTTCTTTACACCAAGCCACTGTTTCTGGACGAGATGCGGTGGCAATGACGGTAAGTCCCACTATTTTTTTTGCCAATTGAATGGCAATGGATCCTACACCACCAGCACCTCCAATAATTAAGATGCTTTTGCCTTTGTCTTTTTCAGGTTGAATACGCATGCGGTCGAATAAAATTTCCCATGCGGTGAGTGCGGTAAGTGGAATCACGGCGGATTCTGCCGGACTTAAGTGTTGAGGTTTTTTACCGACAATGCGTTCATCGATGACTTGATATTCTGCATTGCTCCCTGATTTTTTGATGTCTCCAGCATAGTACACTTCATCGCCAATCTTGAATAGACTGACCTGATCCCCAACCGCTTTTACGATGCCCACGGCATCCCATCCTAATATTTTGGGGTTGTTGAGTACGGTATCTATAGCGCTGTTTTGTCTGACTTTAAAATCTACAGGATTAACAGAAATGGCAGTAATGTTGACCAATAATTCATGGTCCTCAGGGTGAGGTATTATTGTTTCAAAAGCGATAAAAGAATCTTTAGCGCTGATGGGTAAAGATGTTTTAATTCCGATGGCTTTCATAGGCTTTGGTATGTATAGGATGCTCTTTTACTCTTTGTATGCTAACAAAGGGTCTTGAGAAAAGTGAGGATGAATTGACCTGTCTTTTCTAATGTATGCCCGACCATTTTCAACTGTTTTTGTGCTGTTCTTATCTTAAGAAGATAAAAAGTAAATCTAGTCTTCTTTTTAATAAGGAATAGAGTTTAGTAAAAAAATTTTTGTCTTATTGCTAAAAACACCGATGATGATCGCTGGTGTTTTAGTAACAGAACTCGGGAAGCCATGAATCCTTGGTACGTAAAATAAAATAGGAGTAGACACAAACTGTATTTCAAGAGCTTCTTCATGATCATAAGAATTAAGAAGTACAACATTCATTTTTAAATACAGATTGGATTTGGGTCTTTCGTTCTCCCACTTCTCAGAAAAATAAAAATAAGGAAATGCTTCTTCGAATCCAGGAGCAACTGCACAGTTTTCAATTGAGTGTATACCGATGAAGAAGTGCTCATCAATATCAAATGTCGTTCATTGCTGTCAATATGATCGGCTTGTCATCCGTAACGATAATGGTATGTTCATGCTGTGCCATAAAACCTCCTTTGTTACCTACCATAGTCCAACCGTCTTGAAGGGTCGTGGCGAGGGTAGACGTGGTGGAAATGAAGGTTTCAATGGCGACCACTGAGTTTTTCTTGAATCGACTGCTGTTGAATCGATCGCGGTAATTTGCAATTTCATGCGGCGCTTCATGAAGACTTCTCCCTATGCCATGTCCAGTGAGGTTTCGAATCACTTTATAGCCTTTTTCTTTGGCTAATGTTTCCATCACAAAACCGACATCTGAAATGCGTACACCACCTTTGATGTGTTTGAGGGCTTGGTACAAAATATATTTTGAGGCGTTGATCAGTTCTTGGTATTGGTTCACATCTTTGCCGAGTACAAAGGAGCCTCCATTGTCGGAGAAAAACCCATTGAGTTCTGCCGATACATCAATGTTAATTAAATCACCTTCTTGAAGAATCTTTTTATTGGAAGGGATACCATGACAAAATTCATGGTTTAGACTGATGCAAGTCCAACCCGGAAATCCATAGGTCAGGTAAGGTGCTGACTTTGCTCCCAGATCCATCAGAATTTGTCCTCCATACTGATCCAGTTGTTTGGTAGACATGCCTACTTTTGCATAGTTTCTCATTTCTTTTAGGGTGTAGGCCACGGCTTCGCTGGCCTTTTTCATTCCGTTGAGTTCTGTTTCGTTGTTGATGGACATGGTGTAGGTTGTTAAGGGAATATTTTTAGTGCATTAAAGATTCTTGCCATTCTTTTTCAGTGAAGAGAATATAAGTCTTTTTATAGAAAAGGAACTTTTTTTCTTCGATCTTCCGTGAGCGGATGTGTGGCTCGTTTTTTAAAAACGGTTTTTTAATGTAAAACAGTTGAGGGATGCTTGAATCTTGTGAAGCTTCTTGATATACACTACTCAAGATGATTTTATTCTTTTTTAGTTTATAATAACCTGAATCAAGGGTATGTTCTCCTCCCCATCCATTCCAATGGTAGTAGCGGTAGGAGTGATCTTTAGAAAATTTCAAAATCCACCCATTGTCGGGTAATATGTTTAACGTAAATTCTTTTTCAAGGCTTTGTCCAAGCGAAGACCTGTAAAAAATTACCAATAGGAAAAAGAAAAGGAATCGTTTCATGTATGCCTTACTAACGATTTATGTTATAATATAGTTTAGGGAAGTAACTTTTTATAGACGGCTATTTTTTCAGCCATTGTCATCCTGGCAAATCGTGGGGATGGAGAAGGCAAAACCGCTGTGTTTTTAATATGAGGGAAAATTTTTAAGAAATGGTTTTCTACAAATTTACTGGTAAATAAGATGCATTTGAATGCTCTTTGCTGAAGAATAACTTGAATGGCTTTGTCGTTATATTCAATGATTTCAAGATTTTGGTCGAGGTTTGTATTTTCTTTTCTACGAATTTTTAGAAAAATATCCGTAATGGCAATACCGTGGGTAGTAAAAAGATGTTGCTTGTCTTCGGTATTCTCTAGTTCAACATCATATACAGTACGGAGTATTTTCCAAAACTGATTTCGTTTGGCGCCATAAAACCATCCTTGACCATATGCTTCTTGGGTTTGTTCTTTGCCGGGAAAACTACCGATGATCAATACCGATGCATGTTCAGGAATAAAAGGTGAAAAAGGATGTTCTTCAATGGGATTCATTTATCAAGTAAAGTCATAATTAAACTAAACTAATAGATTTTAATATGATTTAAGAGAAGTGGTAAGAAATTTTTATTTATCGTTTGGAAGTTTTTCATTGTGTTGTCTCAATTATTGTTTTACTATTTTTTTATATACAGGAGTACCCTGTGCCGACTGTACAATAAGTGTATAAATTCCAGGAACTTGATCGTAGAAGGGGATTGTAATTTTGTCCGCATTTAAAATGGTGCGATGAATCATTTCGGTACCTACTGAATTGTACAATGAAATTGTTGTTTCATAAGACGCATGTTCAGTGAGAAGAACAGTAAGTTCTTCTTGAACAGGATTAGGATAAGTGAGGATTTCTGTCGTATTTTTTTCTGTATTAATGATCTTGCTATAAGAAATTTTCCCGTCACAATCTATGGTCTTTAGTCTGTAGTAGTTTTTCCCTTGCCACGGATTTTTGTCTGTATAGTGATATGCTATAAGGGTGTTAGAATTTCCCGTGGCATTCATGGTGTGTAGTGTTTCAAAGTCTTGTGCATTGGTACTTCTTTCAATTTCATAAAAACAGGTGTTTTTTTCAGAACTGGTTTCCCAATGAAGTTCTATTTCGTGGTGATCATTTTCAGAGGCATGGAATGAGATTAATTCCAATGGAAGTGTAGAGATGTCCTCTACAGATACGTCATCGATATAATAGTAGCAGCGGTTATCTCCTGAAGGATTTACGATGGATGTACCCGTCGTTGCCCAAGGTTCAAAACACCCGATTGTGATGTTGGATTCTCCTCCATTTGCCAAGTAAGTCCCACTTATTTCTGTCCAGTTATTGACATCGGTAATAAAATTATTGTCGGGACATTTTATTTGAGGCGTCAGTGTTGTAAACACCCCAAAATTGACGGGTGTGGTGGGCACAACAGAAAGTATGCTGGGTTGAATTGTACTTACACTTTTAAAAGGGGCATTAGAAATATAGATCCCTAAATCATCCGATGCGTGTCTTGCACCTTTAGCAAGAATGACCCACATACTTATTTTATACGTTTCTCCTACGACCATAGGAGAAGATAGTTTTACTTGTATATAATCATACCAACCACCTCCTAAACCATACCAACCGATGCCTGCAAAACCAGAACCTGTACGTGCGAGCTGTGGCCCAAACAATACATTTGGACCTGGAACAGTCCAGCTTCCTGTACCACAGGGATGAAAATTATCGGGAGAGGCTGTATTGGGATTGTACCAATCATTGGCCGTGAAGATGTTATTGGTGGGACAGGTATGGACGGTTTCAAAACTTGGATTAGGAACCAGGTTTTGTGATAAGGCAGATACACTCATCCATAAGGTCATAATACCGCTAAGCATTGAAGTGTAGCCAAAATGATACGTTTGCATTTTCTTTTAACTTTTTAGAACAGTAAATCAGTTAAAAGTTCTTTTGCAAAATTTCACAATGCTTTATGAGAAAACAGAACGTAGGGAATGAGGCTATGCCCAATACATTGCATAGAGGGACTTTTCCAAAAAGGAAGGGAACATCATACCTGACTGTTGCTTCAAATCGCGAAAGCATTGTCAATTCGAAAAAGGCAGGTATCCTGACTTGTAACATTTTCACCGTCCTTCCCGCTTGTGGCAGTGGACATGCAAAGGGTGAAAACTTTTTTGTTACTTACAGTTGCGCGACAGTTCGTGATTTTCACACGATTCCCTATTAATCTACAATGAAGTAAAACCTGTTTCGGTTGATAAAGAAATAAAATAAAGAACTTATTGGGGCAAAGGTAATAAAATACGTTTACGAATACTAGATTTCTAAAAGATCTAATTTTCAGTGGACTATTTAATGAATCAGCAGGCGCGAGCATCCTGCTCGCGCCTGCAAAAGGAAGAAGCATCTTATTGAGGAAGGGTTGTTTTTCTTCGCATGTGTTTAGGTCCGTACCAAAGCCAAAACCCTGTTATGGTAAAGGTCAGTAGAGCTAATCCCATAATGCTTGTGTAAACCAGTTTAATTTGTTCTTTGTTGGTCCCTACATAGTAGTCTAGTATTGATCCATCATGAATATTCTCAATAATGTCAGAGCGTCTGCGTTCAATGTGTAAAAGGTGACCTGTTGCTCCGTCAAGTTGAATACCCCAAAAGTGATCAATGAAAACAAACTTAACTATACCCTTGTCTTTCCGGATGTCAATGCGTTCAAGGTCTAATGATAAGTCTGTTGAAACGGAGTCGTGCAATACACGACAAGCAATGGTATGCAAACTATCAATGGGTAGCCAATCTTTGAGGTTCGTGGAAGTTCCTTGGTATGATTTGGGAAGAATAAGTCCGCCGCTGTGTTTTTTCCAGCCCAACAAAAGTCCTGTTATGGAGATGAAGAAGAAAAACACGAATAAACAAGCACCCGTAGTGCGATGGATTTTTCTAACGATTCGAATGAATTTTGCTTGTTGTCTTCGATGCTTATTTTCTGTCATACGATTATGCTGTGTGTTACAATCACTGTTCAATCTGTAGCTACTTATGCCTCTCCGTTAATGCTCAAGTCGAAAAGTTGTCCTTTGTCGAGGTTGAATTTTACATTCCAATAATAACTCCCCCCGTCAAGTACTCTGATGCGATGGATCAACCAATTTTCTGTCAGGGCTTCGTTTGGGGCCCAAAAACAATTGATCAATACTATTCTATCTCCATGTTCATCGATGTATCCGAAATATTGTCTTTTGTATTGATTCAACTGTTCGTGAATAACAGGTGTCGAGTATTGATTCCGTAAGTTTTTATTTAAGATTTTCAAGTCCTTCCGTAATATACTTTCGGCTTTGTCAATTTCTTCTCGTGTTGGTGTAAAACGTTGTTCAGAGGTATAGCTATAATAATGTGCCGGGAAAATGGCCACATCAAAGGCATTGGTTTTATAGTGGTCTGCGGTTGTAAAACTCATATTGGTTTGTGCAAAACTGTTGAGATGGCTTAGGATGAAGATGGTTAATGTGATTAAAATTTGTGTCATATGATGAGACAAGCTTATAACTTGTGCCAGTAGTTGTATCATGAGTGTTTTAAAGAGTTGTTTTTAACATAATCAATAATCTCAGCTGGCGCGAGCATCCTGCTCGTGCCCTATGCATATAGAGCGTCCCGCTCGGGAATTATAATCACCAGAGAAGTTAAACATTTATCTTGCAAAAACAGATCCGAATGCATTATTTATACCATGCCTTCACTGAGCCAAGACTACCCTCAACACGAACGGCAAAAATAGATTCATTTTAATAATTATTCCCCCGAGCGGGACGCTCTACTTACTTTAGGCACGAGCAGGATGCTCGCGCCAGCAAGTTGTTTGCGAGGTCATAAACAATGGCGGAGGTAGAAAATATGCTGCTCAATTCAATTCATTGAGAAGTCCATACTTCTGTCCAACTGTCGTCACCGGGCTGGAACAGGTAAAAGTCTTCTTTGTTTTTATAAGCAAAGGCTACACCGTTTAGAGCCAATAGCGCATCCTCACTAAATTGCTGGGTCATCCACGTAGAAGGATGTAATTCAAAATACGAATCCGTAAACGTACCTGCGTCAATGTCTGCCAATGTAAGCAACGATAGATCTTTAGACGGATTAATTTTATTAAGAATGTCCTGATATTTTTCTTTGCTGATATGCAAGGAATATTCGATTTCAATTGTTGCCGAGGCTATTTTTTCCGATTCTTCTTCCAAAAGAATATTCACCAGTTGTTGAAACAAACCAATGTTCTTTATAACTAAATCCTTCAGTTGATTCTTGTAGGTTTTAGGTTTAAATTTATGTCTATCGACAATTATAGTATCCCCCTCAAAAGGAATGTGTACCCATTCCAGGCTATTTTTTTCAAAACCGTGTTGCCACTCGGATAAAAAAGAATAATCCAAAATAACATCGCCTTCTTCATGGTGTATTTCTACACGAGGAACTACTCTGAATTCGCCCAAACTGCCAATCCAAGTCGATAACTCAAGAACATTTCCGTATTTCCATTCAAGTCCTCCGGGTCCTGTTGTATACCATCCCATGGTATTAATTGTTAATGATAAATGGTTAATTATTAATGTTGGTTTTGACAGATTTTATTATGGTTGTAATCAATTTAATGATTTCAATGGCATCTGTATTGATGCTTTCAAACTGTTCACTTGTCAAATAATCGGTTTCTCAGCTGGCACGAGCAGGATGCTCGCGCCAGCAAGGGAATCTTCTTCATACAAAGAAAACCAAAGAGTATCTGTTTACTTGGGATCAAACCAAAGCAGTATTGCTTTGTATCCTCCAACATCAAATGAGTTCCCTATTTTTATTTTTCCCTGAAAAACTTCAGAACTTTTTTGTTTTTGAATTTCTTCCGGTGAAAGAAAAGTAAACCCGTACTCCTTTGTTAAAGGGTTTTGTGATAAGGTGTCGTACCAGGGGGGTAGTTGTGTCATTGGTATATTTTTAATATTTGATTAGTATTCGTTATCCGTCATTGCGATCGGCTGGCGGAGAAGCAATCGTACTTACCGCGAATAGATTGCTTCGCCTCCTATCGTTGTCTCACACTGACGGGATTATGTTTACAAGGACGAGTCCTTTTCGTTTAAATGTTCAACAACCATTCCTCTATGTTTTCAACTTGTTTAACACCCTTGCTTACGCTTAAAAGATGTGGTTTCCTTTTAAAGGCTATGCCTGTTACTTTTTCGATTTCTTTTAAGAAAGGGGCAAACTCCAAAAGGGAGCCTTGATACGATAAGTGATAAGTGGTTCCTTTAAATTCCAGTTGATTATTTTTCTCAAAGTCTGTCCAATAACCCAGTTGCTTGTTCTTACCATTATCCAGGTACATTTGACAGGAGTAACCGTTTCCTTTAGCAGGAGCAAAGAGGAATACTTTCAAGGCATAGTCATGTTCATCAAATTCGTAAGTAAGCTTCTCTTCATATGCGTTAGATAAATAAAAAGTTACTTTCCATTTTTTCGGTACGTCAAGCCCTATTTGCCGGGCCCATTTTACGGCATCACAGCTTGCTGTCATTTTGGAAATAAGAGCGTTTATTTTCTCCCGTAAGGTGTCAAGTTCTTTGTCTTCCGGGAATAAATCAGGTTTTAACAGGGTTAGAAAAATGGATTTGTTTTCTATCAGTTTGTCCGCAATAAAGTGGAGCAGTTGTATACCTTTTTCACTTTTGGTATGTAAAAGAAAAATAGTAAAGTAATTATAGTTTACGGTATCAATGCTTTTCTTTTCCCATACCGGATAGCTTTTCAGGACTGTAATGATACGCTCTTCCAGTCCCGGAATTGTAGTGAATTTCAGAATGGAATCAGCCTTTTTCTTTGAATCTGCTGTCGGAGAGAATTCCATCGATTGCATTTTTTTAATGAAGGGTCGAACCTCTTTTGGAATTGCTCCATATTCGTTAATATAAAGTTGCTTCAGTGCATCCAGTACTTCTGTTCTGATTTTTAGAATATCGTCTTCCATATATTATTGCAAGGACGCTTTAAGTTTTAGTTTTCTATGTCTCCGTTCTGGTCGCAAATACTCCAACAAAATTACCTGTGGCACTTCTGCCAACTCTTATCACAGGGAAGACTATCTGTGTCTCCGTTCGTATCAGGTACCAGCTCACATCCGTCAGGTTTTTCTGCATGAATGCACCTGCTTTCTTAAAGGCTTTCAGTGCGCCTTTACTAAAATATTCCTCCAGTTCTTCTTCGTCATAGTTTTCTATAAAGGCATTGTCTTCATCTATGTATTCCAATTCTACGGCATTGTCCAGTTCTTCATTGTCTTCTTCCATACCCATACCGTCTAGCACATCAAAATCCATATCGAAGGGTACAGGCAGCACAAAGCCGGAATAGGAAATATCCGAATCGCTGCTTTCACAAGTTCCTTCCAATAATTTTTCCAGTTTTTTAGCCAGCTCTAAATCTTTTGACAATTTGCCCCAATCCAGTTCAATGGTATCGAGGTTGATGTCATTTCTGAAAAAGCCGATGTTATAAAATTGACCATTGAATATCTTAGGCCATTCTTCGTAAGGCAAGTCGTCATCAGATTCTCCGGGTAAATAAGTACACTGATTTAGCAGTTCATTTAAATAGGTATCTTCTTTGATTTCGCCGTGCTTATTAATGAATGCTGATTTATCTAGGGATTTAGTTCCTTTCGGTTTTACAAGTTTCTCTGGAGTGGAACCGGGAAGCTGTGTTTTCTCATCGGTTTTAACACCGGTAAAAACGGCTTTTTCTCCATTGATGCAGTTTTTAAATACCGTGCCACGCAAATCAGCACTGGTGAAATCTGTTCCTTCCAGGTTTACTTTTATAAATTCTAATCCTTTTAAATTAGCCTTACGAAAAGTAGCTTGACGTAAATCAGTATCCTTAAATTCATATTTGTTGAATTTCATGGAATCGAAAACAGTACCAATGGCTTTTACTTTTTGTATGAGAGAATGGTCTATGAGGGCGTTGGTAAAATCGGCACCGCTGATATCTGTTTTACTTAAATTGACATTCCCTGCAAAACGGGCATTTCTGAAATTGGCACCAGGCAGTTTCACGTTGTCAAGTATGGCATCTCTGATTATAGAGTTCTCCATGACCAGGTTGTTCACGGTAGTACCTTCTTTAAACCAAATGGATTCGATTTTGCAATCGATAAAGGTAACGGAGTCAAATTCACCGGTGAAATAGGTAGATTTAATTTTTGATTTATTGAATACGATGTTTTTAAACTTGCCTTTTATATCTGAATTATGAAGCTGACAGTTGTGAAACGCCAGTTTATCACCTTCTTTTTCAAAGCAGCAAAATTCAATTTTAGTGTCTGTGAATGTTACATTGCTCAAATGCGACCGATATATTTTAACTTTGTGTAATGTCCTGTCGGATAATTCCATATTCTTCAATTGGATATCCTCAAATTCAGCATAAAAAGGTTGCTGTTCCAGTTCTCGGATGAATTCTTCTTGTGTCATTATGTTAAGGTTGAATTTAATTCTTTCATGTCGTCGGAATTTTTATCTTTTGCCCAGTCCAGCTAGGATTTATCTATTTGGGTTTGTCATAAAATGAGACAGTGGGTTATCTGTTTCTTGCGAAACTTTCTCTAAAAACGAGTTCGTTTTGTTCATTCCATGAATAAGTGAAATAATATATGGGTAAATAAACTTCGTCTCGATGAGTAATGTCAATTGCAATCGCGTCTGATTTATTCCCTTTGTCGTCTATGGGAACCCTAACATCAAATGTTATCCCGTATGCTCGAATCTTATTGTTGTTTAATTCAAATTGAAATGACTTTGAGAGTATGTCAATTACTTTAGTACTATCAGGCATATCTGTTTCATCATCCTTATATCCATATGGCATTAAATTACCTTCATCATTTACCACAGCTCCAAAAGGATAAAATTCCTTGTGTTCGATTAGCATTTGCTTGGCAAAACCATGGGAATAGTTAATTATTTCGAGAATGTCTGTTTTTATGTCCATATTATTTATTTCTAATAGTTATTAACGGGTTGTATCTGCTGGCACAAGCTATGATAAAGTCAATAGAATGCGTTAGCAGGGACGCAAAACCCTTGTTAGCGGCAGTGCTATTTTCGGGTTAAGTCAGATATTAAAAGTTCGTTCGTTTGTTTAAGTTTTTCAATTAAGTTTTCTGTTGTTTGGGGATTTTGTTTCAACTGTTCATATTCGCTTGTTGTCAAACCGACCATTTGTAAAAACATAACTTCTCCGTGTGGGGTTTCAATTTTTCCAAGTTCTGGGTCAAGTACAAATGCTAATGCGGTTATTTCTGTGTCAAAACCACTTCTTATGGGACCATTTGCAGGAATGAAATGAAATTCTTCAAACCATTTTCCTGATTTAAACACATATTTTGCAATGTTTTGAAGCAAGTTGCAAGCCCAATTTATATTATCATCTTCATTTTCTTTTTTTAGCCTGAATGTTAGTTCAAATCCGTATTTACTAAATTCTTTACCTGCGGATTCTTCGTCATAATAAAGTTCAGAAAATCCATATGTTACAAAGTGAAAATGTTTAGTTTGTTTTTCGCTTTCATAAACACTTATTCCATCAAGTGGGTCTTCTCCACCAACTACAAAAGGTAATGTTGGAGCGAAGTGTTTAGGTTCTTGTTCAGAATAAATTTTCATTAATTCTGTGTTAATACAATTCCAACCGACTGCATCGTCTTCGGTAAATTGTTTTTTATATTCGTCTATGTTCATGTTCAATGCTGTGCTTATGGTTCTTTTGTGTAAGCATTACCGCTGCTGGTGCCGACAGATGTCGGTGCCAGCAGCGGTGTTTAAAAATAACTATTTTTGATTGTCAAAAGGATTTGATGCTCATAAATGAACGTCAAAGCTCCTTGACATTCATTTATCTCATTTTTTGATGCTCGAAACTCAAAACCAGATGGCTTATTGATGGATCTATTGAGTTAGGAAATGGTGTAGCCAAACACACAAATTAACTTAAAATTAAGCTTTTGTCTTTTTTGAAGAAATCTTTCTTCAGGTTATTTGCTTATCACAAATGCTTGAGGCAATTTTAAGGGATAGATATTGCTTTTTTGTGTTAAAAATTGGCTTTTTCATCGAAGGTGTTTGCACACGTACCTGATAGATGAGCTGAGCAGTTAAGCTGTATTTTTAGTTGGATGGTGCGGAGTTTTTAAGGGTTGGGTTTGTCGTACGAGATCGACGGACTGGGTCTGAGCAGTAAAATTCATTTTGGGGTTAAATAGATCAAGCGATGAAACGATTCAGGGTGCTGATTGCTGCAACAGTATTGTGCGGTATTTCTATGATCGGCTATGCCAGGTTTTCCAATGCCGACGAATGCCATGGCAAATGTACGGGCAGTAAAACATGTACAGCTTGTAAAAACTGTTCCGGCTGCGCGCATTGTACAAAGAATGGTGGAACATGTGGGGTGTGTAGGTAACAAATAAAACATAAAATTGTAACCATAAGTAACTATGAAATATTGTATCGTTATTTTCTCTTACGTAATTACGTTAGGCGCAATTGCACAAGTACAAAATGTTAAACAGGAAGTAAAGACTATTATTCAGCAGCGAAGTATTTCTTTAAATGGGGGAACTCGAGCAGCAATGGGGGGAAAGTCAAGAACAACTATAAAAATAGATCTTCCTCCAAATACGAAATCATGGTACTATAGTTTTTCTACTACTCCTGGAGAAAGCGGAACAGAAAGATTGAATTTAGCGATGCAACTTTCTTCTTTAGCTATTGGTCCTTCTGGAATAACTAAAGTGGGAGTAAAAAGTATACAAGTACCTTCTGGCTCAGGCTCTATTGATGTATATGTTTTAGATCAATATAATTCTGACTTGTTTTTAAGAAAGATTGATAATGATGGGGGGACTTTTTACTATAAGAGAGAAGGTTCAGTATTTAACACGAAACAAGGAGTTATAGAAATTGATGACTTTAATACAGGAACATTTTATCTAGGATTAAAAAATCCGAGCTCTTTAGATGGGATAAATATCTTTATAGAAGTTGTTGCGTTAACAGAAAGCATTGAAGACTACACAGAATCTCAGATAGAGGCTATTGCAATCGGAAACTTAGCATGGAAGGCTTTTGAGAGAGGTGATTATGATAAATGTATGGAGCTAAGTAATAAAGCACTCATGTTAGATAATTCTATGGCTTATATTTATTTTAATGTTGCTCTCACTCATCTTATAAAAGGAGAATCAAGGGATGCAATTAGTAAATATGCAAAAGCCATTGCTATTAATCGCAAATGTAACTCTCCAAGGAAAACACTGGGAGGAGCTATTCAGGATTTACACGTATATATGTCGAAGTTTCCTTCAAAGAGTGAAGCAGAAGATGTTTTATTTTTATTAAATGAAGAAATTAAGAATTATAGATGAATCGAATAGTAAGATTATGAAGAAATATTACATTCACAATGGAACGGAACAAGAGGGGCCGTTTGATGTTGCAGCGTTAAAAGAAAAGAAAATTCTTAAAACTACATCCATATGGCATGAAGGATTACCAGAATGGACAACGGCAGACAAAATTGAAGAATTAAAAGAATTGTTTAATAGTGTTCCTCCTCCATTTAAAACAAATACTCCTCCACCGATTAGTCATAAAGTCAACGTTGAAACAAAGCAAAAGAAAACGTCTTCATGGAGAAGTATTTTTTTAAAGACAGCTATAACGTTCTTCATTATTGTTGGAATTATCGCCACCATCAATAAATTATTTTCTCGTGAGCCATTTGTTTCTAACACTTACGAAGAAAAAGTAATGACAGTGGAAGAAATGGAAAGGGCTGCCCCAAGAAAGTTTTTAGAGGTCACAGGAAAAGTATACGAAAACTTTTGGGGAGATAAGATAAAAATTAAAGGAATGGTTTCTAATAAAGCGACAGTAGCGAATTTTAAAGATGTTGTGTTAGAAGTTACTTTTTATAGTAAAACCAAGTCTGTCATCACAACGGAAAAATATGTATTGTATGAATTTTTTAATGCCCATTCTGAGAAAGAGTTTTTCTTGAAAATCACAAATTGGAAAGGAACACATTCGGTTGGGTGTGTGGTAGTAGGTGCTGTGCCTAATTAATAAGGCTTATTCAGCTGGCGGAGATTAAAAACTCTCTTGTTTACTCTAGCACATGACCAGCACTGACTACAAACGCTGTTAGGTACAGTATTTTACTTTTATTAGAAGATAGGGCCTTCAATTATGAAGTCTTGTTGAATAATTGGTTGTTTGATTTCAAGGTTGTCTTCAACTATAATGAATTTAGTTAAAGTGTCTAGCAACCCATAGGAGGGGTTCGTAGACTCATTTAAAGAAAAATCTTTTGCAGTGTTATTGAGGTTCAAATAATAAGGAGTAGAACCTGTCTCAAATAATTTGTTATCTGCTGCCATGCAGTAAATTTATATATAAAATTTTAAATTTCATGTCTCCAACCTTCAAAAGTTCTATTGTCCTGAATAGCAACCTGTCCTGTTGGTAAACCTTGTTTTGCCAAAGTCCCTTCACTAATAAAAACATCTGTTCCACCATCAATACTTTCTATTAAAGCTCTTCTCATAGAATATTGGCAGGGTGATTTTGTCGCTAATAAGACATTTGGATTAAAGGGGCTTCTTAATTCTAATTCAGTTTCTATGTCTTGATAAACGGCTTTTATAACCTCATATAATTCATCATCTGGCTTTTCAACATTTAAACCTAATTCTTCTTTAGCTTCTTTCCTATATATCGTATAGTCATGACTCCCTGATTCTGAACATAAAAAACTAATTACTTTGGGTATATTTTCGGCTTCAATTTTATGATATTTTAACATTTTTTCGGCCAGCATTTTAATTTGAGCTTTTGACTTATATACATTACCGAGTGAGAGGGGGTGAATGTGATCTGTAAGTTTTAAATAGATGTCTTTAAGTTCCGTTTCACCTTTAACCCCGAAATCGTCTTTAGCCATATCTAAGTAGCCATTAACATGCTCAACGCTCACAGGAACTCTAATATTTTGCCCGTTAAAATTTACTTGTGGATTCATAAGTCCGTTAGTGCTTGGATCAATAGGCCCTAAAGTTCCTTGTTTAGTCATTACAATTCTATTTGTACCTAAACTGATAAGTGTTGCTGTACTTTGACATCTAAAAGGAATGATAACTTCAAAGTCTTTACAGAAACTCCTAATCAAATTAACCAAACTCCAACCAGCAAGTGTACTGCCGCCGTTTGAATAAATAAATAAGCTTATTTTTTCCACGTCTCCAATCGTATCTAAATGATTAGCAAATGGAGCAAGTATATCTGCCCCAATATTTGTTTCAGCATTTTGTCTGTCACTCGTAACGTAAACAAGAAGTTTTGATTTTCTCATCTCTTCAAGTTTTTTATAATTATTAAGTCTTTCGTTTCTCATAATGATATTGTATATATAACATGCTGTTGGCAGCAGTTTTTTATCTTGATTCAAACTTCCATGTTCTTAATTTTGCATATACCTTAAACACGGGATCTGTAAATCTGTAATATTGCTCCCGGATTTTTGTTAATACAGACAATGAATTATCTTGTCTATGAGATAATTCTTTCATTAATTGTGATGGATTAGTTACGCCCAAGTCTTTTGCATTTGAGTATACAGGTTCACTAAAAATCTCATCATTATCCTCCTCTGCAAACAACTTCAATAAGAGTTCCCTTTGTGGAGATTCTTTTACAGCTGAATGGTAAATTTCTTCATAAATTGTTTTTAGCCTACCTTTAGAAATATCGTTTTTAATGTCAACAACATCTTCTTTCGATATTATCGTTTTACCTAAATCAAATGCCTTTAAAAAGGACTGCTTTCCGAGGAGGTGTACAAAATATGGGAAGCCTTCTGCACTTTTTGTTATTTCAGATGAAGCATTAACATCAAATGTGATTTTATTAGAAACATGGTGTTCGGCTCTTTTCAAAATGCCATTCATTTCTTCGGAAGGCATTTTGTCAACTAATATTGGGTGAAGTTGTCTGCCAATTGAAGTATGGCTTTCAATTAGTTCAGTTACAGTATTTGCAATACCTGATACTGCAAATTTTACATAATCGCTGGAACATGTTTTGACAAGAGAGCCTAGTCCAGATTTATCTTGTAAGACATCAAACTCATCTATTATAATTAGAAGTCCAGATTTATTTTGATTGTCTTTTTGAACAGTGCTTAAAAGCTGCTTAAACTGTTGGATTAGGTCGTCGGTTAAAGTTGTTTTATATGTCACTTCATCCTGCCCTCCACCTTCAATTTTAACTCCAAACATACCTGCTGAACCACCTAATTTAAAAGTCTCTTTAATACGTTCAATTTTTCTGTCACCTGTTGATGTCATTGCTAACAAACCTTGACTTTCATTATCTCCGAAAATTATCCTCTTAATCACGTCAGAAACATCCTTTGTATAGCTGTCACATGTAGTGATTATTGTTAGGAAATTGAAGTCCTTGTTTGGAATATAGCGCTCTAATTTTAGCATTTTAGGAAGAGTCTTTTCACCTTCTGCAATCAATTTAAGCTGTTTTGAAATTGAGGATTTTCCAACACCTCTAAGTCCATGGATAACGATAAAAGATCCTTGTTCTGAAAGTGCTAAAATTAAATTTTTCACTTCCTCATTTCTACCAACAAAGAATTCAGGATTAGTAATTTCCTTAGAAGGGAAAAAGGCGGTTTGAATTTTATTTATATCCATATGATTTATTTTTTCGGTTGTTAAAGTTGCTGCCAACGGTTTAGGGCTTTGCGTTCGGGTGGGTGTTCGGAGAACACAACAGTCAATAAGCACTGAACTTGAATAGAAGCACAAAGCTTCAAGTTTGCACGTCAGCCTGCCTGACGCAAAACCCGTGTTATAGCCAGTGGTTTTGTAAACCATTGTTAATATTGAGTTTCTGCGTCATTGTCGTGTCGGCTGTGTGATGGCTATTTACAATAGACCTTAACGAAAATCCTTTTAATTACTCCGTTCTGTTCAACAGCTTTAACTACAAGTTTTAAGAAACTAACTTTTTGCTTATAGAAAACTCTTGAATGAATTTTCTTGATGTAGCCTACTTCTTCGTCACCTTTAAGCACTTTAACAGCCTTGTCGTCAAACTCGTTGTCTGATTCCAATTTATAGGTCAATATATCTCCAGGCTTAACACTGTCTGCCGACAATTTAAGAGTGCTTAAACTTGCTAAATCCGTGAGAAAACGTAAACTTTTGCTTGGATTGTAATCCGCTAAAAATTCAAAATTATCGGTTGGATTTAAACCTTGCGTATGAGCCAACAAGTAAAATTTATCGTCTTTAAACTTGGTGTCGATTTCCCAAAAATCATAAAAATCTGAAATGTCTGAACGTTCAGATTTCATTATTCTCTGCCCAAAAACTTCAAGTACGTTTTCGGTATATTCTTTATCAAAATCAGGGAATTCAGTATATGGTGAAAATCCGTCTTTCTTGGCTGTGTCAACACCTTTTTTAATATAAGAAAAGCGAACACCAAGCGTAGCGTTTCTTTTTAAAACACCTACTATGTGTCTTCTTTTACCGAGACCTTCTCTCCAACTCAGGTATATGTGACCTATCTCTTTCATTTGCACTGAGAATAAATTTCTCTCAATTTATTTAACCGCAAAGTTAGCAATTTCAGAACCAATTCTTTCCTTTCTTTTGGTAAGATGTTCGAATTTCCCAAATCAATCAATTCTTTATCAATGTTTAATACTATATCTTCTATCCTTTTGGGGTCAAATTGCTTTAATATTCTTTCAAGGGATTCTTTTACATAATCTTTTAAGCCCTCACGTTCAAGTAGTTTGTTCATTAACTCAAAGTGACTGATTTTGTTGCTTTCCCAATGTATTTCTGCTAATCCTTTTGCAACATATTTTTGAATTTCTTGCTCATTGGTTAGCATTAATTTTATACGTTCGTTATCCAGTTCTCTACCAAAACTGCAACCGCTATCATAAATTGGTGCGAACCTCGTCTGCTTAGGTAACATCAATCTTGCCGTTTGAAGTTCGGGGCGATTTTTCCCTTTTACGGTATAAATTGCTTTGACGATTTTTTTTAACCAGTTAGGTATTTCATCTATCTCACCAGTTTCAATTCCTCTTTCAATTTGTGTTATTCCTTCAGATATTACCGTATGAACATTTATAATTGCCCAGTTTTCTTGATGCCTGTCGCTGTTACCTATTAGAGCATCAAAGACAATTGTCTCTACTAATTCCTTTAAATGTTTTTCCTTTTTAAAGGAAATAAGTGCATTAAGAATTAAATCGAAATTATATTGATTTCGAAGTTTGATGTTTTCCGGATTGAAAGTATTGTCAAATGCTTGCAGGTATTTACCGCCTTCAATTAGTTCTTCGGATGCCTGATTAATCATTGATTTGGAAATACAGCCAACTACATTTCCTCTGATAGCGATGTGATAAGCTAAAATGTCAAAGCCCAAAAGTTCGCCCACTTCAGAGGCAATTATTTCTGACCAAAATTCGTGTTTATAATCACGTTGACCTTTTTTAAACGATTGCTTAAAATAGTACAATTCACCATCTTCGGGATTCAAATAAATTTTTTTATCCCGAGTGCCGCCCGTGTTCCACCACGATTGCTCATTCCATTCTGATATGTTATAAAGCTTTGCCATTAATTCATTTCCTCTTCTTCTTTCCGCTGGCGCAAGCTTATAGCTTGTGCCTTTTATTTCTAGAGCGTATCGCTCGGTCTCTTAATCACCAAGAAAATATACAGCCCCGAGCTATAAGCTCTATGTGTTTTAGGCACAAGAGACACTCTTGCGCCAGCGGAACATTTAATTCTATTTTTCTGTCGTTTTTGTCATTAATTTTTGTGAGTTAAATTATACACGGCAACTATCGCTCGCTACAAAAGCCCCCAGTGAAGTATGCATAATGTTAGGTGGCGTAATATTGTTTAATCGCATCGTTAATAATTTTTGCTAAGTTCTTTATCTTACTATTTTTATTTGTCATCACAACCAAATCTTTATTTTTTGTAGAAATTGTCAATGTATATAGAGGAGTGAAATAGCCGACAAGTTTGTGATAAAAGTGGGTACTTATATTTTTAACCTCTTTGCTTATTAAAAGTAATAATCCATAAAAAAACAAAAAGTATCCAATTATAAATGAAATCGTCAAAAGTCCAATTACTATTAAAGTCACACTGACAATATAAATAACTATTTTATTAGGAACTAAGGTGTCGGTATCTTTAGTCGTTTTCTTAAGTCTTGCCTCAAAAATAGTGACATAAGAATAGCTAACTCCGCCAATCTCTATGCTTACTCCTGTTATTAGTATATTATTGTTTTTGTAGTGAACAACTTTGGCAAGGTCATAAATCCTTTTAGCTCTCTGGCTATTAGTCTTATTAAAATCAACTTCTCTGCGTTTAAGCTCCAGCTCTTTTTGAATTAATTCATTCTCTTTTTTTAATAGCTCATCGTGGTCTACATAGGTTTTTGTTATTTCAAAAGCAGCCTTTTTACGATGTAACTCATCTTCTTTCTTTAATAGGATTTTTTCGTGCGTTATCAATTCTTGTTCTCGCTTCTCAATCTCTCTAAGGTTAGCATATGTTTTGTCTTTCTCAAACAATTTTTTCTGTTCTTGAAAGTCAAGCTCCTTTTGTTTAAGCGCCTCTTCTTTTTGATGTAGCTCTTTCTCTCTTTTTGTTAATGCCTCTAAGTCAAAGTCGGTTTGGTTTTTATTAGATTGATTCGTATGTGTTTGTTTGTCTTTTGAGTTTAGTAAATCGTCGAACCGTTTACGTTTAATGTCATCCGACAAAATATCATTTGCCTCATTGATTTCTTTAAATCGGTCTTCAAAAAATTTGTCGCCATTTTGCTTATCAGGATGCAGTTTTAAGGCATACAATCGATATGCTTTCCTAATATCTTCTTTGGAGGCATTTCTTGCAAGTCCTAATATTTGATAATAATCTCTAAACATTTTTCATCACATTATGCCACCTAACATTTATTATATACGCAACTCCACGTATACATCTCCTATAGTTTTTAATAGCTGTTTTTTCAAATAATAATACGAAATTCCTCTAACATATTGATCGTCTTGTGATCCCTTTAACTTCACTCAAAGAACAAAAAGTTCTCGTTTATTGCCTACTCTTGTGCCGTTTGTCGGACGTGTTGTTAATTGCTGGCATATTCTACGAACAACTATTAGATTTGCCTCAAATCAAATGCATATTTGTAACTGATAACATTTCTATCTTTTTCATTCTCTTTCCACGCATCTTCTAGGTGACTTAATTCAATGATATCATTGGTGGAGGATTGCTTAAATGCTTTTGATACTTTTTCTAAAACGGAAAGTTCTGTTTCTGTAAACAGTTTGGGATTAAACGGTCTGTCTTCTCTTGCTTTAAATTTTTCTCCAATATATCCTTGTGTGAATGGAGTATAAGAAATATCAATGACATCTTCATTAGCGAGGTATTCAAATACACTTTGGAAATTATTAGGAACAGGCCCCATGTTTATGGCTTTATACCGTACTCCACTTATTGAAAAACAACTTTCTTTAAACATTAAAAAGTCAGCGTAGAACAACAACTTATTCATCTTGGTTTTAAACGGTTCCATTTGCTCAGAAAAGAAGACTACCATTTCTGTAAATTTTTCAAAATTAGGATTTCGATATCCTGAATAAACATCGGCTAGGTGACTACCCAGTAAATAGTCTTTAAGATTTATTTTGAAAATATTACGTTTTCTTTCCTCAACAAGGGTTTGTGCTGTCTTTATATATTTCGCTTTGGTTTTTTCATCAAGACAATCACACCATTCCACCATGTCAATAAACTTCTTTGGATCGTTAACCATTTGGATGAGTCTTGCATTTGAAACACTTGGCATTTCACCCGCTTCATATTGACGATAGCTATTCGTTCCAAATCCTAATATTGCAGACATTTTAGACGCTGGCAAATCATATTTTTCGCGGATTTTTATAATTTCATCTGGAAAAGGAATATTATTTAAATCACGGTATTGATTGTATACCTGATTTATATTCACTTCATCGAATGATGTTGTGGTAAATTGCTCTCCACTATCTTCACATTTATAATAATGAAAAACAACTTCAAACGTCTCCTTACGAAACTCTATTGACCTTTTCTCTTTTGTCAATGTCATTTCTTTACCTGTGATTGGACTTTTCATATTGTTTATTTTAAAGGATAGTGCATTTTATGCTCTGCTATATGGAAGGAGATGCAAATTACACTGCAACCATTTGCTCCCATTGTTATTTTAATATAGACTTCCTTATTTTTTAGTTGTTTACCAAACACCCACATGTCAGATCCCTTATAGAGAATTTCTTTTAGCGGGCCTTCACTGTAATCTTTTGTTTCTAATAATTCTAATATTTTTTTACGCTCTATAGGTCGAAGCTCTAAGTCTATTAGAGTCTGTGCGTTTTTGCCTCGATCGTCTCGAAAGAGGACATCCCAGAAACTCATTTTCTCCTTAAATTCTCTTAAAAATGACGCTACTGCTTGTTCTGTAATCATGCGTTTATGGGTCTCACAAAAGTCGTAATTATAAATCAATAAAACAACTTTAAAATTGCCATATTGATTTATAAAGTATAAAAATCAACTAAAAAGTGTTTTTATTGCTGTTGTGTCTTCTCGTAGTTAGTTTCTTTTACCTCTGCTGGCCGACGTCCGTCGGTGCCTTTTATTTATTCATAGGGCATCCGCCCGAGGATTAAAATTAGTACACATTTTATCTTTTCGCTTTAATACCATGCCCAGGCGGATGCCTTATATAGTAAAATAAGCACCGACGGACGTCGGCGCTAGCGGATTCAAAAATACCCTACTTTCTACTGTTTACTGCCCACTGTCCACTAAAAAAATCAACTAATCTTACTCCACGTAAAGCCTTCCGTTCGTTTATTCAACAAGTAATTACGCAGCGGTTTATTTTTAGGCATTGCCAAATCAGGATCTTCTTGTAAGACCTCTTGTGCCGTTTGTCGTGCGTGTTGTAAAATGACGGCATCTTGAGCCAAGTCTGCGAGTTTCAAATCGGGCAAACCACTTTGTTGTGTGCCCGCCATGTCGCCAGGGCCACGCAGACGCAAGTCTACATCGGCAATTTCGAAACCATTGTTCGTGTTGCACATGGTATCGATGCGTACGCGACCGTCGGCACTTAGTTTGAAATCCGTCATGAGTATGCAATAGGATTGGTCCGCCCCCCGGCCTACACGTCCACGCAATTGGTGGAGCTGCGAGAGACCGAAACGCTCCGCATTGAAAATCACCATCACACTGGCATTGGGTACGTTTACACCCACTTCAATCACCGTGGTGGCGACCATGATTTGCGTTTCACCTTTTACAAAACGTTGCATCTCGTAGTCCTTGTTGATGGCTTTCATTTTGCCGTGCACCATGCTTACGCTGTATTCTTTGAAAGCATTTTCAATGCTGTCGAATCCGTCGCTCAGGTTTTTCAAATCGATTTTTTCTGATTCTTCGATCAAAGGAAATACGACATAGACTTGTCGGCCTTCCTGTAGTTGCTTGCGCATGAAGCCGTATACTTTGAGGATGTCTTTGTCGTATTGGTGTACCGTTTGTATGGGCTTTCTGCCTTTAGGCAATTCATCGATCACCGAAACGTCCAGGTCGCCGTAGAGCGTCATGGCCAAAGTTCTCGGTATCGGTGTAGCCGTCATGACTAAAATATGCGGAGCATAGTCTTTGTTCTTCACCCAAAGCTTGGCACGTTGTGCCACACCAAAGCGGTGTTGTTCGTCGATCACACACAAGCCCAGGTTTTTAAACACCACGGGATCTTCAATCAGTGCATGTGTGCCGACCATGATGTCGACCTTGCCTTCGGCAAGATCTTCTAACATAATATTGCGTGCGGCTTTCTTCGTGGAGCCTGTCAAGAGTGCGGTTTTAATGCCGGCTTTCTCTGCCCATGCCGAAATGGTTTCAAAATGCTGTTGCGCTAAAATTTCTGTCGGTGCCATGATGCAGGATTGTGCGCCGTGGTCAGTCCCGATGAGCATGCACAAGAAAGCTACAATGGTTTTTCCACTGCCCACATCGCCTTGCAACAGACGATTCATCTGCTTCCCCGAACAAAGGTCTTGGTATATTTCTTTGATGACTCTTTTTTGTGCTTCGGTCAGTTCAAAGGGTAAATGGTGTTTGTAAAAATCAGTGAGCCGTTCGGAGCCTTTGAAGATTTGTCCTTTGGAAATTTCTTTGCGGGTACCGAGTTGTTTTAAGAGTTTGAGTTGTATGAAAAATAATTCTTCAAACTTCAAGCGGGCCATGGCTTTGTCCAAATCCTGCGTACGCGGTGGGAAATGGATGAATTGTATGGCATCCCTGCGGCGCAGGAGTTTGTATTTCTCCAACACGTCTTCCGACAAGGTTTCTTGCAGGTGAGGTAAGGCTTGGGGCAAAAGGGTTTGAATGTATTTTAAAATCGCACGGCTGTCGATGCTTTTCTTCAGTTTTTCCGTTAATGGATATACAGGTACCAATCCTTTTTGTGTCGACACTTCGCTTAAGATGTCGAGTTCAGGATGTGCAATGTTGAGTTTATGTCCGAACAGTGCGGGTTTTCCAAAGGCTACGTATTCAGCTCCCGGCACGAGTTTTTTCAGTACCCAGTTGATGCCCTGAAACCATACCAGTTCTATGCGTCCTGAAGCATCTTCCAAATGGGCCACCAGTCGTTTCTTAAAGCCAGTACCTACGACATGAAAGGTGGAGAGTCTGCCCGACACTTGTATGTAGGGCATTTGCTCGTGGACTTCCGATATTTTATAAATCTTGCTGCGGTCTTCGTGTCGGAAGGGATAGTATTCTAAGAGGTCTTTGTAGGTAAAAACAGATAATTCAGTATTGAGTAGTCCCGCTTTCTGTGGGCCAACGCCTTTGAGGAATTCAATACGAGTATCTAAAAAGTCAGGCATGAAGTTAGTGGTCAGTGGTCGGGTATCAGTGGTCAGTAGCTGCCACATCAATCATACACCGAGGTGTCTTAATTTAACTAAATATTGAAAGAAACGAAAGGTATTGGTGCTATCGTGAGGCAACTGATCCCTGACTACTGACCACTGATACCTTTTTTAAATTCAAGCGTATTAATCAAATGCAAAATATCTTTTTTCATGTACTTGATGACAGGAGCAAGGGAATCGTTGCGTGTGGCAATGTTGAAGTACAGGGCACCTCTTAAAAAGTGATCGGTAGAATCGGTCACATAAAATTGAAACTGAGAAGGCACTTCACCTTCCAATTCAAAATAGGTGGCGGTATACCCTTGTTTGGTTTTGCTCACTGACTCGTCAATGGAATAGGCTTTCACGTTGTGCTTGATGGCGAGTTTGTGCGAATCGTTGATGTGTTCGTAAAACTTCTTCGTATTGCCTTTGATGTCTTTGTAGGTAATTTGAACGTAGCAATCTTGTTTAGGGTAATAGACATCAATCCAATGAGACTCTGAAAGCGAGGATTGGTGAGGTCTTACGACAGCATGTTTGGAATATTCAAAGGTATAAGGGTGTGCTTCTTGCAGACGTTGGTATTCGTGTGCTGGCAGGTCGATTTTATTAAAACCTTTGGGTTTCGGGACAAAAGAATCTTCGCAGGAAGAGAGCATCCATCCTAAAGCGACCACGAAACAAAGGTAAAGGACTATATTTTTCATTTAAGCTAATTGTTCTGTGAGTTCAACCGCAATGCGTTCAATGCGTTTGTCGTTGGCTTCGTCAATGGTAAAGACCAAATCGCCAAAGGTAATTTGTTCGCCTTTTTCGGGCATGTCTTGATGGATAGAAATCAGCAAGCCTCCAAGTGATTCACTTTCTCCTCTTACTTCGTCAAACAGGGAATAGTCGATGTTGAGGGCATTGCAAAAATCCATGATGGATATTTTGGCTTCGAAAAGGTAGGTGTTCACACCCGTACGGATGTATGGCTGTTCGTCTTCATCGTATTCGTCGTGAATTTCTCCTACAATTTCTTCGATCACATCTTCCAGGGTCACGAGGCCGGAAGTACCGCCGTATTCGTCGACGACGATGGCGATGTGATTGCGCTTGAGTTGGAAGTCTTTCAGCAACTCATCAATTTTTTTACTTTCCGGTACGTATTCGCATGGACGCACGAGTTGTTGCCATACGAAGTGATTGTCTTTGCTAAAGTGTGGCAGTAAGTCTTTGATGTAGAGTATGCCTTCTATTTTATCGATGCTTTCCCGGTATACGGGATAACGAGAAAAATTATTTTGTGTCAGCATTTCTTTCACTTTGTCGAAGGCATCGTCCAGGTCCAGGCAGACCATGTCCATACGCGACTTCATGATTTGTCGTGCCGTGGTTTTTCCAAAGTTGAGTAATCGTTTGACGAGCCATACTTCATCGGCCGTATTTTGTTTTCCAGAGGCTTCTTCAAGTTCTTCCTGAAGGCGTTGGATTACATCTTGTGGGGTCTCCTCTTTTTTATTTTTCGATTTGAAGAGGGAGCTTATTTTTTGGATAAGAGAAGGTCTCTTATGACTGGGGTCCATAGAATGAACGTTTAGTAAAACAAAATGCCGGAACGTCGCTGTAGGACATTCCGGCAATAATATAACAGCTACCTGATAGCATGTTGTATGCCTTAAAAAATACAGTTTGTTGATCAGGTTCTGTTTGCAATGGAATGAAAATTAAAATGGCAAATCGTCAGAAGCGCTGGCCGCAGCAGAAGCTGGGGCAGAACTTGCATAACCATTAGAACCACTACTTTCATGGTCTCCACCCGATTGTGGCTTTCCTCCCAATAGGGTAAGGGTTTGTCCTACAATCTCGGTGATGTACTTTTTGTTGCCATCTTTGTCGTCGTAAGAACGGTTGTTGATTTTGCCTTCGATATAGACTTGATTTCCTTTTTTCAAGTACTTGTCGATGACATCTACCACCGGTCCCCAGAATACGACATTATGCCATTCTGTTTGATCGACGCGCTCACCTTGTTGGTTGCGGTACGATTCTGTTGTTGCTAAGGTAAAGCGGGCTACCTTTCTGCCATTGTCAATGGCTCTTACCTCTGGATCTTTTCCGAGGTTTCCTAATAGGATGACTTTGTTTACACCTGCCATAGGTCTTTTTGTTTGAGGTTAAAAAAATAATTATTAATGGGTACTAATATACTCATTAAAATACGTATTTAAAAATTTTGTCAGCAGTACAGACTTGGGAATGGCGGTTATTTTCGCCAAGGGTACCACTTCGGCTTTCCATTGTGTGCTGAGGGCTTGCCAGTCGGCTTTTGTGGCTACTTCGTAGACTTTAAAAATGCAGTACAAATCTTGATGGCTCAACACATGTTTGAGGACTTCGGATTTAAATGAAAGTTTGACCTTCGTTTTGGATATGCTGGTTTTGGATAAGTCTTCAATGCTCTTTTTTTCGACCAGTGGAAATTCATTTAAGCCTTCCCAAATATCGCCTTTGTGGCGCTTTTTCATCAGTACACTTTTGTTATGGAGGTATACCTGGTATTCGAAAAAGCGACTTTTGCGGTTCAGTTTTTTGTTTTTGAAAGGCAGGTCGCCCACCAGGTTTTTTTTGTAGGCAAAACAATGCGGTTTAAACACACAGCTTTCGCAATCGGGAGATTTGGGCGTGCAATGTAAGGCCCCGTATTCCATGATGGCTTGGTTAAACAAGTCGGGTTGATGCGCAGGAATAAGTTCGGAGGCTTTTTCCCAAAACAGCTTTTTCCCTTTCCCCGATAAAATGTCTTCAGAAATGCCAAAAACACGGGAAAGTACCCTAAAAACGTTGCCATCAAGCACAGGAACTTGTTCACGGAAGCAAAAAGAAGCAATGGCGGCAGCGGTATACGAACCTACTCCCTTAATTTTCAGCCACTCTTGATACGAAGTAGGATATTTTCCTTTATATTCGTTGCAGACTTGTTGAGCACCTTGGTGTAGATTTCGTGCACGAGAATAATAGCCTAAACCTTGCCATATGGAAAGGACGGTTTGTTCGTCGGCTTCGGCCAGGTTTTTAAGTTTTGGGAAGGTTTTAAGGAATTTGTGGTAGTAAGGAAGACCTTGATCGACACGGGTTTGTTGTAATATAATTTCCGAAATCCACACTTTGTAGGGGTCTTGAGTGTCTCGCCAAGGTAAATCCCGTTTGTTGCGATCGTACCAAACTAGGAGGTTTTCGACGAAAAGGGCATTAAAACTAGACAATTCAGCCACTTGTAAGATTTGATTTTAAATAGAAACATGAAAATTCTGTAAAATTTGCTTAAATTTGCAAGCTATTGCAGAACACAAACTTTTGTAAAGGAACGAATTAGTTGAATCAAAATAAATTAAAACAATGACAAAAGCAGAAGTAATAAACGAGATCGCTGAGAAGACAGGCATTGACAAAGCAGACGTAACAGCTACAGTAGAAGCTTTCTTTACTGTTGTAAAGAACTCTATGTCTGATGGTAATAACATTTATGTAAGAGGTTTTGGAAGCTTTATCAACAAGAAGAGAGCGAAGAAAGTTGCTCGTAACATTTCCAAAAATACTGCGATAATCATTGATGAGCATTATATTCCTTCTTTCAAGCCGGCTAAGATTTTTGTCGACAAGATTAAAGGAAGC
Organism: uncultured Chitinophagaceae bacterium; assembly: GCA_964454665.1. Classification (GTDB taxonomy): domain Bacteria; phylum Bacteroidota; class Bacteroidia; order Cytophagales; family Cytophagaceae; genus JACMQM01. The sequence goes on from CAYVTO010000001.1 coordinate 99,516, forward strand.
AGCAAAGTAAAAGCAAATGCTGAAAGAGCAATGCTTGAGGCTGAAGACGTTGACTAGTTAGCAAGCGATGAAACCTCTACAAATCAGCATCATGGTCCTGGCAATTGCCGGGATTATTGCGTTTTTCGCATTTCCTAAAATAGTAGTCGAAAACGAGAAGGAACTCCCTGAAAATAAAGAGGTCGCTGGAAAAGTACAGGCCAAAGAAGAGGAAGATCACGATCACGACCATGATGAGCTTGACCATGCCCATGCAGCCAAGACAGGCGAAGCGGATCTAAAACGTTTGGCATCTTTAAAAAATCAGATGGGAAAGGCAGGCAATAATGAAAAAAAGCTTATCTTTGCCGACTCTTTATCAGCCTATTATCGAAGCTTGCAGCAATACGACAGTGCTGCGACCTATGCGGAATACGCTGCAGAGCTTGTCCCTAGTGAAGCCAGATGGGCTTCAACAGGTGACCGATACGAAGAAGCCTTTAATTTTGCCGAAGGTAAAGCAAAGGAAGATTACTTATCGAAAACAAAGCTGTATTATGAAAAAGTGTTGACTCAAAACCCTAAGAACTTAGCCGTGAAATCTAAACTGGCGATGACTTATGTGGGTGGAGAGCAAACCATGAAAGGTGTGAGGTTGTTGCGTCAGGTCTTAGAAGATGATCCGAACAACGAGTTGGCCATATTCAATTTGGGAATTCTTTCCATTCAATCGAACCAATACCAAAAGGCTTTGGAACGATTTGAAACATTGATTAAGATCAATCCACAACATTCATCGGCACACTTTTACAGAGGAGTTTCTTATTTGAGTTTAGGCAATAAAGAAAAAGCGAAAGCCAGTTTCTTGAAGGCGAAAGAACTAGAGAAGGATAAAGAATTCAATGCAATTGTTGACGATTACATTCGTCAAACAGAAAATTAAGTATACATTATAAACACTTACAATTATGCCTTGCGGTAAAAAAAGAAAGAGACATAAGATCTCTACTCACAAAAGAAAAAAACGTCTAAGAAAAAACAGACATAAGAAGAAGTAGTCATTAGACTATTTCCGATACGGCATTTTTACCATTCCGTCTAATAAGACGGAATGGCTTTGTCTTTTATACACCTCTAAATATTAATTACATTGAGTAAAGAATTATTCATCAGTTCTGCTCAGGAGGGAGACCGTATTGCCTTAGTCAGTGAAAAACGTCTAGTAGAGTACCAAGTTCAAAACAATGCCAATAAATTTAATGTAGGCGATGTATACCTTGGAACAGTTCGTAAAATTGTTCCGGGATTAAATGCAGCCTTCATCGATATTGGTTATGAAAAGGATGCTTTCCTGCACTATTTTGATTTAGGACCGAAATTAAAGTCCTTACAAAAATACACTGATCAGGTTCTTCATTCACCTTCTTCTGTATCGTCTAAACTTACTAAGTTTAGACAAGAGCCAGAGATTCCTAAAGATGGGAAAATCTCACAGGTATTAACCCGCAATCAACCTATATTAGTACAGGTTGTTAAAGAACCTATTTCGAGTAAAGGGCCACGCCTTTCGTGTGAGCTTTCTTTAGCCGGCAGGTACATTGTCCTCGTTCCTTTTTCGAATGGGGTAACGGTATCCAAACGTGTTACCGATAAAGCAGAAAGACAACGCCTTGTTCGTTTGTTGACTTCCATTAAACCTGAAAATTTCGGTATCATTATACGCACCGTAGCAGAAGGCAAAGAAGTTGCAGAGCTCGATAAAGACTTGCGTTCTTTGGTCAAGACATGGGAAGATGGTTATGCTGCCTTGAAAGTTTCTAAGCCAAGAGACCTTGTTATTGGAGAGCAAGACAAAACATCGTCTATTCTAAGGGACACCTTGAACGGGTCTTTTGATGCCATTACGGTAGATAAGAAAGAAGTTTACGACGACATTAAAGCTTACCTTAAGAAAATTGCTCCCGACAAAGAGAAAATTCTTAAACTGCATCAAGGCAAAGTCAAATTGTTTGAAGCGGCCGACGTAGAAAAACAAATCAAGACCTTGTTTGGTAAATCGGTAAGCTTGCCGGGTGGAGGATACTTAATCATTGAACACACCGAAGCGTTGCACGTCATCGATGTGAACAGTGGTAACAAATCCATTTCTGAATCGAACCAGGAAGAAACTGCGTTGTACACCAACATTGAAGCCTGTAAAGAAGTAGCCCGTCAATTAAGGTTGCGCGACATGGGTGGTATCATTGTGGTGGATTTCATAGACATGAAAAAAGCGGAAAACCGCAAAGTGATCTATGAGCGCATGAAGTTGGAAATGAAAGACGACCGCTCGAAATTTGTAGTCTTGCCGATTTCTCGATTTGGCTTGATTCAAATTACCAGGGAACGTGTTCGTCCTCAAACCAATATTACTACACTGGAAGTCTGTCCTTCTTGTGGAGGTACTGGAAAAATCAACGCCAGCATTGCGGTATCCGATCAAATTGAAAACCATTTGGATTTTATACTTTCTAAACAAAACGAGAAAAAGGTAAGCCTTGTGGTGCATCCTTTCTTGCACAGTCATTTTACCATTGGCTTCCCGTCAATTCGTATGAAATGGTTTATGAAGTATAAGCGTTGGGTATCCATCAGCAAAGATTCTTCTCTAGGTGTTACAGAATATAAGTTCTTGAATGCCATGAACGACGATATTGATTTGGATAACAAATCGAAAAAGGAATTTGTGTTCGACGACAAAATAGACGTTGAAGTAGAAGAGGAGGAGGAAGTATAAAGATCGTTTATTAAAAAATACAAAAAGGCGGAAGGCGGAAGTGGCGAAAGCGACTTCCGCCTTTTTGCTTCTCAGAATGAGTTGCTCTGTGCGTAAAAGGGTTGTTAAAACAATAGCGTGTATTTCGCAGAGAACTCATTCGTGGATTGGATGAGCGGAAAACCCGCATGAGTTCTCCGCAACCGATTGAATGAAGTTATAAAAAGGTTTTGGATGCAGAGCGTAGCAACTCAAGTCGATCCGTTTTTTCAAAAGGATTGGGAACAAAATACTCTTTTCTATGTATTGGTAAAGTTATACTTTATATACCTCTAGTAATACTCGCATTGCGATTCATTTTTCGAGAGGATTATTTTTTAAGTATTTTTCGAATTAAAATGTGTTTTTTAATGAAATAGGTTTATTTTTTAACTTGTTTTTCAATAAAATTGGTTAAAAATAGTGCGATTAGAATATTTTTGTTGCAATAGATGTTTTTTGTGCTAATATTTACCGTTGTAAAACCATTTAAATAAGCCCATATATGGGGAAGAATCCTTGAAAAAGTCCAGGTATACAGGGCTTGAGGTCAGGATGGTGTTATTGGTTTTGTACAAAATAAGGCGCTTCAGTCATGAAGCCTTTACGTTGAATAGTAATATGAGTGGATGTCTATTTTTTGTACCTGTTGCTTGTTACTTGGCGGAAACTTGCAACAGGTTTTTTATTATAAGTTGACATAGGGAATCCAAAGTTTTACTTCTGTTCCACAGGCTTGTCCCTTGTTGTCTTTTAAATCATGGATTGCAATGTTGTATTCTCCTTTGAGATTTTGTTTCATCAGCTCGAGACGATCTCGCGTCAATTCCATGGCAAGTGACTTATGACTGTTTTTTTTACCTTGTTGGATGGCGGTCGAGGCTGCTCTTCCTATACCATTGTCAGAAATGGTAGACACAATGCAATCGGCTTCTTTTACGAATGAAATGTGGATGGTTCCTTTTTCATGACCGGGAATGATGCCGTGTAGAATGGCATTTTCAATATAAGGTTGCGTAATCATGGGAGGAATACCAATGAAGTCGTCTTCTAACGATTCATCGATGGTAATTACATAATCAAACTTGTCGGCAAAACGAAGCTGTTCCAGTTCGAGGTAAACGTTAAGTATTTTTATTTCTTCTCCTAAAGAAATAAACTGATGCCTTGAACTCTCTAAAATATGACGAATCAGTTTTGAGAATTTTGACAAATAGCGTGCAGCGGAACTGTTGTCGTGAGAAGTAATATAATATTGAATGGAATTGAGGGCATTAAAAATAAAATGAGGATTCATTTGAGCACGTAAAAAACGTTGTTCGACTTCTGTGTTTTTACGTTTCAAACGTTCCTTGATGGCTTTTTGAGTGAGTTTGTAACGGTTAAATAATAAGAATGTAAGTGCAGATCCTCCAATCAGAGCCAGCAACAATAAATATTGTACCAGACGTTGATTTTTCAAGGCAATTTCTTTCTGTGAAATTTCTAGTTTATTGATTTTGTTTTGCTGATGGAGAGCTTCCATCTTCGTCTGTTTCTCCCGGTTTTCAATGAGTACACGTTGTTTCAATAGAGACAATTCTCGGTCTTTCGATTTTCTCATCCAGGTCTGTTCTACCAGTTCCAGGCGATCAATTTCTTGTTGTTGTTCGAGTTGTAATTGTTTCGAACGAATTTCTCGTAATTCGTTCGATTGTCGGATGAGTTCAATCTCGGATAGTTTATGGCGGCTTTCTAATTGTACTCTGTTTAATTCGGCATGTTGTAATTCATTTTCTGAAAGTAAGGTTTGAATTCTACTTTCTAATTTCTCTGCTTCTCTCAATTTGCTGACCAATTCTTCTTTGGCATTTTTATTTCGTAATAAAAGGGTGTCTTTGACTACAACGTATAGGCGGTAGGAATGAAGTGCACTTTCACTGTCGTGTTGTAATTCATGTGCCTGCCATAAAATCCGGTAATTGATTTCCAGGATGTCAAAAAGGTGCAAAGGTTTGGCAATGGCTTCTGCTTTCTCAGCGTAGGCAATGGCTTGATCGTATTCTTTTAAAAACAAATAATTGGAGGCGATGTAATTGTATACACGCGCTGTTTCTTCCGGGTTGTTTTGAATTTTATTTAATTCAAGGGCTTTAAAAAAATGTTCATCGGCATGAACGTAATCGTCTTCGGCTTGGTAGGCAATACCAATATTGAGCAAGATAATGGCCAAATTATCTGTTGACATCTTTTGGGGATAATAGGTATATGCTTTGATGAAGTAAGATAAGGCCTCCGCATTGGCATTTAATTTTTTGTGAATGGCTCCCAAATTGTTGTAGGCATTGGCGATGGCTAAAGAATCATGAAGTGCCAATTGAAAACCAAGTACTTTTTTTTCGTATTGCGCCGCTTGATCGTATTGTTGTGTTTTTTTACAGATGTTAGAAAGGTGTGTGGCAATGGTTGCTTTTTCTTTTTCCGTCAATTCATTTTCCCAGGTGCTTAACATGGATTCGTATACCGCCTGTGCTTTTGAAAATCTTCCCAGGAGGCGATTCGCATCTCCATTTTTCAGTGAGATTTTTTGTCGTGTACGCATACTTAAATAGGTTGCATACATGGGGTCTGAAGCTCTTTCGTAATAATCTACTGCCTTTTCATAAACGCCCCATTGGTAATATACATCGCCAATTTCAGATAAGATATGAGCAAGACTCATGTAATCTTTATAATCTTCAAATTCTCGTTTAAGTAGAAATAGGGTATTGATGTATTGAGGATAAAGGTTTTTCAATTGGTAGCGATTCGCTTCTTCTCGCAATTCTTTGATGTTGAGCGATCCTTTTATCGACAAATTATTTTGCTTCGATATGCTGTCGTAAACAGGAGATTGAGCATGCAGCGTATGCTGAACATATAAAAAAACGAGGTAAAGTAAACTCGTTTTGTAAACGGAGGAAAGCATAGTTATAATGACATTAATTCTAAAAATTTCTCCTTACGTCTTCTGGCGACTTCAAGCAGAGAACCATCCGTCATTTCTACCATGCTGTTTTTTACGTTAAATGTTTTCACATATTTTAAATGGATAAGATGGGATTTATGAATTCTGAAAAATTGATCGGAAGGTAAAATTTCTTCATATTCTTTTAGCGGTTTGGAAACAAGGACCTGTGTGTTTTTGAATAAAAAAGAAGTGTAATTGCTTTTTGCTTCGCATCGGATCAGTTCGTCGATAAGAAAATAATGTAATCCATCGTGCAATTGAAGACCGATCATTTGCAAACTGTTTCGATTGGCTAATGCCGCATCTTTTTCCTTGATATGATCTTGGTGGTTGAATTTGAGCATTTTTTTTTCTAATCCAATCAATTGATCAGGATCAATGGGTTTGAGCAAGTAGTCGATGGCTCCGAAACGAAAGGCTTTAATGGCGTATTCGTCGTATGCTGTTGTAAATACAATTTTAATGTTTGTTTCACCAAGTGCTTCGAGCAAGTCGAAACCGGTACCGTCTTTCATGCGAATGTCAAGAAATAAAATGTCGGCACTGGTTTTTTGAAGCAAACGTAATCCATCTTCAACGCCTTCGGCTTCGCCGGATACGTTGATTTCTGTGCAGAAGAGTTTCAGTGACGAACGCAGCGCATTTCTACTGTGTTGTTCGTCATCAATTATAATGGCATGCATAGCTGTACACGGTAAAAAACAAACTGATCAATCAATATTTTTTAAGAGATTGTAAATTTGATTAGGAATCTCGGGTTGAATTTTGCTAAACTTGCAAGCTAAACCAACAGAAAAAGAAAAATAATTACACAACTTTTTCTTTTTGTCAATTTAAAACAGCTCAGGGGGGATTATACATCATATACTTTTTATCAGAACAACCAGTATGAGAAGGCATGCCATTTTATTTTTTTTATTGTTAGCAGGAAGCACTTTTGGTCAGCAGGCCGATTCACTTACGTTTGAAAAAATCAAGGACAATAATCCTATCAGCACATTCGATCTCTTGGATGTGCCCGTCATGGAAGCCGTCAATGCGAAGGTATCTGTTGCTTCTAAAATGGAAGAAAGCAATACCGAAGCTCCCAGTTCTATTACAGCCTATACGTCTAAAGATATTCACCGCCTAGGATATTATACATTGGAAGATTTATCGTCGATTACGTCTGGATACAGTGCTACGTATCAATACGGTGAAGCGGGATTTGAAACGAGAGGACAAACAGCAGGAGGATTCAATAACAATAAGCACTTGTTATTGATTGATGGGATTCCTGTCAATTTTACACGCAGTTATAAAGCACATACCATGGAAGAACTCCCTTTGTTTTTTGCTCAGCGGGTAGAGTTTTTGAAAGGTCCGGCATCTGCATTGTATGGGGTATCGGCGTTCAGTGGGGTCATTAATATTGTCCCCAAAGTACATGAAACCAGTAGTGAGCACATTGAAAATAAGATATCGATAGGCTCAAGAGACAACAACAGACGATGGATGTCGAATGTCTTGGCAAGGAATCAATGGGTAGACATACAACTCAGCACGGGTTATTATGAAAAACAAGCTTCCGGTATTTATTTGACCAATCCACCTCGGGAAGATTACCGCTACTGGGATCAGAACCAATCCTTTTTTTGTTACTGGTCAGCGACCTTGCGTAAGGGACCGTTGAAGGGCTTGAAGCAAGGTGTTATTTATATGCATCGCAAAGGCGGCTGGGGAGAAATGTTTTCCGGCGATTTTTCATCGGAAGTCAACCGATTGGAATGGGGTAATTTGACACCTTACTTGCAATACAAAACCAATTTGTCGCGAAAAATAGAATTGTCAACGTATTTGAAGTTTAACAACTCTACGGAAGACGGTGCATACCAGCCCAACAATCAAAACAATAAACTGAACAATTCATCGGCATTGTCTATTTATAAAAGCAATGTTGTCAACACAGAGTATTTATGCGAAGTGAAATATAAATTTTCTGCGCGATCCTCAATCATTACAGGAGTGAACTACGATTGGAGAAAAGAACTGGGAAATCCGCATTCGTACGCTTACAATATCCGATGGATTGGACAACTGGGTAGTCCATTCATCTATCCGATCTCTACCGATTTTTCTAGTCCATCTGTAGGATTCAATACCTTATCCGGATTTTTACAATATAAAACCGAATTGAATTTCTTGAAAGGTTTGATTATTACCATGGGCTTAAGACAAGATTATGGGTTTAACAAATTGTTTAATTACCAACAGTTGTCGCCTCGTGTTGCCTTGGTGCAAAAAATTACGGATCATTTAAACTTGAAATTAATGACAGGTAAGGCCTTGCGTGCACCAGGCATTAAAGAGATTGGGCAAAATGCACAATACATCAATGAACTCGGTAGAAATGGATTCAATAATCCCGAATTGTTTTCGGTGAAAGCAGAAGAAATTCAAACCTATGAAGTGGCCTTGGTCCAGAGTTTTAAAAATGTATACCTTTCTCTCACGGCATTTCACAATGAAACGAAAGATGAAATCATTAATGTTGGTTTTTCCTACATTAAAGACAACGATACCATAGATGGCAGTTGGTTTACTAACCGTGAAGGAATCATGAAGGCCAACGGCTTAGAGTTTGATTTAAAAGCACAAGTACTGAAGCGATGGATTTGTTTTTATAATATTGCCTATGCGCAGTCGAGGGATCAATTTGGTAAAGTATTACCCAACATTCCAGGATTGAAAACGAATGCTGGACTTACGTATACACATTCTATGCGTTATCCTTTTTCCATTACTGCTGTGGTGAGACGCTTGTCGAATTTTACGGATCAGTCCGATGGGAATTCCTATGCTTCTGAAATCTGGCTGACCGATCTTAATCTCATTTTTCCCTTAATCCACACTATTTCTGCAGAGGTACAAGTTCGAAATCTTTTCGATGATCAATCTAAACTCCCGTCTTCTGCTATTCAAGGACCCGGGCGTAGTTTTTTAGGAACCTTAGCCATGAAATTTTAAGAAAGGATTGAATGCAGGAAAATTTTAATTAACGGTAAAAATCATACAAGCTGCAAATTCTTTTTTTCCGTTAAATCATTAATCCTTACCGTTCACTCAGTTTTTTTTGTAAGGCGATAATGCTTGCCTAACTTTCACACCGTCAAGATCAAGTACAGTTAATTGATTTGATTTAACATGAAACTGTACCGTATTAGAATCAATTTTATAACAACTTTTATGATGAAAAAAATTACACCACAGTACATGAAACGGATGTTTCAAAAGCTGATTTTGGGAGTAAGTTTAACACTTTTCTCCTTTGTAACATGGGCTCAGCAAGCCAAAGAAATAGGCTCTGTCAATGCTTTTAAACAATCATTGCATAATAGTTCTGTGAGAGCGGGAGCTAAAGCTGTTGGATTGAGATTAGAAGGTCCAACAGGAAAATTTGATGCACAAGTAAATGCCGTTTACGATAAAGCGGGTGTTGAAACCTATGCAGGGAAAGTGCTTAACCATGGATGGGCAGAATTTCACGTACAGTTTAAACAAAATAAAGCCAAAGGATTAATTGTTTTATTCGATGAAGAGAAGGCCTTTGAATTTACCACCAATGCGGCAGGCCTTGTGGTTGTGCAAGAAAAAGCATTTGATAAAACCGTTGCCGTTGACCGATTCAAAGGATTAAGTCCTTCTGTTTCAAATGCTGGAACGGCAGGTGCACCAGGCACAACTGCCGATGGTACGCTTATCCCTTTATACCAAAGTAATCCTGGAGCGGCTACTGTGGTGTATCTTGATTTTGATGGGGAGTATGTTGCCAATACCCCTTGGAATGAAGGGAATCCGGTGGATGCTGCCAAACCAAACGGTTCAGCGGACAACATCAGGGTGATATGGGAAATGGTTGCAGAAGATTTTGCACCGTTTAACTTGAATGTAACGACAGATCGTGCCGTGTATGACGCCACTCCAGCAGGTCGTCGTCAAATGGTAATCTTTACACCGACATGTTCATTTGCAGGATGTCCGGGAGGGGTCGCTTATATTTCAGGATTTTCGTGGTCTTCGGATTTGCCTTGCTGGGCTTTCATTTCCCCAACAGATGCCGCCAATGCAGGAGAAGTAGCTTCACATGAGATTGGACATACCTTTGGATTGTTACACGATGGAAGAAATTTACCTGATGGAGGCCATGAAGAGTATTATGGAGGTCATGCCAACTGGGGGCCTATCATGGGTGTAGCGTATGGGAGAACGGTTTCTCATTTCAGTAAAGGAGAATATGCCAATGCCAACAATACAGAAGATGATTATAGTATCATGACTTCTTCTGTCAATGGATTTGGCTACAGAACCGACGATCACGGATCAACAGCGGCCAGTGCTACGCATGTTACCTTTGTCAACAACACGTTTGAGAGAGCAGGAATCATCAGTACGGCTGGTGATAAAGATTATTTCAAATTTACACTGGCTTCTCCAACACAAGTTAGCATTCAAGTGAAAAACAAATACATGTCAAATTCAAACCTGAATACACATGCACAACTGTTGAATTCAAATCAACAAGTCGTAGCAGAATCAAGTCCGCAAAATAGTCAGGCGGCTGTTTTTACAGATATACTGCTTACTGCTGGCGATTATTACCTTGTGTTGGATGGTGTTGGAGAAGGTAATCCGATCACGGGTTATTCGGATTATGGTTCTTTAGGAGGCTATGTGGTTACGGGCACCATTACCTCTGCTCCTGAAGGTTGTTCCGATCCTGCCTGGAATGCGGCAACGGCTTATAACGGTGGAGCGGTGGTGTCTTACCTGGGTAATATTTATACGGCAAAATGGTGGACACAAAATGATCAACCTGATTTAAATACAGGAGAAGGTAAACCTTGGAATTTGACAGGCGTATGTGCAGTGACCAACAGCATGCCTTTGGTGACATTTACTGCTCCTGCTAAGCATGCCATCTTTAATCAAGGACAAAGTGTTACCTTGAAAGCAGAGGCGATTGATCCGGATGGCACGATCAGCAGAGTAGAGTTTTTAAATGCTTCCGATGGGCTTATCTTTTCTGATGATACAGCTCCGTATGAGTTTGTATTGACGAGTTTGCCTATAGGTTCTTACGTGTATAAAGTAAGAGCATACGACAATCATAACTTGGCTTCTGATATTTCTTTCACCAATTTTGATGTGGTTCGTGGTACATTCCCGGTGATTACCCTCTCCAGTTCTCTGCAAGGACAAGTCTTTTATGAATATCCTTCTGATGGTCGAAAAATTGATGTGGCTTTACATCACCTCAATGCAACAGAAGCGCCTATTGATTCTGTAAAATACATTATTGTTGATACAGGCTGTAATGGCCCGGGTTGTACAACGGTAAGAAGGTTCACGACGACAACGGCACCGTTTGGATTAAACTTCGATCCGATCTATACGGTTTATGCTACCACACAAAGTGGCGTGAATACAGAAATCAGTGCGATTGCTTTTTCAAATGGTATCGCATCCGATCAATATACGATCTATGTGAAGGTAAAACCTTTGCCAGAACTTAGCTTTGTTTCTCCTGCGAACAATGTAAATGTATCTAAAAATGCAGCCATCGTGCCGATTGATGTTACCGTCAATAGTCACCAGGTACCGATTGACTCGGTGGTGTACAGGGTATACGATACAAAAGTTACGGGCACCGTAGGTGTTACCACCGAGCGTAAATTTGTGTTAACGGCTCCTTACGACTTTGATCTACCGGTTATAGGGGGTAACACCTTTACGAAAATATTTGCTTTGGCATACGGTGATGGAGGTAAAGTTTCAAGATCTCAAGAGATTCAGATCAACTACAATGAAGTACCAACAGTACTTATTTACGATCCTGCTTCGACCTTTAAATATAATGTAGGAGGTTCCGTGACCATCAAAGCTACGGTAGGGGATGTGGATGGAACGATTGCGCAAGTAGAAATCTATTCTCCTCATATTCCTAACAGTACCATTACACTTACTGCTCCTCCATACGAAGCGACATTCAACAACCTGGAAACTTCCGGAATACGGGGAGCGACAACCTTTGTGGTGAAAGCCACCGACAACCAAGGTGGAGTGAATGGTGCATCGATTGATGTGGTTGAAAATAAAGCACCAAACATTAGCATCATTGCTCCTTTACCACAATACAACAACAATAACATTGTTTATTTAGTAGGAGGAACATTGACCGTGTCTGCCCATGCAAGTGATATAGATGGAAGCATTACTAAAGTTGAAATTTCACAAGGAACCAATGCTCCAGTGGTATTAACCAATGCACCGTATACTGCTACGTTCAGTAACTTGCCGGCACCGGCACCAGACGGATCTATTTATTTTCAGGTAAAAGCCTACGACAACGACGGTGGAGTGAGTACAAAACTGATTGTTGCGTATAAAAATCGTTTGCCCTTGATTGCGATTACCGCACCAGCAAATAATGCGAGCTATACGTTTGGTACTTCTATTAACCTGACGACCTTGGCTCAAGACATTGATGGAGCTGTTGCGAAAGTAGAGTTCTTCGATGGGGCTACAAAAATCGGAGAGTCTACAACATCTCCTTTCTCTTATACCTGGACGAATGCTTCGGTAGGAACACATGCTTTGACGGCAAAAGCCGTTGATGATTTAGGTTCATTTGCGATTTCGTCTGTTGTTACGGTTGAAGTGACGGGTGCAAGTACATGTACTGTTCCGGCATGGGTTTCAACAACTGCTTATCATGGAGGAACAAGAGTGTCTAAAAACGGAACGGTATATGAAGCCAAATGGTGGACGCAAGGTGCAGATCCTGTAACGCATTCGGGTACTTATGATGAATGGAAAGTCATAGGTCCTTGTAACGCTCGCTTAGCGGATGAAGAATCCTTATCAGAAGTTACATTATCTCCAGTTCCTTTTGAATCGGAACTGTTTATAAACCTTAAGGCACAATCTACAGTGGTCTTGTATGATTTATTTGGACAAAAGGTAGGAGAAGCGGAAGGTACAGGAATACTTTCTATCTCAACCGCTCATCTGGCTTCGGGTATGTATGTGTGTATGGTCAACAGCAACGGTGCCCGCAAATCATTCACCGTGTTGAAGAAATAAAACAGGGAATTCATCAAAATAAAAGCCCCAAGTGTATTACAACACTTGGGGCTTTTATTTTGATGATGATTGAGCTTAGAACGTAAACCCTACTTCCAAGCCAATTAAATCGGTGCGCATGCGCATCAAGTTTTTATAGTTGGAATTACTAATGATATTGGTTAAGCCTCTGTTGTAATATAATCCTGCAAACAATGCATTGCTTTCTCCAACACTGTAATTGATACCCGCTCCGATGTATAAACCGGCATCCACAGGAGAAATGATCTTCAGGTCTGTATCGGGATCGGAACCTATGGCATTGGATGATTTTAGTTTTTCATCAATTTTGATGTTGAATGTTCCGCCCAATTGGAAATACAATTTCATATTGGTGGCTAATTCGTTGGTGAAGACTTTAAGGGTGACAGGCGTTTGAATGTATTGAAGGCTTCTTGTAAACTGATAATTGTACAATCCGCCACTGGCTTTTCCACCTATTCTAGTCGATTGATAGTAAAGTCCTGTACTGAAAGCATAATTGTCGGCAAAAAAGAAATCGATGTTGGGTCCAATGATAAAGCCAAAATGAGCTCCATTGTTACTGGCTCCTATTCCATCGGAACTGTTGCCATCGCTCACACGATTAATGGCAAGGGCAGGAGAGAGACGAAGGTTTAGTTTAACCTGGCTAAACCCAGAAAGACTAAGGGTTGACAGCGCAGCGAATAAAAACAGTTTTTTCATAAGTTCTACAGTTAAAATATCCTTGACCACTTTGTGAGGATGTGTGAAAGGCATTTTATAAATTAGTGAATTATTTTATACACAACTAAGGTAAGGATATGAATCAGTATAAAGCAATTTTGGGTCTTAATATATTATTAGTTATCACACTCTTGTTTACAAGCTGCTCTGACGATAAAAAAGAAGTTCCTCCGATTCAAAATCCGGTTCAGGTGGATTTGATCAGGTTAGAAAAACAATTGTTTTCGTTTGAAAACAGAGAAGAAACGAAAGCATTCATGTTGGCTAATCCAGTATTTACTAAGCTTTACCTTGATCAGAAAGACAGTATATTGGATGAGCGATTGGTTGATTTTATCTATGAATTTTACAGTAATCCATCGCTAAAAGAATTTAATCGCTATACTGATTCTTCTTTTCATGACATGGATAAAATCAAATCGGATTTTGCGCAGCTATTTTCGCGTATTCAATTGGAATACCCTGAATTTAAAGTACCTAAAATATATACAGTAGTTACAGGATTTCGGTTTGACAAAGACATTGCATTCAGTGATACGGCGATTGTGATTAGCATCGATTATTTCTTAGGCAACAAAGCGGCCTTCCGTCCAAATCATTACGAGTATTTCTTAAGGCGTTACGATAAACCATACATTTTGCCTATGATTGGTTTGGCTCTGTCTACCCAATACAATGTGGTCAATGAGAGTGACAAAACCATGTTGGCCAATATGATTTATTATGGGAAAGCACATTATTTCCTGGAGCGAGTGATGCCCAATCTTCCGGATTCTTTGAATATCATGTATACCGAAAAGGAATTAAAAAATGCGAAAGATAATCTTCCAACGATTTGGGGACATTTTGTAGAGCGTAAACTGTTATATGAAACAAGTCATAAAGCCTTGGAAAATTATACAGGAGAAGCTCCAGCTACGAATGAAATCAGCAACGAGTGTCCTGGAAGAATAGGGCGTTGGTTAGGTTGGGAAATTGTAAGAAAGTATACGTCAAAAAATAAAGACATTACACTAAAGCAATTGATGGCTGAACCCAATGCAGAGGAAATATTTAAAGCATCGGGATATAGACCTGAGAAAGAATAAGGATTAGTTTGTTCTTTTCTTTGGATTTGCAAAACGTTCGATCACGTCAACAACGTGTTGTGTCAACGTAGTTTTTTCAAAATCGTGCACGGCTAAATGATGTGCTCGAGTGCTGATCGATTCCAGAGATGATTTGTTGGTAAGCGATTCGATGCGGATGAAAAAATGTTCGGGCTCGTCTCCGTTGTAATAAAATCCGATTCGGTTTTTTTCGATTAATTCTTTAATCCAACCTTTCGTTGTAATGACACAGAGTTTTCCCATCGCAATGGAATCAAAAAATTTGTTCGGGCTATTGGTTTCGAGTACGGCTTCTGGTCCAAATGAAATATAGGATACGTGAGATTCTTCCAATAGCGTTCTTATCCCGGCTTTATCCAAGTGACCTTTAAATACAATATTGTCAAGATCAAGAGCCGCTGTTTTTATTCTGTTGAGTTCACTGCCTTTGCCTGCTACGACAAAGAGGTATTTATTGGGGAAATGTTTGCTTGCATAATGGGCCAAGTCGATCAAGGAATCCATACGGTTGACCTTTCCAACGGCACCAAAATAAGTAATGACGATAGGCGACATAGAGATTGGAACAACAGGTTTAAAAAATGTACAGTCACTCATGTTAGGGATCATCGTGATTGGAGTGGGAGTAATCGCCTTCATTCCTTCTTCCATTCCCGGAGATAGTGCCACCAAGTGGTTGGCATGCTTGTAGATGCTTTTTTCTAGTTTTTTGGCGATGTATTGTAGAATAGGATTGTTGAGATAGCCTAGTTGTATTGGTGCTTCAGGCCAAAGGTCACGTACTTCAAAGACATAAGGGATGTTTTGAAATGCACGAAGGGCAAGAGCAATAATGCCGATTGTTAAAGGGGTAGAAGAAGCATAAACCAGATCCGCTTTTTTAATGGATTTACAGGTAACATAAGCTTTCCAGGTGAATTTTAAAAAAGCGAATATGCGTTTTAAAAAACCATAAGAGTTGTCGTAGTCAACGGGAAGGTAGTATACGGTTGTTCCTTGAATGGCTTTTATTTCTTGATAGGGTTTATTATGAGCCGTAACAATATGGACGTCGTGTCCCTTGTTTTTCAGTGCCTGGCTGATGTAAAAAGACCGAATAGCTCCTCCTTCTTCTTCAGTTAAAAAATATTGATGGATGTAGATGATTTTCATGTACAGGAGCTTTGTCTAACCGTTAAACATACAAAATAATGTGCTAGAAAATATAAGAAAACATTGTTCACGTTAAAAAAGAGGCTTATCGATGTTGTTTTGAATAGTAATGACAAAAGGAAGAGATCCCACAGGTTTCACATTGAGGATTGCGAGCGGTACAGACATAACGTCCGTGGAGTATTAACCAGTGATGACTGATATGGACGAGCTCTTGTGGAATATACTTGATCAATTGTTTTTCTACTTCCAGAGGTGTCTTTGCCGTTTGTGTGACCAGTCCAATGCGTTTTGAAACACGGTATACATGTGTGTCGACAGCCATGTTAGGTTGCTTGTAGACGACAGATGTAATCACATTGGCTGTTTTTCTTCCTACACCTGGAAGCTTTTGGAGATCAGTGGTATTGGATGGAATTTCACCTTCAAAATCACGCATGACCATTTGAGCCATACCTACTAAATGTTTGGCTTTGTTGTTGGGGTAAGAAATGCTTCGAATGTAGTTAAAGACCTCATCAGAAGAGGCTTTTGCCAGATCATACACGGTAGGGAAGCGCTTAAAAAGCGCTGGTGTGGTAAGGTTAACACGCTTGTCGGTGCATTGTGCACTCAGTATTACCGCTACCAAAAGCTCGTAGGTATTGGTATAATGCAACTCAGTCTCCGCATTGGGAGCGTGTTGAGCAAAATAGTCTACAAAATGTTGGTAGCGTTCCTTCTTTGTCATCATTTAGGGAAATTAGGCCCCTAATTTAGCCTTTTTTGCATAGAGCAAGATGGCATCGATGCTTTTTTGTGAAGGTTCAAGTTGGCTTCCGTCAATCTCATGGATGACAGATTGGAGACTTCGGCAATACTGGTCAACATTGTTGTCGATGAGTGTTGCGGTTTCTAAATGACTGTTATCCTGTCCGTTTAGTTCGTGATATAGATAAAGCGTAAGGTCATTTTTCGTAAAGTTTATGGTCATAGGCATAAGATTGGTTACTCAGCTTCTTACGCATGTTGAGTAAGGCATAACGCATACGGCCTAAGGCAGTATTGATACTCACTCCAGTAGCTTCAGCAATTTCCTGAAAGCTCATGTCTGCGTAGTGTCGCATGATCAGGACCTCCCGCTGTGATTCCGGCAGGCTGTGGATCAAGTCTCTGATCAATGCTTGGTTTTCTCCTTTGATTCGAACCGATTCAATGGAATCTTCTGAAAAAGAAAGAGAGTTAAATACATTCATTCCGTCTTCTAATACGATGGTCGGATAACGTTTTTCTCTTCTCACGTGATCGATAGCCATGTTATGAGCTATGCGTACGATCCAGGGAAGAAACTTACCTTCTTCATTGTATGCTCCGGCATTAATTTTATTGATGGCTTTAATCCAAGATTCCTGAGCCAGGTCCTCGGCGATGTATCGGTCTTTCACAATCAAATAGGCTGTTGTATATACCTTTGATTTGTGACGATTCAATAATTCTGCAAAAGCCTCTTCGTTACCATTTTTATACAGGGATAGTAAAACACTATCTTCCATATTTTTGTTAACTTTCATAATTGTATGATGTTTGGTTAACGTAGAGGTTTATGCCATATTGTTTGGGGTTTGGTGAAAATTTAAAAACAAGCAAGTATATACTCGTAGGACTAAAATATATACAATCTTTGAATAAAACAAGATTACCTTTGCATTATTAAACTGATCAGGGGGAAAAAGGTTGCAAAAATAAAAAAATGACATTCATTCAGCAGAAAGTAGAAGACTTAAGTCCCAAAGATTTCATCATTGTGAAGGGGGCAAAAGTACATAATTTAAAAAATTTAGATGTTGCCATACCACGAAACAAATTGGTGGTCATTACGGGAGTATCGGGTTCAGGTAAATCTTCTTTGGCTTTTGATACACTTTTTGCGGAAGGCCAACGCATGTATGTAGAAAGCTTGAGTTCTTATGCCCGTCAATTTTTGGGACGTATGGAAAAGCCGGAAGTCGAATACATCAAAGGTTTATCGCCTGCTATTGCCATTGAACAAAAAGTTAATACGAGAAATTCTCGTTCTACTGTGGGTACGACTACGGAGATCTATGATTACCTGAAGTTACTTTACGCCAGAGTAGGTAAAACCTATTCACCGGTATCGGGGAAGGTGGTGAAGAAAGACAGTGTTGCCGGTGTGGTTGATTTTATATTGACGAAAGACAAGGGTACCCGTTTGTTGGTACTGGCTCCTGTGGTCATTGATCCTGAACGTACCTTAGAAGAAGAGTGTTCTTTGTTGTTGCAAAAAGGATATTCGAGAATATATATGGAGGGTGAAACGGTGATGCTGGAAGAAGCCCTTGCAAACAAAGTACTCAAGAAAAAATCTTCTTCTATACAGATTGTTATCGATCGTGTGGCGGTTAATTCAGAGGATGAGGATTTACGTCAACGCTTGTCCGATTCTGTTCAGTCTGCTTTTTATGAAGGTCATGGTACTTGTGTGGTCATGGATGCCGATCAAAAGGAGTATACCTTTTCAGATCGGTTTGAACAGGATGGAATTGTATTCGAAGAACCTACGGCAAACTTTTTCAGTTTTAATAATCCTTATGGAGCCTGCAATACCTGTGAAGGTTTTGGAACCGTGTTGGGTCTGGATCAGGACTTGATTATTCCAGACCCCAAACTTTCTGTCTTCGAAGGAGCCATTGCGCCTTGGAAAGGAGAAAAAATGGAAGAGTTATGGTTGAAACCGTTGTTGAAAAACGGGATACATTTTGATTTCCCCGTGCATCGTCCTTATGAAGAATTATCGCCAGCCCAACAACAATTGATTTGGGATGGCAATGCTTATTTCAAAGGACTTGGTCAATTCTTTGATTACCTGGAATCGCAAACACAGAAAATTCAATACCGCGTAATGTTGTCTCGTTACCGTGGTAAAACGACGTGTCCCGATTGTAAAGGGACGCGTATCCGTAAAGATGCAGGTTATGTATTAGTTGGAGGTGTTTCTATCCAGGATGTGGTGCTGATGCCGGTTGAAAAATCGGTAGAACATTTTAGAAGTTTAAAACTGTCAGATTTCGATTCGAAAGTTGCCGATCGCTTATTGATTGAAATCATCAATCGTTTAGACTATTTGAATAAGGTAGGATTGGGCTATTTAAGTTTGAATAGACTAACGGCTACCCTTTCCGGAGGGGAGTTTCAACGCATCAAACTGGCGACATCTTTAGGGAGTGCTCTGGTGGGATCGATGTATATCTTAGATGAACCGAGTATAGGTTTGCACTCACGCGATACGCAACGATTGATTGAAGTCTTATTGAACTTAAAACAATTGGGCAATACGGTCATTGTTGTAGAACACGATGAAGAAGTGATGCGAGCCGCCGATCAAATCATAGACATTGGTCCCTTAGCAGGCTCTGGAGGTGGAGAGTTGACCTACCAAGGGACCTTGGAAGAATTAATGAAGTATGCCGATCGTTCTTTTACTGCCGACTATTTAGAAGGAAGAGAATCGATACCTGTTCCTGCAAAATGCAGGCAATGGTCCGATTATATTGAGGTATGTGGGGCAAGAGAAAATAACTTAAAAAACATTTCTGTTAAGTTTCCTTTGCGTACCCTTACCGCTGTTACAGGTGTGAGTGGTTCGGGTAAATCTACCTTGGTGAAAAAGGTATTGGTTCCTGCTTTAATGCGCAGCATGGGTCTTGGCGGCGAAGAACAAGGTCGTTTTGATAAACTTGCCGGGGCTTATAATAAAATTACGCGCGTAGAATTTGTCGATCAAAACCCGATTGGGAAATCGTCTCGATCAAATCCTGTTACCTATATTAAGGCGTTCGATCACATTAGACAGCTCTATTCTGAACAAGCTTTAGCCAAATCGAGAGGATACAAGCCCGGTTATTTTTCCTTTAATGTGGAAGGAGGACGTTGCGAGCATTGTCAAGGAGAAGGTTCCATTACGGTAGAAATGCAGTTCATGGCCGATATCCATTTGAAATGTGAAGATTGCAAAGGCCAACGTTACAAGGCAGAAGTTTTGGAAGTCTTGTACAATGATAAAAGTATTGCCGACGTATTGGATATGACGGTAGAAGAAGCGGTTACTTTTTTTGCGGAAAAACCTAAAATCGCCGAACGATTGAAGCCTTTATTGGACGTGGGGCTGGGTTATGTACGTTTGGGGCAGTCTTCGAATACCTTGTCTGGGGGAGAAGCACAAAGGGTCAAATTGGCTTATTTTATCAGTTCAGAAGGCACTTCTGCTCAAGATCATATTTTATTTATCTTCGATGAGCCGACTACGGGGTTACATTTTCATGATATTCGGAAACTAATAGACTCTATTCAATCCTTGATCAATCATGGTCATTCCGTAGTCTTGATTGAGCATAATTTGGATGTGATTAAATGTGCCGATTGGGTCATTGATTTAGGCCCTGATGGAGGAGAAGCGGGCGGTCAATTGGTATTTGAAGGCACTCCTGTTGAGTTGGTTAACAGTAAAAAGAGCATTACCGGCCAATTTTTGGAAGGTAAATTAACAAATCGTTAAACGGCTTGAGAAACACACAATTTTATCCTACATTAATAGATACACTAAACCTTTCTTTTATGGCGAAGCCTTTACAAAAATTGTTTTTCACCGCTTTATTTTTTCTGTCTATTTTTTCCGCTCAAGCCCAAGAAAAATGCGGCACCATGGCCAGGCATGAACACTTGCTTGAAACAGACAAATCGTATAAAGAATTTCATCTCCAATCGGAAGAGTTGGCACTAAAGCAGCGTACGGAAAAACAAGCCGGTGTCCAAGGCGTGGTACATAAAGTACCTGTTGTGGTACACATATTACACAATGGGGAAGCATTGGGTGTGGGGCCTAACATTAGCACCGATCAAGTACACAGCGCCATTACTTCTTTGAATAATGCCTATAGAAAAAAAGCAGGAACGATTTATCATGGTAATGGAGTAGATCTTGAAATCGAATTTTGCTTGGCTCAAAAAGATCCGAGTGGAAATCCGAGCACGGGTATCAATCGTGTCAATGCGGGATTGACCGTAGCTACGTACGCTACCGATGGAATAACCGATGACAATGAGATTGCCGTAAAAGCCATCAGCAAATGGGACAATACTAAATATTATAATATATGGGTGGTATCAGAAATTGATAACAATGGTGCAGGAGGAGGAGTGCAAGGCTATGCCTATTTTGCAGGTGCTGGTCCTACGGTGGATGGTACTGTTATCTTGTACAATTCCTTTGGTTATGATCCGGAAGGAAACAGAGGGTATAACTTAAAATCGTATACCAATAAAAACATTACCACCATACATGAATTAGGTCATGCCTTTGGTTTATACCATACGTTTCAGGGGGATGGATCAGGTGCAACATGTCCTGCCAATACAAATTGTGTTACCCAGGGAGATCTTGTTTGTGATACCCCACCTCATAAGAGGAGTTCAAGTAATTGTGTCTCAGGAACCAATGAATGCGATGGCAATTCTTCCCGTGAGTTATTCATCCATAACTTTATGGATTATTCTTCTGACGATTGTCAAACAGAGTTTACCGCAGGTCAATCGACAAGAGCAAGATCGATATTAACATCAGGGAGAGCGAATCTCATCAGTTCAGCTAATTTGATTGCGTGTGGATGCAATAGCAATACAGCTCCGATTGCAAGATTTTATACCGTCGAAAAGCAACCTTGTGAGGGCATTGCGATCAATTTTATCGATGAGAGTATCAATTTTCCAGCTACCTACAGCTGGACGTTTCAAGGTGGAACGCCTGCTACGTCGACCAGTCAAAGCCCAAGTGTAAGTTTTTCAGGTGCTGGTCCATACAATGTTACGCTTACGGTCACTTCTTCGGGAGGACAAAACAACAGTACGACAAAATCGGCTTATATCAGTCCTCAGGCTGGTTATAGTGGTACATTTCCGTTCACAGAAAGTTTTGAAGGGACTTTCCCTCCGACCAACTGGAAAGTGATTTCTTCTGATGCCGCTTCTACATGGGGTAATGATGGGACAAAACAGTGGGATAAAAGAACGGTTGGAGGTAGTGGAGCAGGAACAGCTGCCGCAGCCATTAACTTATGGAATTATTATTTTTCAGGAAGAACCGATGATTTGGTGATGCCAAGTTTGAACCTGACAGGACAAAGTACGGCCAGCATGAGCTTTAAAGTATCGCACAAATATTATTATGCAGACGGAGGTTCAGAAGATACGCTTCTTGTTTTAGCCTCTACCAATTGCGGCGCAACCTTCACGCAGCTCTATAAAAAAGGAAGTCCTCAATTTGCCAGTGCAAACTCTCTGTCCAACTTTACACCTTCTCTGACGAGCGATTGGATCACAGAAACCATTGATTTGAGTGCATTTGCAGGACAAAGTGTTCAGCTGCGTTTTAGAAGCATAAACGGTTATGGAAATAACATTTACATTGATGATGTAAATGTAAGTGCGACAACGACTCCTCCCGTGGCGGATTTTAGTGCTTCGAAGACAAGCGATGTTCAACTTTCAGAATCGATTACTTTTACCAATACATCAACAGGTGGCATTTCTACCTACAGTTGGAATTTTGGCTCTGGTGCTACACCGGCTACGGCCACAGGCATTGGTCCTCATGATGTGAGTTATT
>CAYVTO010000001.1:122165-492328 GCA_964454665.1 uncultured Chitinophagaceae bacterium
CTAGCACCGGAACGAAAACGGTGAGTTTGACGGTCACAGGTCCTGGAGGAACAGACACAGAAACTAAAACATCTTACATTACGGTAATACCTGTTCCCGTGGCGGAATTCAGTGCTTCGAAGACGAGCGATGTTCAACTTTCAGAATCGATTACCTTTACGAATGCTTCTACGGGTACTATTACGACCTACAGTTGGAATTTTGGCTCTGGCGCTACGCCGGCTACGGCCACAGGCATTGGTCCTCATGATGTGAGTTATTCTAGCACCGGAACGAAAACGGTGAGTTTGACGGTCACAGGTCCTGGAGGAACAGATACAGAAACTAAAACATCTTACATTACGGTAATACCTGTTCCTGTGGCAAACTTTACGGCCTCCAAAACGAATAATGTACTACAAGCGGAATCGATTACCTTTACGAATACATCTACCGGTACGATCACGACGTACAGTTGGGACTTTGGTTCTGGTGCCACACCTGCTACCGCCACAGGTATAGGCCCGCACAGTGTAAGTTATAGCTCTATTGGTACAAAGACCATTGTACTTACAGTGACAGGACCTGGAGGAACAGATGTTGAGACGAAAACCAATTATGTTACGGTAATAGATCCTGTTGCTGCACCTATTGCAGATTTTATCGCTTCTAAAACAACAGGTATTCAGATTGCAGAAAGTATTATTTTTACCGATGCTTCGAATGGGACAGTAACGACGTACAGTTGGGATTTTGGTTCCGGTGCTACACCAACTACGGCTACAGGTATAGGCCCACACAGTGTGAGTTATAGTACTTCAGGACTGAAGACGGTTTCTTTATCCTTAACAGGAACAGGTGGAAATGATACAGAAACGAAGACGGATTTTATTGATGTCAGTGTTCCTTCATCGATCCAATCTGCAGAAAGCTTGGGCATAAAGATTTATCCTAACCCGACCAAAGATATCGTATACATCGATTTACAAGATCAAGAAGAAGTGTCTGTAGAAGTGATGAATACGACGATCAATCAAGTGCTCAAAACACAGAAAGGTAGTGGTCGAATCGCTGTTGATTTGTCATCTCAACCACAAGGATTATATGTTATTATCGTGAAGACCAACAAAGGGAACGTGATTTCACGGGTAGCAAAGACGAACTAACAGCTGAGATCAAACACTAAAAAAGCCTTCCGATTAATAGAGTCGGAAGGCTTTTATTGTTTTAAAGGAATAGAATTTTACCTACGTGGACGATAGTAAGCATTTGTTGTATTGTCCGGAGGGCTGGTTTTAGGGAGACTTTTTTTTCTGCTTGATTTATCTAAATCTCCCATAAAGCCGATGGTAAAATAGATGATTTGAGAGTTGGTATATCCTTGGTTAAATAACCTGTCGTTTTGTGTCGGATCTTTGAAACGATAATCCTTAGAGAAGAAATTATCAAGCATATAATTTATACTGAAGGTGGTCCCTGACTTTGCTCTGAAGCCGATAAATGCCGAAGGGATGAACGGATTAACATCATTGCTGTAATCGCCGATTCTTTTTAGCTTTGAACCGTTTACAAAAACTTTTTCTTTGTATCCAAAAAGATAATCGTATTGCCCTCCTGCAAATAAATACCAACGTCTATCCATGTTTCCGAATCGCAAGTAGAGGGGTATACCTACGGCATAGGCTCTGTGCTTTGTTCTGAAAATACTGTCTTTTAAAATGATACCAATGTTTTTAATTTCTCCGCCGATGGATACGCCGATGTATTTTCCTAAATCGATATTGGTCATGATGGCGTAATTAAAAAAACCAGAGAAGCGCATGGGAGATTTTATCTCTGAACCGTTTCGTTCAATTTCGGAAGCCGTTGAGAAGATTAGTTTTAGTTGTGTTGAGGTATATACCTTTTGAGCTTGTATATTTGATATACAAAACACGGCAAAAGCAAAAAAACAAAGACGTAATTTCATAACCTATATTTTGCTCAATATAGCAAAAGACACCCACAGCACCATGAATTATAATGAAATAGTACTTCAGCCCAAGAGAGAACGTTCTGTGTACCATAGACATCCGTGGCTTTTTTCTGGAGCAGTAGCCAAATGTTCTGCAAAGACAGATGGAGAGATTGTGGTCGTAAAAGATTCGAGGTCTATCATTTTGGGCTATGGATTTTATTCCACAAAAAGTCAGATTGTATGCCGGATGTTTGATTGGACTGACCAAGACAAAACGTTTGACAGTGCTTATTGGACAGATAAAGTTTCTTTGGCATTAGCGTTGAGAAAATCTTTTATCGATCTAAAGCATACCAATACATACAGGTTATTGCATGCAGAAGGAGATTTTATACCCGGTGTGATTGCCGATGTATATGCGGATGTGTTGGTTTTGCAGATTTTAACACCAGGGACTAAAATTATATTACCATTATTGTGTGAAGCTTTTAAACAAAATGGATTTAAAAAAATATACCTTAAGCATAAACAAAGTTCTTCTAACATAGAAGGTATTCAATTAAAAAGTGGATGGCTTACCGAGGCTTCGGCTACAGGTGTTGAAGTGATAGAAAATGGAAATAGATTTTTAGTTGATATTGAAGAAGGACAGAAGACCGGTTTTTTTATTGACCAAAGAGATAACCGTAAGTTGCTTCAAGACTTGAGTAAGGATAAAACGGTTTTAAACACTTTTTCCTATTCGGGCGGTTTTAGTGTATATGCTTTGGCGGGAGGTGCAAAAGAAGTTTGTTCTGTGGACATATCTGCCAGTGCTATTGAGCAGTGTGATCGTAATGTTGAGTTGAACAGTAAACATTATACAGGAATACATACCTCCGCCGTGAAAGATTGTTTTGATTATTTGGGAGACATGCCCGATGACTATTACGACTTGATTGTGTTGGATCCTCCAGCTTTTGCCAAGCATGCCAGAGCAGTGGATAATGCAACGAAAGGATATAAACAAATCAACTTAAAAGCATTTCGTAAAATAAAATCAGGAGGATTGCTTTTTACTTTTTCGTGTTCACAAAATATTTCGAAAGAGTTGTTTCAAAAAGTAGTATTTGGTGCAGCCGCAGATGCCAGAAGAAATGTGCGGATCATACACCAATTGCACCAGCCTGCGGATCACCCCGTGAATATTTATCACCCTGAAGGAGAATACTTGAAAGGCTTGGTATTATGGGTCGAATAGCTTAGTATTCGTTGTTTTTCTCGAGCTTACGAATCACTTCTCTTTCCTTGTCGTTTTGCAGCATCAGTTGTGAAAACAGTAAGAGGTACTTTTTCGACATGGTGGTTTCCATTGATTTTAGGGAAAGATAGGCTGCTCCCCGAATGTTTTGTGGCTCTTTTCCGTTGAGTAATATTCTGCCAATGTGTTCGGCTGCAGGTTCGTGTTGTATTTCTCCCAATGCCTTAATAGCAGCTTCCCTTCTTGGATAAGCAGGATCTTTTATTTTTCTCAATAAGAGTTCTCCAGCACCTTGTCCCCCTCTTTTAATGGGTTCCGTTAAAAATGGGTTGGATACGGCTTGTTGTTCAAAAATTACAACATAGTTTTGGGCCAAATGTGGTCCAAATACATACCAAGAGCTAATGTATACGAAGAATAAAATCAAGATTAAAGAAACACTGAATTTCGGGTAATAATTGTAACTTAAAAAAGCAATCAGAAATAGATTAACCAATACTGACCAAGTGGTATAATTGATCCAAAATATTTTCTCACATGCTTTTTCCACCGCATCCATTCTGAATGCAGAGACGGGTTCCCAGATGTAATTACCAGCATCGCTCAGGGCCCACCAAAAAAGATATACGAATGCATTGGCTACTATAAAGGCCAGCACAATAAAAAATACTTCTAAGAGTTTTTTCATATAGAATAAAACTGAACGAAATTAGCAAATAGTAATCAAAAGCGAAATTAAAGATGCATTACTCCAGGTATAAAAAATCATTGTTTTTGTCGGTTTTAGCCTTGTCGATAGGTATCAGTATACTCCCTATACCCTTATGGGCTCAAGGGGAAGTCGCTTTATTGGATTTTAAGATTAGAAAACCAGAAACAGTAGACATTATAAAAAATGGTAATGACGGTCATGTCTTTGTTTTTTTAAATCCCAAACAAATTCAGTTGACCACCATTAAACCTGGTTACACTCATGCTTCGGCTGTTTTTGACTTGAATAAAGAGCTATCTCGATCAGAATACTTAACTTCTACTCGTGATAATACTTGTCACACCTTTTATTTTTTCAACTCAAAACAGAACAGTATTCAGGCGTACCGCATCGACCTTGCCATGGGAACAACCCAAACGTTGGCTTGTGGTATGATTCCTAAAGAAGAAAGTTTTTTGTCGGCATTGGTAATCGACCGAACTTTTTACATGCTTACGGTCAGTAAGATGAGTTCTACCATGGCTTTATGGTCTTCCTTTCGAGGGGCACCTTTAGAAAAAACAACCTTTGAAATTGGTCAGGAAAAATTGCACAGAGCATTAGAATCGAGAGAAGAAGATTTAAACGAAAAAAAATATTCTGATATCGGTATTGATAAAATTGATTATGCTTTGGAGAATAACTTAAAATCTGTGCATGCTTTAAATAAATTGTATTGCCTGGAAGACCGAATGGTCATGACAATGGACGATGCCGATAGAACATGGCTTTACATCATAGATCCCAAACATAAAACCCTTTCTGAAAAGAAGTTTTCTTTTAGTTTGGAAAAAGGGGAAGGATCAAGAGACAAACAAGGGAATTCATTTTTGTACGGCAGCAAGTTATTCAGGACAACCATTAACAATGAAATGATGAATGTGTCCATGGTAGATATAGACTCTGCTGCATTGAATTGGTCTTACAATATTTTCCCGGATCAAAACATCAGTATTAAAAATGGCCCTTTACTTTCCGAAGGAGAAAACAATAAAGTTTTAGGAAAGACATCACAATATTTTAACCGTGTATTGAATGGAAGAATTTGTATTGCGGTTAATGAAATCAATCAACAGTACTTGCTTCAAGTGGGTTCATACGAATACAAAAGTTCTTGGAGTTCTCCCACCGGCAGTCCGTCGATGAGTATGGGGATGGGCATAGGTATGGGGGGAGTAGGCATGGGTTATTACCCATCTATGGGTGGTTATGGCTGGGGTATGCCTGGTTATTATGGAGGTTATCCAGGTTATTATCCTGGTGGTGGTTTTTCTTATATAGAAACTACTTATTTCTATTCTCTGATGGATGCTAAGACCCTAGAGCATTTGTTACAAGCACCACCGAAAACCATAAAAGAACGTTTGAACGAATTTGAAGATCAAAAATTTAAAAAGGCTATTCCCGATTTAATTCAAGTGACGCCATTGCCTGGCAAATCCATTTTAATGGGCTATTATGTTAAAAACATTCATAAATACCAGCTGGTAGAGATCCGTTAAAAGAATGGTAATTATATAGATAATAGACCTTTCATTTATAAACAGCTATGCGACCCCTGAAGGGGTCGCATATTACGTATGGAGTGTGCGTATGCGTATGGAGAATTCTCTACTCGTGCTCACACTCCATACGTAATATTAGTCTAGGATCCAATAAGTAAGTTACCCAAAGAATATTTCTTCTTCCCCCGGAATATTGCGATCTTTGAACTTTCTGCGACAGAAACAAGAAGCGATATCACATTCTTTATCCAATGACATGATCGAATTAGGGAAACATAATTTATTGTACGTATTAAGAAAAACTCCTCCAGGTCTATTTCTTGGCGATTTGCAGGGAGGAGAAGTATTGTTGCCTAATAAATATGTTCCTGAAAACATTGATGTGAATGATGAGATCGAAGTGTTTATTTACAAGGATTCTGAGGATCGAATCATTGCAACAACGCTTGAACCCAAAATATACTTGAATGAGTTTGCGTCTTTATTAGTGAAAGAAGTGAACGATTATGGCGCTTTCTTAGATTGGGGATTGGAAAAAGATTTAATGGTTCCTTACAGAGAGCAAATGCAACGTATGAGAGCAGGAGAGCATTATGTCGTGTTTTTATACGTTGATGAAGAGACAGGACGTTTGGCAGCCAGTAATAAGGTAGAGCGTTATTTAGATCGTGGAATAGTAGATTTGACTGTTGGAGAAGAAGTAGATTTGTTGGTATGGATGGAAACGGACCTTGGCTACAATACCATTATCAATCATCGTTATAAAGGGTTACTCTATTATAACGAAGTGTTTAGAACCGTTGAAGTGGGGGATTATTTGAAGGGGTTTGTAAAAACAATTCGGGAAGACGGTAAGATTGACGTTATGTTGCAAAGACAAGGGTTTGCTAACATCGATGCCAGCGCACAACTGGTACTGGATAAGTTGATCATGGCGGATGGATTTTTAAAGCTAAGCGACAACAGTTCTCCTGAAGAAATCATGAACGTGATGGAGATGAGTAAAAAAACGTTTAAAAAAGCCATAGGCTCTTTGTACAAACAAGAAAGAATAAGAATAACCGAAGAAGGAATTTATTTGTTATAATGTTTTTTACGTTTTCTACGATTGCTTACATAATCGATTAAATCCAAAAAAGGGCCGGTCATAAAGGTGGTACATAATGCCATTAACACCATGATGGCAAAAATTTCGGGAGAAAGAATACCTAAGTCGTAGCCAATATTTAAGATAATCAGTTCCATTAAACCTCGGGTATTCATGAGTGCTCCTATGGAGAGTGATTCTTTCCATGTTTGCCCTACAAATCTTGCCGTTAGAGAACTACCTCCTAATTTGCCGACTACGGCAACCAAGATGACCACTCCACAGGTTGCCCATAAATGACCTTCGTTCAACAGTCCGATTTGTGTCCTTAATCCCGTAAAAGCAAAAAATATAGGCAATAGAATCAAGACACTGATGTCTTCTAGCTTATCAGTCAACGATTCTTTAAGCATGAGGTTCTGTGGCATAATGACGCCAGCAAGAAATGCTCCAAATAAGGCATGGATGCCTATGATTTCAGCGAAGTAGGCTGAAAGGAGTAAGATGAAAAAAGCAACAGCAACCACACTTTTATCTAAGGTTTCACTGACTAAAAGAGTGCGAAAACTTAGTTTTCGGATCCATGGACGGATCACATAAAGCATAATGCCTACAAATAAAAAGGCCAGTGTAATCGTGAAAAGAGCGCTTACAATACTGCCTGCTTTTACAATGGCAATGACAACCGCCAGTATACACCAGGCTGTAACATCATCGGCAGCAGCACAAGTAATGACCATGTTGCCCAGAGGTGTTTTCGTCATACCTCGTTCTTGCAGGATACGGGCCAATACAGGGAATGCTGTAATACTCATGGCTGTACCCATAAACAAGGAGAAAGCTAAGAAGGAAGTATCTGCTGTGGCGAAAATTTCATAGATAAAATAAGAAAGTACGATTCCTAAAAAGAAAGGGAAAATAATACTGGAGTGGCTGATGACCAGGGCTTCTTGCGCCTTCTTTTTAAGCCCTTGTACGTCTAATTCCATGCCGATGATGAACATGAAAAAAGTCAATCCAATTTGACTTAGAAATTGCAGGGTTTTCAGAGAGTCTGCAGGAAACAGCAGATCGAAGAATTCTGGAAACAGTGCACCCATGGCCGAAGGGCCTAAAAATAACCCAGCAATGATTTCTCCAACGACGGAAGGTTGACTAAGTCTTGTAATCAACAATCCGAATATTCTTGATATGACAAGAATAACAATGATTTGCAATAACAGTAAGCTGAGCGGATGTTTGATGTTGTGTAAAAATTGCTCTTTAACACTTTCTGTAGAGTTGATCTGAATGGGGCTTGGCTTTTCGGATGAAATTTCAGTAGTTACTACTGTTTGACTATGAGGAACAAGCTCCTTCCCTTTATTGATGATTACCCACGCCAGGCTTGTGAAAATGCTTATAATGATGGCGTAAAAAATCAGATTTTTATTCATGTATGGTACTTATTGTTCATTTTAAAATTGTGCAAAGCTAGATAAAAGCTTAGCAATTTGTAAGGGGGAAGCGTTTTAATTTTAACCACAGGGTCATTGGAAAAGAGATCGTCTGATCTTAACGCATAAAAGACTACTCTCTTTCTCCTCTCAAAAAGGGATTTTATTGTGCTCTAAAGCAATTATTCTTATTCATCGACGTTGAATTGAACGTGTCAAAAAACAATTTTAAAAAAAAGAGCCGTATCTTTATAGCTACGAATCCACGAAACATCCTCTATCATGAGATTTATGAGTAGTCGTAAAGTTTTTCTGTTTGTTGTGTTGACGATAATTTTTTTCCAATGCAAACGGAAAGATGAAATTTTTACGTCTGATCCTAATGCTCGGTTACGTTTTTCTGTTTCGGAAGTACAGTATGACACGGTATTTGCAGAGTTACCTTATCCTGTTAGAAAAATAAAAGTTTATAATCCCAATAGCCAAGCCCTTGCTATTAACGAAGTCTTTCTGGATCAAGGCGTTTTTTCTCCCTTTAAAATACTGGTCAATGGACAGACTGGTCCTATCGTGAGGGATTTAGAATTGATGGGAGGAGACAGCATGCTGATCATGATAGAGCTTTTTTTTCAGGCGAAAAACCAAACGACGCCTTATCGACTCGAAGATGTGATTCGCTTTCGTTTTAATGGGCAAGAACAACAAATCGCGTTAAAGGCGGTGGGAGAAGATGCCTTGTTGGTACCTCCAGGAGACTTAGCATGTGCGCAAGTATGGGATGATCAGAAAACAGTTATTTTACTTGGAGCAACGATTGTTCCTGCTGCTTGTACTTTAACCATACAAAAAGGAACTCAGGTCTTAGCCTCTACAGGAAGTTCTCTTGATGTAAAAGGAACGCTTCTCATTACGGGAGAAAAAGGTAAACCCGTTTACATGGGGAGTGTTGTGGAAGGTAAATTTCCAGGGCAATGGTTGGGCATTCGATTTTATAAAACCAGCACGAACAATGCGCTTTCTTGGCTTACCCTTGCCAATGCTCAATCGGGTTTGAGTTTTGTTTCTTCTACGTCTTCATCGTTGGTGGATATCAGCCTGGATCATGCGATGTTTATGGATTTTACCTTGCATGCTTTGGATTTATCCTATGTTGCTTTGCAGGCGAGTAACTGTTTGTTTATGGCTTCCGCAAACCACCTGACGGTGTTTTCGAAAGAAGGGCAATATGCTTTTAAACATTGTACCTGGGCAGGATATTCTTATGATTATTACCGTGAAGGATCTTGTGTCAAAACCAGGAATATTGCCGGTCCTTTGTCTTTATCGATTAATCAGTCCATTGTATGGGGAGATAAAATCAATGAATTGGAAATTGCATTGGGCACCACCATGGATATCGATACATCTATTTTTAGAAGTGCTTTTTCCTGGTCAGGTCAGCATCAGTTTCCCAACCAGGATCCACGATTTAGATCTCCTGTGATCCGTAATTTTCAGTTGGGTCTTACGTCTCCTGCCTTAAATGCAGGAGCTTCCTCATCCGTTACGGACGATTTGAAAGGGATTGCAAGAGATCTCACGCCAGATTTAGGTTGTTATGAATTTGTTCCTTAAGTAAAAATGATCGTCGAACAGCAAACCATCTCCTTAGGACATTTCAAGCGAGGCATGCATTTGATTACTTCGCTTGTTGAATCAAAAACCAATGTTTTAACCTCTGTTGATAAAGGTCTTGCCCACCTGTTTATCCACCATACTTCGGCTTCTCTGACCATCAATGAAAATGCAGATCCTACGGTTCGTCAAGACCTTAACATGTTTTTGGATGCTTTAATCCCGGATGGAGATTCTCGTTATTTTCATGATGATGAAGGTCCCGACGACATGCCTGCTCATGTCAAAACAAGTTTGTTGGGAACAAGCATTACAGTCCCAATCCGGTCGGGGCGTTTTTTATTTGGAACCTGGCAAGGAATTTACCTGTGTGAACACCGAGACCATGGAGGGGATCGAAAAGTTACCCTGACGGTTTTAGGAACTAAATAAAACACTATACGGTTGTTTCCCTGTCGGTTAAATATTAGTATATTTGATATAAAATAAACCCAGTGTATCGATGAAAAGAATAATCTTTAATGTATTGGCTCTTGCATTTATTGCAAGTTTTAGTTCTTGTGGCTATAACGCTATGGTAGAGAAACAAGAAGCGGTAGATGAAAAATGGGCGCAAGTACAAAATGTATACCAACGAAGAGTAGATTTGATTCCTAACCTTGTTGCTACAGTTAAAGGGTATGCAAAACATGAATCTCAAACCTTAGAGAATGTAATTGCTGCTCGTGCCAGAGCAACACAGGTGACCATAGATCCAGATAAATTAACGCCTGAAAACATACAAAAATTTCAAGCGGCGCAAGACGGCTTAAGTACGGCTTTAGGAAAGTTGATGATGATCACAGAAAATTATCCGGACTTAAAAGCCAATCAAAACTTCTTGGATTTGCAAGCACAGTTGGAAGGTACGGAAAATAGAATTTCTACGGAACGTAGAAAATTCAACGAAGCGGTGAAAGATTACAATACCTATATTCGTAAGTTCCCCAACAATTTAACAGCAAGTATGTTTGGGTTTGACAAGAAGGCCTATTTTGAGGCACAGGCTGGATCAGAGAATGCGCCAAAGATTGAATTTTAGAACGTAATACGGATATGAGTCCCAAAGACTTTTTCTCACCAGAACAACAGTCGCAACTCATTCAGGCTATTCGTGAAGCAGAAAAAAATACGTCGGGTGAAATAAGAATTCATCTGGATAAAATCTGCAACGGAGATCCTTATAAGAGAGCCGTAGAAATTTTTGAAAAATTAAAGATGCATAAAACAGCACAGCGTAATGGCGTGCTGTTTTATTTGTCTATAGAGGATCATAAGCTTGCCATTATTGGTGATCAAGGCATTCATGAAAAAGTCCCTGACGGATTTTGGAATGAAATTGTTGAGCTTATGGTACAGTCTTTTAAACAAGGACAACTGATTGAAGGCCTTACTCAAGGGCTCAAGATGACTGGTGAGCAATTGGCTATTTATTTCCCGTATCAAAAAAATGATCAAAATGAATTGTCCGATGAGCTTTCCTTTTAATATGAAGTCAAGTATCTATTCGTTACTGTTCATACTGACTATTGGTATAGCTTGGAGCCAGTCGAATGATTTTCCTAAACGACCAAATCCACCCCGGCTTGTCAATGATTTTGCCTCTATGCTGAGCCCCAGCGATGCACATAACTTAGAGCTAAAATTAACAGCATACAATGACAGTACTTCTACTCAAATTGCGGTTGTTACCTTGACTCATATTGGAGATTATGAAGCGGGGGATTATGCCGAGCAGTTGGCCAATCAATGGGGTATAGGTGTGAAGGGGAAAGACAATGGATTGTTAATCTTAGTGGTGAAAGAAAGTCGCAAAGTTTTTATTGCCACGGGTTATGGTATGGAAGCTACGATTCCTGATGCAACAGCCAATCGTCTTATCGATCAAGTCATTGTACCTCACTTTAAGCAAGGTGATTTTTATGGAGGCTTGGATCAAGCTATCGATACGATTATCGCACTCATGTCGGGAACATATGAGAAAGGCCCGGCTGAAGCATCGAAGAGTCTGGCTTTTTATGCATTCTTTGGCATTATCCTTTTGATTATTATTTTCGGATTCGTCTCTAAAGGAGGAGGTACAGGGAGCGGGAATTCTGGTGGTTTTGGCAGAGGCTCTGGTGGAGGTTTTATTCCTGGCGGATTTTCATCTGGTGGTTTTTCTTCGAGAGGAGGATATAGTGGCGGCGGTGGTTTCGGAGGTTTTGGTGGAGGAGGCTTCGGCGGTGGTGGTGCGGGAGGCAGTTGGTAATATAAAAATAAGGACATTTTTAAAATTGGGTGATCATATAACTAGTTGGTAGTTTAGTGGTAGTGTAAAACTTCTTTTCAGGCCGAGTTGCTTCTGAGCACAGAAGAGGATATAGAAAAAGAAAGTATGAGTCAGAAGAACTCGTCCGTCGCCCGAGGCTAGAAAGTTTCCCGCATGAGTTCTCCGCAAGTGTAAAACTTACGTTTAACAGGGACATTTTTATAAATCAATAGAATCATCAAGCGTTAAACCCGTTAATCAATCATTGTATGTGGAACAGTAAGATCAAGGTATGGGTTTTTGTGCTTGTTCCGTTTGCAGCATTATCGCAGTCTAAAAAAATTGACTATACAAAATCAACTGTTTCTTTTACCATTAAAAATGCCGGACTAAAAGTAGAAGGTCATTTCGATCAATATGCCGTTCAATTCAACTTTGATCCCCAAAATTTATCGGCCACACGTATTGAAGCAGAATTTGAAACCACTTCGATCAATACCGGGATTAATGGGAGAGATAATCACTTACGAAAGGAAGAGTTTTTTTATGCGACAAAATTCCCTAAGATCTTCTTTAAAATAACCAGCTTAAAAAAACAATCTTCGGATGATTATCTACTTTATGGTAAGTTGACCATCAAAGATGTTACCAGGGAAGTAACCATGCCCATGAGCATTAGAAAAGAAAATGGATTTGAAGTCTATGAATCTAAGCTTGTCATCAACAGGCAGGATTACCATGTTGGTGGCAATAGCTGGGTGATGTCCGACGAAGTGTTTATCACAATTAAAATACGAGCCCAATGATTAAATCCCAATAAACATCAATGTTAGGTGGCATAGAATGACAGAAAATAACTCCTCGTAAAAGAAGAAATTTGTTATCTTTAATTGATGGAAGACAGTACTAATTGGACACCTTATCCTGATGACAATTTGCTTAGGATAACCGATAAGCAGATTATAAACGAATACGAAGCAAAAGGTTTAGCAAAAGCTGAGTTGTTTGTATTTGAGTTAGAAACAGACGTTTCTCTAACGAATGGATTGATTTTAGAAATTCACAAAATTGCATTTGGAGAACTTTATGACTGGGCTGGTAAATGGAGAACTACTGAAGTTACAGTTGGGCAGCTTATTCCCCCTTCAGCCAATCAGATTGTAACATTAATGTATCAATATTTGGACAATTTAAACTACAAGACAAGTATCTCCACAAACAGACAGGAGCATATTGACACTCTAGTTTATTGCCATTATGAGTTTATAAAGATACATCTATTTAACAATGGTAATGGGCGAACAGGTCGTATCCTAATGAATTTGATAGCAATGAAGTTAGGTTATCAACCTCTTGAGTTATACTATAGAGAAGGTGAAAGTCGAAAAACTTATATTGATGCGATGAAAGCTGGAGATAAAGGGGATTACTCTGCCTTAGCTAGCTTGATTGATGAAGAACTGACCACCTTTTGATTCTTCTTCGCTTAGGATTGACAATACGATTTCATTGACTTTAGATTTAGAGACTTCTTGGTCTTCTAAAGACATGGTGGAAAAAACAGTATTAGTAAGGATATTTGTTAGAAATCCTTTCTCTTTTAACTGTGGATATTTATCGTAAAATTTCATCTTATACTAAGATAAGTAAAAAATAGAAATTCACAAAAAAATCTGCTGACAAAAAAGTCTACGCCACCTAACAGCGTGTTGTAGTCAGTGCAGGTCTTCTACTAGAGTGAAGTGATGCGCTTTAACTCCTGTGCCGATCACAACACGCTCTACGTTACGTGTGTCCGGTGTTTTATCATAAACAAAGAGAAACAGAAACAGAGCGGAGAAACAGTATTCGCTCTGTTTCTCAACAGAGGTAATCTCCCCAATAGTCAACCTATTTTAGGACGAGACACTCACTGCAAGAGTTCTCTGCAAAGGAATGGTTGAAGTTATAATATGGTATTGAGTACGGAGCAACTAAGAAGGGATATAGAAAGTTTTGGCTGTTATTCTTTTTTTTATACTTTTAATAACATCAAAATAAACTTTTTAAATAATAATTAGTTATGAAAAACAAATTCTTTTTATCGCTTGCTTTAGTGGTAAGCTTAGGTGCGGTTATTGTTTTCGCTTCTTTCAAACAAGTTTCACACGATGAAGGTTATGTAATGGTAGATACTCACGAAGCATATAATGTCATTTATGGGAAATCGTCGATTGTTGTTTCCGATGGAAAAACGATCTTAAAAACTGAAGAATTAGAAAATTTAAAATCAGGGCTTGCTGCCAATGCTATAAAAATTAACAGTATCCTAAACGAACTCAAAAATCAGGGATATAGGCTTGTCAGTTCAAATGGAAGTGGTATGGAAGGAGCTATTAAGCGAAATTATATTTTTGAAAAGAGTCTGTAAATGGTTTTCCCCGCAAGAGTTCTCCGCAGCAAAATGTTAGGTGTTACAAGATCTTAGTTTTGCGGAGCGACTCCCGCTAAGAAGTAAAGAACATCTTGAAAGGAGAAACAGAGCGGAGAAAGAGAAGGGAATCCCTCTGCTGATTAGTCAACATGTATTTGAATCTGAAGGATTCACCTGTTTATAGGGCAATAAAACGATCGACCAACGTCAACAGCATTTGATGGGCATCTTCAATCAAATCGTTACGAAGCAGTTGATCCGAATCTTGCACATAAGGCCCATCGTTTAAGTCTTCTGGACAGTTATGGACAAGTCCTTCAATCCCTTGAGTTGTGATTTCGAGGTGAAATTGCAGTGCCAAAACCTGGTTATTCCCAATAAAACCTTGGTTTTCACAAGCACTTGATTTACCAATAGGAATGCAGCCTGTTGGTATTGAGAAAAATTCACCATGCCAATGAAAAGCAGAAAAGGACTTGCTAAAGCCTTGAAAGCAAGTGTGGTTGAGCGCTTCAGGAGTTAATTCCACAGGAAACCAACCGATTTCTGATGCGGCATTTAAAGAAACATGTCCACCCATCGCTTCGGCAATCAATTGTGCTCCTAAGCAAATCCCAATGACTTTTTTCCCTTTTTCAATGGCTTTTTTAATCAATGCTTTTTCTGCGATAAGCCATCGGTAACGATCTTCATCGTGTACACTCATGGGACCGCCTAGTATAATCAGTACATCGAAAAGGTCTACAAAAGGGAGCTTTGTCTCTTCGTACAGTCGTGTAGAGGTTACTTTGTTACCTGGTTGATTTGCCCAGCTTTCCAGAGCACCCAGATTTTCAAAGGGAACATGTTGTAAAAAGTGAATATTCATAACATTTTGCTGCTGTATCAAATAGTACAGCCTATATAACATACAAAACTAATTATTTTTTTACTTTTGTATGCATTACCAATAGATATGAGAGAGATAAAATATTATAATCAAAGGGTGAAGGACTATTACGCGATTGTTACTTCCATTGCCATTAGAAATATTAAAGTAAGGTATAAGAACTCTGCACTTGGTTTTATCTGGAGTATGTTAAACCCTTTAGTGTTTCTTGGTATATTTGTTTTCATCTTTAGTAAAGCATTTCCTACCATAGAAAATTATCCTTTGTATGCGATAACCGGTTTAATTTTCTGGACATTCTTTTCGACAGCAACCAATCAGATTACACTTTCCATCATCGACAGTGCTGAAATTTTAAAGTCGTTTAGTATTCCTCCTTTAGTATTTCCTTTGTCTACACTTTTAGCGGCATTAATCAACTTAGGGTTATCGTTTATTCCTTTCATTGTCCTTATGTTTTTCTTTGGCTTTGAGTTGAAATGGGTTACTTTCATGATTATTCCCATTACCGCTTTGTTTGCCCTATTTACGTTTGGCTTTTCCCTTATTCTCTGTACACTCAACGTTTTTTTCCGTGATGTCAGTATGTTCTGGGGAACGGTTAATCCAGCCCTCTTGTACTTTACACCGGTGGCTTATGCTTCTTCCTTAGTACCAGAGCAATACAGATGGCTTCTGCAGGTCAATCCATTGTATCATTATTTTGAAATTATACGTGATGTATTATACTACGGAAGATTTCCGTCTTTGTATTATTTAGGAACATCTACACTCATGTCATTGGTAGCTGTTGCCATAAGCTTGTTATTATTTAACAGGTTAAAAAGAGGTTTCATTTCTTGCATATAGAAATTAAGATGGATAAGAAAAATGATGTAATCATCAGGGCTAAGGATTTAGAAGTAAGTTACTTGGTTCAACGAGAAGGCATTTCTTCAATCAAGCAATACTTGATGTCATTTGGTATGAAACCTTTGTTTGAACGCAGAGAAGTGTTGAAAGGTGTAACCTTGGAAATTAACCGTGGCGATTGTGTAGGTTTGTTAGGCCGTAATGGCTCGGGGAAAAGTACACTCTTGCGTACCCTTGCGGGGATTATTCAACCTACTGCCGGGAAGTTAGAAGTGTTTGGAAGAATTGCTCCTATGTTGGCCTTAGGTGTCGGGTTAGAGCGTGAGATGAGTGGTTATGAAAACATCAAACTGTGTGGGACCCTGATGGGAATGACGAAGAAGGAATTAGAGGATAACATGGATGCCATCATTGATTTTTCTGAATTGGGAGACGATGTGCACATGCAAGTAAAACGTTATTCTTCTGGAATGATGGCTAGACTGTCTTTTTCTATTGCTATTGCGAAAGATCCTGAGATATTGATGGTAGATGAAGCTTTATCGGTTGGAGATGCAGGCTTTAGAGAAAAGTGTTGGAACAGGATACAAGAAGTGAGGAAAAGGGGGAGTACGATCATCTATGTTTCACATTCGGCTAAAGAAGTTGAAACCTTGTGCGATAAAGTCGCTTTTTTAAAGAGAGGTAAAATTCAAATGATGGGTAGTATAGAGGAAGTCATGCCGATTTATTTGAATGAGTATAAATAAAATGGGACTCAGGTTATTACTCTTTTTTTTAAGTATAACACTTCTTTTTTCTTGTGGGACGTACCGGGAAGTACAACTTACGGGAGTCTCATTAAAAGAAGTAAAAACATCGAATGATAAATTTCGTGTAGCCTTTGACATGGAAGTTGATAACCCCAATGGTTATCCTATTACATTGTCTAATCCTCAACTGCAGGTATTGGTGGGACATAAAGACTTAAAGAATTGGAGTTGCCCTAAGAAAATCAAGATTAAAAAGAATAAGAAACTAACCTACCCTTTTTACATCGAAGTGTCTGGCGGTGAAGCGTTACAATTGTTACCCCGGTTATTTTTTGATCCTTCTATTGAAATTGAGGGAAGTATAAGAGTAGGATACTTATTTTTCGGAAAGCGGATTCCTGTATCGATCAAAGAAAAATTTAATTAAGGGAGAGAGGTTTCCCAGAGATTAAGAAAGAGAGCGAAGGGATTCTTTTCTCTTCTTTTCAGGCCGAGTTGCTTCTGAGCACAGAAGAGGATATAGAAAAAGAAAGATTGATTCAGAAGAACTCGTCCGTTGCTCGAAATCAGAAAAATCCCTGCATGAATTCTCCGCAAACAAAAAGTTCAGTAGGTGGTTGGTCGAAAAGACCAAACCACGGCGGAGAGATTAGGAAAGAGAAACAGAGCGAAGGGATTCTTTTCTCTTTAAGCATATGATGATAAAAGCTTGAAATAATCGTTTATAAGCCATTTTTGAACGATCAGTAAATTTTTAGGACTTTTTATTTGCAACATAGTTGCATTTGTGTACCTTCGTTTTATAGATCACATTTAAAATAGTAATGCATATGAAAAAATGGTCAGTTATACTTTTGGTTTTTGCGGTATTTGCAACCGCTTGTAAAAAAGAGAAAGATCCGGAACCTAACAATCAAAACCCGGCAGTGAATGTATTGACTCTTAAGGGACAATCAACTTCAGTTGGTCGTGTAGTGGCTGGTACGCAAGCCACGATTACCTATTATATTTCTGGTACCAATTTGAAAGAAGCCAAATTTGATATTCACTCGAATCTTGATGGACATACACATCGTATATCAGAATCGGCGAGTGGTTTTGTTAATTTTGAGTGGGATCACATCATGTTATTGGGAGGAGTGAATGAAAAAGTAGGGACTATACGTGTCACTATTCCATTAGATGCTACTCCAGGTATGTATGATTTAGGAGTACGGGCAACCGATAATCAAGGCAATCAATCCTTGTATAAAGTGTTTGCATTTGAGGTATTATCGAATGCCAATGCCCCGGAAATTAGTTTAACGTCTCATAGTGCAGGAGATGAAATTGAAGTGAGCATAACGGCTTGTACTGCGTTCAATTTTCAATTTACAGCTTCTTCAAAAGCAGGTGCTACTTTGAGTAGTGTGGAAGTCATTGTAAAATCAGAAGAAGATGCTCACGACGGTCACGATCACCGTATTGCACATGGAGCAGCTCTTTATGACTGGGATAAAACTGATTTCACCAGTGAAACCACCTATAATTTTAACGAATCCATTGATATTTGTACTGGCTTGGAAGCAGGGCATTATGAATTGATTGTTGCGGTGATGGATTCAGAAGGTAGAGTGTCTCAGCAAACCTTAGAAGTACACGTCGAGTAAAGTGTTTTTCTTTTTGGTTCAATTTGCTTTTATTTATGTGAAAAAGCTTTGTCCGTAAGGTCAGGGCTTTTTCATTTTTAATATATCATAATGTCTTTTATTCACTTTGGTAACATGTATAGAATTGGTATTGTCCTTTGTTGTCTGTGGCTTCTGCCAACGAGCCTTTATGCACAGTACATGTTGAGGGGAAATATATTCGATACCGATAGCTTACCGTTGCCTGGGGCTTATGTCATGATCCACGAAACCAATCGTGTGGCTGTTGCTTCCGAGCAAGGAACGTTTCAGTTCCAAGGATTGAAATCAGGAACTTATCATATTCATGTCACTTCTGTGGGTTATCATGCATTTGAACAAAATGTATGGATTAAAAACAATGATGTTGCACTTCAAATTTTTTTACAACCTTCCGTTAACCAATTGCATGAAGTTGTTGTCGAGTCGAGTGTGCTGAAAAATAACCAGGAGGAAAGTTCTTTAACAAGCAATCATGTTAATGAAACGTTCATCAATCAACAGGCAGGCAGTACCTTAATGGAGTCCCTTTCCAATTTGGCGGGTGTATCCAACATGAACATGGGGGTTGGTGTTTCTAAACCCATGATCAGAGGGATGTATGCCAATCGTGTTATTGTGACCGATAATGGCATTAAACAAGAAGGACAACAATGGGCGCAAGACCATGGTTTGGAAATTGATCAGCACAACATTGAAGAAGTAGAAGTGGTCAAAGGTCCCGCTTCTTTGGTGTATGGTTCCGATGCCATGGGAGGAGTGGTGGCAGTGAAACATCCGAAAAACATGAGTGAAGGAGAGCAAAAGACCAGGGTTTCCTATTTGTACCGGAACAATAACAATACGCAGGGATTGACAGGTTATTCCAAAGGGAATGTGAAAGGGCTTTATTACAATGCTCGATTGACGTGGCTTAAATACAGCGATTACCGTGTTCCCACCGATTCATTCAGGTACGACGATTATAATTTACCGATCTATAACAAGACGCTTAAAAATACAGCAGGGAATGAATTACATTACTCTTTTACGGCAGGAATCAACAGAACGTGGGGTTATTCTCACGTCACGTTTTCTCAATACAACCAACAGGTTGGTGTATTTAGCGGTGCAGTAGGAGTTCCTCGTGCCTACCAATTAACACCGGATGGAAGTCATGATGATATTGCTTTACCTCACCAACGTGTGAGACATACCAAACTCATCAGCAACAGCAATGTTTTAATCGGTAAAAACTGGCTCGAATTGGACATGGGTTTCCAACACAATTTCCGGGGAGAATATTCTCAACCTTCTGCTCATGGAGCATCCGTATTGGGACTTTCGGATGCTGGTATTTTACTTAATTTGTATACCTATAGTCTCAATGCACGTTACCATATACACAGTAGCGAAAAGCGTAAAAGCACTATCGGAGTGCAAGCCAGTGTCATGGATAATCAAATAGGAGGATGGGAGTTTGTGATTCCTGCTTATCAGCAACAACAAGGAGGACTCTTTTTTATTCAACAATGGAATTTGAATAAACGTTGGGTGATTAATGGAGGATTAAGGGTAGAAGCTGCGGCCCAACAAATTCAATCGTCTGTTTATCCTTTTTATTACCAAGGCAATTTTATGGGTGATGTGGCCCGTAATAATGCTATTGATAAGCAGTACATCAATTATGCACTTTCTGCAGGGAGTTCCTATATGCTCAGTGAGTACCTGAATGTGAAGTTGAATGCGGGTAAGACCTACCGTGTGCCTACACCGATTGAATTGGGATCTAATGGGCCTCATCATGGTGCGTTTCGCTATGAGGTAGGGGATGAAAACTTGAAACCTGAGGAAGGATATCAATTTGATTTAGCGCTTGTGTATGAACGTAAGCGATTGGAGTTTTCTCTTTCTCCTTACTATAATAGTTTTCAAAATTTTATTTACCTGCAACCTTCAGGAAGTTTTGCTCGGGTAACCATCAACGATCAGGTATATCCTTATCCGAGTGGTAGCCAAGTGTATTCGTATAAACAAGGTGCGGTAAATCATATGGGCTATGAGTTTTCGGCGAGCTATAAACTGTTGTCTTGGCTGGTGTTGGAAACATCTGGAGACTACGTTTACATGTTCAATCGAGACCACCAAGAGTTCATTCCCTTTACACCACCACCTCGATGGATCAAGGGGTTTCGATTGGAAAAAAGAAGGAAGAATAAAACCTTAGAGAACGTTTATTTTTTGTGCCGTCATCATGATGTGTATGCACAAAACAGAGTAGCGCGAAACGAGGATGCTACGGAAGGTTACGCATTGACTGACCTGGGTGCAGGGACTCGTATTCGAAAAGGAATATGGTATCTTGATGTGAATGTTCAAGTGCGGAATGTATTCGATGAAAAATACTTCAATCACCTGAGTCGCTACCGCTTGATCAATGTGCCAGAACAAGGGCGTAATGTGGTATTACAAGTGATTCTTTACTTCGATAAACCAGGGAAGTAAAAATTTTCGTCATGTGCTTAGAGTAAATTATCAAACACTTCCGACAGTTTTCCTACGGTATGTATTTGTAAGC
The DNA here is from genome assembly GCA_964454665.1 of uncultured Chitinophagaceae bacterium. Lineage (GTDB taxonomy): Bacteria > Bacteroidota > Bacteroidia > Cytophagales > Cytophagaceae > JACMQM01. The sequence goes on from CAYVTO010000001.1 coordinate 143,155, forward strand.
CGTGTTTTCTTGCTTCGATACCCTTGGCATTTAAACGAGAAATGAAGATGTGTTTGAAACCTAATTTTTCTGCTTCTGAAATCCGTTGTTCAATACGGTTTACTGCACGAATTTCTCCTCCTAATCCGATTTCTCCTGCAAAGCACATGTCGGCAGGAATGAGTTTGTCTTCAAATGAAGAAACCAAAGACACACATACGGCCAAGTCCAAGGCAGGATCTTCTACTTTTAATCCTCCTGCAATGTTCAGGAATACATCTTGGTTACCCATGCGAAAGCCCGCTCTTTTTTCCAGTACTGCCAGGAGCATACTCAAGCGCTTCGAGTCAAATCCGGTGGAAGTACGTTGTGGCGTACCATAGGTAGCGATGCTGACTAAAGATTGCAGTTCTATCAATAGAGGGCGGTTGCCTTCTACGGTAGCACCGATGGCGATTCCGCTGATGTTTTCTTCTCGTTGAGAAAGTAAAATTTCAGAAGGGTTGGGTACTTCACGCAATCCACTTCCGCGCATTTCATAGATCCCCAGTTCTGAAGTAGAACCAAAACGATTTTTGGTGGTGCGAAGTATCCTGTAACTGTGGTTGCGATCACCTTCAAATTGCAATACGGTATCGACCATGTGTTCCAATACCTTTGGTCCAGCTAAAGTGCCTTCTTTGGTAATGTGTCCAATCAGAAATACAGGTGTTCCAGATTCTTTGGCATAACGGATCAATTCTGCGGTGCATTCTCGCACTTGAGAAATACTGCCTGCTGCCGATTCAATAAAACTGGATTGTAAGGTTTGAATGGAATCGATGATGAGAATATCGGGCTGAAGGATTTCGATTTGTTTGAAAATGTTTTGTGTGCCGGTTTCGTTCAACACAAAACAATTGGGATTGTCGATGCCAATGCGTTCTGCACGCATTTTGATTTGTTGTTCACTTTCTTCTCCCGATACATAAAGCACCTTGTGCGATTGAAGTCCCAAGGCGACTTGTAACATCAAGGTGGATTTACCGATACCGGGCTCTCCTCCAATCAAGACCAAAGAGCCGGCAACAATACCTCCGCCCAATACCCGATTCAATTCCTGGTCTGGAGCAAAAATGCGATCTTCTTTATCGGATTGTATTTCGTGTACCGGTTTGGGTTTAGCGGCAATTTGAGTAGAACTGCTTTTCCATGATTTTTTATCCTCTTTTTCAATGATCTCCTCTACGTAGGTGTTCCATTCACCGCATGAAGTGCAGCGACCAACCCATTTCGAAGATTGTGCACCACAACTTTGACAGAAAAAACTTGATTTTACTTTTGCCATACCCTCAAATATATTAAAATAGATCGGGTCGATAAATAAATTTATTTTGTATTATTGCTATATTGTGTAGTAGAGTTTAATACAACCATTAACCTTGGAATGAGTTTTAGAGTCGAAGAAGACACCATGGGACCTGTAAACGTTCCGGTAGATAAATACTGGGGTGCTCAGACGCAACGTTCCAAACAAAACTTTACCATTGGGGGGCAATTGATGCCCGAAGAAGTCATTCAGGCTTTTGCTTTACTCAAAAAGGCAGCTGCTCAGGCCAATTACGATTTAGGTGTGCTTGCTCAAGGTAAAAAAGAACTCATTGAGGAGGTCTGCGATGAAATTATAGCTCAGAAACTTCAGGATCAGTTTCCTTTGGTGGTATGGCAAACCGGTTCGGGGACACAATCGAACATGAATGTCAACGAAGTGATTGCTAACAGGGCACACGTCTTGGCAGGAGGCAAATTGGAAGATAAGATCAAGAGGGTTCATCCCAACGACGATGTCAACAAGTCACAATCTTCTAACGATACCTTCCCCACAGCCATGCACATTGCGGCGTATTCCCTGATCATGAAAACAACCTTACCGGGAATTCTTTCGTTAAGAAATACACTTGATCAGAAGGCCAAAGATTTTGCCGACATTGTAAAAATAGGCCGTACGCATCTGATGGATGCGACACCATTGACATTAGGACAAGAGTTTTCGGCGTATGTTTCCCAGTTGGATCATGGGATGAAAGCTTTGCAAAACTCCTTAGCACATTTATCAGAACTTGCACTTGGAGGAACCGCAGTCGGTACGGGAATTAATGCACCTAAAGGTTATGCAGAACTGGTTGCTCAGAAGATTGCCACCTTATCGGGTTTACCTTTTCGTTCTGCTGAAAATAAATTCGAGGCTTTGGCAACACACGATGCTTGTGTGGAAACTTCAGGAGCCTTGAAACAGCTTGCCGTTACCTTGATGAAAATTGCCAACGATGTGCGTTGGTTGGCATCAGGACCTCGTGCTGGAATTGGGGAAATTACCATTCCTGAAAATGAACCGGGTTCTTCGATTATGCCCGGCAAGGTCAATCCTACCCAGTGTGAAGCTTTGACCATGTGTTGTGCGCAGGTGATCGGTAACGACACGACCATTACTGTTGGAGGAATGCAAGGGCATTTTCAGTTGAATGTATTTAAACCTGTCATTATATTTAATTTACTGATGTCGGCGCGTTTGCTGGGTGATGCCTGCGATTCATTCAATAAACATTGTGCTGTTGGGATAGCACCTCATGTGACAACGATCAAGACCAACCTTGAAAATTCATTGATGTTGGTGACGGCTTTGAATACGCATATCGGGTATGAGAATGCAGCTAAGATTGCTAAAAAGGCACATGCAGAAGGCATAACCTTGAGAAAGGCAGCACTTGATTTAAAATTGCTAACCGATGAACAATTCACACAGTGGGTTGATCCTCGTAACATGATTGGAAATAATTGAACAGAGATAATTTTTTATAAACACGTAACCCACAACACCTATGAAAAAAGTTGTATTCCTATTGTTCCTGATGTGCTTAAGTTTTCAATACGTGAGCGCTCAAAAGCTGACCAAAGAAGAAAAAGCAGAAGAAAAAGAATGGGCTAAAAAAATGAAGACCCTTAAGCCATTGGACTACAAACGTATGGTGGAGGAAAAAGGACAGTTGGAACAAGTGGCTTTAGATGCTAAAGCAGAATTAGAAAGATGTAATGGTGTACAATCGGCAAAAGACGATGAGATCATCAAGTTAAGAGCAACATTAGATACGCTTCAATCACAATCGACTTCTACATCTGCAGTGGCATCGACTTCAAAAACGGCGAAACAAGGTAAAACACAATCGAATTCCACAGTCTCTACTGCAAAACCAGGTTTAATTTTCAAAGTTCAAATTGGATCGTTTCGCAATAAAGACTTGACCAAGTATTTTAACAACACCAAAAACTTCAGTGGAGATGTAGATGCGGATGGGGCTAAAAAATATACTTTGGGTGAGTTTACAGAATATTGGGAAGCGGACAACTTCAAAAAATACTTGAGGGAAATGGGCGTAAAGGACGCTTGGGTTGTGAGTTACAAAGACGGAAACCGTATTCCGATTAAAGATGCCTTGGAAGGAACCTTCTAAAGGATAGCGAGCATTTTCATTGTAGAAAAGCAGTCTTGTACTGCTTTTCTTGTTTTATATTCTTTCATTTATGAGCACAATAACTCAAATAACTTGCCCTAAGTGCAAAACGGAATTTAATGCTGAGCAAGCTTTAGCGACGGACATTGAATTGAAGTTGAAGACGGAGTTCAACTTGAAGTACAAACAATTGATGGAGGACATCAATAGGAAGTCGGCTCAGGAGCTTTTGGAAGAAAAGAAAAAACAAGAGACGGAATATAAAAAAGTACTGGAAGCAGATCGCCTGAAACAAGAGTCTATTGTAAAGCAAGATTTTGAAAAGCAGATGCTCATGCTCAAAACAGAGCTGGAATCTAAAAGTCAGGAAAATAACAAGCTTAAGGAAAAACAATTGGAACTTCAACAAAAGGAAAGACAACTCAAAGAACAAGAGTTGAACATGAAATTGGAGATGGATCAAAAGTTAAATCAAGAGCTACAAGTAAGAGAAGAGGCCATTCGTAAGCGTACTGATGAGCAGTACCAAATGACTTTGAAAGAAAAGGAAGTGCAAATGGATCAGTTGCGGACTCAAATGAAAGAGATGGAGCGCAAGGTCAACCAAGGTTCCATGCAATTGCAAGGAGAAGCGCAAGAATTGGTATTGGAGGAATTGCTCATTAATTTTTTCCGTTTCGATGAAATTCGCGAAGTATCGAAAGGGATACGGGGAGCCGATGTGATCCAGGTGGTGAAAACACAATACGGTAAAGAATGTGGTAAAATCATTTACGAAAGTAAAAGAACGAAAGCATTCAGTGAATCCTGGATTACCAAACTCAAATCGGACATGATTGCAGAGCGTGCCGACTTTTGTGTGATTGTGACCGAGACCATGCCTAAAGATATGGATTCCTTTGGGTTCAAAGATGGCGTTTGGATTTGCTCGTTTAAAGAAGTTCAAGGAGTTGCGTCCTTGTTGAGAGAGGCCATCATAGGTGTGTTTAATACGAAAGTTGCCGAAACCAACAAAGGTGATAAAATGCAAGTCATGTATGGCTATCTTACAGGCAATGAGTTTGTACAACAAATGCGTTCCATTGTAGAAACTTTTGTGACCATGAAAGATACGCTGGAAAAAGAAAAACGGGCCTACTATAAAATTTGGAATGAACGCGAAAAGCAGATGGATAAAGTCATTCAAAATGCTGCCGGCATATACGGTTCATTGAGAGGCATTGCGGGATCTGCCATACAAGAAATCAAACAACTCGAAGAAGGCAATTTGTTTTTAGACGGGCCGGAAGAGGAAGAATAATCCATGGAAGAAACATTAGGTATAGTATCGAAATATCCGAGGTGGGATGTCGCCAATCGCATTGATCCTTCTATCTTGCAACCTCTGGCTTCTCAGCTTAATGTTTCTTTGCCTATTGCCCAACTTTTATACCGTAGGGGAATTCAGGATTTTGATGCGGCCAAAAAATATTTTCGGCCTGGTTTAAGTGATCTTCACGATCCCTTTCTCATGAAAGATATGGATCGTGCTGTAGATAGATTGATACAGGCCATAGATCAAAACCAACGCATCTTGGTTTATGGTGATTACGATGTCGACGGTACGACATCGGTTACCTTAGTGTATTCTTTTTTATCACAGTACACACAGAACCTTTTATACTATATCCCCGATCGTTACAAAGAAGGCTATGGCGTTTCTTTGCAAGGGATGGAGTGGGCAAAACAACAAGGCGTTGATTTAATCGTCAGTTTAGATTGTGGTATAAAATCATTTCAAGCCATTGCGTTGTGTAACAGCTTGGGTATGGATTTCATCGTATGTGATCATCATAAACCAGAAGTCGATCAATTGCCTCCTGCCTATGCCGTGCTTGATCCTAAGCGTAGCGATTGTGATTACCCCTACAAAGAACTTTCAGGATGTGGGGTGGGCTTTAAATTACTGACCGCATTTTGTAAGAGAAAAAAAATCACGTTCGAAGTTCTTATCCCCTACTTAGACTTACTCGTCATCAGTATTGCAGCCGATATTGTTCCCATTACCGGAGAGAACAGAGTACTTGCGTATCATGGGTTAAAACAACTCAACACCGCTCCACGGGTGGGTCTTGCCGCGTTGATTAAAGTAGCAGGCTTTAACAAAGAGCTGAACATCTCCAATGTTGTATTTGGCTTAGCCCCGAGAATTAACGCAGCCGGTCGTATCGATCATGCGTTTGGAGCATTAGAACTTTTGTTGGAACAGGATGAAACCCTTGCCATTGATCGGGCCAAGGCCGTCGACGACTTGAACAGCAGTCGCAAAGATTTTGACAGTTCCATTACAGAAGAAGCCATTGCATTAATTGAATCACAGGAAAATTTTTTGAGTGCTAAAACAACGGTGCTGTTTAAAAGCGATTGGCACAAGGGTGTGATCGGTATTGTGGCCTCTCGCTGTATTGAAAAATATTATCGCCCAACGGTCATCTTGACAGAAAGTCATGGATTGGCTACAGGTTCAGCAAGATCCGTAAGAGGGTTTGATTTACATGAAGCCATTTCACAATGTGAGGATTTATTAGAGCAATTTGGTGGTCACATGTATGCTGCGGGTTTAACTTTGAAAAAAGAAAACCTGTTGGCCTTCAAAGAGAAATTTGAAAAGGTCGTATCGGCTCAGATTGAAGACCACATGTTGGAGGCTTCTTTAGAAGTAGATGGAGAATTGGTTTTGAATGATATAGGTCAAAACTTTTTTCAAGTCTTAGAACAAATGGCACCTTTTGGACCGGGGAATATGCAACCGGTATTTGTCTTGAGAAATGTCAAAGCCCCTGCGGTCAGACTTTTAAAAGAACAACACATCAAGTTTGAAGTGTGTGAAGGCAATCAATCGAGAGGATTACCGGCCATCGGTTTTCAAATGGCAGAATTTTATAAACCTTTATTCGATGGGAAAAGCTTCGATCTTTGTTTTCAAATCCAAGAAAACGACTATCTTGGACAAAAAACATTGCAATTGTCTGTCAAGGATATCAAATTTGTTGAAAAGTAGGACAACATGATTTTACGCTCTGAGCACCTCTTTAAGAAATATAAAAATCGTTTGGTTGTAAACGACGTGACGGTAGAAGTAAACCAGGGAGAAATCGTGGGTTTGCTTGGTCCTAATGGTGCGGGTAAAACCACTTCTTTTTATATGTTTGTGGGTTTGGTGAAACCCAATGAGGGCAAGATATTTTTAGACGACGAAGACATTACCAATTTGCCCATGTATCAGCGTGCACGTCGGGGTGTAGGTTATTTGGCACAAGAAGCATCGGTGTTTAGAAAATTGAGTGTGGAAGACAATATCGCTTCGATTTTGGAGATGACCGATATTCCTAAACTGCAGCAAAAGGAAAAGGTAGAGGAGTTGTTGGAAGAATTTAGCTTAACACATGTTCGAAAAAATTTAGGACGAGTATTGTCGGGAGGAGAGCGAAGACGTACTGAAATTGCACGAGCTTTGGCTGTTGATCCTAAATTTGTATTGTTGGATGAACCTTTTGCAGGTGTAGATCCTATTGCCGTAGAAGAGATTCAAACCATTGTGGCAAAATTAAAACATAAGAACATCGGTATTTTAATTACCGACCATAATGTCAACGAAACCTTATCTATTACAGACAGAGCATATTTGTTGTTTGAAGGAAGAATTTTAAAATCAGGAACATCAGAAGATTTGGCGGCCGACGAGCAAGTACGTAAAGTATACTTGGGTCAGCATTTTGAATTCAAACGCAAGATATTATTGTAGGGAATGAGTGTTTTTAATTTTGCGGTCAAGGGTTTATTAAAAAGAAGGTACAGCGGTATTGAGCATTTTATGTTGCATCCACATGACGTGCAGGAGCAAGTTTTTCAATACCTTATCAAGAAAGGGACGCACACAGAGTGGGGTAAGCACTACGATTATAAATCCATTCGTTCGTATGAACAATATGCTCAACGTGTTCCCGTGAGTACTTACGAACAAATGTATCCTTTTATTGAAAAAGTATTGATGGGTTCTCAAAATGTATTGTGGCCTTCACGCATTCGTTGGTTTTCTAAATCTTCAGGAACCACCAACGACCGCAGTAAATACATTCCTGTTTCTCAAGAGGCATTAGATCATTGCCATTACAATGGAGGGAAAGATTTACTTTCCTTGTATTTTCATAATGTCCCCAACAGCAACTTATTTAAAGGGAAGTCCATCGGTATCGGAGGTTCATATACACGCAATCATATGAGTGCAGACTCCTACATGGGCGATGTGTCGGCAGTGATTTTAGCCAACCTTCCTTTCTGGGCACAGTTTGCACGAACTCCTTCTCTTAAAGTCGCCTTGATGAGTGATTGGGAAGAAAAAATTGAACAGCATGCACAGTTGACCATGGGAGAAAGTGTGACCAGCATTTCTGGTGTGCCGACATGGACTTTAGTACTTATAGAGCGGATTTTGGAAATGACCGGAAAGAAAAACATGATGGAGGTCTGGCCAGACTTCGAAGTGTTTTTCCATGGAGCGGTTTCTTTCACCCCTTACCGGGCGTTATTCGCAAAACTATTTCCTTCCGGGCAAGTCAATTATGTAGAGACGTACAATGCATCGGAAGGTTTCTTTGGTATACAAGATCAATTGGGTACCAGCGACATGTTACTCATGTTGAACTATGGAATTTTTTATGAGTTTATTCCAGTAGAAGAATTAGAAAAACCCACACCTCGTATTGTGCCTTTATGGCAAGTAGAGTTGGGTAAGAGTTATGCCATGGTGATCACGACGAATTCAGGGTTATGGCGTTATGCCATTGGCGATACCGTGCGTTTTGTATCCACCTCTCCTTATCGTATTCGCATTACAGGCAGAACGAAACATTTCATCAATGTTTTTGGCGAAGAATTAGTCATTGAAAATGCAGAGACGGCTTTAGCCACAGCATGTAAAAGAACACAAGCACTCGTCAGCAATTTTACAGCAGGTCCTATTTATTTTGGTTCAGAACTACAAAAAGGCGGACATGAATGGATCATTGAGTTTGCTCAGGCACCTACTGATGTACATGAATTTACTGCTATTCTTGACGAACAATTAAGATTGCTCAATTCAGATTACGATGCCAAGCGTTACAAAGACATGGCCTTGCTGTTGCCTAAAATACACCTTGCGCCGGAAGGTACTTTTTATCATTGGATGAAGAAAAGAGGAAAATTAGGAGGTCAACATAAAGTTCCCCGTTTAGCCAACACAAGGGAATACCTTGACGATTTGTTAAAAGAAATGAGCCTTTAAGAAGCATTATCTCTTTAATTTCAACTAAAACCTTGCATAGACCGATTTGTCTTTAGTCTCGTTCTGACCTTGTTCAGATCGAAAACGTTGTTTAGCCTTATTTTTTCAAATAGAATCTTACACAGTCATGTACGCTTAGGAAACAACTTATTTTGTGCAATACAAATGGATGTTTATCTTAAACATGAAAAATTTTATAAAAAATATGATAAAACTCCTCCTTTTTCTTTTCAGTTCTGTATTCTTTTTTCAAGTGCTTTTTGCACAAACGCCAACCACGAGTTTTGCACCTTGGAAAAACAACGCTAAAGGTGCTTATTCTATTATACACGATGATTTTGGTTCCAGTTCTGTGCCTGGTATTGAAAATTATGCCGATACGATTGCCTTCAATCGAGGGGTTAAAATTACGTTTGGGGCTATCACCAGTGCGTGTGATGCCAACGATTGGGTTAATGCAAACAGGATGATCAGCCATGGTCACGAAGTCATGAATCACACCCATAATCATTATTGTGCGTATGATCCGGGGTGGTGTGAAACCCAAACATGGGCTAATTATGCGACGGAGTTAGACCAAAGCACAAACCTTATTCAAACCCATACGTCGGTATATCCTCGTTTTTTCATTTGGCCTTACGATTTGCACACAACCGGCAGTAAAGCTCATTTGAGAGACAATTTGAATTATTATGGGGCAAGAGGAGGGACACAAGATCAAACCCTTAATGTCAATCAATTGAATAATGTGACCATTACTGATTTTTTTAGCCTCAACTTTAGTGTTTTTGCTCCTACCACCAACATTACACAATTGAATGGATTGGTGGATTTGGCGATAGCCCAACAGAAATGGGGTATGCGAGAATTGCATGGGGTGGGAGATGCCTCTTGGGGAAGTGTTCCTGTTGTCAATTATAGAGCCCATTTGGATTATGTGCGTTCGAAAATGTTAACCAACGACATTTGGATGGCCACGGCTACAGAGGTGACTACTTATAAAATGCAGGCACAAAATTTTATTCCTACCACAACATATTCTGCCCCTAACCAGGAAATTAGAATTACGTGGAATAGCCCTGCTATCGATTTGACAGACTTAAGGTCGAATGTGACGCTTAATGTAAACCTGGATGGTTTGACAGGTTATACATACATTTATCAAAATAATGTTCAGATTACTCAATACACGGTGGCTTCAGGGGTATTGAGTTTTAATGTTTTTCCTCATCAGGGAGAAATTACAATACTTAATGCTCCTCTTACGACTCCTCAACCAGGCGATTTTACAGTGAGTACAGCAACTGTGTGTCAAGGTCAAACAGGAGTAACGTATACTGTTCCCGATGTTTCAGGGACGACCTATACCTGGACATACAGTGGATTGGGGGTTAATATTGTAGGAGGAACCAATACTGTAACCGTCAATTATTCAGCGAGTGCTACCAGTGGTACCCTGAGTGTTGTAGCCAATAATGGTGCCGGCAATAGTATTCCAAGAACCATAGACATTATGGTGAATAGTGTTCCCGCACAACCGAGTGCATTTACGACGAGTTCAACGGTTGTTTGTAGTGGAGAAAATAATGTGGGCTATGTGATTCCTGCTCAGTCTGATGTGACATACAATTGGTCTTATACAGGATTGAATGCAAGTATAGCAGGGAGTACGAACAGTGTGCAAATTTCTTTTGCGGGTAATGCAACAAGTGGAGATGTGCAAGTGAGTACAACCAACATGTGTGGTACGAGTGCTTCGAGGGATTTACCTGTTACTGTAAACACGGTTCCCGCACAACCGAGTGCATTTACGACGAGTTCAACGGTTGTTTGCAGTGGAGAAAATAATGTGGGTTATGTGATTCCTGCTCAGTCTGATGTGACATACAATTGGTCTTATACAGGGTTGAATGCAAGTATAGCAGGGAGTACGAACAGTGTACAAATTTCTTTTGCGGGTAATGCAACGAGTGGAGATGTGCAAGTGAGTACAACCAACATGTGTGGTACGAGTACTCCACGTATTTTGGCTGTTGTAGTGAATAGTGTACCTGTGGCACTTTCCGGTATTAATGGTCAAGATGAAGTGTGTAGAAATACCGCTGCCCAGCTTTACACGACAAATTTAGTAGCAGGTGTAACATATGCCTGGAGTTATACGGGATCGGATGTTACGATTACTCAGAATGTAAATGAGGCAAGTTTATTAATAGGAGCGTCTCCTTCAGGAGGTATGCTAAGTGTGGTTCCTTCTAATCAATGTGGTGATGGTCCCACCGTTCAAAAAAACATTACCATTACCTCTGCTCCTATGGCACCCATTTCTTTTGTAGAATCCTCTAATATGGTGATTCAGGGCAATCAAGATGTAGCGTACAGCACAGCTCCTGTTTCAACACTTTCGGCATGGTCTTATACAGGCTCTGATGTCACAATTAACGCCAATGGAAATGTTGCAAGTTTAGATTTTGGGATGAATGCTAGCTCGGGAATATTGAGTGTTAAAAATTTAAATGCATGTGGAGAGGAATCATCTTCGTTAGATTTTGCGATTCAGGTGAGCCCAATCACGAGCAACGTCGACCGGGCTTTTTATCTTGGAGTGAGGGTTTACCCTAATCCGTTTAACGATCAATTGAATATTGATTTACCAACAAACTTGTCGGCTCAACGTCTTTCTATTTACAGTAGTGAAGGCTTACTGATGTATCAAAAAGAACTTTATGGCATAGGGATACCGAATGATTTAGGGTTGAACGATTTGAATTTCCCTTCAGGATTATATCTACTGAGTATCCAGTGTGCAGGAGAAACGCTTCTTGTCAAGTTGGTCAGGGAGTAATAACACTTAAGGGGAATAAAAAAACCGACCAGATGAAGTGGTCGGTTTTTTTATTTTTATATAGGATGTATCAGGATGAAAGGAGTTAGAAATTATAACGTCCTCCAACTGCTGGTTGAGCATAAACTTTAAATCCATCGACGAAATTGAAAAACACATTGATGTCTGCAAATACAGAGAAAGGGGTGTTTTTAAAGTCGTATTCTGCACCACCCAATACATCTAATCCAAATTGAGTATCGATATAGTTTTCTTTACCATAATATCCACCACCATAATATCCATTGTAATTGTAATAGGTATACTCATACATCAATTGTCTGAATTGCAGACCACCTCCAGCATACCATTTAAGGCCTTCTACTGAGTTGATGTCAAACGCTTTCAAAAAATGTGCTTGTAGGGCATAACGGAATTTGTTTTTATAAGCATAACCTCCGTAATAGCCGTTTCTGTACCTGTTGTCGTGGTTATAACGGTAATCGTAGTCGTAACCTCCTGCAATAAAGGTTGGAACACCAAAATTGAATTCAAGTGCTGAATTATTGGCGAGGTATTTTTTAAATGTGCCTCCTGTAAGATCGCCCAGGCGAACACCAATCGCCATGTTTTTTTGACTAGAAGAGCTTGCTTTCTTTTGAGCGAATGCATTCAAAGAACACAGTACGCTTACGAATAAAATAAGAGTGTACTTTTTCATGACAATAGTTTTTTTGAACAAATATAGTGTGATTATAACTATCCGCAAGATAAAAAAAGACAGTTTTCGTCTCCAAAAATATTTTTATAAAAACAACACAAAAAACAAGAACCTTATGGGTGGTTTTGTTTTTTGTGTTGTCTTAATGTGTTTTTAAAAAAAGTTATAACGCTTGATATTCCCACCTTGGACTTCCTTTTAAGCCCGAGGAGTTGTAAAAATCTATAAAATGAAGTTTATAATATTTGTTGTGACGATTTTTAATGATGTATATTTTAGAAGGATCAGTGATGTATGTTGTGCCACTGTATGTCTTCCAATCGTAGCCTATGGTGTTGATGTTGGAAGAAAAGCTATAGGGTTGAACAGTGCTGTAAACAATAGATTTAAAATCTGAAACAGGGGCTTTCGCAATGGTCGTTTGATAACGATTTGTGATGCATCCTGTCACTAAATAAGGCATGGTTGGATTATAGAAAACATGTGTGTATTGTGTAAAGCACATGTCCCATTCTTCTTGAGGAGGTTCTATGGTTAATACCGTATTAGGATTGTCAAAGGAAAAGAAATTCATATTGTAGGTATCGTTTTTAGAAAAACTAATCGTTTCAATAGTGCTGTTATTTAATGTCCCGCATTTGAAGGTATAGGTTGAGTTTGAAACACTTAAAAGTTGAATTTTTTTAAATCCCAGGTGAGTCCCACTCGTATTATAGCCCCGGTCTACGATGTAGACGTGATTGTTCGAACGCCAATCTCCAATAGCGGTAGAGTCAAGGTGACCGGAGGGTTCATCCCATGTTTTATTTACACTAAATCCTATGGTATCTGTAACGGATTCATAGACTGTGTTCTGTGTATTATAGCAAAACATAGATTTAGAAGTATTTAATACGACATGAAAGCCATCTTCTGCGGCTTCAAATCCTAAATCCCATGCGGTTTTGGGATTTTTACTGACTATGCGATTACTTTCTAAATCGTAATAAATTTGCCATTCGTAGTTGCTGCCCATGTCTACCGATGTGGTGATGACATCTCCGGGATCATGCATAGGAATAGGAAATTCTTTTTTTTCACAAGCACAGAGTACTATACAAAGGAGTCCAATATAATAGAGGAAGTGTGGTTTCATTTTGAACTATTGAATGTAAAATCTAATTTGATATAATACGTTCTTCCCATTCCTACCGGGATGCTGGTGCTACTTTGGCTATGTGCTCCTGAAGAAGAACTTCCAGTAATATTTTTGACGTCAAATAAGTTTTTGGAACCTAACGTAATGTTTATTCTTTTTTTCCATAGAGATTTTGATAAGGCAAGATCTGCGGTATGGAAATCTTGTGTTTCTGTCAGGTAGATATTGTCTTGGTCATCTATACGGTATCTGTAAAGAATGCCTGTGTATTTATAAAACATGGCAATACTTAAGCCTGTCTTTTTAAATTCATAAAGTATATTGCTTCTCAATTCTGGAGAGTAGTTGTACGCGTCAATATCATGTACTGCAGCAAGTTCATTATAGCGCCCGATATAAGAGGCACCGATAAGGAATTTAAAATGATTGATGGCCATTTCTGTAGATATGTTGATCCCGTGTGTTTTGTATGTTCCTATGTTAACATACGTGTATTCAGTACCTGTATTACTGCTCTGAGCAAGTGAGATCATGTCTTTAATGTCATTATAAAACAATGAAATGTCGGTTTTATACAGGCTCTGCTTAATCCTGTGTTGAGTTGTTGCTGCAAGCGTAAAGTTGTCGGATTGTTCCGCTTTGAGTATTTCGTTTCCTTTAATGTTGTGATTGATGTCGACAAAATAGAAATATAATTCTTTCAGTGAAGGAGCCCTAAATCCTCTTGCGTACGAAGCCCGAAGGGTTACTTTCTTGATGGCCCATTTTAAATTGAGTGATGGTATAAGTGGAGCAGCATAGGCCGTATTGTGCACTACACGCAGTCCGGGTCTTATGATCAAAGCCTTGAATGGACTGTATTCTAAACTTCCGAATAAAGCATAATCTCCAATGCGTTGTAGGGTTTCTTTTATTCTTACACCGTAAGCCGTTTCTTGATTCACATCGTATCCAATTTCGTAGTGTAGCTTAGCGGAATCCTTTGTATTGCTGATGCTGGCTCTACTCATCAAATTTTTAAATGTACTGGTATCTTGATCATCGGTGTTGCTTGTCAACGTTTCTTGAAGCGTAGTAAGATCCTTATAATAGGTATTTTTGATGCGTTCAAAATAGTTATATGCGGCAATCGCTGTCAGGTTATAGTTTTTCCCTAGTTTCCCATTGATGTGTATGCTGTTATTAAAACGATAGGTTCTGTAGTAGTCGTCGAAAGCGGTTTCATAATAGGGAAGTCGGGGTTTCCCTTTGTTGGTTATTTTTTCGTAGAAGAAATCACTGGTGAATCCAAAATTCAGTGCTTTCCAACCTTGTGAAATGGTAAAGGTAGAAAAGTATTGCTCTTTAGGTTTCCAGTCCATGTAGCGACTGGAATCGGCAAGGGCTCTTTTTTCACTATAAAATCGGGGATCGTTTGATCTCCAGCCGTCAAAATAGTTTCGTCCTCCAAATAGGGAAACATTTGTTTTTTTATAATGAAGTCCGATTCTACCCGAGAGATTGTATTGACCAATACTTTCGTAGTAGCTGGAAAGTGAAGAAGAAAAAGTAGACTTCTGTGTTTTCTTTGTGATGATGTTGATGGTTCCTGCCAGAGCGTCTGTTCCATAGTTTACAGACAATGGACCTTCTATGATCTCTATCCGTTCTACATTATGTAAGTTGATTTGAGAGAGATCGATGTTACCGTCCAGGCGACCGATTACAGGAACGCCGTCAATTAATATTTTTACGTTTTGTCCAGAGATGCCTTGGAGACTCATACTGCTTCCCAGTATATTATCTTGACTGATGCGCACATTGAGTTCATTGTTGAGTACATCCCTCAAATTTTGTGCTCCTTGTAAATCAATGCGTTTACGATCAATGATTTTGACTTTATGAACAGCATTTTCAGGGTTATTTGAGGAATATTGACCTGTAATGACGACTTCGTTGAGGGTAACCTTGTCGACATAAAGTTGATAGGTTTTAGATTCGCGATTTCTTAATGTATCCGTTAACGTTTCATATCCTACTGATGCAATGATGACGTGTAAGGGATAATCTCGTGTAGGGATAGAATCTAAATTTATTGTTCCAGAGGATGAAGTCAGTAGAACAGTTTGTTTTTTAGATGTAATGCTTTGACAGATAACATGCGCTTGTACAATACCTTGCTGGTCTTCTTTTGAAAGAACCGTGATGGTTTGCCCATGAGCATCTTCTATAAAACAGTAGAGTTTTACAAGGGATAAAAACAATAAAATCCAAAATCGATGAGTGATACAATACATGTTTATTATTTCATTGGCGAGTAGGCGATCATGCCGTTTTAAAAATTCTTTATACCGGTTATAAGACAACCGACATGATCACCACTCTATTGTTTTAATTTAAACTCAAGCCTTTATTGATGAGTAAGGCTTGTACTTCAGACATGATATCGGCTTCCTTGACTAGAACGAGAAAGCGTTTGAGTTCTTTGACATTGAGCACCATGAAAGTATGTTCGCAGTAAGTAGGCAAGTGAATTATTTTTCGCAGATCTTTTCCATCGTGCTTATATAATTCATGCTGATCGTGCATGTGAGATGTTAAATCTTGGTACTGTTCTTCACTCAGGCAGAGTACTGTTGTCCCGAAGGCAACTTGATAGTGCTTGCAACTTGAACACTTGATTACATATCCATAACGATTGTGCGATAGTACTTTATGGTTACACATAGGTTTATCGGTTAGTTTTAAAATAATCCCAAGATGCTTTGTTCAGCAATAAGCTGAAGGCCAATGTCAATGACAATAAAGGTAGTTGAGCCCAATCGAGTGAAGGCTTCATAAATTCTTCACGAAGATGTGCTACATGTGATAAACTGTAAGGGATACTGATCACAAACAGGCCCAACTTAAACCAGTAGTTCTTAAAATAGAGAAGCGCTACGATAAAGAGCATGGGAAGGTGATAGTACACGCTTTTTAACACGTGAGCCATAAAGGGAATAGTCCCGTCTGTTCCTGGACGAACAACATTGATCCCGTAGAAAATTTTACTGACATGATAATTGAAATGTAATACCATGCAAATCAGTAAAACGATCCAAAGGATAAGTACTCGAAGTAATGGACTAATCGTGTTCATATTTTGATGCGTATAATTCAAGAGTAAACCTTATTATTTCTTGTTCAAGTAAAGTCCAATGATGGTTTTGATTTTGCCGGAAGCTTCACTGGCATTAAAGCTTTTTGCTTTGGCATACTCATCACCTAATTTGAATAATTGTTCAAATAGGAATTTGTCGTCTACTTTTTTCTCAAACTTTAAAGAGCTGTTTTGAGCATATACTTCTGCCCATACTTTTCTTACTTCATTCCAATAATTTTTATTGGTATTCCACCAGTTGATCCCTGGCTGACAGTTGTAATTGCCTGTAGAGAATTTTTCAAATCCTTTTTCCCAACATAAAAGTTTATCTTCTGATGCACTACGAATGATTTTTTCATTGTCTTGTTCCAGAATCCATCCATAAGATGTCGTTTCGATGTGGCTATGGCGTTTTACAACATTGTAGTCGTTGCGTTTCGTGATTTCTCTTCTAGGAAGAGGTGCATCACTTGTGCTTTCCCAAAAATGTCTTCCATCGACATGTACCCAGGTACCATAACCTTCATAGCGAGGACTGTCATCCACTTGATATACTTTTTGAGTCCATGTTCCTTTGTATTGCTCAGGTGTAAGTTTTACTTTCTTCCACTCATGGTCTTTTATATAAGAAAAGACTTCGGTATTTTCATAGACCCAGTCTTGTCTCCAATGTTTGACAATCATGGTATCGTTGACGATGAGCAAATGCTGCAATACTACTTTCTTATCTGTTTCTTCTAAGACCGTAACATATTCTATACCCCAATCAAATTTTCTATCGTGGTATTTGTAAGCAGTGTCAGGTGCAAAGGTTTCAGCAAATTCGAAACTTACCTTATAGCAGCCTACCATGGCTTTGATCGATTCTTTGTCTTGTTGAAGCTTGGTTTTTTGTTGAGCAAAGAGGAACGTACTATGAAGTAGGATGAATGCCAGAACAATTGTGTTTTTCATGTGTGAAAGCATAATAAAAGAGAAATATGAAATTTATTGAACGATTAATTTTTGTTGAGAAATCTTTTGACCTGAACGTACAGCGATCATGTAAATACCCGATTTTAAATTGTTAGTAGGTACAGTAAATGCGTTTAATCCTGCTTGTGCTTCAACAGGCCATTGTTGAATAGAAATGCCTGCTAAATCATACAATTCAAGTGTGCTTTCTTCTGCTTGGTCAGCGTTGTAAAGAACGGTAGTTGTTTCTCCTGTAGCAGGATTAGGATACAGTACCAGGTTGTTGTTTGTATTTTGACCACTGATGATTCCTGTTGTTGCGGTATAAATTTTTTCTTTGGTAAAAGTATAGTTACCGTTGCTGGTTCCTACAAAATCGGTAAAGACTACTTTCCAGATGTCGTTGTTTTTTCTTTTTACGAAGTACACCCACTGATCTTCTGTTTCATAAAGGAAGGTGCCATAGTTAAGGTTTTTCCAATCGTAACCGATGCTGTTGATGTCGGTGCTGAAAGACAATGAAGAATAATCTTCGTAGGTGGCTTGATCAACATCTACGGCTTGTGCTACTTCAACACCTAAGTTGTGTAAAACACCACCCACTTGTTGCATAGAAGTTGGTGCAGTGGCAGGATACATATCAAAGTATTGTGTCAATACAATATCCCAGTTTGCAGCAGCGGGTTCACGATCAAGGATGCTGTTCGATGAAAGGGAGTAGAACACAAAGTTTTTGCTACTATAGCCTGAAATGGTAATGGTTTCGGTCTGTAGATCACTATTATCGTAGTTGTCGTATACTAAACTGTAGTTACCTGCTACACTGTTTAAGGTGAGGTACAGTTTCTTTATCAGTCCGGAAGTGTAGTGGATGACGAAAACACGGTTGGCTTCTACGCTGTGGTTACCTACGTTGTAAGCACCCCATCCAAAATCTAAACCACCTGTAGCAGGTTGACTGAAAGCTCCTTTTGCCCAAGTTGTAGGATCATTGTATAGAGGAGTCCATGATGCTCCCAATCCAGCAGTATCGACCGTACTGAACTGTGCAGGACTAATACCTGGTACAGCATAAAGCTTTCCGTTTTTGGCATTGAAAAGAACAGATGTTGTTAAAGCAGCACCCGGAGAAGAAGTTGCTGCCAGGGCAATATCCCAGTTGGTGGCAGAAGAAGATCCTGTTTGACCATCTTCCAGATTGTACCAAATATTGTTGGCGTAGCCAGCCCCCATGCTCAAGTTGACTTCCGTTTGGGCTTTTAATGGATTTGAAAGTGTGATGAGCAAGCACACGAGCGTAAATAGTTTTTTCATGGTGTTCTAATGTGTATTGTAATGATTTATTTGCATTGTTTAGAATGATTCTAAACAATGCAAAGGTGATTCGAAAATGATGGAGTCACAATACTGTGATCAGGGTAATTTTGCAATACCCTAAAAAGGGTATTAAGACTTAAAAATGGTATATGAATGAGGCTAAAGAAACGATATTATAATTCTGAAGGGGTAATGATGCCGGCTCTGATGGCGTGCATGACCAATTCGGAGGATTTTTTTAAGCCAAATTTTTTGAGGATATTTTTTCGGTGTGTACTTACCGTATGGATGCTAAGGTATAAAAGTTTAGCAATGCTGTTATTGGTATTTCCTTCTGAAATGAGTTGTATGATTTCGATTTCGCGGGGACTTAAAGAGATCCCTTCGTAGGATTCATTGGGATGAATATGTTTTTCAACGATGGCATCAATGGCATGACGGCACATGTAGCGTTCTTTTTTTACAGTGGCATAAACAGCGGCCAATAATTCGTCTTTACTGCATTTTTTAAGGATATAATTGTTGACCCCATATTCTAAGGCTTTTAAAATGTCGTTTTTGTTCTGATTGTTGGTCAAAACCAATACCCGGGAATTTGGAGATAAATTATATACTGCAGGAATATCTTCTATGCTAAAACAACCTGGAGTAGAGTAGTCTATCACAACAATATGAGGTTTTAGGGCTCTTACTGCTGCACAAAGTTCATCTCCTTTCATGACTTCTCCCACCACTTCAAAATGAGCGTCACTGGAAAGTACAGCTTTCACACCTTCTCTGATTAGAAGATGAGGATCTGCTATCAATACGCTTGTTTTAGTGGTCTGAGACATTTATTTAGAATGATTCTAAACAAAAGTACTGCATTGAGGAGCTATATACAATACCCGTTATAGGGTATTTTTACTCTTAATTTTTATATTATCTGTTGGAAAGGGCTGTTTATTAGAATAAAGAAAGAATAATGTTGTTGGCTTGGTTTATTTTGTCTGAATTTGGTGGAGCTTAAGTATTTACCTTACGCCAGTTTTAGAGAAAACCGACAAAATGTATAGCATATAAGCTTACTCATCGTGTTGAGGAGGAAAGCCTTATATCGGCTATAAACACCATCTTAGTAGGGTTGAAAAATAGGTATTGACAAGATAATGAGGTTTATCCCCTAAGCCATAAGACTTAAAAAAGTTTAATTTATAGTCTCATTTATTACATTGAAAAAGGTTTAATCGTCATTATACGTCTGAAAAAGTCTTATTGTTTCATTAGTTTTGGTACTATACAAAGATGTTTTTATGTATAAAGAATAAAATACTAAAGGGATGAAAAACATTAAATTTTTACTCATTTTTCTACTGGTGCTTGGTTTTGAGTCATCTACGTTCGCTCAAAAGAGGATATCGGTTTATGTACAGAATTATAGTCCAACGGCTACGGTGCAGTGGAACAGGATGACCCATTTGGTTCATGCTTTTTTGAATCCCATGAATAATACAGGGAATATAACGGATGCTACAGGTTTACCGGTTGCTCCAGCTGCTCCTTCTATCTGGTTCGATACAGGAAATTTCACAACCATGATTGCAGCAGCCAGGGCTGCCAATCCTAATATTAAAATTATTATTTCTACAGGTGGTGCTCCGGCAGGAGACCCTGGGTTAGAAGCAAGGATGACAGCAGTCATGGCGAATGCAGCGGCAAGGACAGAAATGGCGAACGATTTGGCGGCATTTGTTCAAAGGTATAATTTGGATGGTTGGGATTTTGACTGGGAACATCCCAAAACTGTGGCAGAAAAAAATGATCATCAGACATTTTTAAGTATGATGAAGACACGGTTAAATGCTTTGGAAGTAACCATGTGCAAGGAACTTGAAGTATCCATTGCGCTTAACGGGGAGACAGATCATTTTGTGTTAGGCGCAACAGGAACAGATTATGTGAACCCTGGTGTTGATCCATTTGTAGATATTTATCATTTGATGACCTACGATGCTTCTTATTCGAACCATAATGCAGTCAATCCTGCCTGGCCTTTAAACCACTCGCCTTTGATTCATGCGCAAGAAGCGGTGCGTGATTTTGCAAGCCCTCCTTTCAACTGGCCTAAAAGTAAAATGTGTGTGGGGGTACCTTTCTATGGGAAAACCGGATTTAATGGAGGAGGAGGAACTTCCCTTTATGGAACAGGAATCAACGCCAGTAACAGTGCGGCAATTTTTAACGATGCCGACGACCTGGTAGCGGGTTACAATTTCAACGCATGTCCTACCATTACGAACAAAGCAAACTTTGCCCTCAGCGACGGTTTGGCGGGCTTGGTGATTTGGGAAGGTTCACAAGACCGAACGGGCGCAAACTCTTTGCTAGGCTGTGCCTATACGGCATTGGGTGGTGCTGCCAACCAGAATATAGAAACGGGTTGTTGCGCACAACCGGCATTGGGTAATGATAAGGTGGTGTGCAATACGGCATTTCCGATTACGCTCAATTCCAATACATCTACGGCGGGTACAGCGGTCAATTACACGTGGACCAGATTACCAGCCACACCGGTTGCTACTGGACCAGGATTGACTACACAATCCGTTTCTGCTGTTGGAACTTACGTGGTGGTAAGAACGGAAACGGTAGCAGGCAGAACTTGTACCAAATCGGATACCATTGTTGTTACTGCCAATTTACCCGTGCCTGCTTTGGGACCGGATAGAACCTTGTGTGGATCGTCGTACAATTTAACCCCTACAAATATTTCAGCGTTTCCTGCGGGCACCACATGGCAATGGCAGTATGCAGGAGTTGATATTCCTGGAGCCACAACGAGTACATTTTATGCTTCTACTCCAGGTACCTATAGGCTCGTTGCGACATTGAGCGGTTGTACCAACACGTTTGATGACATTACGATTTCTGCCAGTTCAGTAACACCTGTGGATGCGTGTAGGACAACAGCGGGGACTCTGGTATTGAGCGTTACAGGAGGTGTTGGTCCATTCAATTGGTACAACCAAGACAGCCCTGGTGGAACTATATTACCTGGAGGAGCGAATACCAGTACCTTTACCACGCCGGTTTTGCCTTTACCTTCTGTTACGGATTATTATGTGGAAGACATTGGTTCGGCTACGAACTATAGTATAGGGATTCCGAGTGGAGCAGCGCCAACAGGTTTTTTTCAACCCACACCTGCACCTCCTGCAGAAATCGCAATGGAATTTGATGTGACTTCTCCCATTAAAATCAGAAGTGTAGATGTGTATGCTTGGGGTGGATCAACGTATCCTACAACGTTTAATATTGTGATTTATAACGATAATAATCAGACTGTATACACAAGTTCAAATATAACTTGGGCTGTTTGGCCAGGAGCTGCTTGGCAAACCATTACATTAGATGCAAGTTTGGCTGTTGGTAAATACCGCATGAAGATAGTAAGGGTTGCAGGTGGAGCTCCCGGTTTTGGTCATCAAACAGCATCTACTTTTCCTTACACTGGTGGAGCAGGAAAAATTTCGATTACTAGACAAATGGGTGTCGCCCAATACGGTCCTTTCTACAACTGGCAAATTTCAGATTTTGGTAATTGCAAGCGTGTGCGTGTAAGAGCAACGGTATCGGCGAGTTGTCCGGCATCACTCCCGGTTGATCTGGTCTCATTTACCGCTAAAAAAGTCAATCAAGACGCTGTATTGGAATGGTCGACCAGTAGAGAAGTAAACAGTGGATTTTACTACGTAGAACGTTCTCTTAACGGTACCGATTTTTATCCTATCGCTCAGGTTCAAAGTGCGGGCAATACCAATGCTTTAACACAATACACGTACCTTGATGCGAACATTCCAAGTGGTAGGGTATACTACAGGTTGGTACAATACGATTTGGATGGAAGGTATACGCACAGCAATATTGTGTTGGTAAACAACACAAAAGGCCCAGAAGTAGTGGTTGCTCCCAATCCATTTGCCGATTACACAACCTTGCTCATCAATGGTACGGATGCAGGAGTGTATGTCAAGTTGTATAACTTGGAAGGGAAACTGATGTCTTCTGCTTATTATGAAAATCCAAGCGAGGCCATTACCGTAGGACTTGGCCTAGAGTCGGGCTTATACATTTTGCAAGTGAGTGGCAATCAGTTTCTAGAAACGTTCAAATTGATTAAAGAGTAAACTCAAAAACGCTTAAGCATAAAAAACCTCCTGTGAATTACACGGGAGGTTTTTTATGCTTGTATATTTTACGAATGCTTAGCTTTCCTGAAGACCAGCTTGTAGTCGGGCGGCATTTTCTGCTAACCTCAACTGTTCAATAAAATCAAACAAGGCACCTTCCATGACCACAGGAAGGTTATATACCGTGTACCCAATGCGGTGATCGGTCACGCGACCTTGAGGATAGTTGTAGGTTCTGATCTTATCGGAACGATCTCCTGAGCCTACCATCTCTCTGCGTTGAGCACCTACTTCATCGTTGTGTTTTTTGAGCTCTAATTCATACAACCGGGAACGTAATACTTTCAGGGCTTTATCGAAGTTTTTGATTTGTGATTTTTCATCTTGACATTGTACGACCAATCCGGAAGGAATGTGTGTTAAACGAATCGCAGAATACGTAGTGTTTACCGATTGCCCCCCTGGTCCGGAAGAACAGAAGGTATCTTTACGCACATCGTTCATGTCGATCTCCACTTCCACATCGTCCATTTCAGGAAGTACAGCCACAGAGGCGGCAGAAGTATGTACCCGTCCTTGTGTTTCTGTTGCAGGTACACGTTGTACACGGTGTACACCCGATTCGTATTTCATTTTTCCGTACACGTCTTCTCCGGATACGTTGGCAATGACTTCTTTGTAGCCACCGGAAGTGCCTTCGGTATAGTCGATCACGTCCATTTTCCAACCTTGGCGTTCTGCAAAGCGTTGGTACATGCGGAATACATCGCCTGCAAAAATGGCGGCTTCGTCTCCTCCGGCTCCTGCACGAACTTCTATGATGATGTTTTTACTGTCGTTAGGATCTTTTGGAATCAGCATCTGCTTGATTTCTTCTTCCAGGGCATCTTTTTGAGGAGCTAACAATTCAAGCTCTTCTTTTGCCATTTCTCGGAAGTCGGGATCTTTTTCAGTAGCCAATACTTTTTTTGAACTTTCAATATTGCCTAAGAGATTTTTGTACTCCGTATATTTTTGTACAATCTTATTGAGTTCTTTGTATTCTTTGTTCAGCGCAGTGTATCGTTTCATGTCGGATATAATATCCGGCGCAACAATCATTTCTGCCACTTCATCAAAACGTTGTTTTATGGCTTCTAGCTTATCAAGCATAGTAGTATTTGCATTTTAGTAGGATGCAAAGATAACAATAAAAATAGGGATTAAGAAAGGGCTTGAAGGAATGGAAGCTATTCGGCTAAGCTTTTTAAGTTTTGAAGATTTTCTTCTAGCACAGACCCCATGACATGGTCCATGATTAAGATGATGTAGCGGTTTACCAAATGAAGCCCCACGTCGCCAGTTAAGGTAATGCGGACATCTGTTCCTGTTTCCCTGGGTTCGAGGAGTATGATGCCATGAAAAACGACTTGTTCATTGTTCAGTACGGCATCGAAGCTGACCGAGTGATCTCGTTCACTGTCTGTAAATACAATGGTGCCGTTACCTATTTTTTCCCCATCAAAAACCATGGTACAACCAATTCCTCTATCGGGGCCACTGAAACTGTAACGCACAGTAGCGTCTTTTTTCTGATTGATGACCGTCCATTCAGGCCAGTGACGTATTGCGCTTAAGTGAGGGTATATGCCTGCCGCACTGTTGTTGATGCGTACGACTCTTGACACCTTAAAAGAAGGAGATAATGCTAATCCAATGATAGACAGCAATGCTAGTGCAAAAAGTAGCAGTAGTAATCCGTTTTTTATTCTCCTCATTTAAAATAAACCCTCTTTTTCTTCTAACAACATGTGGACTTTACCGTTTATTGTGGGTAAAGGTTACAGCAAATATTTCTTTTCCGAAATAAAGTCTAAATAGTCTTCTAAAAATACAAAATATGTTTGCAAAATCCTCTATATCTCACTTACATCCGACGAAGATATTACTTTGCCATCCGCAGTTTTTTGAGGTTGTTGATGTGAAAAATGCCCACATGAAGGATCAAATCGGTAAAACCAATAAAGGAAAGGCTATTTTGCAATGGGAGAATTTGGTTTCTGAATACAAAAAAATAGCAGAGGAAGGGGGGCTTTCCGAAGTTTCTATTTTGAAAGGAGAAGAGGGCTTGGAAGACATGGTTTTTGCAGCCAATCAAACCTTTCCTTTTTTAGATCGTGAAGGGAATAAAAAAGTGCTTTTGAGTAACATGAAGCATCCGAACAGACAAAAGGAAGTTCCTTTTTATCAGCGATTTTTCGAGCAGAAAGGATACCATGCGTGTTCCTTGCCTTCCAATTTATTGTTTGAAGGCATGGGTGATTTATTGCCGGTGCCTGGTACGCAGCGAGCCATTTGTGGATATGGTTTTCGCACGGGGGTATCTACCATCGATCACCTCAAGCACTTGACTCAACTCGATATTGTGGGTCTTGAGTTGGTGAATCCTGACTTTTACCATTTGGATACGTGTTTGGTCCCCTTGAATACAACAACAGTCTTGTATACTCCTACGGCTTTTTCGGAACAAAGCAATCGTCAAATCAAACAACTCTTTTCTTCTTGTATTGAAATTCCTGAACACGAGGCTCGTCAAGGTTTTGCCTTGAACATGCATGTGATCACTGATCAGGCAAGGCAATGGGCGATTCTTCAACAAGGGAATACAGAGACAGAAAAAATTCTTAGAGGACTTCATCTCAAAGTAATTCCTGTTGATACTTCCGAATACATCATGTCTGGAGGAAGTGTGTTTTGTTTAAAAATGATGTATTATTAGTACTTGATCAGTTTGTATGGGTTCGTATTCAGAAATAGCGTCGTTGAAAAAAATCTTGATTCATTCTCCAGATGCAGGTATTGCTAAAGTGACACCAGACCTGGCGACTGAGCTGTTGTACGAAGACATTGTATTATATAGTAAAATCAGGGAAGAGCATGAATCGATGAAGTCGATCATCACTGCTTATGTCGGTCCTGCCCAATGTTTAGAAATTACCGATTTATTCACGGAAGTTTTAAACATCAAAACGGTCAGAGAAGAATTCATTTACTACTTGAGTGCACTCGAAGATCAACCGTTGTTGAAAGACAAACTGTTAAACATGTCACCGAAGCAGTTGAGCCGATACAGTATTGAAGGGTCGGTAGAAGAATCTATTTTACCTGTTCCCAATCTTATATTTACGCGAGACATTGGAAGTGTGGCAGGACCTTTTCTTGTACATGCTACCGCTGCGAAAAAGGCGAGGGCAAGAGAAAGCCTCATTTCTTGGTTTGTGTTTCATGACCATGAGCATTTTAAAACGTGGTCTGCAACAGGAAAAATTTTATCTCCGGCCAATTCCCTGGACGAGTTGATTGCTTATTTGAAAGCAAAGGACAGTAAGCCTCAGTTAGAAGGCGGCGACATCATGATGATGAGCCCCCAACACCTTTTGATCGGGAGTTCTGAACGCACCAACGAGCGTGGCATTGCGCTATTGAAGAAAAAAATAGAAGCAATAGATTCTGAAATAGAATACCTTTCGGTTGCTTATCTTCCAGAATCGAGGTATTGTATGCATTGGGATACGGTATTTACGTTTACCAACCATAACGAAGCAGTGGGTTATCATCCTTTGTTGAACAGTGAACGAGGCATGACGGTAAAAACCATTGCGTTGAAAGAAGATAGAGAATTACGCTTTGAAAACTTTCCTAAATTCTTGGCACATTTCTTTCCAGACCTTTCGGTGATTGCTTGTGGGAAGGGCTTGTATCCTTATGATCAACGGGAACAATGGACCGATGGCTGCAATTTTTTTGCGCTAAAACCTGGTCTTGTGATAGGCTATGATCGCAATGAAAAAACACTGGAAGCTTTTAAAGAAAAAGGCTATACCGTGTTAGAGGCGAATGCCTTACTTTCCAAAGGGGTCGATATTCGTGGCTTAGAAAAAACCATCATTACGTTAAAGAGTAGTGAGCTTTCCCGTGCGCGGGGAGGTCCACATTGTTTAACGTTTCCATTAGAAAGAGACTAAGATAAGATGAAGACAGTTTTGTATCCCCTTGTGTTCTTGATGATGTGTTTGCATACGTATGTTCAGGCACAAGACAGTGTGGTTTATATTACCCAGTCTTTAACCGACATCAACTTGCGTTTTGAGTTGCCGGCAGAGGTGTGGAGCAAGGCCGATGTGACCAAAACAAAAAATGAATCGAAGATTTATACCTATACCAGAACACTGGCGAAGGACAATAAGAAATCGGCGAAAGCCACTTTGTCTGTTTTGGTAGAAAAAATAAAACCCAGTACATCCATTAAAGATTATTCACTCAAAAGCATGGCCTTTTTTCAACAGCAAAATGGGTTTAAAATCAATAAGGCTTTCACCTCTTCCGACGGGCGTTTTAATTTGCCGTATACGGTAGGTTATGAAGCAGAATACTTAGATGGCAATCACGTAAAGCATCATTTGTACATCTTACATACCATTGAATTTAACCATGCAGCACAGTGGCTTATGGATTTCCCTGCCGACCAACAAACGCAGTACGAAGAAGAACAAACCCGCATTATTCAGTCGTTGCGGTATGAGAGGTAGGGAATTAGGGTCAGGAATCAGTGGTCAGGTATCAGTAGTAGCGGCGAATGGCATTCACCGCTACTACTGTAACTGTGATTACCAGCCCATTTTATCGTGAGCGTTGTCAGAGTTCAAGTCTACAAATGCAGCTTTTAGACGTTCAACGAAGGTGTCTTCACCTTTTCTCAACCATACACGAGGATCGTAGAATTTCTTGTTGGGTTGATCAGCACCTTTAGGATTACCCAATTGACCTTGAAGGTAAGCTTCGTTGGTTTTGTAGTAATTCAAAATACCTTCCCAGAATGCCCATTGCAAATCGGTATCGATGTTCATTTTGATCACACCGTAAGAAATCCCCTCTCTGATTTGTTCTCTGGAAGAACCGCTACCACCGTGGAATACGAAGTTGATCGGATCCGCTGTTGCCGTATTGTATTTTTTAGCGACGAAGTCCTGAGAATTTTTCAAGATTTTTGGCTCTAATTTCACGCTACCTGATTTGTATACTCCGTGTACGTTACCGAATGCCGCAGCAATAGTAAAGTTCGGGCTAATTTTGATCAACTCTTCGTAAGCATAAGCGACTTCTTCAGGTTGAGTATATAATTTAGCATTGTCAATGTCTGAGTTGTCTACACCATCTTCTTCTCCACCGGTTACCCCCAATTCAATTTCCAGGTGCATGTCGATCTTTGCCATTCTCTCCAGGTACTTTTTGCAGATTTCAATGTTTTCGTGCAAAGGCTCTTCTGATAAGTCAAGCATGTGAGAAGAGAACAAAGGCTTACCGTGTACTTTGTAAAATTTTTCACCTGCATCCAACAAACCGTCGATCCAGGGAAGTAATTTTTTAGCGGCATGGTCTGTGTGTATGACAACAGCCACGTCATAGACTTCGGCCAATTGGTGAATATGATGAGCTCCAGAAATAGCACCTGCTATAGAAGCTTGTTGGTTTCCGTTGGGTAAAGATTTCCCAGCGTAGAACTGACCACCTCCGTTAGAAAATTGTACAATAACGGGAGAGTTGACAGCCTTTGCTGCTTCTAGTGTTGCATTGATAGAATTGGTACTTACAACGTTTACGGCAGGGAATGCCAATTGTGCTTTCTTAGCAGCAGCGTACAATTGTGTCAATTGTTTACCAGTAATGACACCTTTCAAAGCGGTTTGTGTGTTTTCAGCCATATGTGTTTTAAAGTAATAATGAATGCTCAATCGAAGCTTCAAAGATAGTAATTTCCCAATAAAATACAGCCCTTTTGTCTGTGCAAACCCCTTTTTCCTTAAATTGGGGAAAAAGCATTGCCATGCGGCTTATTTCGCACCCTGTACTCTGTAATTATTATGTCACCTACCGCTGCAATGCAGCTTGTGGGTTTTGTGACATATGGGAAAAACCTTCTCCTTACATTACCCTTGAACAGGCCAAAGCAAATTTCATTGCTTTAAAAAATCTGGGTGTCAGGGTGATAGACTTTACGGGAGGAGAGCCCTTGTTGCATAAAGATTTAGCACAGCTGTTGCGTATGGCCAAGGATATGGGTTTTATTACCACCGTTACGACCAACGGTTTGTTATATCCTAAACGAGCCGAAGAATTAAAAGGACTTATCGACATGCTGCATTTTTCATTGGATGCGGCCAGTGCAGCTTTACACGATGACATGCGCAAAGTCGCTTGTTTCGATTTTGTGATGGAGTCGATCAACATTGCTAAAAAGCTCGGCGAGCGTCCCGATATTTTGTTTACGGTATTTGAAGGCAATTTCGAAGAAATTGAAAAAGTATACCGTACCATTTCTTTACCCAACAACTTGGTCCTTTTGTTGAATCCTTCCTTTGAGTACAACCAGGTAGAAACGGGAGGAGGCTTGTCTTCTGCTCAGTTGAAGAGCTTGAAGCAATGGGCCAGGAAAAAACTGGTTTATTTGAATGAGGCTTTCATTACCTTACGGGAAGACGGAGGTAATCACATCGGTAATCCTGTTTGTAAAGCAGCAAGTACAACCCTGGTCATTTCGCCGGAAAACAAATTAGTCTTACCCTGTTATCACTTAGGAACCAAAGCCTTTGAAATTCAGAACGACTTGTATGCCTTGTACCATTCGGAGGAAGTACAAAAGTTGATTGCCTTGGAAGGGCGCATCCCTGAATGCGAAGGCTGTACCATCAATTGTTACATGCAACCTTCGTTTGCCGTAGAGGTCAATAAATATTGGTTTAAAGCCTTACCGAGTACCATCAAATACAATTGGACAAAAGGAACCTGGAAACAATTGTTCTAATACCGATCGTGCATCCGTAAGCGTTTATTTCATTTCGCTAACGGCTGCTACGTCGGTATTATACGGGGATTATTTCGTGTAAGTTCAACCGTTGAATGGTATAAAGACGGACATTTTACTATTTTTACAAAAAATATTTCCTCTATGAACCTACGGATTTTTTTTGATACAGTAAAAACGAGTGTTACCGAACATGTAAAAACAGATCCGGCCAGTCTGTACAATCATATTATCCGATACGAGAACACCTTCCCTACACTGGAGTATGCCGACATGGCCATCATCGGTCTTACGGAAGAACGTGGTGCTTTGAACGCATCGGGTACTATTGCGGCCGCTGATGCCGTACGAGAGAAATTATATTCACTGAAGAAAGGCACAGGCGCATACCGTATTGTTGACTTAGGCAATTTACGTTGTGGGATTTCTTTGGACGAAAGTTATAAACGCATCAAGGAGGTCTGTGAATATTTACTCAACAAATCCATCATCCCTGTCTTGATCGGCAGTACACACGACATGGACTATGGACAATACCTGGCTTACGAAGGCACAGGGAAATTTGTGAGTATGGTCAACATTGATGCGTCTATCGACATGTACACCATGAGTCCGGAACGTAACCGTCAGCACATCCACAACATCCTGACGCATGAGCCCAATATCTTGTTTAACTACAGCCATGTGGGTTTTCAGACGTACTTTACTGATCAGGACATTTTGAGTGTATTGGAAAAATTGTACTTCGAAATGTACCGTGTAGGTCAAGTGCGAAAAAATTTAGAAGAATTTGAACCCGTGATTCGTGATGCCGATATGCTCAGCTTCGACATCAGTGCCATTCGCCAGAGCGATGCACCGGGCAATAAAAATACTCATCCTTTTGGTTTGAGTGGAGAAGAAGCGTGCCAGTTGTGCTGGTATGCCGGACTTAGCAATAAACTGTCTTCCATTGGATTCTATGAGTACGATCAGTCAGAAGATGAGAAAGGCCAAACAGCTTCTGTTGTTGCGACCATGTTTTGGTATTTTGTAGAAGGCTATTACAACCGCCAGGAAGAAGCAGACTTCAGCAATCAAAAATACACGAAGTACTATGTTGCCATGAGCAGCGAGCCTCACCAATTGGTGTTTTACAAGCACATACACAGTGAAAAATGGTGGATGGAAGTTCCCTATCCATTGAGTAAATCCAATTTTGCCAGAAACTCCGTCGTGCCTTGCAGTTACGAAGATTACATGACCGCCAACCGTGGAGAATTGCCGAACCGCTGGATTTTGACCCATTCCAAATTGATTTAGTATGGAAGATGATGAAGACCTTCCTGTCTACACCAAGGCTCAATTGTCCTTGCGTAATGGTACTGATAAAGAAGAGATTTGGGTAGCGTATAAGGGTTTTATTTATGAGCTTAACAAGTCCAAACTATGGAGAGGTGGCAAGCACTACGAGCATTGGGCAGGTCAGGATTTGACGCCCGAAATGGAATTAGCACCACACACCGAAAATGTCTTTGATAAGTTTAAAATAGTCGGTAAATTGAAATCCTGATTTTAACATTTCTCATCATAATTTAACAGCACAATGATTGCTATAGTTGACAGTGGTTCTACCAAATCTAGTTGGGTCTTTGTAGACGAAAAAAATGAAATTCATAATTACAAGACCGTAGGATTTAATCCATACTACCAAACGGCAGATGATATTTACCAAACCTTGCAAAAGGAATTGATCTCTCAGTTGGATCCAAGTAAAAAAGTAGACCAGGTGTTTTTCTATGGAGCAGGTTGTGAAGGAGAAGCACAGAAACAACAAGTAGCAGATGCCTTGAAAAAAGCATTTCCTCAAAGCGAGATCTTGGTTGACCATGATTTGATGGCAGCATGTCGTGCGGTGTTGGGTGATGAAGAAGGGATTGCATGCATTGCCGGAACCGGTTCAAATACTTGTCACTACGATGGGAAGAACATTACGAGAAACATCAACTCATTAGGCTTGTACCTTGGCGACGAAGGAAGTGGAGGATACTTGGGGAAAATATTGGCACGTGATTACATTCGCGAAGCTTTACCTCAATCGGTACGTGATAAATTTGAAGCCTTTACGACAGACCGTCATGACGATATTTTTGATAAGGTTTATACCAAGCCTTTTCCAAACAGGTACCTGGCTTCATTGGCACCGTTTGTGATTTACAATCAAGACGAGCCTTACTTATTTGATCTGGCCTACGAGAACTTTAGTTTATTGTTTAACAATTGCGTATGCCGTTACGAAAACTATCAAAAATTACCGATTCGTTTCATTGGATCTGTGGCTGCACACTTAAGACCAGTATTGGACAGGGTAGCGAAAGAACATCATGTGACCATCGATAAAGTGATGGGTAATCCCATGGAAGCTTTGACGGAATACCACATTAAAAACAGAAAATAAATCATGCTTGGTACGGAGTCTTCCTCTCGCTACAATGCCTTAGAGTCGATGTCGATCGGCGAAATTTTGCGAGGCATGAATACAGAAGATCAATCCGTGCCCTTAGCCGTAGCACAAGTTATTCCTTCCATCGAACGTCTGGTCGCTGCAGTCACTGCAAAGATGAAAGCCGGTGGAAGGCTTTTTTATATCGGAGCAGGAACCAGCGGACGCTTGGGCGTAGTCGATGCTTCCGAATGTCCTCCTACCTTTGGTGTTCCTCATGATTTGGTCATTGGTTTGATTGCCGGAGGTGACAGTGCCATTCGTAAGGCTGTGGAGTTTGCCGAAGACGATGTCGAGCAAGCGTGGAAAGACATGCAAGTGTACGACATCAATGAAAAAGATGCTGTCATCGGCATTGCCGCATCAGGCAGAACGCCTTACGTGATCGGTGGATTACAAACTGCCAAACAACACGGTATTCTTACGGGTTGCGTGGTATGCAACGTCGACACGCCCATTGCTAAGGTTTCTGACTTCCCTGTGGAAGTCAATACAGGTCCGGAATTTTTAACCGGTTCTACCCGATTAAAAGCCGGTACGGCACAGAAATTGGTCCTCAACATGATCACGACGACCGTCATGATACAGTT
Organism: uncultured Chitinophagaceae bacterium; assembly: GCA_964454665.1. Taxonomy (GTDB): domain Bacteria; phylum Bacteroidota; class Bacteroidia; order Cytophagales; family Cytophagaceae; genus JACMQM01. The sequence goes on from CAYVTO010000001.1 coordinate 176,081, forward strand.
GGGAAGAGTGAAGGGCAATAAAATGGTTGACATGCAACTTTCCAACCATAAATTGGTGAACAGGGCCGTGGCCATGGTGATGGATGAAATCAAGGTCACAGAGCAGGAAGCTAAAACCTTATTAGAACAACACGGCAGTGTACGTAAGGCTGTCGAATGGTACAGCAAACATGCAGGACATTGAGTAGAAAGAGAAAGAGAGCGGAGAAAGAGAAAGCTATGGTTCGTGTCTCACGAACCATGAAACAATACTGCTTGAATAATTTTCACTTCCGCCGATAGAGAAATATAATAGCGGTGTCCTGTTTTGACTTCCGAACAGAGGGCACGTGTACGCATGATGCTTTCTTTTTTGAACGTCCGTTTACCGAACCGAAAGGCATGACCGATGGGCACTTCCGATAAAAACACCATAAAATCTTCTTTGGCATCGTACTTCGCTAAAGCCCGGTATAGTGCAGGATCGGAGCAAGAAGAAGCACCAGGAGAAATCATGTAATCGTGTAAAGGAATCAATACGTCTTCTGGTAAGATGTGTTCCTGCATGAGCGGGTACATGAGTTCTTTGAACACCGCTTTCCATTCTTCCCCGTGCGGTTTCACGCGATAGCCGTAACGCAAGCCGGCCACCATGTGTGCCACTTCATGAATGTACGTCACCAGAAAGGAATAGGCGTTGAGATCCTTGTTGACGGTGATTTTATGTTTGTTGATGGACGATTTGTACCAGTAATCGCCGAGTTTGGAAGAGCGTGATCGGGCCAGCTTAAACTCGAATTTTAGGTGAGTCCATAGCTCAGCACAATACTTGGCAGAGGGTTCTGGCACATATTTACTGAATAGTTTTTGTGCCGTTGTGTTTTCCATTGCCTAAAAATAAAAAATGCTCCTCTCAAAAGAAAGGAGCATTTAATTTCTTAACTGTAAGCTAAAATTACTTAGTAGCAGCAGAATCAACTACAACAGCAGCAGAATCAGCAACAACTTCAGTAGAATCAGCAGCTGGAACTACAGCAGCAGAATCAACAACAACAGCAGTAGAGTCAGTAGAAGCTGATTCAGTTGAACCACCACCACAAGAAGCTAAAGTAATAACAGTAGCAACAGATAATAAAGCGAATAATTTTCTCATTGTAATAAATTTTATTAGTTTAAACTGAACCACAAATTTATAACTTTTTTTCACGCACGAAAGCCCTTCGCCCTATTTTTTTTATTTTTTTCTAAAAATGACATTAATTGGAACCCCTTCAAAGCCAAAATGCAATCTAATTTTGTTTACGAGGAACCTTTCGTAGGGCTCTTTGATGTATTGAGGCAAATTGCAGAAGAAAGCAAAAGTGACACTTTTCGTCGGCAATTGCGTGATGTACTTGATTTGGATGTATTTCCCTTTGAGGGAAGGAGGAGGATAATTCTCAATCTCAGGCAGTAGCTTGTCGTTCAGTTGAGAAGTAGGGATTTTGCGTTTCCGGCTTTCGTAGACTTCAATCACTTTCTCAATGGCTTGAAACACACGTTGTTTCTCTAATACTGAGATAAACAGAATGGGTATATAGTTGATGTGCCCTAATTTTTCCTGAATCTCCTTTTCAAATTTATCGTAGGTCTTGTTGTCCTTTTCAATCAAGTCCCACTTGTTGACCAAAATCACGATGCCTTTTTTGCGTTCCAAGGCTAACCATATAATGTGCATGTCTTGAGACTCTAAGCCTTGTTGGGCATCGAGCATGATGATGCACACATCGGCACTGTCGATGGCTTTCACAGACCGAAGAGCAGAATAAAACTCAATGTCTTCTGTTACCTTCGATTTTTTTCTGATACCAGCGGTATCGATCAGGATGAATTCTTTTCCGAAAGACTTGTAACGCGCATTGATGGAATCCCTTGTGGTGCCTGCGATATCCGTCACAATGGCCCGTTCTTCGCCCAACAAGACGTTGGTCAAAGAGGACTTACCAGCGTTAGGTCTTCCTAAGATGGCAATTTTAGGAATGCCTTCATCCGGATCTTCTATGCCTTCGTTGGGGAAGTGGCTGATGAGTTCGTCGAGTAATTCTCCTGTTCCGCTGCCGTTGGCAGAAGAGATACCGAACACGTTGTCGAAACCCAGTGCATAAAATTCGGCGCTTTGGTGCGTACGCATGGCATTGTCGACCTTGTTGGCCACGACAATGATGGGTTTTTTATAACGGCGCACAATGCGTGCAAATTCTTCATCGTAAGGATGTAAACCCGCATCGGCATCCACCATGAATAAAATTACGTTGGCCTCTTCCAGTGCGGCTTCCGATTGCTTGCGGATTTGTTTTTCGAACACATCGTCTGAACCGTGCACATATCCTCCCGTATCGATGACGGTGAAATATTTACCCAACCACTCGGCATAACCGTAGTTACGGTCACGGGTTACGCCACTCACGTCGTCCATGATAGCTTCTCTTCCTCCCACCAAACGGTTAAAGAATGTCGACTTGCCTACATTAGGTCTTCCTACAATTGCTACAATATTAGACATAAGGGTTTATTCTAAATTTTTAATTAGGCTGGATGCAGCCTTTGATTTCGTGTTTCACACCACCTTTAATGAGGAGAGCGTAGAAACAGAGCGGACAGCGAGGTGTAAATTCTCTTTCTTCGCTCTTCGCTCTCCGGACTTCGCTCTAACTCTGGTAGCCGAAATTCTTCAGACGCGCGTCTTTATTTCTCCAGTCGGGGTCGACTTTCACAAAGGTCTCCAAAAAAACTTGTTTTCCGAAGAATTCTTCCAATCCTTTGCGGGCTTCGATGCCCACGTTTTTAAGGGCTTCACCGCCTTTTCCAATGATGATGGATTTTTGGGTCGGTCTTTCCGTATAAATGATGGCGCGGATGCGCAAGATCTTTTTTTCTTCCTTGAACGAGTCGATGTACACTTCGCAAGAGTAAGGGATTTCCTGTTTGTATTGCAAGAAGAGCTGTTCACGGATCATCTCGGCGGCGAAGAAACGCTCGGGACGGTCGGAGATGTAGTCTTCTTCGTAGTAAGGCGGATGTACGGGGGTGTTTTCCAGGATTTGGGCAAAGAGTTCGTCTACGCCTTGGTTTTCGAGGGCAGAGATGTAGAAGACCTGTTGCGGTTTCACGGCATTTTGCCAGTAGCTGTTGCAAGCCGATACTTTTTCTGGGCTGGCGCCTTTGTCCATTTTATTGATGACCAATAAAATAGGTACTTTGAGGCGGTTAATCCTCGTTTCAAGTTCTGGCGATAAGTTTTCGTCGCCCGGTTCTACCATGAGCAGTACCAAATCGGCATCTTCCAGCGAGAAGTTGACGAAACGCATCATGGACTCTTGCAGTTTGTATTTGGGTTCAATGACCCCAGGGGTATCGGAGATCACCAATTGGTAGTTGTCGTCGTTGAGTATACCCATGATGCGGTGACGGGTGGTCTGCGCTTTGGGGGTGACGATGGAGAAGCGACGGTCCTTCATCAGGCAATTCATGAGTGTGGACTTGCCGACGTTAGGTTTGCCTAACAAACTGATAAAGCCTGACTTAAAGATCTTGTCGTTCATTTCTTGTAAAAAAAGAATACAAAGGTAGCTTTTTTAAATGAAAAGCCCTACTTTTGTACCTCCTTAAACAAACAGGGAACGACCAGCGTTCTGAATGCATTGTTTGCCAGGAAACTACATCGCGGGGTAGAGCAGCTGGTAGCTCGTTGGGCTCATAACCCAAAGGTCACTGGTTCGAGTCCAGTCCCCGCTACATTGAAGAGGTCAGATTTTCTGACCTCTTTTTTTAAAATATTTAAGCCATTTAAAATATTAACGGCTCATTTTTAGATGTTACATACAATTAAAGTGATCACCAAGAGTAGCGATCATTGGATACGTTTGCTTAAGCAAAACAATCTTTTTTCCAATCCAGTAACTACAAAGTTAGTAGTAGATTTTAGCGAAACTTATTTTTTGAATCCATATCAAATTGTTTCGTTAGCGTGCTTGATAGAGGAGTATTCGCAAAAAGGGATAGAAGTTTCTTTTGTTAAGGGGCCTTATAATATTGATCGCTATCTGATTAACATCAGATTCTATGAGTATTGGAATAAAGGATTTGATAGAAACGCATTTACGAAATTGGAGGTAGCAACTACGATGTGTTTGTGGAAAGTAAAAAACACAATGATTGATAGTTATGCAACAGAAGCTCAGCGGTATTTTCAGAATACTTATTTCGAAGGTAAAAATCTAGATTCTTTTCATCGGGCTTTAACAGAAGTGTTCAATAACATATTTGACCATTCCAGATCGGCTGTCGATGGATATGTTTTGACGCAATGCTTTCCCAAAATAGACAAGATAGTGATCTCTTTATGCGATTTTGGAGTTGGTATCCCGGCAAAAATTAATGAAATATGGATAGCCTCTGGTAAAGAAAAATTAAAAGATGAGGATGCTATAAGGGCAGCCCTTGTTAGACGGATTTCATCTAAATCAACGCCTCAGAACCGAGGATTTGGCTTGGCAAATTTATATGATATTGTGCGAAATTTGAAGGGAGAGATTCAAATTGTCTCTAATAACGGGGTTTTCTGTAGGTTTGGATCAGGTGAAACTAAAGCTTATAAACCCAACATTTTCTTTCTTGGCACGTTAATTACAATAACCTTGGACAAACGTTATTTGCCTGATATCGAGGAAGAAATTGCAAATGACGAATTTGTTCTTTAGTTTTACAATAGTTCCACGGAGGCTTTATGAATACTACAATTAACCTTATGGAAGTTGTGCATGGTACTTCTACCAACGCAGAAGGTTTTACTCTCTATTCTATTCTTGTCAAAGAGATTGAAGCCGGACGCAAAATCAAACTTTCTTTGAGTGCTGCGACAGCTATGTCTTCTTCTTTCATGAATTCGTCTTTTGGTGAGTTGATCGATAAGTATGGTATATCTAAAGTAAAAGAGTACATCAGTTTGATTAACTATACACCTTCTTATGCGCAACACGTCAAAAGTTATTTTGATATGATAGGATCATATAAAAGGTAATCTATATCGATATGTAAGTTTAAGCTATGTATTGATAAGCCAGACCATTTTTGTGAATTACTTGAATGAGCAAGGAAAATCAAATAGAAACAAACCTTATTAAATTAAGCAACTTACAGAGCTTAAATATACTCTTCGACCTGAGATAGTTGACAGGAAATCGCTTGAGCAAAATTTCAGAACTAAATTTGAAACACTCAATCGAGTTCGATTAACTGATAATGAGTTTTTGCGCCTAAGAGAAGAAATCATTACTCCTGATGTTTCGTTGCTTCTAAATTATTAGGTGAAAAACAATACTTCCAGCGAGGTATCCATTAGGCGTTGGTGGAGGTCATGAGAAGATTGTTTTTCGGGAGCCACAGGTTACCCTTCTTTTCCATCTCGTATCTACTAACAGATCAACGTTTACCGCTATGAGAACGATTCAGCTACTTATTTTTTGGCTGATGGGAACCATGTTTTCCCTTGGCCAGTGTCTGCGCCAGACGGCGTATGAGGATTACCAGACGTATTTTGTCAACACGAGGAGTACCAGTATGGATTGGACCGGCAACGCGGCTTCCTGTGTACCAGGAGACTTCTCTGCTTCCGCCAAGGCAAATATGATCATCCGTATCAACTACATGCGGAGGCTTGCAGGAGTGCCTTATCCTGTTTCGCATGATCCGACGAAAGACAGCCTCGCGCAGCGTGCCTCGCTGATCATGCAGGCTAACCGTGTGCTGACGCATCATCCGGCCAGTACGCTCAAATGTTATACCCCCGCAGGATACGACGGTGCGAGCAATTCGCTCTTGTGTAATTATTCCGCCACAAGTTCTGAAACGGTTTCGGGCTTTGTCGATGATCCTGGGGTGGGCAACGAACTCGTCGGCCATCGCCGCTGGTTGCTGTGGCCGGGCCTGAATAAGGTAGGATTCGGAAGTACCACCGGTGCTACCGCGATATACATTAAAACGGAGTATGTCCCTTATCCTTCCGATATCAAATCCCATTCGTATCCGGGTAAGGGATACATGCCACGCGATCTCGTCTTTGACCGCTGGTCGTATTCCATGCCTGGTGCAGATTTTTCTAACGCTATCATCGAGGTGGTAAAACCGGATGGAAGTATTGTTTCGTTGGAAGGAACGCCACGGCTGGTGACTGGTACGGAACCCGCCATCATCTGGACACCGGGTTTTTGGGAAATCAACACCTATTCTCCTTTTGATCTCACCTACACGGTAAACATCAGAAACGTAAAGATTGGTATCACCACACGCGACATCAGTTATGATGTGATCTTGTTCAATCCTTCAGTCTATCCTCCTCCCTGTCCGACCGGAAAAACCTGGAAAGAACAGGACTGTTCCTGTACCGCCTCTGTTACTTCTGTAACGGCAGGAGAAACAGAAGCCGTAAATTCATGCCGTCCGAATCCTTTCGAGAATCATTTTACTTTGCAGGCACAGGATCAAAGTTCGTATGCGGTGTATAAGATGGATGGTACGCTTATGGAGAAGGGAACGCTGATGCAGGACAGTGTGTTGGGAGAGCACTGGCAGAGCGGCATTTACTTTTTAGTGATCATGTCGCCACAAGGGAAAATCAGGAAGGAGAAAATTGTAAAGCAGTAAAGAGTCGGAGGATCCTAAACGGGGAAGAGTACTTGCTCCAATGCGGGTTTTAGAGAAACTAAAAACATCTGCTTATTTTGTATCCAAAGGCGTTTCCCCTTTAACCTTATCTTTTGGCTTAAACCAATCGATGATCCGCGAGATGAACGAGGAAATGTCGTCTTTGGAAATACTTCCAGCCAGCTTGGCAAATACAATGCCCGTAACGAGTTTCGTGATCAAGCCCGCATCTTTTAAAAACAGGCGTTCTAAGATCAGCAGGCTGGTGGCGGCAAGTCCGGTGTCTTTAAACAAAATGCTGTCTTTTGTATGGTCTCCAAAAGGAGACAGATATCCCAGGGCTTTACCCGCAAAGGAAAAGAGCTTTTGCAATTCCTTGAGCTTCGTGGTCAATTCGATCTCTTGTTCAATCTGCAAACGTTTCAGCCGTTTGAGTTCCGAGCGCAATTCTTCTATGGTGGTGATTTTACTTTCCATCGTCTTCCAGTTCTATGTCTTTACACAATTGTTGTACAAATGTATTGATCAAAGGTTTTTCGATTACTGGTTTCCTTAACAGCAGCAGTACGAATCCGGAGAAAAGATAAAACAAAGCTACGGTGCCAAAACCTGAAAAGAAGCTTCCGAAAATTTCCGACAAATAATATCCCAAAGCCAGGCTGGCAAAAAGAAAAAACATGGTGAAAAAGATAATGACAAGCAGGGTAGAAATGGCAGAAGCCATCAGGACAGATCCTTTTTCTACCATCATCAGGTAAGCAATATTAAAACGCAGAGAAATATACTCTTTCAGTTTGTCTGCCAGGTTTGAGTCGACGTCGGTTTCTTGCATGGATATATTATGTTTACAAGGTGTTGTTTTCGAAATGGAATTTAGTTGCGATGTGTCGTGTACATGTGATGTTTCAATAAATGATGAGCCTCAAAACAAGTTATGATCGCTTATACAATATAAGTGAATTTTTAAATGAGCGAGTATAAATATTGAAAAATTAGATAATTATAACAAAGAGCTAATAAGACCGAATATTACCGGTTTCCTACTACCCTAATAATTACTCAATGTTCTACCTGATTCGACGATGAAAAATCATAATGCGATTCTTTCACCAGTTCTTTTACATTGGTGATGATGATGGCTCTGCCGTTGACTTGTACGAGCTGTTGTTCTTTAAACTCGTGTAAAAGCCGCACTAAATTTTCTTTTGCGGTACCGACCAATGCGGCAAGATCATCGCGGGAAATTTTAATCTGTGTAGGTTGAGTTGAATCAGGATCTTTAAATTTTTCTTTCAACAACAATAAAGATAAGGCGAGTCTTTGCCTGACCGATAGTTGTGAAATGATGGTCAAGGTATTGATGAGCACTCCAAATTCATGGCTGATGGTTTTGAGCAGGAGCTTGGACAGTCGCGGTGATTTTTCAATCAAGGAGATGAAGACTGCTTTCGGAATAAAAGAGATGATGCAATCTTCCATGGCAGCCGCAGAATCGGAATAATGTTCGTTGCTCAGGATGGCATGGTATCCGATCAAATCCGATGTTTTGGAAATGTAAAATATCTGCTCTTTGCCATCTTTCCCTGTTTTGTATTTTTTGACCAACCCTTCTTTAATATAGTAAACGCCTGTAGCTGGACTGTCTTCATAGAAGATCACCTGTTTCTTTTTGTAGAGGCGAGTTTTGAGGTGTGCGTTTAAATAATCTAACTCTTCTGTGTTCAATTCATTAAAAATAGAGTCTGAATTAAACTTGAATTGATCAAAAGAAAACTGTTGTAACGTGTTCATGGCAAGCAGATCGGGTAGTTAAAGTGTATATAAGGTACGATTTTTTGTTGACAAAAATCAATAATTAACCTCTGCTATACTTCATCATTCTTTTTTTCGGTCATCTTACTTTTGTTCACCGATGAGCATTTGGGCCATTCTAAGCAGCGTTAGCATGATGATTGAAAATTTGAAAAAGCAAAAAAAGTCGATGTTGGATAATGAGTTTGATCTTATTTACTCTTCAGAAATAAGAGCGTTATCCAGCCGGCATTGGACACCCGTCGATGTAACCAAAGCGGCTTTAGAATTTTTGTGCTATAAAGAAAATTTAAATATTGTAGATGTGGGTAGTGGCGTAGGTAAATTTTGTATCGGCGGTGCCTGGTTGAAGCCCAAATGCTTTTTTTATGGCATAGACTACAGAGAAAGTTTTATAGACATTTCGACGAAGATCAAAAACGATGGACAAATCGATAATGTGCATTTCATCCATAATGATTTTTCAAAAGTAGATTTCAGTTCGTTTGACGGGATTTATTTTTTCAATTCCTTTCAGGAAAAAATTGACGACAGTGCCATCATTGATGAGTTCAGCAAGCTTTCCTATGAGTTGTACCGAAAATACACCCAGGATCTTTTTCTAAAGTTAAATGCCATGCCCGAAGGAACCCGATTGGTGACCTACCATACGAAACATATTTTTATTCCATATACCTATAGGATTGTCAAAAAGAGCTTTGACAACAAATTGAAATTTTACATCAAGTGTAATGAAGTAGACTAAACGAATTCATGACATGAAAATAAAACATGAGCTCTTACGAGAAGGTGTTGCAAAAGTCAAAGACATGGGCTTTAGAATGGTGAATGTGGAAAACATCTATTACGATGAAGTCTACAGTGCTTATTTCCAAAACCTTTTACTTCAAAAAAGAGGGATCAGTAAGTACCTCGACGAAATCATTGATGAGATCATAAAAGAAATAGAAACGAAAACGAATGTCCGATGAACACAAAGAAAACCATATTGATTGTCTGCAACGACAATACCTTGTACAGTAAACTGGCGGAAGCCTATTTGAAACACTATGCTGGTCACTGGAAGAACATTTTTAGTGCGGGATTGAACATCAAAGACAAATTGGCTTCACCTTATTTGAAGGGCTTGTTAGAGCCGGATCAGTTAGAGTCAACGGTTGATCTGACGCTAAGAAGCATAGAAGGATACGATGTATCTTCTTTTGATTACCTCATTGCACTTACAGAACATGCTTTTGAACACTTCAAGTCCAGTTTTCCTGAAAAAGAGGTTGTATTGCTAAGTATTCATCCTCCCAAAGGATTAAGCACTGAAGCGTTGAAAGAGATGAATGAAGAAGTCAAATTGGAGTTGTTGAAGTTTGTTAAAAATGGTCCGATTAAAAGATGGTCCTCATTGAATTAATACGTGTGATTTACAATTGGAATAAACAAAGGGCGTATGGTTTCAACGTTTAAAAAACTACTCAGCTATGTTTACCCTATTACACGTAAGTTGCCGTCTTTATATAATGGTACATTAGAGGTCACGTATATTGATGGTAAAAAGATTTTAAACACTCAACATGCCAATTATTCTTTTGGGAGTTTACATAAGGTCATGCAATTTGCTTTACATCGAATTGCGATAAAAGGTAATTCCCGCATCTTATTGTTGGGACTTGGAGGAGGATCTGCGGTAAAGATTATTCGGAGAGAGCTTCTATTAGAAAATCCTATTGATGTTGTAGATATTGATTCTAAGGTCATTGATATCGCCAATCAGGAATTTGGATTAGGCAAGTATTCGAACATTGAAATCTACTGTAAACACGCGGCTGTTTTTGTCGAGTACATCCATAAAAAGTATGGACTTATTGTGATTGATTTGTTCATTGATCATAAAACGCCAGATGAATTTTACGAAGAATTGTTTTGGAAAGGTGTGCTAAGCATCACGAAGAAAAAGTGTTGCATTGTGTTCAATACATTAATTGCCAACAATGATGCGGATAAGATGACTGCGATCTCTGAATTACTTAAGAATGCAGACTTCGAAGTGTTTAAGTATGTAGAAGTGGAATTGTGGAATACGGTTTTGATTGCAAAACGGAAGTAAAACCATTGAATGGTATAGGTGTTTAAATAAATATTCAATAAAAACCATGTAAACTTTAGTTAAAAACCCAGTAGTTTTTTGTGCTAAAACAGAAAAATCACGTATAATTGTATTAACAGTACTCGCCACGCTACCCATCAGAACAGCGTCCCAGGGCGGGTCTTTTGCTTTTTAAGCGGTACTCGATTTTCTCCTGCTTGGAAAACAATAGAAGTATCTTCGTTCGGAAATCTTTCATTTTCCGACATGTTGTATATTGTGTACTACATTGTCACTGTCCATGTTCAACCCTCTTCGCACCCTCTTCACTCAGCTTCTTCCCCTAGAATCGCAATCGATAACATTCAATACCCTCGATAAAAAAACGATCAGTGTTTTTATCCTGTTGCCTTTGTGCTTGAGTATGATTCATTATGTGGGGCAGTACAGTTTTCTGAGGGAAGGTTTGTTGACGATAGGAGTCTTGTCTGTGGTGGAAGCCTTGGATGCTCTTGTTAATGCTTCTGCATCCAACAACTTAAATACCTTGGCTTATTGGGTCTTTACGCTATTTGTGTTTTATGTCATCGTTCCTGTACTGACCATTCGGTTTTTATTCCGGGAAAAAGTAGCCGATTATGGATTACGTTTCAAAGGTGCTTTTAAGGAGTTACACCTTTATGTCATCATGCTCTTGGTCATGATCCCTTTGGTGATTTATTTTTCGAGTACGTCTTCTTTTCAGGTCCGCTATCCTTTTTTTAAAACATATCATGGGAACTTGTTGTGGTCAGATCTCTTGATTTGGGAATTTTTTTACATACTCCAGTTTTTTGCACTGGAATTTTTCTTCCGAGGTTTTGTCTTGTTTGGACTAAAACCTAAACTCGGCATTTATTCCGTATTCATCATGACCATTCCCTATTGTATGATTCATTTTGGCAAGCCTTTTCCAGAAACCCTTGCCGCGATCATCGCAGGCTTGGTATTGGGCTTTTTGAGTTTTAGAAGTCAGTCCATCTGGTTGGGTGTACTGATCCATTGTTCCGTAGGTTTAGGCATGGACCTGGCAGCCTTGTGGCAGAAAGGACAACTGAACGGGCTGTTGCCTTAGTTTAGTCCTCGACCTTCTTTAAGATCTGATCGATAATCCTTATATTTACTCTATTCCCAACGAGAGGGAGCGTCGAACAATATCGTTTTCATGGAATCCATAGAACCTGGCAAGTGTGTTTATATTTTAAAAACGGGCAAGAACTTGTATAAGATTGGGCAGACCCAGGACTTACAAAAGCGGTTAAACGCTTACCATACTCATCTTCCTGTACTTTTTCGTATTGTGCGTCAATATGCGGCAGAGAACATTGCCGAATTGGAAGAAAGCCTACACATTGTATTTCAACACAAACGGGTCAAAGGAGAATGGTTTGAATTGAATCCGGATGAATTGATCATCTGTGACAACATTGCCCGCAATTATGCATTGGGTAAACTACAGAAGCAAACTAAAAAATACCCTGAGATCGAATACAGCAAGAACGTACTCTTGCAGGTCATGGAAGCGAATGAGAAATACCTAAACGATTATTCCAAGATTGCGGAAGACCTTAAATTAGGATTGACCACGCAGGAAATTTGGGAGCACTATGAAGGTACGGTCAACAAAACCATCATCGAAACGGTAAGACGTTTGTTGAAGTACCAAACCCCCAATTCTGAATTTTTAAGCAAGTGGATTCATATTGTGAACGATTTGGAAATGGAGCTCACCGAAAATCAAATTGTCGAGAAGCACCAAGGACAGGTCAGTAAAGCCACCATACAAATGATCAAAAGAATACTGCGCAACAAATTGTATTGATCGTTTTACTATAAAAATAGTATTTTTGCACGATCGTTCTGTTTATGAAAAGTTATGTTTTAAGTATTTTGTTTTTACTGGCTTCTTGGAGCAGTCATGCTCAATTACTGAGGGGTAAAAAAAATGGAGGGGAAAAACAACTGAGTTTTTTGTTTGCTGACGCAGGGGTATCTGTGCCTGTGGGTTATATTACCGATAGTAAATACAATTTTGAGCACAGTGCATCTTTTGGTCCTGTATTGAGTTTGGGTTATACAGGCTTTTTCAGTACCCGATGGGGCATGGGTTTGGCGGCAAGCGGCAGTATGTACCAAGGTAAAGCATTGAGTGATACCTATTACAACAATTATTCTGCAGGGTATTGGCAAAAAGGACAAGCCTATATACATGGTTCCTGTACCCCTTTCCTCAAAGATCGTTGGGCTGTAGATGTTATTCAGGGTTTTGGGACTTATTTCATGAAGCAACCGGAGGTGGAGTATACGCTAAAGGACAGTAACATAAAACAAGTTAGAAACGAGAAAAGTGGATGGGATCTGGGATTTACATTGGGGGCAAGAGGTCGTGCGTTGATTAAAGATCGTTGGGGCTTGATGTTGAGTGCTAATTATTTTTATGCGGTAGGGCTTCAAAATGCGGTAGGTTTTAATTCCTTCGACGCAGAACTTGGCTTGTTCATGAAGTGGAAAAAGTAAGGACGTTTTTAAGCTCCATTCCTTTGAAAGAACCTTTTGTGATTTCTTTAGGGCCTTTAGATCATCTTGAAAATGTGGTGATGTAGAATTGATGGAGTAGATGGAAGCATTTTATGCTGTTGAGTTGTCTTGAAACAGGGGAAGACATTATTTTTCAGGTTGTTTTCTCTTCAAAACGTAACTTGTTTTATACGTATAAAACAAGTTACGTTTATGGATCACAAACTCACATTAAGACTGAACAATCAGGTGATTGAGAAAGCCAAAATATACGCGCGCAAAAAAAATACAAGCCCTTCAAAATTGATTGAGGCGTATTTGCAATTTTTAACAAGCAACACGGCTGTGGAAACGGGAGAAAAAGTTACCCCTCTGGTGAAAAGCTTATCGGGTGTTTTAGATTCCGGTAAAGTGGGGGATGCCGGACAGTCGTATAAAAAACACCTCAATAGAAAGTATTCAAAATAGTATGGCTAAGATTTTTGTTGATACAGACGTTTGTCTAGATCTCTTGTCGGGGAGAAAACCATTCAATGCTTTTGCAGAAAAGCTTTTTACCTTGGCTGATTTGGTAAAATTAAAATTTGTGTTTCTTCTCTTTCATTTTCATACATCGATTACATTTTACAGTCACCATATAAAAGAACAGATTCCAGAAAGATTTTGGCTACGTTTAAAACCTTGGTCTCTGTATTGGCATTGGACAATAAAATCATTGAGTTGGCTATTGTATCTGATTACCCTGATTTTGAGGATGCCATTCAGTACAATACGGCTATTGAAAACAACATTAAGATACTCTTAATTAGGAATTTAAAGGATTATAAAAAAGCGTTGATTCAAGTGATGAATCCGGAGACATTTTTGTCTGGATTATAAGCCACCGACTTGAATTCATTTGTGATTGCAAGCGCTTGAAGAAGATTGCGGTTGTAGAGTTAATGTTAAATTAAATTTAGAAGGGAAGCATATAATCCCATTTTAGAGTCTTCATATTAGATTTTTAGGGAGACAATTTTTACGCTGAATATAACTATATTTTTTACTATGAAAGAATTGACCGAAGACGTGATTTCAAAAAAAACTTATGTTATACGGACTCAAAAAGTCATGTTAGACAGTGATTTGGCTAAACTTTATGCTGTTGAAACAAAGGTTTTTAATCAGGCTGTAAAACGAAATATAGAGCGATTCCCTTCAGATTTTATGTTTCAACTCACAGAAGAAGAGTATAGGAACTTGAGGTCACAAATTGTGACCTCAAGTTGGGGAGGTAGAAGAACGTTACCTCATGCGTTTAGCGAACATGGAATATTAATGTTGTCGAGTGTATTGAACAGTAGAGTTGCCATTCAAGTGAACATTCAAATTATTCGTGTTTTTACCAAAATGAGAATGTTAGTAGGGACGCATCAAGATATTTTACTAAAACTAGAACGTCTAGAAAAACAATTCATTCAGCAAAATCATAAGCAAAACAAACAAGAAAGTGAAATACAAGCTATTTTCAATTATTTGAAACAATTTTTGGTACAAGAGGAGGAGAACCCCAGACCTCAAATAGGTTTTAAAGTGAAGGAATAGCCCATAAAAAAACACAAGACCTTTCGATCTTGTGTTTTCATTACAGGTTATGAAATAAGTAGTGTTGCTTTGTTACTGGTTTATACTCCAGACCCTCGTCGAGGTAACCCCTCTTTTCTACTTTTTTTAATTAAGCATGAATAACATCAAAGCTACCCGTGTCTTTTGTTTCTAAGTTACTGGTTCCCATGAGGTAAAGGTCAATGTTACGGGCCGCTTCACGACCTTCAGAAATAGCCCAAACCACTAAAGATTGTCCTCTTCTCATGTCACCGGCGGTAAATACCTTCGGATTATTGGTTTGGTATTCGGCATTGGCCTTCACATTTCCTCTTTCGTCGTATTCTACACCCAAATCGTTGAGCATACCGGCGTGTTGTGGGTGCAAGAAGCCCATGGCCAATAAGGCCAATTCGCAAGGGATCACCTTTTCAGTACCTGGTACTTCTTCGTATTTAGGAAGTTTACCTTCTTCTGCTTTAGTCCAGCCCATTTCGGCTATTTTCAAGCCGGTGAGGTTGCCGTTGGCATCGCCGATAAATTCTTTCGATACAATGGACCACTGACGAGTAGCTCCTTCTTCATGAGACGTAGATGTTCTCAGGATCATAGGCCAGTTTGGCCAAGGCGTGCTTGGGTTTTTACCTTCCGGAGGTTTAGGCATCAATTCAAATTGTGTGATGCTTTTTGCTCCGTGACGGTTCGATGTACCTACACAGTCAGAACCTGTATCTCCACCACCAATCACCACGACGTTTTTATCGGTTGCAAAAAGTTCGCCGTGTGCATAGGGTACGCCCGTATGGTCAATTTCTACTTTTTTACCGCCTACTCTTTTATTTTGTTGTGATAAGAATTCCATGGCAAAATAAACACCTTTTAAGTCACGACCTGGGATATTTAAGTTACGAGGTACCGTAGATCCACCACAAAGCACGATGGCATCGAATCCGTCTAGTAATTCTTTTACTTTTACATTTTCACCGACGTTGGCATTGGTTTTGAACGTTATGCCTTCTTCTTCCAACAACTTCACACGTCTCATGATCACTTCTTTCTCCAATTTAAAATCTGGAATTCCGTAGCGAAGTAAACCACCTATTTCATCCGCACGTTCGTATACCGTTACCCAATGACCAGCTTTGTTGAGTTGCGCAGCAGTAGCCATACCAGAAGGGCCAGAACCGATCACGGCAACTTTCTTTCCGGTACGTGTTTTAGGAGGACAAGCTTTGATGTAGCCTTTAGAGAAAGCCACTTCGATGATGTTCTTTTCAATTTCTTCGATAGCGACTGCAGGCTTGTTGATGCCCAATACACATGAGGCTTCACAAGGTGCAGGACAAATTCTTCCTGTAAATTCCGGGAAGTTGTTGGTCGAGGTTAAGATTTGTGCAGCCTCTTCCCAATGTCCTTTGTATACCGCATCGTTGAATTCAGGAATGATGTTTCCCAGTGGACAACCGTTATGGCAAAAAGGCACACCGCAGTCCATGCAACGTGAAGCTTGTGTTTGCACCTTCTCTGCTGAGAAAGGAATGTAAAGCTCTTTGTAGTCGTTGATCCTTTCTTTGGGATCTCTTTTCTTTGGCAATTCTCTGCCAAATTCCATAAAACCTGTAGGCTTACCCATTATATCACAACCTCCTTATTTTGTTGTTTTCTACTTAATAAAACTGCTTTGTAATCTGTAGGCATTACTTTGATGAAGTCGAGCGAAGCTTTTGCCCAGTTGTCAAGAATAGACTTTGCTACGCCGCTGTTGGTGTATGTGAAGTGGTTTTCGATCAACCCTTTTAAGGTCGCTAAATCGTCCTTATCTAAGGTTTCTAGTTCTACCATTTCCATGTTGCAATGCGCAGGGAACTTCTTAGACTGATCGTATACGTATGCTACACCTCCACTCATACCGGCTGCGAAGTTACGGCCTGTTTCACCTAAGATGATGGCTGTACCACCGGTCATGTATTCACAACCGTGATCACCCACACCTTCAACCACTGCTGTACCGCCTGAATTTCTTACACAGAAACGTTCTCCGGCCTGACCATTGATATAAGCTTCACCAGAAGTTGCTCCATAGAAACAAACGTTACCCACGATGATGTTTTCAGAAGGATTGAATTTTGCTTTCTTCGAGGGGTAGAGGATTAATTTTGCACCCGACAAACCTTTACCGAAGTAATCGTTTGCTTCTCCTTCTAACTCGAATTTCAAACCTCTTGCACCAAACGCTCCGAAACTTTGACCTGCAGATCCATTGAACTTGTAATGGATGGTATCTTCAGGTAAACCTTCTTTTTTATAGCGTGTCGATATTTCGTAAGAAAGCAGAGTTCCGCAGGTACGATCGATGTTGGTGATCTTGTACTCGCCCGTTACTTTTTCTTTTTTATCTAAGGCTTTTGCAGCATCTTTTACCAAGGTATTGTCAAGGATTTCATCCATACCATGGTCTTGGTCTTCTGTTCTGTAGATACCAACACTTGCGTCGGCTGGTTCTTTGTACAGCAGTGCACTCAAGTCTAGGTTTTTGTATTTCCAGTGTGTTAAGTGATCACGTACTTTCAAGCGATCTACTTGACCCACCATTTCATTTACGGTTTTGAATCCAAGTTCCGCCATGATTTCACGTAATTCCGTGGCCATGAAAGTAAACATGTTCACGACGTGTTCCGGTTGACCAGAAAACAAAGCCCTTAACTCTTTGTTCTGAGTCGCTACACCCACAGGACAAGTGTTCAAGTGACACTTACGCATGATGATACAACCTACAGAAACCAATGCCGCGGTGGCTACTCCCCATTCTTCAGCACCTAAAAGGGCTGCGATGGCAAGGTCACGACCTGTACGTATTTGTCCGTCGGTTTGTACGGTGATACGGCTTCTTAATTTATTTTTAACTAAAGTCTGATGCGTTTCTGCCAAACCAAGTTCCCAAGGTAAACCGGCGTGACGTACAGAACTGATTGGAGAAGCTCCTGTTCCACCGTCGTAACCTGCGATCAATACCACGTCGGCATGTGCTTTACATACCCCCGCAGCGATAGTACCTACTCCGGCTTCAGAAACGAGTTTCACGTTGACACGTGCTTTAGGATTTGAGTTTTTCAAATCGAAAATCAATTGCGCCAAATCTTCAATAGAATAGATGTCATGGTGAGGAGGAGGAGAGATTAATCCTACTCCAGGCGTAGAATGTCTTACACGACCGATCCATTCGTCTACTTTATGACCTGGCAACTGACCACCTTCTCCAGGCTTAGCACCTTGTGCCATTTTAATTTGTAATTCGTCGGCGTTGGCCAAGTAATAACTGGTTACTCCGAAACGACCCGAAGCGACTTGTTTGATGGCGGATCTTTCCCAGTCTCCGTTGGCTTTCTTCTCGAAACGGATTTCATCTTCTCCACCTTCTCCACTGTTACTCTTTCCACCGATGCGGTTCATGGCAATGGCCAGCGTACTGTGTGCCTCGTGAGAAATAGATCCAAACGACATGGCACCTGTCGCAAAACGTGTGAAGATTTTTTCGATCGGTTCTACCTGATCCAATGGAATAGGATCACGTTCTGTTTTAAATTCTAACAAACCTCTCAACGAACAGGCTTTCTGTGTTTGGTCGTTGATCAATTTCGCATACTTCTTGTACACTTGGTAGTCGCCTGTACGGGTAGAATGCTGAAGCAAGTGAATGGTTTGAGGATTAAACAAGTGAAATTCTCCGCGGCGTTTCCATTGGTACAATCCACCTACTTCCAACTTAGGAGTTGATGCTGCAATTTTTGGATAAGCTTGACGGTGTTTTACCAGTACTTCTCTGGCGATGTCGTCCAGTTTAAGTCCACCGATACGGGAAACCGTATTCGGGAAATATTTATTGATTACCTCCTTGTGAATACCGAGGGCTTCAAAGATTTGAGCGCCTTGATACGATTGCAAGGTTGAGATCCCCATTTTAGAGAATACTTTCAACAAGCCTTTATTGACGGCTTTGGTGAAGTTTCCAAATAGTTTTTCTTCTGTATAATCTTCTTTGATGTGACCTGCTTTTTTCAACCCGATGATGGTTTCGTAAGCCATGTATGGGTTTACAGCAGAAGCACCAAAGCTGATGAGTGTCGCAAAATGATGTACTTCCCAAGCATCTCCGCATTCTACCACAATACCTACGCGGCCTCTCATTCCTTTTCTGATCAGGTGATGATGTACGGCAGCGGTAGCCAATAAAGAAGGGATTGGAGCGTGGCTACTGTCGATGGTACGGTCAGAAAGCAAGATGATGGAATAACCGTCGTCTACGGCATCGGCAGCGTATTGGCAAATTCTATTCAACGCTTTTTCTAAAGCACCTTCAGAACCGTCAGACTTGAAATAAGTGCTGATGGTTTTGGTTTGGAAATACGATTGATCAAGACTCCTTAATTTCTCAAGGTCTCTGTTGGTCAACACCGGTTGGTGCAACTCCACAATACGACAGTGCAGTGGTGTTTCATCTAGTAAGTTCAACGAACCTCCTACATAAGAAACCAAAGACATGACCATACGTTCTCTGATGGGGTCGATCGGAGGGTTGGTCACTTGAGCGAAGAGTTGCTTAAAGTATTGGGAAAGGTGCATCGCCTGATCTGAAAGTACAGCCAAAGGTGCATCGTTACCCATAGAACCCAGGGGTTCTTCTCCTTTTACTGCCATGTCGGTCACCAACATGTTTAAGTCTTCAGAGCTTAAGCCGAATATTTGTTGTCTTTTTAAGAGTGTCTGATCGTCCGGTTGTTGGTACGTCATTTGAGGATCAGGCAACTCGTGCAATTTGATTTTGTTGTTCAACCATTCTTTGTAAGGCTGACGAGAACAGATGTCGTTTTTCAATTCATCATCGCTGATGATACGACCTTGTTCTAAGTCTACCACAAACATTTTACCCGGTTGTAAACGACCTTTTTTCACAATTTTTGATTCGTCAACACGCACAACGCCTGCTTCAGAAGCCATGATCACCACATCATCTTCTGTTAAGCACCAACGGGAAGGACGTAACCCGTTACGATCCAATGTAGCCCCTACAATTTTACCATCGGTAAATGAAATGGAGGCAGGACCATCCCACGGTTCCATCAAGGCAGCATGGTATTCGTAAAATGCTTTCTTCAATTCGCCCATGGATTCGTTACCGTCCCACGCTTCAGGAACCAACATCATCATGGCGTGTGGAAGGGAACGACCGGAAAGCGTAATCAATTCGATCACGTTATCTAAGTTCGCTGAATCTGAATTTTTTAAGTCACAGATTGGGAAGGCCATTTCTAATTCTTCACGTGTAAAACGCTCAGAACTTAAAGCCGCTTCCTGTGCACTCATCCACAATACGTTTCCTTTTACCGTGTTGATTTCACCGTTGTGGGCGATGTAACGGAAAGGTTGAGCCAATTTAAAGGAAGGGAAGGTATTGGTAGAGAAACGGGAGTGAACGACTGCAATCGCAGACACCATTTCTTTTTGCTGAAGATCAGGATAGAATTGTCTTACCTGAGCCGTCATCAACTGGCCTTTATAGGTAATGGTTTTGTACGATAATGAGGAAATATAGAAAAGACTGTTCACCTCAGCATTGTTCAGGGTTTCCTTCACAATACGAGTAGAATAGTTTCTTAAAATGAATAGTTTTCTTTCGAAGGCTTCCAGGTCTGTAATGCTTTCAGGGCGTTTTACAAACAGTTGTTCAATGGAAGGTTCTACCGCTTTGGCGCTTTCTCCGATCATGGAATTGTCTACGGGTACAGGTCTGTAACCGATGACTTCCATGCCGAGCTTCTCCACGTTTCTATTTAAGATGGTACGACATTCTTCTTTCAGTTTTGTGTCCTTAGGGAAGAAAACCATACCCACGCCATAAGCACCGTATGCCGGTAACTTTACGCCAATCTTGACGCATTGATCGAGTAAAAACTCATGGGGAACCTGTATCAAGATACCTGCTCCGTCACCAGTATTTGATTCACACCCACAAGCACCGCGGTGCTCCATACGCTCCAGCATATCAAGCGCGTTCGTGATCGTCTCATTGGATTTTCTTCCTTTGAGATTGGCTACAAAGCCAATACCACACGAGTCGTGTTCAAAACTGGAATCGTACAATCCGGAATTCACATGCTCTTCTGTCATCAACCTAAGGAACTTTATGTATAAATTATATTTTTCGAATAGTATACCTACTTTAAAACCACTAAACGTTCTTTTATTGTCTTTAACAAAGAAACCCAGAACAAGGTTTTTGAGAAGGGGTTTTTTACAAATTTACCTACAAAAAAAATTAAAATGAATTTTTATGCACATTCTTTTATTAGGAGTAAGATTTTGACTATAAAAATCCTATTTGGGCTATACGTTTTGTCCTAGCGAGACTTAAAAAAGGACTAATTTAACACTCGAATCTGTACTAAATTTGAAGCAAAATGATGGTGGAAAATTTATTGTACTGATTGACAAGGCATCTTATCCTATATTTGAAAATCAAAAATCATTTTCCGGACTTATTTTTTTGATTACAGGTCAGATAGCCTACCTTTGCGTGATTTACACATTTCATATTGCATCTATAATGCCTAGAGACAACAGCATAAAATCGGTTTTAATAATAGGTAGCGGCCCCATCATCATCGGACAGGCTTGCGAATTTGACTACTCTGGATCTCAAGCTTCCCGGTCTTTAAGGGAAGAAGGAATTGAAGTTACCCTGATCAATTCAAACCCGGCCACCATCATGACCGACAAGGTGACGGCAGATAATATTTACTTGAGACCTCTCGAGAAAAAATACATCATTGAAATTCTTGAAAAACATAAAATAGACGCTGTGCTTCCTACCATGGGAGGACAAACTGCGCTGAACTTGGCCATTGACTGCGACAAAGCAGGGATTTGGGAAAAGTATGGGGTAAAAATGATCGGTGTCGACATCGGTGCCATTGAAACGACAGAAGACCGTGAGAAATTCCGTCAGCTCATGATTGAGTTGGATGTGATGGTTTGTAAGGGCAGAGCGGCAACATCGTATTTACAAGGTAAAGAAATCGCCCAGGAAATAGGGTTCCCATTGGTGATTCGTCCTTCCTTTACCTTAGGAGGTACTGGTGGAGGTTTTGTGCATACAGCAGATGAATTCGATAAAGCCTTGACGGCTGGATTGCATGCTTCGCCTATTCATGAGGTCTTGGTAGAACAAAGTATATTAGGTTGGAAAGAATATGAATTAGAGTTGTTGAGAGACAACATCGGTAACGTCATCATCATTTGTTCGATTGAGAACTTTGATCCGATGGGGATCCATACGGGAGACTCGATTACGGTGGCTCCAGCGATGACCTTATCCGACAGAACGTATCAACACATGCGTAACCTGGCCATCAAAATGATGAATGGTATCGGACAGTTTGCCGGTGGATGTAATGTGCAGTTTGCGGTGAATCCGAATAATGAAGAAGAAATTGTAGGAATAGAAATCAACCCTCGTGTATCGCGTTCTTCGGCTTTGGCTTCGAAGGCTACAGGATATCCGATTGCCAAGATTGCAGCGAAGCTAGCGATTGGTTATAACTTGGATGAATTAAAAAATCAAATCACGAAAACAACCAGTGCATTCTTTGAACCTACGTTGGATTACGTGATTGTCAAAGTCCCTCGTTTTAACTTCGATAAGTTTAAAGGTTCTGATCGTCGATTGGGCTTGCAAATGAAGTCGGTAGGAGAAGCTATGGGCATTGGTCGTAATTTTCAGGAGGCTTTACAAAAGGCTTGTCAATCGCTGGAGATTAAACGTAACGGGTTAGGTGCTGATGGCAAGGAATTGACGAACCAAGATGAAATCTTAAAAAGCCTGGAGAATCCAAGCTGGAACAGGTTGTTCCATGTGTACGATGCGTTTAAACTAGGTGTTGCCTTCAAGACCATTCAGAAGCTTACGCACATCGATTCATGGTTCTTGCAACAAGTAGAAGAACTGGTTTCTTTAGAAAAAGAAATTCAAAAGTTTACCTTAGCCAATCTTCCAGGAGATTTGTTGAGAATGGCAAAACAAAAAGGATATGCCGATCGTCAAATCGCTCATCTTTTGCGTTGCCTGGAAAGTGAAGTATTCCAAAAGCGTCATGACCTGGGCATCCAACGTGTTTATAAATTAGTAGACACCTGTGCTGCAGAATTTGAAGCGAAGACACCGTATTACTATTCTACGTTCGAAGGGGAGAACGAATCCATTGCTTCTGACCGTAAGAAAATTGTGGTATTGGGTTCTGGTCCTAACCGTATCGGTCAAGGCATTGAATTTGATTACTCTTGTGTACACGGCGTGTTGGCTGCTAAAGAAGCGGGTTACGAAACCATCATGATCAACTGTAACCCGGAAACGGTATCGACGGATTTTGACGTAGCCGATAAATTATATTTTGAACCGGTATTCTGGGAACACATTTACGACATCATCCTGTTGGAAAAACCAGAAGGAGTGATTGTACAATTGGGTGGACAAACGGCCTTGAAGTTGGCGGAAAAATTAGAGCGTTACGGTATTAAAATCATCGGAACGAATTATAAGTCGCTTGATTTGGCGGAAGATCGAGGAAGTTTCTCTACGTTATTAAAAGAGAACGACATTCCTTATCCTGAATTTGGTGTGATCGAAAATGCTGGAGAAGCCATCGAATTGTGCAAGACGATGAAGTTCCCCTTGTTGGTTCGTCCTTCGTACGTATTGGGTGGACAAAGCATGAAGATTGTGATCAACGAGAAGGAGTTGGAAGAACATGTGGTGAATTTGTTGAAAGATCATCCTGACAACCGTGTGTTGTTGGATCACTTCTTGGAAAATGCGATTGAAGCGGAGGCCGATGCCATTTGTGATGGAGAGGATGTTTATATCATTGGTATCATGGAACATATAGAACCTGCCGGTATTCACTCGGGCGATTCGCATTCTGTGCTTCCTCCTTTTGATTTGAGTCCTGATGTGATCAAGCAAATTGAAGATCATACCCGCAAGATTGCTTTGGCGCTGAATACCGTAGGGTTGTTGAACATTCAGTTTGCTGTAAAAGACGAGAAAGTATACATTATTGAAGCGAATCCTCGTGCGTCGAGAACGGTACCGTTCATTTGTAAAGCATACGATGAGCCGTATGTAAAATATGCGACGAAAGTGATGTTGGGAGCCAAGTTGAAGGATTTCAAATTTGAACCCAAGAAACACGGTTATGCGATTAAGATACCTGTATTCTCTTTCAACAAATTCCCTAATGTGAACAAGGAACTTGGCCCTGAAATGAAGTCTACAGGAGAAGCCATTTATTTTATTGAGAACTTACAAGACGATTACTTCCAAAAGTTGTATTCGGAAAGAAATTTATACTTAAGTAGATAGTTGACATGAAGGTCATATTATATGCAGTTGTCATTTATTTAGTCATTCGTTATTTACTGCGTCCGCTTTTGATGGCGTTTGTTGTAAAGTCGGCGGGAAAAATGATGCAGGATATGCAGCATCGTCAGGAAGGTGGTAGACCTGTAAATCCGGGAAATACTACTCATGCTGCTACACCTCCGAAAAAGACCAATAAAGAGGTGCCAGGAGAGTATATCGACTACGAGGAAGTCAAATAGAGTGTAATGTGCTGATTGTCAATTTTATAAAATGCAATCTCAACCCTTTACTCTGATTAAAAATTAGTATATTTACCGCCTCGTTCTAGACTTTGTGTTTAGGGATGTGGTTTAAATAAAAGAAATGACGATGTCTTGGTATAAGCGTACAGAAAAAGGAATCAGTACTCCGACAGAAGAAAAAAGAGAAGTACCTGATGGTCTTTGGTATCAGTGTCCGGAGTGTAAGAAGGTAACTCAGACCAGCGAACATGTATTAAATTCTTATGTTTGTCCGGGGTGTAATTACCACACGCGTATTGGCTCGAAAGAGTATTTTAGCATTTTGTTCGACAACAATGAGTTTGAAGAACGCGATGAAAACCTCACCTCAGGAGATCCTCTTCAATTTGTAGATTCTCAACCGTATCCTCAACGTGTAGTAGCCGCTCAAGCCAAGTCGGGCTTGAAGGATGCGGTTCGTACGGGTTATGGGAAAATCAACAACATTGATGTGGTCATTACCTGTATGGATTTCACCTTCATTGGAGGTTCCATGGGTTCAGTGGTAGGAGAAAAAATTTCACGCGGTATAGATTATGCACGTGAGAAAAAATGTCCATTCATCATGATATCTAAATCAGGTGGTGCTCGTATGATGGAAGCGGGTTATTCTCTGATGCAAATGGCCAAAACATCGGCTAAGTTGGCCTTGCTGGATAAAGAAGGATTACCTTATATTTCATTGATGACTGATCCGACAACAGGAGGTGTGACCGCATCTTTTGCGATGTTGGGAGATTTTAATATATCAGAACCCGGCGCATTGATTGGCTTTGCTGGTCCGAGGGTTGTGAGAGAAACGATTGGAAAGGATTTACCGGCAGGTTTTCAGAGTGCTGAATTTTTGTTAGAACATGGATTTCTGGATTTTATTGTTGATCGTCGAGAAATGAAAGATCAGATGAGCAGCTTGCTGGGGATGTTGAAATAAAAAAATAATGAATCTTAGAGGAGCTAAAAAAAGATCGCATTTAAGCGTCTTTTTTTAGCTCTTTTTTATGTCTTCTTAGTACCTTATGCCGTATACGTTTAAAATAATTGATCATAACACGAGGGATGGAATATAGTTTTTGGGACATGGTCCCTGTCGGTTTATTTTTCTTGTTTTTGATATTTATCGTAGGTCGATCTTTATTTAGACCCGCCGATATTGATGCCTTTGCCCCTGAGAAAATAAAAGTAGGTTGGTTTGTGATCGGTATGTCTTTGATTGCGACTGATGTTTCTTTGGCCTACATCATTGGTTCTGCAGGCATAGGGTATCAAAAAGGGCTTGCTGTAGGGAGTTATGGATGGACTGCTTCTTTGGTCATTATTGTAGTCGCATTGTATGTTTTACCCAAATTGATGCGCGTGGGCATTAAAACCTTACCAGAGTATTTGGAACTTCGGTTTTCCCCTGTTGTTCGTTTGGTGGTGGCTTTGATTTTTTTGTTTTTCATTGTAGGGGTTGTCTTGTCTTCTGTCTTTTATTCGTTTGCCTTTCTTATTGTACAGGTACTTTCTTTAGATGTACAATGGTTTGTTCCAATCATATGGATTGTAGGGGTGTTGGCGGGGTTGATTCTTTTTTCTAATGGGATAGAAAAAGCAATGAAGCTTGATGTTCTGATTGCCATTGCCATGTTGGTGGCAGGAACCTTTGTGGTTACGGTATGTATTGTTGCGATAGGAGGTTTTGAGGGCTTGAGTGTTCAGGCGCCTAAAGATCATTTGTCATCCGTCTTGCCTGCAGATGATAACTTGCTCCCATGGACGCAGGTTTTTTTGGGAGGCTTGTGGTTACTTCATTTTAATTATTGGGCTTTTAATCCTCCTATTGTTCAGAAAGCCTTGGTGGCTTCGTCTTTATCCGATGCACAAAAGGGATTTTTGTTGGCGGCATCGGTGAAAATAGTCGTACCCTTTTTATTTGTTTTACCAGGGGTAGCCGGATTGATTTTATATGGCGATCAGATTACCAATCAAGATGCTGTTTTTCCCATGATCGTAAAGGACTTGATTCCAGATGGATTTAAAGGTTTTATCATGGTGGCATTCGGTGCCACTGTCATCAGTTCTGCGAATGCCATGCTGAATTCTGCGGCGTCTATTTTTACCTTGGATATTTTCCAGCGGTTTATTCATCCTCACATCAGTGATGAGCATAAAAAGGCGGTGTATCGTTATTCGATTGTGCTGTTTGTGTTGATCGCCATTATTGTTGCTCCCTATGTTCGTAATTACAAACATATTTTTGATTTGAGTCAGCAAATCAGAAGCATCATTACCCCCGGCCTGTTGATTACGTTCTTTTTGGCCTTGTTTATTGCTCGTGCTCCGATTGCATCGGCTTGGATTGCCATTGCAGGTACTTATCCTGTTTATTATGTCATGAGTTGTTTGTATCCAGACTTGGCGGCAGTGGATTTATTTGGGCTTAACGCACTGACCTTAATGGTTCCTACAATTCTATGGGTGTTGATAAGGCCTTTGAAAGAACCGATGAGCTTAAAGGGTCAACGAGAAATTCGATTTGAGCGTAACTTATTGGTATTGACATGGAGTATGTTTATTGTCACGTTTGTAATGTCTGTGTACTTGATTTTTCTTTAGTTGTCACGCTGTGAATCGTCGAGGCGTTTACTCAACGAAGCGCTAAAGTCATGGACTACTTCGTCGAGTTTGATCATGGTTCTTTCCAGGTGTGTTAACAAAACGGGATCAATACCAGAATGGGTGAGTTCTGTTTTGATGAGTTGTGTAAGCCCAAGTATCGTAGACACAGGCCCTCTGACCAAATGTGAATTTTTATAGGAAAGGGATTCTAAGAGTTCTATATTTTTTAAGATTTGATCATCCAGTGCTTTGTACTTGGAAATGTCTTGTACCGATCCAATGATTTCCTCGACTTCTCCTTTTTCATTTCGTTTCGAAACCCAATCTATGGTTTTTACCCAAGTGTATGCTCCATCATTTTTTTTTACGCGGAAGGAGCATTCAAAAATTTCATTGGTTTGGTCTTCAATGAGTCTTTGGGTAGCATCTTTGACCATGTTTATATCGTCAGGATGTACAATTTCCCAGACAAAGTCGTCTGATATTTTTTTAAAATCTTCTGTAGAATAACCGAGTATTTTAGATCCGAAATGAGAAGAAAAAACTATTTTTTTCCTCATGAAATCAAACACATTGAAAGCGGCAGGAGAGACCTTCATAATTCCTTTTAACAGCTCTTGGTGTTTCAGGAATTCTTCTTCTAAGGAGAGGGATTTTTTCTTTTCTGTAATATCGAGGTGTATGCCTACTATTTTTTCTGCTTTACCGGATTCACTTCGTTTAACTACTCGTCCTCGTGACAGCACCCATTTGTAAGCACCCGATTTTGTTCTCATTCTGAATTCGAGTTCCCACATGTCATTAAGTTCCATGAGCTCACTTTGCTTGTTGGTGATGTACTCTTGGTCGTCGGGATGCATCAATTCTTTCCATATGTTATAGGAAGAAGGCCATTCGTCCGGGGAGTAATCTAACATCTTGTACCATTGCGGACTGTGATAAGTGCTGTTTTTTACTACATCCCATTCCCACCAACCTTCTAGCGTAGCGTTTAATATCAAATGGAGGCGTTCGACTTCAGAGGTTAATTCGTTATTGTTGATGTACATATTAGTGTTGTGATGGATATTAAAAATTATAGCTGATTTTAGATTATGCCCAATGAATACTAAAGGCTAATGGTTCCCATCGCCTTGTGGTTTAGTGTGATAGAAAAGAATTCCATAGATAGAGCTCGTGACCTAAAAGTTAAAAGAAATGCTTAACTTCCTAGAACCTTCATAAACGAAGTTTTGAGGGTAATGGTTAGCTTTTGGGGTGATGATTTTGTGTTAAGTTTTAGTATTGTATCATAGTCATGAATAACAGAGTCTGTAAATTGTTTGGCATTGATTTTCCAATTGTACAAGCTGGTATGGTTTGGTGTAGCGGTTGGCGATTAGCTTCGGCAGTAAGTAATGCTGGGGGATTGGGCTTAATTGGTGCGGGTTCTATGCATCCGGAAGTGCTTAGGGAACACATTCAAAAATGTAGAAAAGCCACCTCAAAACCTTTTGGTGTAAATGTTCCTCTGCTTTATCCGGAGATCGATCAAATCATGGCGATTATAAAAGAAGAAAAAGTCCCCATTGTCTTTACCTCAGCAGGAAATCCTAAAATATGGACATCGGTCTTAAAAGAAGCTGGTATTGTGGTTGTACATGTGGTCAGTAGTGCGGTTTTTGCGTTGAAAGCCATGGATGCGGGTGTAGATGCTGTTGTGGCAGAAGGGTTTGAAGCGGGGGGACATAATGGACGAGAAGAAACCACGACCATGTGCTTGATTCCTGCTGTTCGTGATGTGATCGATATTCCTTTAATTGCTGCGGGCGGTATAGGTGATGGACGTTCGATGTTGGCGGCATTTGCTTTAGGAGCCGAAGGGGTACAAATCGGAAGCCTTTTTGCTGTTACCGAAGAAAGTTCTGCGCATGAAAACTATAAAAGAGCGGTGATGGAAGCCAAAGAAGGCGATACCGTTTTGGCATTGAAGCAACTTACGCCCGTTCGATTGATCAAAAATGATTTTTATGCTCAGGTAAAGCAAGCAGAAGATCAAGGTGCCAGTAAAGAGGAGCTCTCCAAACTACTTGGCAAGGGCCGTTCTAAAAAAGGAATTTTCGAAGGCGATGTAAAAGAAGGAGAGTTGGAGGTAGGACAGATTGCCTCACGCATCACAGACATTAAGTCCGCAGCAGAAGTGTTGTTGAATACCTGGGATGAGTTTTTGAGGGAGAAAAAAAGAATAACCGATTTGTAAGTATATGTTTAATCTTACTTTCGTTGAACGAGAATATTAAATCGCCCATTAGCTTTGGTTTGATGAAGTACCAAAACGAATGAATTTTAAAGCGACAGACTAAGTTTTACACTTAACGAATTGTTGCTGTTAGGTAGTAATTTAAAAATGATGTTTTAACCTCCTGCTGTTTTTAAAAATTGCATTTGGTCTACTTTTACCTTTGTTACAAAACTTTTCATTTTAAACTCTGATAAAGAAACTTTTTTCTTCCCATCGGTTGTTGATTCTTCAGCCTTTTCTGATTTTGCGGGCTCTGTTTTTTTAATGTCTTCCATGGTGTAACGCTTAAAAATTGCTATTAAATATAAGTAATCTTATTTTATTTGTTCAAAAATATGTTGTTAATTTTTACTAAAATTTTCAAGTAATCGGTATAAGCACCTTTCAATAATGCTCATGTCTTTGGTTATAATATCTCCTTTGCCTCTCATTTCTGGCATAAACTTTATTGTTTTTCCGTAGGTTGTTTTAAGTCCATCGTTTAAGGTCACTTTAACGGTGTACAGGTTTTCAGTGTTTACGAGAGAGATTGATTTCACGGTGCCGTAAATTAAACCGTATTCTACGGACTCATAACTATCAAGAAGAATACGAACTTTTTGACCTACTTGTGCTTTCCCTAGTCTTTTGCCTTTTACTTGCAGTCTAGCAAAAACACTATCAGATTCTGAAATTACGTAGGCCAAGTCTTCGCCAGATTTTACATATTGATCATTTGTCCAAAAATTATAAAAAGAAACTTTACCCTCGAAAGGAGATTTGATGACGTATTTTTTTTCCCATAACTCAAAATTAGCCTTTAAAGATTTGTAGGATTGAGAGATTCTAAACTTCATCTTGGATGTTTTGTCCTTGCTGTCTCTCTCTAGTTCATTAATAGTGGCTTTTATGTGTGCAGTTTCTTGGTCTATTTTTATAAGCTCTTCACTCAAGGCGTGTTTTTTTTCTAGTACCCCGATTGATTTTTCTTCAGATTTTTCAACTTCTATCAGAGACAGGGCTTTTTCTTCGTATAAACTACGATCAACTTGATGTTGTCTTTCTGCAATTTCATGTTCTCTGAGATAGACCGATTTTTTATTTTCAAGTACATCTTTATGTTGTGTAATCAAGTACAATTGCACTTTAAGCGCCTCTGCTTTTTTTTGATTTTCATCTAATTGAACAAACAACCTGTATTCGTCACAAGCGAGTTTGAAATCATTATATACTTCTTGCAGTTGTCCAAGATTTGAGTAGTCGCGGAGCAGTAAGGAGTCGCTAAGGAGTTGATAAGGATTTTTCGACATTCTCTCATACCGATGTTGGTCCTCCTTTAGTTGTATGATTTCGTCTAAAGGGATGGTGTTTTCAATGTAAGCAATGTATTTGTTTTTGGTAACGGGACTGTTGTCCTTTACTAATAATTTAACGCGGCCTTCTGCTTGAGAAACAAGGTGAATAGGAGGATTATTGCTAGTAATCATGAGATCTCCGGAAAGAGTATCAGGATATTTGATTAGAATAGAAGCAAGAATAAGGATCAAAAATATACCAAAAACAATTACAGCTCCCCATCGTATAAGCCAGCTTGGCATTTGTCCTATGATGTCTTGTACTTCATCACTTCTTCTTACATTATCTTCTATCTCCATCGGTTCGAATGTTATTTTTCCTCTATGGTACTTAAATCAAGTTGGTTTTTGATTAAGTTGTAATACGCACCATTTTTTTCGATAAGTTCTTTATGCGTGCCTATTTCGACAATTTGTCCTTTGTCCAGTACTACTATTTGATCCGCATTCTGTACGGTACTTAATCGATGGGCCACTACTACTACCGTTTTGCCTTGGAAGTATTCATTTAAATTATTGATGATAATTTTTTCATTGTTCGCATCCAACGCATTAGTTGCTTCGTCCAGCAATAAAATGTCTGAATTTTTGTAAATGGCTCTGGCTAATAATATACGCTGTCTTTGTCCTTGACTTAATCCTATTCCATCCGCACCAATTTTAGTGTTGTATTCTATGGGTAGTTGTTCTATGAAATCCCTGATGTTGGCTGTTATGGTTGCATATTTCAATCGGTCTCGATTCACAAATTCTTCTCCAATGGCGATATTACGAGCTATTGTATCAGAAAAAATAAAACTTTCTTGCATGACACAAGCAAATTTCCCTCTCCAATTTTTAAAGGTAATATTGGATATTGCTGTATCTCCGAAGCTGATGGACCCTTCTGTAGGCTCATAAGATCGGAGCAATAGTTTTAGTAAGGTAGTTTTCCCACTACCACTCGCACCAACGACTGCGGTGGTTTTACCTTTAGGGATTACTAAATTGAAATTTTGTAATACGTAAGCTGATCGAGGACCGCCATATTGAAAAGAAACATTTTTTAATTCAATATCCCTGTTTTCTAGTACGACTTGCTGATGAAGTACTTCTTTAGATTCCTCATCGTCTTTATTGTGAACCTCTGACAAACGGTCAGCACTCAACTTTGCTCTTTGAGCAGCGTGTACAAAAGTAATGACTCCTCCTGTAATCCAGTTTAACTGCCCCACGATATACTGTGTTGCGAGCATCATACCTAATGTCATTTCCCCCTCAATAACAAGAGTGGCGGCATAAAAGGTAAGGAGGATATTTTTCAATTCATTTAATATCGCAGCTCCCGATTGTTCTAATTGTCCAACTGCAAGGCCTTTCATGCTTAACTTAAAAAATTTAGCTTGTATGCGTTCCCATTCCCAACGTTTTTGTCGTTCACAATTTTGAAGTTTGATTTCCTGCATACCGGAAATCAATTGAATGGTATTGTTTTGATTTAAGATGGCCTGATCAAAATTTCGATAATCCAACTCTTTCCTTTTTTGCATAAAAAAAACAATCCATGCAAAGTACAAAGAACTGCCTATTAAATACACGACAAACATGGTGCTATTATAAAAAGCCAATATAGATCCAAATACTACGATGCTGATGATTGTGAACAAAAACTCAACTGTAGCACTGGTGAAAAAAAGTTGAATTCTTTCGTGATCATTAATACGTTGCATGATATCTCCTGGTGTTTTTCTTTCAAAATAGGAGATCGGAAGTTTCATGAGCTTCACAAGAAAATCGGATAGGATAGTAATATTGATTCGACTGGTCATGTGAAGTAACAGCCAACTTCGAATAAACTCTCCAGCTTTCGCACTGAGAAACAACACAATTTGTGCTGCTAAAATCAGATGTACGAAACTTAAGTCCTGGTTGGTCACACCAATATCTACCAACGATTGTGTAAGAAAAGGGAATATGACTTGAATGATGGTGGCAACGCCCAAACTTAAAAAAAGCTGGAAGTAATATTTTTTGTAGGGTTTTAAATAAGAATAATAATACCTCAGTCCTTTTTTTCTTTTTTCTTTGACATTTTCTTCATCGGATTCATAAAAAACTGGAGTCGGCTCCATGAATAAAGCATAGCCCTCTTCTTCCTCTGTGTTTTTACCAGTGGTTATCCAAGCCTGTTTAAATTCTGATGCAGTATAGGTAATTAATCCATGTGCAGGATCTGCTATGTATACTTTATCTTTTGTGATTTTATATACGATAAGAAAGTGTCTTTCACGCCAATGGACAACACAAGGCATGGGTGCTTCTTTAGCAAGATTTTCGAAGGACAAACGAGCACATAGTGTATGCATCCCTATCGATTCCGCACCATCGCTGATGCCTAATAATGAAACACCTTCCCTGTTGACAAAGCATTTGTCTCTCAACATTTCAATGGAAAGCGTTTTGCCGTAAAACTTAGCAATCATCTTAAGGCATGTTGCGCCACAATCCATCGCGTCTAGCTGGAAGTAAAAAGGGAATTTTGAGGACATTGAATTTTACTATTAAAAAACTTGCATTTTTTCGTTTTGTGCATTTAAAATCGTACCTCTTCCAAAAATACCTGAGTTGACAACAGGATTTTTTTGTAACAGATTTTGTTTCTTCTTATCTACGTTAGTGATAAAGGAATAATTTTTAGCAATGTTTAATAAAAAAGCCCTGTCTTCTATTGGAAAATACTTCTTTCCGTTTTCCATATAAAAACTTTCATGAGCTGTTATTTGGCGTGAAGATGCTAGCGTGTTCAGTGCAATGCGATCTCCTGAGTTTATCCATTCACCTTTGACTAAAGAATTTTCTTTTAACGCTGCAGGAAGATAAGTCTCTTCTCTTTCGGGAACAATGTAGCCAGATTCGAATGATTGATCTTTATAAAGAATGATGAATTCAGACTCTTCTTGAGAAATGAATCGCATATAAAAATGAGCGAGTTGTTGAAGGAAAAACTCATTTGATATGCGCTCTTCATCTCCATGGCTAATGGTGGTTAAAAAGTTTGTGTTTTGGATAACGACTTCTTTTACTCCTGTACTTGTAAGCCTTTCGTAAAGATCAACTGTTTCTGAACCATAACTTTTCATTTTTTCATCCAGTCCACCAAGGGCGAGAAGCGTATCTTTTTTTAGCGCAAATCGTCCGAATGCATTTCGTAAAAAGTAATACCTTTTTTTAGTATCCGCCACTAAGTATATGTTATCGTCTTTTTTAAATTCTTCGTTGATGTAATGCGCAAAATCTTTCCCTGTATAATTATCTGCATCCACATTGCAGACAATATCTCCAGAAGCAAGTTTAAACATCATATTTCGAGAGTGACTGCGGTCAAAATAGTCAACATCTTCGGTACGAAAAAACTTCACAATACCAGACTCTATGTATTCACTGAGTTCGGACAATATCCATTCTTTTAAATGATCAGAAGAGTTATAGTCTAGCACTAAAAACTCTACATGAGGGTAATGGAGGTTATCGAGTATGTTTTGAGGAAGCGTTTGTTTGATGTGGTGCAACCTGTTCATGCAAACAGTACAAAAAGTAATTTTATAATTCATAGTAAAATGGTGTTTGTATGTTTCAATTATATATAATATATTTGAACCTTTAAAAGCCGCAATTAGGCTATAAATATCTACTAAATCAAGGTATATTTTTATTTTATTGTTTTGCTATGAATACGTCAGGTCAAAAAAAATGGGTGTCTTTAGCTATCTATGGCGATCAATTTGAAAAGATTTTAGTACATGTGTTAGTCCCTTTTATAGAAGAGTACAAGGGAGAGCTTAGTCAATTTATATTTAATCGAAGTAGAGAACGAGGAGACAACCTTCTGTTAATGTTTGAATCTTCTTCTTCGGCTGTTACGGATTTGATTAAATTCAATCTGAATGATCGATTGAAAGATTATCTTAAAACAAACCCATATCCATTGAAAGAAATTGAAGCACCTGTCATGGATTGGTTCTTGCCTTTTCAAAACAATCACATTGAATACAATGATAATTTTTTGTTTGATATCATGGAAACGGGTGGTCTTCACGCTTCCTTTTTGGCACAAGACTTCTTCCATCAAACATCTAAACTCTTATTGAGTTTTTTTGAGGCTACGATAGAAGAAGGATGGGACCCAGAATCTTCTATTGGTTTGGCATTGCAAATTCAGTTGTCGTTTATCAGTTCGTTTGGTATGAGTCTCGATGATATACAAGCGTTTTATAAATGGACATTTTCTAACATCACGGAAAAGATTCAGGGGGAGAACGAAGATTTCAAAACAGCGCTTTTAGAGGGTTTAGATGACAATTTTTCTGAACAAAAAGATGACATCGTAGGCTATATTGGCTTTTTGTTGGAGACCTTTGACAAAGGCGAAGCATTTGATGAAGAATGGTTGAATGATTTCCATGTACATTGTAAGCAAACGGCGGTCAGCTTGAAAGCGTTACAAAATAATAACACGTATTTTACACCCGAGAATTTTGAAATCGACAGCTTGCTGACTGTTGATAAAGATGTACAAGAGTTGTGGCCCATTATGGAGTATTATGTTCGCGCAGTAAATTCTCAAATGGGAATTATGGATGGTGTCGAATTGAATCTTTTATATACTTTAATGCGTGGCACATCATGCATCGAACAACCATTAATTTAACAACACATCATCTTGGATAATCTTAAGGTTTCAGCAATACAAAAGGAGAGGTGGGTTTCTTTTAACATCACTCATGATAAAGGGTTTGATAGTAACAGTATCTTAGATGTATTATATACAGACTTAAACCTTAATACATCTGTCTTGAGGGCTATGTACTTTCAACAGTACGAACTAGAGAATAACAGCCTGCTGAAAATTTTCTGTAAAACGACATACGAGAATTACATATACGAATTAAAACCATATGTTATTGATTTATTAGAAAAGATCAATACACTTTATGTTCATGAAGACCCGGATCAACCGAAGCTTAGTATTACGTTTGAAGAGTTTGCATGGGTGTCTAATCATGGTGGAAATAAAATACTAACAGAAGCTCTATTCCCAAAGGTTTCTAGCATTATTCACCGCTTAAAAAACGAATATGGAGAAAAGTGGGGAATGGATTTAGCCATTGAAAAGGCAATAGCATTTAGTGTAATCTTTTTGTTTTCATTAGAATCTTCGAAAAAAGAAATACATCATTTTTACCATTGGTTTTTTGACAGGAGGCTACAAACAATTTTAATTCCAGAAGGACAAGATAAGTTTATAAAACGATTGACCCAGGAAATTGATACTAATTATCAAGAGCAAAAGGATATAATATGTTCTTATGTTGATCTATTGATTAATGCCTATACTGATAACAGTATTGATTTTGAAGAAGCTTGGGCTTTAGATTGGTTTCAAATTTGTAAAGACATAACATTAACTATTAATAAAGAAGAAGGTCCTACTCGAATTATAACACCTTATTCATATGCTGCAAACGAGAATCTGCCGTATTCAAGGGGAAGTCAAGAACGTTGGGCTATTTATGGACATATGCATGAAACTATACAAAACATGTTAGGAATCGATTTTTTATTAGAATTGAATTTGTTGTATTCATTAAAAGAAAGTACTAAGGGTAATGCCGTATAAGCTTTTATGGAAGAAAGAGTTGTTCAGGTTTATTATACGGATTTCCGCAAAATCGTTTCTTTTCTTGTAGAGAACACGTTTTTAAAAAATTCTCTATTGAGCATTAAAGTTTCTTATTTATATGGCCCTCATCTTCTTTTAGCGGTTTGTAAAACTGAAGACGCAGCATTAGAACATAAAATCATTAAAGAGGTTGAACTTTTTATTAGAGAAAATCCGAGTAAGCCCGAAAGAATATTCAATACGGATGGTGGGCGCTTTTTTCCTAATAATAGGGTGGGACACTATACTTTATCATGGAATATTGGTATTGAGTTGAGCACAGATGGCAAAGAGTTGAATGCTGCTCACTTGTTATTTATAAATCAATCGAATGAAGATTTAGAACAAATCGATGAGGGTGAAGGGGGGTATTTTATTGTTGCGCTTAAATTATGCCTGGCTTATTTGTCGTTCATAAAGGAAACGAAAGAGGTCAAGGCCATTGTTGAAAAAACGTATCGTGAATCTGTGCTTCTTACCGAGGCTTTTACATATCGTCAAGATCCGCTCAAGCATGATTTGCTTGAATCTAAATCAAATACTTATAACGAGTTATTGGAAACACAGGGCGAGATATTAGAATTGACTGCATTTCTCTGGGAATCGTTAAGAGAAGAGGCGGAGTTTGACGAACAATGGTATAATGATATCATAGCGAAATGGTCTTATCATTCAAGTCAAATGAATTTTTCAGAAATTCCAGGCTTGCATATTCTTATTGATAAATTGGGTATTTGTGATGATGAGAAAGGGTACTTGTTGTATTTGTTTTATGGGATTTTTTTTGAAAAATAGACTTAAGATGTCGTTGTGTTCAAAGAAGTTTCAAATGGTGATTGTTTTATATCATTGATAATAAAATCTTGATTGTCAATAATGGTATTAATTATATGGTAATGTTTGTTCATTATATTAGTAAAGGTTTTTGCTTTAAAAAAATCTTTTGGATAGATCCAGTTAAAAACAAGATTATCGTCGTATTCATTAATTATACAATTGTTATCAAAAACGCAAGGAACTCCTTCTATATGTGAAGGTGTTTCAATGTTTCCTTTAAAACTATCTGGTATTTTAACCCAATCTAAAAAAAGGGTAGAAATACTATCATATGAAATACTGTTTTCTTCAAGTATTCTTTCCCAAGGGTAGTTTTTGTTTTGGTATCCATCAAAAAAATGCTTGTTTACTTTACTTACTAATTGTTTGAAGGATTCGTTTTCATCAATAGAAACATTAGTGAATATTATATTAGTAAAAAATCCAATTGTGTTAGACAAGTCTTTGTCATCTCTTACAGAGATACAGTTGCCGATAACTATTTTATTTTCTTTAGATATCTTATAGATTAATAGGTACATCGAAGTAAGGCACAGTATATACTTTGTTGTATTTAACTCATTTGCTATTTTGGAAAGCGAATCAATTTTATCTTTTCCTAATATTATTCTACCCATAGCCCCTGGATAAAATCTAAAGGAAGACCGAATCCCGGATATGTGATTTATCTCATCAATAGCCGATGGCTTACAATATAGTATAACTTCATCCTGTAAAGATTCTTTGTAGGAGAGGCTTTTTTTCTTTTTTGCAGGGTATGGGAAATCAGGAGTCAGCAATACCGCGGGTGGGCTTAGTGAAAAATAATTTTTCCAATAAGCTTTCATTTTCTGTCCTTTGTCACTTAATAACAAAATTTTTTCCCATTCACAAAAGTCTTTATACTGTATGGGTATTGGCGTCAAATTTAATGTGGAATGGAGATGGAATGAATTATATATGATTGGAATTTCATTCTTTAATATTATAGAAGACGTACCTTCTGAAACGCTCATGTCAACGGTAAAATATAAGCGCCATAGGTTTTCTTCTACCCTACATATTGATATAGAAAATATGGGGCCAGTTTCTATATCAAATTTTTTATTTAATTCCTTTAAATAAATTGATTGTAGTTCAGCACTTTTGTTTTCATTGACTATAATATCAATAAAAGAGAAGTGTATATTTTCGGAGGCAAACGGGTTTATTTTTTGATATACTTCACCATTTTTATAAAGATATGAAGTATTTAAGCTCTCATGCCGTTGCAGTAGATAATTAATAAATAGTTTGAGAGAATCTTCATTGTAATAATCAAAGTCAAAATAGAGTGTAATGTTTTCAGGAATCCAATTGGAAGAGTATTTATATCTTATAAAGTGTGCTTTTTGAGAGTAACTGGTTTCGTAAGTATTATCATGAGATAAAATTTTCTTTAGTGTAACACTATTTATATCTTCAATATTATTGTGAGATTCTGTATTCGAATGATTTTGCTTGAAATATTCTAAAAAAAGCCCAATAGTCGGATTTTCAAAAAGGTCAATTACATTAAAATCCGTATTAAATTCATTGTTCACTTCATTGATAAAAAGTAAAGCTTGCAATGAA
Organism: uncultured Chitinophagaceae bacterium; assembly: GCA_964454665.1. GTDB lineage: Bacteria > Bacteroidota > Bacteroidia > Cytophagales > Cytophagaceae > JACMQM01. The sequence goes on from CAYVTO010000001.1 coordinate 214,807, forward strand.
CCACCACCTTGTTCGAAAAATGTTTTATTTACCTCTATTTTTTCTACGTTGAATATTTTTTTCCAAATGATTTCAATTTGCGGTGTTTTATTCATGGTATTTTTACTATAGAATTTAATGATGACCTCTTTATTATTGAGACTACTTGATAAGATTCAATTAAACAAAATATAATTTTTACAATCTACAATTTGCACATCTTTTTGTTTAGATAAGGCAATATGGCATATATGAAAAGGGTCCAAGGGGATTTGATTTAAAAACCATTGTTGTCCCATAAAGAACACTCTTTTATCTATTACTTCTACTTTATTTAATGGGATAGACAATCCTCTGCCATTTGCTTTTAGAACGGCCTCTTTTTTTGTCCAAAACTCATAAAATAAAGAAGAATTATTTTTATTCTTTTCAAGAATACTCCATTCTTGTTCAGTATAAATGAATTTAAAATCAATAATATCGATATCCTTTATTTCTTCAACGTCTACTCCTACTTCTCCTTCAGTTGAAATGACACAAATGGCATATTGACCCGAGTGGCTAATGTTGAAATATGGACCATCTTGAAAATAAGGCTTGCCGTTTTTTTTAACCCGAAGATCAGAAAGTGTTTTATGTATATGCATCGCTTTTAATCCATGCTGTAAAAGTAATTTGCCTAATAGATGCGCTTGCCGGTCTTGCCAACGGACAAATTTTAAATTTCTATCTTGCTCTAAGACAGGAACGGAAGAAAGCATTTTCTGATACTCAAGTTCAGTCCATTGGCTCTTAAACTGAACATAATAAAGTGTTATCAAGAAATTCGATTTAATTTATTATTAGAAGTAATTTTCGCATTCATTAACGATGAAATTTCTTTAATGTGATCAAAAATAAAAAAATGACCACCATCGAAATAATGAATATCAATTGGTTGGCTGGTCTCTTTTTGCCAAAGCATAGCTTCTTCGTGGCTTACACTATCATTTTTACCCAGCAATACGGTTATTGGAATATTAAAAGGTTCAGAAGATTTATATTCGTAGGTTTCTATCGCCTTTAAGTCTGCACGCAGGATTGGTTCAAAGAACAACATAAGATCTTGATTGGTTAAAATCTCCTGTGGGCATCCTCCCAAGTCTTTTATTTTTTTCCAGAATTTATCTTGCGGTAAATTATGTCTAATGTTTTTTATCAAACTAGAAGGACCTCCTCTTGCAGAAACAAATAAGTGGGATGGTAAAGGTAGTTTTTTATGGGTAAGTTCTTTAATCAGTAAATAGGCTGTTAAAGTACCCATACTATGGCCATAAAAATAAAAGGGTGTATTGGGTGGGACAGATAAATCATTAAATACGTCATTTGTGATCTGATGTATATTGTCCATTAAAGGTAATTTTATTTTCTTACCTCTTCCTGGGTACTCTAAAGTATAAAAATTGTGCGCAGTATATTTTCTGTAATATTCAAATGAATACGAACTACCACCTGCGAATGGGAAAAAGAAAAAATTTGAATGCATATAATTTTATGAATTATCGTGATATTCTTACTAAGGAGCAGGATCAGGAATTAAATCATGTACTTGATTAATTTCTTTTAATATGTTAGGAGATAATACTAACTCGTGAGTATCTATGTTTTCCTTTAATTGTATTAGATTGGTAGCCCCAATAATAGTAGAAGCTACAAAATCTTGTTGTTGCACAAATGCTAGTGCTAATTGTACAAGTGTAAGCCCATGTGAATGGGCAATTTCTTGGTATAATTTTGTCGCTTTAGTACTATTCTCACTTGAGTATCGAGTAAACTGGGGGAATAGCCCAATTCTAGAATTAGCTTGAACAGACTTTAAATGCTTGCCTGATAAAACACTAAAGGCCAATGGTGAATAGGCTAGTAAGGCTATGTTTTCTCGATGTGAAATTTCTGATAAGCTTCCCTCAAATAAACGATTTAACAACGAATAAGCGTTTTGAATGGTAGCAATTCGTGGTAAATTGTGTTTTTCACTTTCGTTTAGAAATCGCATTACACCCCACGGAGTTTCGTTGGAGACGCCAATAGCACGAATTTTTCCTTCTTTAATCAAAATTTCAAAAGTGTGTAGGACTTCGTTGAAATTATCTTCCCAACTATCGGATTGAATTTTATAGCGACGTTGGCCAAACATGTTTATTTTTCGTTCGGGCCAATGCAATTGATATAAATCTATATAGTCTGTTTGTAGATTTTTAAGGCTTAGATTTATTGCCTCTATTATACTATTTTTAGAGAAGTCGAGAGGGGTACGTATATAATCCATTCCGCGATTTGGCCCCGCTATTTTAGTCGCTAGGACAATATCTTTCCGTCGGTTTGATTTCTTTATCCATTCACCTATTATTCTCTCCGTACTTCCAACGTTACTTGCGTCTCCTGCAATGGGATACATTTCTGCAGTATCTAAAAAATTGATACCCAAGTCTAGTGCATAATCCAACTGTGCATGTGCTTCGCTTTCGTTATTTTGGTTACCAAAAGTCATTGTTCCAAGACAAATTTTACTAACTTTTATATCAGAGTTTGGAAGTGTGTTGTATTTCATGTCGTTTAAAAACCCCTTTTAATATTTAATAGAGATGATGAGTGACTTTTTAGATTATCAAGAAACCTTTTTATGAGCTAGACCTTTTTCTTGTTTGTAGACTATAGGTGTTGTGACATATATTTTATTGTCATGTAACTCGATTTAAATGCATTTGAGTATTATACCGATACAAAGAGATGGAGACTCCGAAACCAAAACAATATTTTGACCAAATTGTAGCGAGTGTTTTTTTTGCAAGTCCAATAAATTTATGAATACGTCTCCCGCAGGTGCATGCCCAATTTCTGAAGCGTTAGAATAATTGACATTTGTGAACTTTATACCAAATATGCCGAGAAACATTTCATTTATGAAAGTAAAATAGTTGTTCAGAATTAAATAATCGACTGTCCCAATTTGCTCTTTAATACTTTTTGAAATGGATTGATAAAGTTTCAGCTTATTGATCGAAGATTTTTGATAATCGATTTTACGATCTATAAACCATTGTGCAGGGTTGTTTTTAATAAAAATATCTGTTATCTGTAACGATTCACTAGTAGGACTTGAAGAAAGCCATACACAAATTGCGGCATCACTATAAATAGACATTTCTGTATCCATGATATAATTTTTATCTTCTCCTCCGATAGTGTCTACGGATATAATCAATATATTTTTAGCTCTTCTTGATTCAATAAGGGAAGCAGCAGAGTTCAATGCTACAGCTATATTGGCACAGTTGGAAAACCCTTGAAAAATTGGAATGGCATTAGTAATTCCCAATTTGTTTAGAAAAGAATTAACAGAAAGTGTATTGATGTCGTTTTTACCATCTATGTTGTCACATGTAAAAATAATAAAGTCTATTTTGTCTTTTGTTATTCTGTCTTCAAGCAAAAAATCAGATAACACTTGATAAGCTAGCTCGGATGATGTTTTGTCTGTTTTGTAATGAAATTTAGCTCCATAAGAATGATATTTTTCTGCTTTCTCTGTGTTGGTTTTGAGATCTTGCAGTTCATTTACTAAGCATTGTTTGTCTAAAAAACAATTAATCGAGTTAATATATGAAGTCTCCATTTAATCTATGCTGATATATATATAAAGTGTGTTTAAATGATACTTTACTGGTTAGTAAAGGTATGTTGAAAAAATGATAAATTTAAAAAAGACTTGTAAATAAAAGGAAATTACAGAATATATAATTAGTTTTGTTTTTGTACAGGTTAGTTTTTAGTTATAGAAGGATTTTTAAATAATAATGGCATTTTTAGACAATAGCACTAATGTTGAACGTCAGGTGATAGAATTGATTTTGTCTGTTGTGGAATTAGAAGACCCCAGTATGGTATCAGTGAATAGTTCTATTAAAGATTTAGGTATAGATTCTATTCGTTTTATGAATTTATTAATAAGCTTAGAAGACATTATCGGTCGTGAGCTTGAAGATATCATTGAAGACATTGAATTTGCCGATTTAAAGACTGTTGGAGACATTGCTGAGCTAGTTCAAAAGATGAAATAATAGTGTATGAGACATTTTTGGCATAAGGAATATCAAAACCTTGAAAAGGTTACGGATAAGCATATTTTTTATTTTGAAAAGAACAAAAAATGCGCAAAATCTTTTAGTGAGTTCATGTTGGATGTCAATAAAACTATTACTTTGATAAGAGGCTTTGGAGTTCAGTCACAAGGCAAAGTAGGTATCATTGGTCCGACATCTTATATGTGGATGGTGATTGATCATGCATGCATTAGAGGAGGCTTTCAGTCTGTTGCGATTCCTGAAACATTTTCTCAGAGCTTATTAAATGAAGTTATTAATGACTTAAGATTAGATTTTATTCTGGCAGACTATTCTCTTTTTAATGTACTTTCATTTGAAAAAGTAAAGGCTGTTTATTTTAATACGCCAGAGGATTTTGTTGGAGAGATTTTTAATATAGATGGAAATATAGTTCCATTTGTTTTCGATAAAAATCTGATTCAGAAAGACTATAGCATTGTTTTTTCTTCTGGAACATCAGAAAGAGTTAAATACATTAACAGGACCTTTTGGGAAAGAAAGGAAGATAAAATGCCTAAAGTTTTTAAAAATATTAAACTGTATTTTAAACTGCGCGGTTCTATATGGATGAATCTTGTAGGTAAGGAGAATAAAATTATTATTTTTCTTCCCTTTTCTCATCCTATGCAACGTGATTTTACTCGCACTGCTTTAGCAGAAAGAATGAATATAGTATTATCAAATCCAGACAACTGCATTAAGCATATTATGCTTGAGAAACCAAATATAATGATATCCGTGCCGCCTGTGTACGATGCAATAGCTGAATTGATCGAAGCCCGTATCAAAAAATTTACGGATAAAGAACAAAAACTGTTCAGGGTTTTTCTGACACTCGGACTTAATAAAAAAAGTGACAGTAATCTTCTCAAAAGATGGTTTTCAAAAAGATTATTTGCAAACATAAAAAAGACTTACGGTACGCATGCCGATTTATTTATCACAGGTAGTGCGCCTACAAAAAAATCTACACTTGAGACCTTTTATAAAGTGGGCGTTAAGATTTATGAGGCATATAGCCAAAGTGAGCTTTCTGTCGTTGTCATAAATAGCCCCAAAAATTTTCGGATCGGAAGTGTTGGAAAACCTCTCATTAGTCCAGCGGGAAAATCTCTCAAAGATATAATAAAAATCGATGATAGTAATTCCGAAGTTCTTATTAAATATAGAGAAGAATATGATGGTATTAACAAAAACGTTTTGAATGTAATAAATGATTATATACACACAGGTGATTCTGGTTATCTTGATAAAGATGGTTTTTTATTTATTACAGGTCGGATTGATGATGTAATTATATTGAAAACAGGGAAAAAAGTACACCCTTTGAAACTCGAGAAAAAGTTAAATGAAATTGGAGATGTTAAAACCTCATTGATATACTCACCTGATGGGCTTGATATAAATGCTTTTATTTTTTCATCCGTCATGAGCAAACTGGAATTGATTACACTTGCTAAAAAAGTGAATAATGACCTCTTAGATCATGAAAAAATATCAAATATTTCCATTGTTTCTGAATTGCCATCTGTTGATAATGGATATCTTACTTCAACAATGAAACTTAAAAGAAAAAAGATAATTAGTGAATTTCATAAATCGGAGTTTATTAGGATATGAACAACATCATTGATATACATACTCATATCGCATATCACAGATTATATCCTGAAAAGTTTTTAGAAGGTGTTCTGGGAGGATCAGGGCAGCTATCAGATATACAAAAAAAACAAGTGTCGCTTATAAAAGCTACGTTGAGAGATCAGTATTGTGAGAAAATGCTTGTAAAAATGGATAAATCCGGCATTAGCAAATCTATATTACTGATCATAGATGACAATGACTGTTTAGGAGAAGTTGAAGAAGGTATTGAGGAGAGGTATTTGAGGCATTATGAGATTTTAAAAAAATATCCGACCAGATTTGAAGTCTTTGCTGGTTTTCATCCGGCAAGAAAGAATGGGATGTCTATTTTAAAAAAAGGTATTGAGGAGTATGGGTTTTCAGGCATCAAATTATACCCTCCATACGGATTTGCTATGAATGACGAACGTTTGAAAGAATGTTATGCATATGCGAATTCAAAGAAAATTCCCGTTTTAATTCACACAGGTTACTCTATAGATAGTTTAGAAAATGAATATGCAGAACCAGCTTTGATAAGAAATATTGCACCAGAATATCCTAATGTAAATTTCATTCTTGCACATGCTGGGTTTAAACTTGATGATCTTGTTGTAAGAGAGCTATTGCAAATTGAAAATGTGTATGCCGATTTGTCGGGATTTTTAACAGGCTCTAAGGAAGCACTGAAATTGGTATTTCAAGAACCATATAATTCAAAAATTCTTTTTGGCTCGGATTGGCCAATAGCTAATTTTATGGAGCCTATGAGCAGCCTCATTGATAATTTGTTTTCAGCTTACGATGAATCAGAATTACCAGCGAAGAATGCATTGGAAAACCTCATGTTTAGGAATGCCAGTAAAATTTTAAGCCATGCTTAACAATACCAACGAATTAGATAGCTCAACGCTATCTCATTTCAACAGTATAGTGGAAATAATTGAAAGGAGAGCAATTTTATCTCCTGATAAAATTGCATTTATTTTCATCAACAGTAATGGTGATGAAAATAGTCTTACATATTCAGAATTATTTAACTCTGCCAAAAAGGTCGCGTCATATTTGCACGCCCATGGTCAAAAAGGAGACCGTGTTGTTTTACTTTTCCCACAGGGTTTAGATTTTATCAAATCGTTTATCGCTTGTTTGCTTGCAGGAATGATTGCAGTTCCCGCATATCCCCCTAAAAAGAATAAAAAAGGTGTAGGTTTAAACAGGCTTATTGAAGATGCTTCACCTTCTGTTATCTTATCAGTATCTGGGACCGGTTTTTTGAGTGATATAACACAACCTGGAGTTTCATTATGTGAAATTGATACAATTGCAGAGAGCTTTAACGAATCTTTTATTCCTGTTAATATTGCCAGAGAAGATATTGCATTCCTTCAATATACTTCAGGTTCGACAGGAACGCCAAAAGGGGTTATGGTATCTCATGGTAATATAATCAGTAATGAGCATTCCATAAAGGACGTTTTTAAAATGTCTTCAAATGATATTCTTGTCGGATGGCTTCCTTTTTATCATGACATGGGCTTGATAGGAAATATTCTACAACCCTTGTTTACAGGATTTATAGCCATTTTAATGGCTCCCATAGATTTTTTACAATCCCCTTTTAAGTGGTTAAGCACTATTTCCCGTTTTAAAGCAACTGTAAGTGGAGGGCCTAATTTTGCATACGCATTGTGTCTCAAAAGTATCAACACTGAAGAACTGAAAAAAATTGATTTGTCTTCATGGAAGGTAGCTTTCAATGGTGCAGAACCCATTAATCCTCAAATCCTCAGAGGTTTCTATGACAAGTTTAAAGAATGCGGCTTTCACTTTTCATCATTTTATCCATGTTATGGAATGGCAGAGACTACTCTTTTGATTTCAGGAGGGTCTATATCACAAGAAAATGCTGTAAGGAATTTCGATTTAAATGACTTACAATTCAAAAATTATACAGAAGGTAATTCTCAATCAGGAATAAAAGAATTAGTTAATTGTGGTAAGGTAAATGCGCTTGATTTTAAAATAGTTAAAGAAAATCATCAGGAGCAGGAAGTAGGGAAAGTTGGGGAAATCATTGTAAGCGGGGAAAGTGTCACCAAAGGTTATTGGAATGACAAAAAGAAAACAGCTGAAAATTTTGAAGTTAAACTGAATGGGCAGAAATATTTCAAAACGGGTGACTTAGGTGTTTGTATTGATAATCATCTGTATATCACTGGAAGGTTAAAAGATCTTATTATTATTAATGGCAGAAACTATTATCCGCAGGATATTGAGGATAGTGTAAGCAGTTCTCATGAATGTATAATCACTAACTCTGCAGTTGCTTTTACTATTTCTGAAACAAAAGAAAAACTGGTTGTAATTGCTGAAGTAAAACTCGACGATCACATTAATAAACAGGAGATCATAGATTCCATTATAGCGAATTTATCGATAGACTTAGAACTTGCGATTGATGAGCTTGTTTTAGTTAGAAGAGCCAGTTTGCTCAAAACAACAAGCGGTAAGATTCAGCGATCGGCCTGTAAGGAAATTTTCCTGAATGGCAGTTTTAATGAAATTATCAGAATGTCTGATCTCAAAAAAACACATGAGTTCGAAGAAGACCAGATTACCTATTCTGATGATGAAAAGGAAATCGTTGCTAAGCTTAGTAAAGAACTTGGATATAATATTTATATACGAAGAGACCAGTCTTTTTTTAATTATGGGCTTGATTCAATAAGTACTGTAAGATTAGTTTCTTTCATAAATAAGCGTTTCAAAAAAGATTTTTTATTTGACGTTGTGTATGAAAAAGATACGTTAGAAAAACTTCTTGAACATATATACAGCTCTTCGCCAGAGCCAGAAGGCTCTACCATTATTTCTGAACAGCTCCAGAAAGCATCAAGTCTACAAACCATTATGTGGTTAAACCAGCAGAAGAACATTCATAGTTCTGCATACAATATCCCAATGTTCTTAAATGTTAAAGGTGTTGTAAATATTGAGGCACTACGCTCTGCTCTGAATAATTTGGTCAAAAACCACAAAACTCTTAGATCTACATTTGATCTTGAAGGAGATAAAGTACAATTGAAATTCAAGACATTAGCAGATCTTTCTATTAATGAATATCTCGTTACCAATGATTTGGAACTTGAAAAAAAAGTTAAAAAAATTAGTCAGCAGGTATTTAATCTAAAGACGGGGCCTTTGTTTAGCTTGAATGTAATCCAGAATCAAGAAGGTTTATCTAAGATTTTATTTTTAATACATCATATTGTCGTTGATGGTACTTCACTAGTGATTCTTGTTAAAGAGCTTGAAGAAAGATATAACTCACTGAATGAAGTTGGTAAAGATTTACTGAGTATCTCAGAGAATAGTTCTTTTGAAAGTTTCATTGCAAGTGAAACTAGACTTATCAATGATAAAAATACTATTTCTAAAAAAGAATACTGGAAAGCTCAACTTGAAGATTATAATGAAAATATTAAACTCCCAGTTGAAAACACAAGCTTTACCTTAAAAAGAGAAGGGGCAAGTGTATACTTTTCTTTTGATGAAGAACTATGTTCCGAAATAAAAAAACTAAGCGAGCTTACAAAGACAAATTTATTCTCTTGTTTATTGGCAGGTTATAAAGTGTTCCTAAGCAAGATTAGCGGCTCAAAAGATTTAATTATTGGCACACCAGTTTCTTTAAGAACGAAGGAAGAATATATCAAAGAATCAGGCCTGTTTATTAATACCTTGATGCTCCGCTCAAAGATTGCTCATGATGAATCCTTTGAATCGTTAACCTCAAAAGTCTATTCAAACTCTAGAAATGCCATTAAAAATGGCAGCTATCCATTTGGACAGATTTTACAGGATATAAATGTACAAAGCACGCAAAATCAACTAGCGCTTACGTCATTATTTTTTAATTTTCTGGATTTTGCACAGGAAGAATCAGGAAAAAGACTTTTCGATGTATACCAGTCTGATTTAGGCATTGATATTAATTTTGATTTGAATCTATATGTATTACCTGACAATAATATCATCAGATTCCGATTAGACTATTGCAAAGCTCTGTTTTCACAAAAGGGCATCGATAATCTTGTTTCTTATTTTGTAGCAATTGTGCGGAAACTACTAGCACGCCCCCAAGAACTCATCGTTGACATAGATCACTATATCAATATTCATCAGAACTTTGATTTGGTAGTTTCGCCAGTTGATTATGCTCCTTTTAACAAAATTGAAGACGAATCAATAGGTAGTCGTTTTGATAAGGTTGCTGATTCTTTTTTGGATAAAACTGCTATAAAAGGGGGAAAGGAGTATAGTTACCAAGAAGTTAAAGAAATATCAAATGGTATAGCTTCAGCCTTAAAAGATAAAAGCAAAAGCAAAAATATTGGTTTATTTATGGGCCATTCTGAAGATATGATCTTTGGGATGCTAGGGGTTTTAAAAACTGGACTGTGCTATATTCCGATTGATAACACATATCCCGAAGCCAGAATAACATTTTTATTAGAAGATGCTAAAATCGATATTATTGTAACTAACAATGAAAATTATGCTTTAATCACATCTCTTATCAGCAAGAATGGATTAGCTGTCATGATTTTAAATATCGAAGAAATATCCCCTGTTAAAGAATTCAACAACCTCGTTTCTACAGATAGTATTGCCTATATTTTATATACATCAGGTTCTACTGGTGTTCCCAAAGGAGTTGTGCATGATCAGAATTATATTATGCATATTGCTTCAAGTTTTACAGATAGCTTAAAAATTTCCGCGAGCGATTGCATTTCATTAATACCATCATTTAGTTTTAGTGCTTCCATGATGGATGTATTTGGAGCTTTGCTTAATGGTGCATCACTGAAAATTATTGACATTAAAAAGAATGGTATTCATTATATATTATCTGCAATTAAAAATTCAGGAATAACGATATACCATTCTGTGCCTACTATTTTCAGGGCTCTAATTGATGAAATAAGACTCACAGAAAGCGTTCATCTTCAAACTGTCAGATTAGTTTACTTAGCTGGTGAACCGTTGTTATCAAAAGATATTACCCTTTTTAAGCAATATTTTTCTAAAGAAAGTATTCTTGTAAATGGATTAGGATGCACCGAATTTAATATATGCAGTCAAAACTTTATTACCCATGCTAGCTTTCCTCACTCAGCGATTACTTCGGTCGGATACAATGGTATCGGAGTTGAAGTGTTAATTCTCGATGCAAACGGTAGGGAAACCAATGGATTTGCTGAAGGAGAAATAGCTTTGCGGGGTAATTATCTTGCAAAAGGCTACTGGAATGATGATGCACTTACCAGCCAAAAGTTCATTCAAAACGAAAACAGCAGGACATTTCTGACAGGTGATATCGGACGCCGATTACCAGATGGTAAATTATTGCACCTCGGGCGTCAGGATTTTCAAATAAAGATACTTGGACAAAGGGTAGAGCTAGGCGAAATTGAAGCAGTTCTTCTAAATTTACCTGATATTGATAACGCTGTCGTTACTCAGAAAAAAGTTAATGACACTGAGTTCATTTGCGCACATATTATATCAAGCCAAACCATATCGGAAGATAATATTATTGAACAATTAAAATCAGTTCTTCCGCATTATATGCTCCCTCAAAGAATCGTTCAGGTAGAAAAATATCCTCTTACAGCAACGGGAAAAATAGACAGAAAAAATTTGCCTTTACCCGAAAGCAGTAAGATATTATATATTGCCCCAGTTTCACATATTGAAAATAAGCTAGTCGAGCTATGGGAAAATATACTTGGTAAAGCGCCTATTGGAGTTAATGACAGTTTCTTTATGATTGGCGGAAATTCAATCAAAGCAATTAAATTAGTCAATGAAATAAATACTCATTTTGAGGTTAATTTATCCGTAAGTGACATTTTTACTTACACATCTGTAAAAGCACTTAGCCATAAAATCCAAAGTGAAGAGAAAGTCGGTTTTTCATTGAAACCTTCTCTTATTAAAGAGTTTTATGATCTTACGAATGCGCAGATCAGGATATGGATTCAAAGCCAGTTAATTCCTTATAATATTAATATTGCATTTAGTATTACCGGAGCTCTTGACGTTAATGCTTTAGAAAAAGCTTTAACTATGGTACTCGAAAGGCATGAAGTTTTAAGAACTATTTTTATAGAAGTGAATGGTTCCCCGAAACAAAAAGTCAATTCCCCTGATCAAACAAAAGGGTTTTTTAGATACGTAGAACTTCAGAAGTTCGAAGATCCAGTAAATACACTTAAGACTATCCAATCTGAAGAAATATATTTTCAGTTTGATCTGGAAACCGGCCCCCTCTTCCGGACAACAATCATAAAATGCTCCGATAATGAATTTGTATTGTTCAATACAATCCATCATATCATTGCAGATGGTTGGTCAATGGAAGTTTTCACCAAAGACTTGCTTTATTTTTATTCATTAATTATAGAAGGGAAAGACTCCGTATTAACGCCAGTTTTAAAAGTTCAGTTCAGGGACTATATTGAATATGAGATTTCGAACAGAGACACCGATAATTTCAAATCCGCTCAAAAATATTGGTTAAGCAAATTTGCAAATGGGATTGATCAAATCGTTCTTCCTTATGACAGACCCAGATCTAAAAAATTAAGTTTTGATGGAGGTTTTTATAAATCTCATTTAGATTCCATACTAAGCCGTGAACTTTTAACGTTTAGTAACAAGCATAATGTTTCTGCATTTGTAACATTTATAGCTGCGTTAAAAGTATTGTTTTTTAAATATTCCAATCAGCAGAATATAATTTTAGGTACGATGTCCGCTGGACGTGAAAGAAAAGAGTGGCACAATCAAATCGGAATGTATGCTAAAACCCTAATTCTAAAAACGAATTTATCTCCTGAGGAAAGTTTTATAAATTTTATGAATAAAGTTTATAAAACACAAAAAGAAGCACTACAACATGATATATATCCTATTGATCAGTTAGCAGAAGACTTAAATTTGACGAGAGATAGTTCAAGGACAATGTTTTTTAATGTACTCATCGTTTTTCATGAGAATACTGAAATTTTCGCCGAACTAAAAAATCAAATCGGATTAGACTTTAAAGAAATACCAAAAGTTGAGACAATCAGTAAGTTTGACCTCACTATCAACATAAATAAAAATGAAGATGAGTTTGTTCTAAAAACGGAATATAATTCAACTTTATTTGATGAAATTTCTATAGCTATCATGATAAAAAGATTCTACAGTTTGCTTGAAAATATATTAGCAAACCCAATACAAAATGTAGGTGACATGGAAATGAAGTCACCACTTGAAAAACAATTAGAGGACAAAAAAATTAGTATTGATTTCAATTTTTAATCAGTTCAAAGTATAAATTCTATATGTTAGAAAATTCAGCTGTTATAGAAAAACTATCCAAAGAGTACTGGATAAACAAAATAATGTCCAATGCAGATGATAAGCCTGTTTTTTCAAAAAAGGCAACTTACAAAACCCTTCATAAAGTCATCGATTTACATAATTTTAATGATTTCAGGTCTATAACGAACAATAACCCGCTTAGCGAATTTGTCATTTTCCTTTCTATTTATAGTTTCTTGTTGAAGAGGTACTATAAATATCCTTTGGATTTAGTATTCTCATACCCATTCATAAATGATGAGGTATCTGGCAATCAAGCCTTAGTTTTTTATAAAACATTATGTAATGATGCTCTTTCTTTTAAGGATTTGCTTACCAGCCTCAGAAAAGAAGTACAGGAAACATCAAGCCACCAGCCTATTGATGCTTCCACTTTAGAAAACAGCCTTGCAGCATTAGGGATAGACCCGCAGTGCTTCTATACATTCAGTATAACATATAACTTAGTCAACAACAACAAGGCCGATAACCCCTGTGGGTTTCAGCTTGAGCTTAACCACTTAAATGATCAAGATATTAGTATAGGGATAAATTATGATTCTGAGAAAACCAGCTCAGATTTTGTGGCAAGTTTCCTCAATAGTTTTACTCTATTAATTCAAAATATAAAACATAACCTATCTCTTGCCTTGCCCGAGGTAGCGATTCTTTCAATTGAAGAAAAAACAGAAATCATTGAGGGCTTCAACAACAGTTTTAACGACTATCCACAGCACAAAACAGTTGTAGATTTATTTCAGGAACAGGCTGGAAAAACACCAGACGCAGTTGCTGTAATCAGCAACGATAAAAGGCTCACTTATCAGGAAGTTTCTAAAAGAGTCAACCGATTAGCCAATTACCTCATTGAGAATCTGAAGGTCTGCCAGGGCGATTTTATAGGCGTCATGCTGGGAAGGTCTGAGGAATTCGTGATTGCGTTGATGGCCATACTTAAAGCTGGCGCTGCTTATATACCCGTAGATGTCAATTATCCTGCCGAAAGAATACAGTTCATGCTTGCTGACAGCGGTATAAATGTTTTGCTCACTGAACAATGTGTTATGGCAGACCTTGAAGTTTCTTCTTCTAAAGTAGTAATACTTGAACAGGTAGCTGAAAGCATATTAAAACATAAAGATTTATTTCCTTCAACATTAGCTGGGGCTGACGATACCATATATGCCATTTATACTTCAGGCTCAACCGGAAAACCAAAGGGTGTAGTGGTGAAGCATGGCGGGTTTACTAATTTATTGAACTGGTATTGCAGGAGCCTCGAAGTAAATGCTGATTCCTGCTTCTTGCTGATTGCCCCTACCAGCTTTGATCTGGCACAGAAGAATATATTTGCCCCATTGATAAGAGGTGGAAAATTGTATCTATCAGAATCTTTGCATGGTGATTATACCAACATAGCATCTGTGATTGAAGCTGAAAAAGTTACGGTCATAAACTCTGCTCCTAGTGCCTTTTACCCATTATTGACACAAAACAATCATGAGTTCAATAAACTTGAAAGTTTGCAGCATGTAGTTTTAGGTGGTGAACCGATCATTGTAAAGAACTTTTCTGAATGGGCAGCCTCAGGGTTTTGTCATGCCGATCTGATCAACTCATACGGCCCGACAGAATGTACTGATGTGGTTTCTTATTACCGCCTAGAGAACCGAGAATGGAAGAACTCTGATTCAATGCCAATAGGCAAACCTATTGACAATACACAGATCTATATTCTGGAAGAAAACCTGTCAGTCTCCCCTATTGGGGTGATAGGTGAAATATACATCAGCGGGGCCGGGATTGCATCCGGATATTTAAACCGTCCTGAACTTACTGCCGAAAGGTTTATCAGCAATCCTTTCGCGCCTGGGTCAAACATGTATAAAACCGGGGATTTAGGATATTGGTTGCAAGATGGTAATATTGAATATGTAAGCAGACGAGATAATCAGGTAAAAATAAGAGGATTTAGGGTTGAGTTAGTAGAGATAGAATATGCATTGCTAAAACTTGATAGCATAAGTGCAGCTGTGGTTGTAGCTATAGAGAATAAATCCGGAGAGAAAGAGCTAGTTGCATATTTAATTTCCGAATATACCATTGATTCTTCATTGCTTAGAAAAAAATTAAAGGAGCTTATACCTGAATATTTAATCCCTAGCATTTTTATTCAGATCGATGAATTTCCATTAACCCCAAGTGGTAAATTAGACAGAAAGCATTTATTGTCATATAATATTGAAGAGAGATATGATACAGTTAATTATGTAGCACCTGCCAATGATCTTGAAATAAAACTAGTTAATATTTGGAAGGAAGTGTTGGATAAAGAAAATATTGGGGTTGAAGATAACTTTTTCGACTTAGGTGGACATTCTTTGTCTGCCAGTCGAATATTGTCGAGAATCAAGTTTGATATCGGGGTAGAATTATCATATAGAACTATGTTTGACGATCCTACGATAAGAAATATTAGTACGCAAATTATCAGTTTGGAAAACAATAAAAGTCATAAAAGAATAATACCAGTAAAAAATCAATAGAATATATTTTTATCTTAATAAATGAGAAAAATGAGAAATGAAAAACATGTTGTAATAGGTGCAGGTATAGCCGGATGTATTTCGGCGATTGTTAGAAAAAAAGCCGGATACGATGTAGTCATATTTGATAATAAGACAAGCAAAGATCCAGAAGTTTACTGTTTATGTTCTGAGACCAGTAAGGTGGTCAGCGAAAATCACAGTGGATCAGAGTATCCATATGATAATCAGAGCGCTTTAGATTGTTTTCATGCAAGAGTAATAAATGAAAATTTTTTTCCAGATTTTATTTATGCGGGGAAAGACTATTCAAGGATAATACCTTCGGTTGAAATGTCACGTACTGATGATAATATTATAAAACGTTGTCAGGATAATTTTAATCTATTAAAATCTGAGTATGAAACAAGTATTGCGTTGGACCCCAATCAAAAGTTTGTTTTTGGAGAGCCTGATGAATGCTTTAAAATAGACAGAAATATATCTGGGAATGTTTTAGACGCGGATTATGCTTTCGTTACTCCGCAACGTGGCTTTAATCCAGTTTATGTCTCTACCTTATTAGATTGGCATATCAAGAAACTAGATATCCCAGTAATAGATTCTCTAAATATTTTGAAAATTAATTTAACTGGCGAAGAATATGAAATACATACAATAAACAAAGAACAAGAGTCGGGCATCCATCATTTTTCTCAGGTATGTATTGCTGCTGGAGTTAACAGTTTTGAGTTTTCTAAAATGATAAACAATGAATTGACATTCCCAGATATTTACTTGGCTCAAAGAAATATATCGTTAGTAAAATTACGTGAATCGAAAAATACATTAAACTTCACTTGTTTGAAACTGGAACATGCATATGGAGGGATGTATAGTCCATTTAATAATTCTGTCGCTATGGTTTATCATCCTCCAAGTGCACATATCGATATATGTAAGATGGATGATATCTCATGTCGTGTTCCTAAAAACATATCGGATTTCATGCTTCCGGAAAATAAGAGATATGATCTCGCAAAAAATAGTTTAGAGAAATTAAAAAAGTTTTATCCTTTATTAGAGGACGCTGAAGTGGTAACCACGTTTAATTCTATTGCTATTAATACGGTTACTGATTCCAGAATAAGGAGAAATATGGGAGTATTTGAAATCAAGCCTGGATGTACAAGTGTGGTACTTGCTAAGTGGACTATGGCTGTAGCGAACGCTTTCAAAAGCTTGGAGATGAGTCTGAATTATTCGAGGTATTCTTCTGATGATGTTACGGCAATTATGAATGATATCCATAATTTTAAACTAGAAGTACCTGAGGAGTGGAAACAAGATATTACGAAATTTTACTATTATGCTAAGAAACACGCTTTAAATCTGGGCTATCCCGAAGACGCCATTTATCCACTGAATATTTCAAATATCAAATCGTTAAAGAATGACATTCACAATATCCCCGATTGCATCGTTGGCACAAAGATGTAGAGAATTAAAAGGAATAAATTTAGCTCAAGGAAGTTGTAATCTACCTGTAAAGGAGTCTTTGATCCAATTCGCCAATTTAGCAATCACAAAAGGCGAAAATGTTTATTCTTCACCCTATGGCCTCATAGAGTTAAGAAGTGCTACCGCAAAAAATATTAATAATCAGGGGTATAAACAGATAGAGGATGAGAACATAGTTATAACTGCGGGAGGGAGTAGCGCTCTGTTTATTTCATATAAAGCGTTATTGCCTCCAGAAAGCGAAGTAATTATTTTTGAACCATTTTGGGACTATCATAGGGATGGACTCAAAATGGCGGGACATTTTCCAAAAATAATAGAATGGAGTGGCAATTTAAATGAGATAACGGAAGAAGAACTCACTAATGCAATTTCGAATAACACAAAGGCTATATTAGTTTGTAGCCCAAGTAATCCTTTGGGCAAAGTATTTTCAAAAAAAGAAATACAAATTATTTTAAATGTTGCGAAAAGATTTGATTTGTTTATTATAAGTGATGAGGTATATGATTGCTATGTTTATGATTCATTAAGGTATCATTCTTTTACCTCTTATATAAACGAATATAAAAAGATAGTTATTATAAAATCTTTCTCTAAGCAATTTTTCATTACAGGATGGAGAGTGGGATATACTATTTCTAGTAGAGAGCTGACAACAAATATAGCTGCAGTAAATGGGCTTCTGAATGCTTGTGCTCCTACCCCCTTTCAATCTGCCATAGGTCACCATCTAAATACAGTCTCTTCTGAAGATATCTCGTTCATTTCAAAGATATTTCAACAAAAAAGAGATAGGCTAATTTATGGATTACAGAAAATTGGTACCCCTATAGTTCCCCAAGGTGGTTTTTTTATTTTATTAGATATTTCGCATTTAGGTATCGGAGATTCTATAGCTACCGCAGAAAATATTTTGACAAAAATAGGAGTTTGCGCTGTACCAGGAGAAATTTTCTTCCAAAGTGATATTGGTAAAAATTTTCTTCGATTCTGTTTTGCAGTGGAAGATCACCTCATTGAAGAGGCGTGTAGTCGTATGATAAAAAATCAAATTTTCAAATAAATACTATTTATGCTAATATCATTTGATAAAAATCCAGTGGAACGCCTTAAGGGATTTTCTGCGATTGACGATTCATCTTCATCTTTTACTTTCAGTAGAGTAACTATTGAAGAAGGAGCAGTATTGCCGAGACATAGCCATTCTAATTTACAAATATCAATTTGTGAAAAGGGGGACTTCGAGCTATTTATAGAGGATGTTCAATGGCAATTAACGGCTGGAAGTGTTTGTGTAATACCGTCTAATGCTATCCATCACGGCAAGGCAGTTACTGCGTGTGTGATATTAGAGATATTTTATCCGACAAGAGACGATTGGAAATAATTTTTCTTGTTATATACATTAATTTCATCAACCTATATAAGTTGATGAAATTTTTAATTAGTAATTTTTATAGGTTTAATTATTATAATTCTATCAACAATCATGGATAACAATAATATATCATTTAAAGAGGAAGCTGGATACAGATTATCCTCTTCTCAAAAAAGTTTGTGGATATTAAGTCAACTGGATGGCGCTAGTAGAACATATAACTTATCTAATACATTTTTGATAGAGGGTTCCTTAGAAATAGATGTTTTAAGGAAATCATATATGCATCTAATAAACCGCTATGAAATACTAAGAACAATATTTAAGCTTAATTCTGATGGAGAAGTAAGGCAATATATTTGTCCGCAGGAGCAATTTTCTAGTGATATAATATATGTAGACATACGCCATGAAATAGATAAAGAACAGCGAATTAGGGAACTTATAAATAACGAAGCAATAACTTTATTTAATTTAGAGAAAGGACCACTTATCAGAACTTTACTTATTCAAGTGAACGAAGAGCAGTGGATATTTAATTTTACAATGCATCATATTATTAGTGATGCTTGGTCGCTGAGCATATTATTAAGAGAGTTTTTATTGTTGTATAATTCCATAATTAGAAAAGAATCTAATCCACTACCTCCTCTAAGGATCCAATATAAAGATTATGCTGAATGGCAGCAAGATCTGCTAAATAGTCAAGCGTTATCGCTTGACGAAGAGTATTGGCAAAAACAGTTCAGTGGAGATCTACCTATTCTGAATTTGCATACAGATAAAAAAAGACCATCTACTAAAACATATAATGGAGGGCAAGTCAGTTACATTATCACTCCAGATCTCGCCAAGGGAATTAAAGATTTATCCAAGAAAGAGAGAGGCACAATGTTTATGGGTTTATTGACATTGGTTAATATATTATTGTACAAATACACCAATCAATTAGATATCATTTTAGGAACTACACTTGCAGGTAGACGGGATTTAGATTTGGAAAGTCAAATAGGTTTTTTTGTTAATACATTAGCCTTGAGGACAACTTTTAAAAAAGAACATTCATTTAAAGAGATATTTGAAAATGTTAAAAATGTTACTTTGAGTGCTTATGAACATCAGGATTATCCATTTGATGAATTGGTAGATAAACTAAATCTCAAAAAGGATTTCAGTAGGACTGCCTTATTTGATGTATTGGTGGTTTTACAAAATACTGATAAAGTCAATCTTTCTAAAACCAGTATTGGGGATATTAAATTATCTAAATATCATGATGCTGGAAATTATCTGATAAGTAAATTTGATTTGACGTTTGAATTTGAAGAGAAATCAGATGGTTTGAGTTTAGTGCTGGAATACAATTCTGATTTATATGATATAGCTACTATTCAACGCTTAAAAGATAATTTTTTCTTTTTACTTGAAATGATTATAGCTAATCCAGATAAGCCAATTAACCAAATAGATTACTTATCTGAAAGCCAAAAACAAACAATATTAAAAAAATTTAATGATTCGGATAAAAGCTATCCTAGTGATAAGACTCTTATTGAATTGTTTGAAAAACAGGCAGAAAGAACACCTGATGATGTGGCTATAATTTTTGATAATACTACACTTTCATTTAAGCAATTAAATGAAAGCTCAAATCAGATAGGGCATTATTTAAGATCAGTACACGGAGTAAAGAGAGGAGATTTTGTGGCCATAAAATCTGAAAGAAATGAAGATATGGCTGTGATGTTGCTGGGAATTTTAAAATCTGGAGGTGTTTATTTGCCAATTGACGAAGAGTTTCCAGAAGAGCGTGTAGCTTATATTTTTAGTGATAGTGGGTGTGAAATTTTTATCACTGATGATGAGATAGCCAAGATAAAACAGAAAAAAGAGAATTACAGTAAAGAAAACCTCAGTATAATTAATGATGCAGAAGATATAGTCTATCTTATTTACACAAGCGGTTCCACTGGCAATCCTAAAGGGGTCTTAATTAAAAACAAGGGGATTGTTAATCAGGTATATAGTAAGATTGACGTGCTGCAGTTGAACCATCGTGAGGTAATGTGTCACAATTCAAAAATTAATTTCGTAGGCGGGACATGGCAACTTTGGGCTCCCCTACTGACGGGGACGAAACTGGTTATTTGCAATAAAGAAGAGCTAATTAATATCAATAAATTATTGGATAAAGTTGCCTTATACAATATAAAGATTTTAGAAATCATTCCTTCTCAGTTAAATGAGTACATTTATTATTCTTCTGAAGAATTAAAAATGCAGAATATTAGTGATTTGATTCTTACAGGAGAGAAGTTAAATACATATTATTTGTCGAAGCTTTTACATCACAATAAACACCTTTCCGTATGGAATGGATATGGTCAAACTGAATGTTCGAATGATACGACTTTTTATAAAATTCCTACTGAAATAAATTTAGACAAAGTTTTAATAGGGAAACCAATACAAAATACTAGACATTATATTTTAGACCAAGATTTAAATTCTGTACCAATAGGTGTGATTGGAGAGATTCATACTTCGGGACATGGCTTGGCAGCAGGCTATTTGAATAATAAGGTCTTAACAGATGAAAAGTTTATTCCTAATCCTTTTTTGAGAGGCGAAAAAATGTATAGGACTGGAGATTTAGGGAAATGGTTGGAAGATGGAACTATTGAATATATTGGTAGAACAGACCATCAAATAAAAGTTAGGGGATATAGGATAGAACCTTCAGAAATTGAACAAGCTTTAGAAGAAATTGAAGAAATTAATAAAGCAGTTGTTTTAACGAAAGCAATAGAAAGGGATGATTTTGTAATAATTGCTTATTATATAAGCAATAACAATCTTAATTCTTCAGAAATTCGTTTAAGATTGAGTAAAAAATTACCTACTTATATGTTACCCGCTTATTATGTTCAAGTAGATAATTTCCCGAGCACTTCAAATGGAAAACTTGATCGAAAATTATTGTTAACAATTGATGATTCAGTTATTGCTGATAGTGATAATTATATTGCACCTGTCACAGAGATTGAACAAGAATTAGTGCAGATATGGAGCGAGGTGCTGCATTTGGATGTAAATAAAATAGGGGTAAAAAGCAATTTTTTCGAATTAGGTGGGCATAGTATAAAAGTAACTAGGTTATTAACTTTTGTTCAAAAAAAATTCCATACAAGTATCGCGATAAAAGAGTTTTTTGACAATCCAACAATTTCAGGATTGATATCGAAAATCTCTTCTGTCGATAAAATAAAGGTTGCTCCAATCAAGAATATAGCTCCTCAGGAACATTATGCTTTATCGTATGCTCAAAAAAGAGTATGGATATTGTCGCAATTTGAAGAAGATTCTATTTCCTACAATCTACCACATGGAATATTGATTAAAGGAGCGTTTGATCTTAATTTATGTACTCAAGCCGCGGATATATTAACACAAAGACATGAGAGTTTAAGAACTGTCTTTATAACTGTAAATGGAGAGCCGAGACAGAAAATTCTGGATCGGATGGGAATCTATTTTGAGTATTTAGACTATAGCCACCTTATTGAAGATCAAAAGGATGAGAAAATAAAAGAAGAATATAAAAGAGTATCGGAATTGCCGTTTGATTTAGAAAATGGGCCTTTAATTAGAATTGCTATACTTAAGTTAAGTGAAACTCAGAATTATTTATTCCTTAATTTACATCATATTATTAGTGATGGGTGGTCACACGGAATAATACTCAATGAGTTTAGTCAAGTATATAATGCTTTATATAATTGCCAACCTGTCAAGCTGCCAGAATTGAATGTTACTTATAAGGATTATGCAGCTTGGCACAATAGCTTGATTGATGAAGGAAAGTTTGATTCAATGGAGCAGTATTGGTTGACAAAATTCCAGGATAAGCCTAACGGGATTGATATGCCTCTTGATAACCAAAGAGAGATAGTACAAACTTTCAACGGTGGATCAGTAAGTTTTTTACTAGATAATGAAGATTCTAGTCGGCTAAAAGACTTGTGTGAAAAAATGAATATCACCGCTAACATGTACTTTTTAGCTACTTTAGGAATTTTATTATACAAATATAGTGGTCAAAAAGATATAATCATTGGGTCTCCGATTGCAGGCAGAAAAAATGATGATCTGTTTGGGGTTATTGGATTTTTCGTGAATACTATTGTATGTAGGTATTTTATAGATCCTAATTTAGGGTTTAATGAATTGCTTCAGCTTGTAAAATTAGAGTCTTTAAAAAGTTATGACAATCAGGATTACCCATTTGATTATTTTATAGATAAATTATCATTAGCCAGAGATTTGACTCAATCTCCTTTATTTAATGTAATGTTGGCATACAACAATACTAACTCAAGTGATCCTAATATCAAATTACAAAATGCAGAAATCTTCTCCTTACCCGTCACTCTAAATGAAGATGTTAATATTAGTAAGTTTGATTTAATATTTTTTGTTAATGATTATAACAAAGATCAGTTAAGCGTTACAATAGAATACAATAGTGATTTATTTAATCGTTCCACTATTGAGAGAATGTCAAAAAATTATTCAACACTAATCAAAAGTACTATTAAAGAACCTCATTCTACGATTAGTGAAATATCGATTATTGATAGTGATGAAAAAAACAAACTGTTGTTACAATTTAATGACACTTCATCATCATTCGAAGATTTTACTGTTCAGGAGCTTTTCGAAAGACAGGTTCAATTGACACCTGGGAAAACGGCGTTAGTATTTAATAGAGAAGAAATTACTTATAATGACTTAAATGAACGTTCGAATCAGTTAGCACACTTTTTAAGAGAGAGGTTCTCTATTAAATCTAACAAAACTGTAGCTATATCTTTGGATCGCTCGTTTAGTATGATTATTAGTATCCTGGCAGTTATCAAATCCGGAGGTACTTATCTTGCAATAGATCCTTCTTATCCGAAAGACCGGATAAAACATATGTTAAATGACAGCGAATGCGAATTAGTATTAGTTGATTCAGGTAAGGAGAAGTTACTAGAAGATTTCAAAGGCGTAATCATAAATTACGATGAAATAAAGTTCAGCCTTGAATTATTTTCAAAAGATAATACTAGCGTTGTTAACAATATGAAAGATGCCTTATACTTAATGTATACATCAGGCTCTACTGGAACACCTAACGGTGCTATACTATCACACGGATTACTGTCAAACCTTATTCAATGGCATAATAACAGATCCAATATAGATCCTTCATTGAGATGTTTACAATTTACTTCTATTAATTTTTGTGTTTCTTTTCAGGAGATCATGAGTACTCTTTGTTATGGAGGAGAATTATACCTAATAGGAGAAATTGAACGTCAGGATGTTCAATACCTATCAAAATTTTTGGAGGTTAATGAAATACAAAATCTATATTTACCATTTTCTTATTTAAACTTCTTATTTAGCGAGTTCAACGATTTTTCTAGTAATTTCAAAAGTAGTTTGGTAAATATAATTACTGCTGGAGAACAATTGAAAATCTCAAAAAGCCTAAAGGAATTTTTAGAAAAACAACCACAGCTAAGATTACATAATCATTATGGGTCTTCAGAGTTACATGTTGTTACTTCTTACATACTGGATCATGAGCTCTTAAATAATAATCAACTCCCCCCTGTTGGGAAGCCACTTTCTAATACAAAGATTTTTATTCTTGATGAGTTTGACAATCCAGTGCCATTAGGAGCTTGGGGTGAAATATGCGTTTTGGGCAGTTACGAATTTATTGGGTATGTTAATAATGAAACGTTAACAGAAAAAAAACTTTTCAACCCATTATTTTTTAAAAATAATGGGAGACTTTACCGTTCGGGAGATATTGGAAGGTATAAGCAAGATGGAAGAATTGAGTTGAAAGGTAGAAAAGACTCGCAAGTCAAAATACGTGGCTTCAGAGTGGAGTTAGGAGAAATTGAAAGTAGGATTTTGAGTATTAAGGGAGTTCAAAACTGTGTAGTAACAGTAAGATTAGATGACAACGGACAAAAATTTTTAGTTGCTTATGTTGCCATTGATAAAATTAATATTGAATTGGTGTATGATATTTTAAGTAATTGTTTGCCTCAGTACATGGTGCCTAAGTTGGTAGAGTTGCAGAAAATACCGCTCATGCCTAATGGAAAAGTCGATCATGAAAAGCTTCCGCGCCCTATATTTGATGCGAATAAATCCCAATACGTACCACCTAAAAATGAAACAGAGAAAGAATTAATTAAAATATGGAAAATCATATTAGAGGTTGATGAAATAGGTATAAAAGATAATTTCTTTGAAATAGGTGGAGACTCTTTGAAGGCTGTTAGATCTGTATCTGCAATTTATAAAACGTTCGGCGTAAAGTTAGATTTGATAAATGTTTTCAAAACCCCGACAGTAGAGAAGCTTTCTGTTATTATAGAGGGTTCAGAAAGAGATTTGTTTAGTTCTATTAAAGCAGTGGATCTAACGGACAATTACCCTTTGTCATCTGCTCAGCGCAGACTGTGGTTTGTTTGTCAATTTGAAGAGGGGAATATAGCATATAATATGCCTGGCATTTATATGTTTAAGGGTAATTTGGATTATAATGCACTAACTTTTGCTTTTAATGTTTTAATGACAAGACATGAAAGTTTAAGAACAGTATTTAAAGAAGATGCAAACGGAGAAATTAAACAATTTATTCTCTCCGTCGATGAGGTTGATTTTTTGATACCACTAACAGATTTAAGAAAAGATACAAATAAATCTTATACCTTAAATCAATATATAAGCAGAGATTTATATGAAGCTTTTGATTTGTCAAAGGCTCCTTTACTTAGATCTAATCTTTACTGTGTAGAAAATGACAAATGGATTTTTTCTTATACAATGCATCATTTAATTGGTGATGGTTGGTCAATGGGGAATCTTATAAATGAGTTATTACTGATTTATAAATCTTATCTAAATAAGGAAGTAGCCTTATTGTCAAATCTAACTATACAGTATAAAGATTTTGCTGCATGGCAGCAGCAGCAATTGTTGTCTGATTCATTTAGTATCCACAAAAAATACTGGTTAGAGCAATTTGAAGGAGATATTCCGGTATTAAATCTACCGTCTAACAAAATTCGCCCAAAGGTAAAGACATACAGTGGCGGAGTTATTAATAAGACAATTAATTCTCAATTAACCAAAGGCTTAAAATTAGCTGTTCAGAAAGAAGGCGCAACATTATTTATGGGGTTGATGTCTTTAGTGAAAATCCTGCTGTATCGTTATACCCAACAAAATGACATCATCATAGGCACTCCTGTAGCAGGAAGGGAACATATTGATTTGGAAAATCAGATTGGATTATATGTTAACATGATTGCTCTTCGAACAAAAATAGACATTGGAAGTAGTTTTATTGAATTATTGAGAAATGTACAAGCTTCATCTGTGAAAGCTTTTAAACATCAATCATATCCTCTTGATGAACTTGTCGATGATCTAAATTTAAAAAGAGATATAAGTAGGAGTGTATTATTTGATGTTATGTTAGTTCTGCAAAACACGAAATTAAATGATAAAAGTAACCTTCAATCATTAATTGATTTAGAAGTTAGTACATATGAATACACAGACATTAATAAAAGTAAGTATGACTTAACATTCAATTTTTCAGAAGAAAACGATGAGATTAAATTATGTCTAGAATATAATAGCGATGTATATGAAGTAGAGCTATTAGAACAATTTTCCCAACATTTAATACAACTTCTAGAGAACATACTAGTCTCTCCACTAATAGCAATCGAAGAACTAAAATATTTGAACCAGAAAGAAATTTTTCAACTTACAAATCAATTCAATAATACGTTCTTTGATTATCAAAAGGAAAAAAATTTTGTAACCCTTTTTGAGCAAAGGGTGAATTGCGATTCAAATAAAACAGCATTAGTTTTTGAAGGGGAAGAGATTTCATATGAAGAGTTAAATAAAAAATCTAATCAGTTAGCTTATTTTCTAAAGCACAAGTATAATATTTCTGATCCTGATTTAGTAGCTATTAAATTAGATCGCAATCAATGGACTATAATTACTATACTTGCTACTTTAAAATTAGGTGCTGGTTATTTGCCAATAGACCCTGGATTTCCAGAAGATCGAATATCATACATTATTTCGGACAGTAGGTGTAAGGTGGTTATTGATAATGATTCAATTGAAAGTTTTAAAAGGGAATACAGTTTTTATAACGAGACTAACCTAGGCGTAAATACTTCTGTAGATAGTATTGCTTATGTTCTTTATACTTCGGGTTCAACAGGAAAGCCTAAGGGAATAAAAGTGTCTTACAGAAACATGTTAAATCTTTTTGCTGGAATGAATGATATATTTGGAGAGGAACGTGGTGTAATGCTAGCCTTGACAAATGTCGTATTTGATATTTCAGTAATAGAGTTACTTTGGACATTAACACTGGGATATAAAATTGTTTTACAAAAAAATGCTACAGATATATTTTCTAGTCAACCTAAGAATAAGAGCGAAGATTATTCGGTATTTGGCAATTTGACATATCATAAGGTTACTCATTTGCAATCTACTCCATCATTAATATCTATACTGAATACTTTTCTAACGGAAATTAAGCCAGAAGTATTTTTGAAAAAAATATTAATTGGCGGTGAAAAACTATCACTTTCATTGACTAGAGAATTGTATAAAAATTTGGGCAATAAAATAGATATATATAATATGTATGGACCTACTGAAACAACGGTTTATTCAACATACTATAAAGTTGGATATGATGCTAAAAAGATGTTGATAGGGAAACCAATAGTCAACACGGAGGTTTATATATTAGATCGACATATGAAATTAATGCCGATAGGAGTAGACGGTGAGATTTACATTGGTGGTGATGGCGTTTCAAAAGGGTATTTAAACGAAGCGCTTACCAAGGAAAGGTTTGTTGAAAATCCTTATTGTCCTGGGAAGTTGGTTTATAAAACAGGTGATTCGGCTAAGTGGACAGATGATGGGATGATTGAGTATATTGGTAGGCTAGATTCTCAGGTCAAAATATTTGGTAATCGTGTTGAGTTGGAAGAAGTTCAAAATACTCTGCTAGAAAATAAAGCCATACAGAATGTTATAGTAATAGATAAAGATGATGAAAACGGAGAAAAATTTTTAGTAGCATATATAGTGGCGAAAGAGAATTTGGATATCGAAGATCTCCGTTTGGGGTTAGCGAATCGTTTATCTGATTATATGATCCCTAAATATTTTATACTTATAGATAGTTTCCCTTTGACTGCTAGCGGGAAAATTAATAGAAATGCTCTGCCAGATCCATATGAAGGAGAGGATTATGAAAAGTATTTTCCTCCACGCAGTCAAAAAGAAAGAGATTTTGTAATTGTTTGGGAGGAGATTTTGAACAGAGATAATATCGGGATAAGAGACAATTTTTTTGAGATTGGAGGGAATAGCCTTAAACTCATTAAGATGTTAAATACATTAAATCTCAGACATTCTCTTACACTAAAAGTTCAGGATATTTTTAGTAACCCTACAATTGAACATTTGGCAAATATTGGGAGATCTGATAGTTCTGGATTGGTTAGGTTAACTAGCTCTAATGTTAATGATGGACCTACTATTTATTTTATCCCACCAATTTCAGGTAATTCAATAATGTATAAAGCATTGGCAGAAAAATTAGAAGACGATTTTACTTGTTATGGGTTACAATATCCTGGTTTGGAAGAAAAAGCAATGTCATATTCGATTGAGCAAATAGCAGCAGGATTTGCTGATCAGATAGAGCGATATCAAAAAGACGACAATTTCATTGTTTTAGGATATTCGATGGGGGCATTAATTTCTTTTGAGGTGTTAAAAATATTAGAAAAAAAGTTTAACCCAAAGGCATTGTTAATAGTTGACAGAAAGATAAAGATTGACAATGCTTCTATAGAAATCATGCAAGAGGATATAAAAAAGGTATTGATGAATCATGATCTTGAATTGACAGATTCCATCGGATCCTCTCACGACTTCGAAGGATTTTTATTTAATAACATTAGACTGTTGAATAAGTACAAGCAACACGGGAAAATTAAAACAGATATCTATGCATTCGAATCAACAGATAATACAAGCAAAACAGAAATGAATCAATGGCAAAATTTTTCTGAAGGTAACTTTAAATTAACTTATCTTAGAGGGAGTCATTGGGAAGCAATCTCTGAGGTTAATTATATCCACTTCGTAGATATAATTAAGTCTTTTTGTCCAGAGACTAAAGAATCGGTCGAGTAATTTTAAAAGAGATGAAAACATCAATTGTTACTGAGAGGTTAGTTTTAAGGGAGATATTGCCCGAAGACGCTATTGGAATGTATGAATTATATTCTGATCCAGAAGTATTCACGCACCTTTCAGAAAAACCAGTGGACAGTATTGAAGAAGCTATTAGGGTAATAAATTATATCAGGCAGCAATATACAGATAATGGTATAGGCCGCTGGGCTATAATAGAGAAGAGAACAAATAGTTTTATTGGTTGGTCTGGATTAAAACTTAATACAGAAACGTTGAATAACCATAGTGGTTTTTATGATATAGGGTATAGACTTATTAAGAGATATTGGGGTTACGGATATGCAACAGAGTCAGCTAGGGCCGTATTAGATTTCGGATTCGAGCAATTAAAATTAAAGGAAATGTATGGTTTCGTACATATTGAAAATACTTCTTCAATAAAGATACTTCAAAAAATCGGTTTGAAATTTATTGAAGAATTTGAGTATAAGGGTATTCCTCATCATTGGTTTAAAATTAATAATGAGGAGTTTTAAATATATTTAGATCGTAAACTAATACTTAAACAATATTTTGTTAAACGCATATGGGAAAACGAATAGCTATAATTACAGGCGCTAGTTCTGGAATAGGAAAATCTACAGCATTGATGCTCGCCAAGCAAGGTGTTAAGGTAATTTTGAATGCAAGAGATAAACAAAAACTGGAAGAAGTTGAAAGTACTATTAATAACGCTACTAATGAATTGTCTTCAAAGGCAGTCAGTGGAAATATTGTAGATAAGGATACTATTGCAAATTGTATTGAAGCCTCATTAGCTATATGGGGTGAATTGCCTAGTATATTTATAGCCTCTGCAGGACGGGGTTTACCTGGTACGTTAATAACTTCTAATTCTGATAAATGGCAAGAAGTAATTGATATCAATATTATGGGATTAATGAATTCTTTAAAACATATCAGTAAACTAATGCTCGAAATGGCAGGTAACCGTAATTTTATTAAGGATCCAATGGATATTGTCGTTATTGGATCATCTATTGGGAGAAATGTGTCACCTTTTAACTCAATTTATGGAGCGACAAAGTTTGCTGCTCATGGGCTCACAGAAGCTTTACGAAGAGAATTAGGGCCGTATGGAATCAGAGTTACTTTAATTGAACCAGGTTTGGTTAGTACTAATTTTCAAGCTTCTGCAGGATATGATGAAAATTGGTTTAAGCGTTATTCGGAAGAAGTTGGCCCCGTACTGTTAGCAGATGATATAGCTAAAGTAATAAATTTCCTTATAATGCTACCAGGCAACGTAAATCTGGATAATATTTCTATTAGGCCGACGAGGCAATCCTATCCATAGCATTTATAAAAATTCCTGAAAATCTCATATATCTCCATCTATAATAATTACAAGATCTATACTAATGGAAATTTTTCATAAAACTATAGTAGATTTATTCAAAAGCATTGTTAAAAAATATCCTGATAATATTGCAATAAAAGATTCTAATAATTCATTAACTTATTTTGAGCTAGACAAACA
Organism: uncultured Chitinophagaceae bacterium; assembly: GCA_964454665.1. Lineage (GTDB taxonomy): Bacteria > Bacteroidota > Bacteroidia > Cytophagales > Cytophagaceae > JACMQM01. The sequence goes on from CAYVTO010000001.1 coordinate 245,275, forward strand.
GGCTATACATATTGCACGTTTGTTAGTTCAATTGGATATTAAGTCTGGAACCAGAATAGTGTGTATCACTAAAAAGGACACCACAAGTGTTTTGACTTTTTGGGGCATTTTGTTTTCTGGAGGGATACCTGTTTTATTAGAATCTGAGGATAGCGTACAAATTAATAAATCAAAAATAAGGGATATACATGCAGAGTTGATTATAGCTGAAGATATATCACAGTTTTCAGATCTCCCATGTAAAAGTATTAGTTTTAGTAGCTTATTAAATGGTGATATACATATATCAAATAATTCGAAAATGCCTGATATTTATCCGGAATTTTGTTATATCATTTTGACAAGTGGCACATCTGGAACTTCTAAAGCAGTACAAATATCCCATACGAATTTATTGCATTATACATATTCGGCTTATTCACGATTGGGGTGTCCTAAAAATGTAAAAGCGGGGCATGTATCTACTTTTGCAGCAGATTTAGGATTGACTAATTTGGTAATAGCATTAATATCTGGAGGGACACTCCGTATTTTTAGTAAAAGAGAATCTACAGACCCGCTTGTTTTTAATTCTATACTGAATGATGAAAAAATTTCTTTGCTAAAGATTACCGCATCGCATTTAGTTTCGTTGTTGTCAAGTAATCAAAATTCTAATGAATACTCAATTAATCACCTTATTGTAGGAGGTGAAAAATTAACATGGAAAATAGTTGAACAAATTTTTGAATTAAAAATTTGTTGTGACTTGTATAATCACTATGGACCGACAGAAACTACTGTTGGTGCGCTGATGTATAAGGTGGAAAAAAAATCTATCCATTTCAATAACACAGATTCTGTCCCCATTGGTACGCCTATGGGAGATATGAATTGTTTTTTGGGTGATCACGATGGAGATATAGGAGAATTATATATATCTGGGTCAGGAGTTAGTTCTGGTTATTTCAATAATGAAATTGAAAATTCCAAGAAATTTGTGACTTTAAAAATAGCCGATGAGAAAAAAAGATTTTATAAAACGGGAGATATATGTAAAAAGTTGACAGACGGAAATTTTGAATTTTTATATAGAACAGACCGTCAGGTAAAAATTAGAGGTTACAGGGTTGAGTTAGGAGAAATTGAAGTTGAATTACTTTCACATCCACTTATAGATAATGTAATAATAACAACAAAAAATGTAGAACAACACATTATCATTGAAGCATATATTAAAACACTAGAAAAATTAGAGGCTACGGAATTAAAGAAGTGGCTGTCATTAAGGATTCCTACATATAAAATCCCAACTAATTTTTATTTTTACGCTCATACCCCTTATAATTCTAATGGAAAAATAGATTTAAATGCGTTAAAAGTTTTTTTTCAGTCATCTGAAACTATTAATTTAAAAAAAGTTCAGAAAAGTATTAATGATTCTTGGCATAATATAGTAGAAGAAAACTGGAAAAAAATATTAAACAGGTCACAACTATTTGAAGAAGACAACTTTTTTGAAATAGGAGGGGATTCTTTACTAGCAATACAGCTTATTGGTAGGCTGCAGCGAGAAGGATATAAAATACATATCACAGATCTTAATAACAAGCCCATTTTTAGGGAATTTGCTTCGCATAATCCTGAAAAGGTAACTGTTTTGGAAAGATCAAAAAAAACATCTCACAACCATTTAACATTTTCCCAAAGAAGTTATTTGCAAAAAAGGAATTTTAAATCAGACGTATATAGTCAATATGTTTTATTTGAAACAGAAGAAAATATTGGAGTAAGAAATATGGCTATGGCATTAAATTGCATTATAGAAGGCCATTGTGAATTGACGAAAAGATTTGTTCATAATGATATAAAATTGACTAAAAAAGAAATTAATAATACAAGAGTTGAGGTTTCAATATTAAATAATAATATTTCAAATGCTTGCCAAATTCAAGAAACAGTAAGCGAAATATTGAATAAATTATCACCAGAAAACGGAATATTGCTTAAAGCTCATATTTTTATAGATCCTAAAGGGAAAGATTATTTATTCCTGGCTTGTCATCACCTTGTTATTGATGTTATTTCCTGGAATATTATTATAGAAGAAATTTTGGATTATTACAGATACATATGCAATGAAAAGGCACTTCCAAGAGTAATCTTTGAAAATATTTCTAATGATTTTTATGAACAAATAGAACATAGGAATAAGCAAATCTTGCCTCGGGCAGGTTTATTGGGCAAAATTGCCAGACTTCCATTGACCGCAATCTTCGAGAACTCTCAATTTATTGATAAGTATTTAGTTTACAGTATAGTAATTCCTCAAGAAACATCATTTGTGTTTTCTAAAAAGGAAGACCAAAAAAATGTAATGGGAGGATTATTATTAAGCGCGTTGACTAACTCAGTTTTGATGGAGTTTGATTTAAAGGAAATTAGTATTGATATAGAGTTTCATAGCCGTGCACAAAATTCAGAACTTCCTGATTTGAGCAGATCAGTGTCTTGGTGGTCTACTACCATTCCCGTAAATCTTGAATATGATAAGGCGGATATGCATAATTGTATTGATATTCTAACCTTAACTTCGGAAAAAGCAACTCAACTTAATTTGGAACGTCAATTGCAAGAATTTGAAGAACAAAAATCAGATATTAGATTCAACTATTTAGGACATTTATCAAATCAGTTTGGAAATTCATCCTTAACCTTAACGCCTTCTTATTTAAATTGCGGACCTTCGCGATTTGGAGAGTCAGTAAGTGAATATAAAATTTTTTTCACTTCAAGATTCATTGGCAATGTATTAGTTATAGATATTCAGTATCAAACGAATTATTTTAGTCAGAGATTAATTGAATCAATAGCGAAGCGTTTTGTACAGTCTATGGAAAGTATTATAAAAAAAGAAAATATTGATTTCAGTTTATCTAATATCAATAAGCTTTATAGTAATGCTAATTCCGTTGGATTGCCTTTTTATAATTTAAAAACAAAGTCTTTTGAGGCAAATTTAGAAAGGGGGAAAACGGTATTTCTTACAGGAGCCACAGGTTTCTTAGGAAGTAATTTGCTCATGGAATTAATAAATTCTAACACTTCAAAAATATATTGTCTTGTAAGAGGAGAGGATTATGAAAATTCGAATGATAGATTGATAAGTAGGCTTACATATTATTTTGATTACATTCCATCGGATTTTTGGCAAAAGGTAGTAGTAGTTAATGGAGACTTACTGTCGGATAACTTTGGAATTAATAAAGATTATTATGATGAAATTATTCGACGAACTGATTTGATTATTCATGTAGCAGCTAATATTAATCTTACAAAGGGTTATTCCGAATTAATTAAAACTAATTTAAATTCTACTAATAAAATAATTGACATTGCAAATAATAGTGAAAGCATTGAAGTCTATTATGTTTCAACTTTAGCAGTAAGTGGGTATTCTCTCACAAGTGACGAACAAATATTTTCAGAAGAAGATTTTGATTATGGACAATCATTCATTTCAGATTACGAAAAAAGTAAGTTTGAAGCTGAAAAAATGATTCGTAATTATTTTGCTAATAAAGGGAAAGGTAAAATATATAGAGTGGGACATATAGCCGCAGACTCATTGTACGGAAAGTTTCAGTACAATATAGAACAAAACAGAATTTTTCAAATTATTAAGGGTATTATCATTTTAAAACAAGTTCCTGATAATTATATGGAATTTGTTTCATTTTCTCATGTTGATATTGTTTCCAAAGGAATAGCCCAATTAAGTTTAAATACATTTCAAAACGATATGATTTGCTATCACTTAGAAAATCCTTATTATATTTCATTTATACAAATAGCAATAATGATAAAGGAAATGGGCTATGAAATTGAGATTGTAGATATAGAGAATTTCAAACAGAATGTCCGTGATTTTGATGGAACGATTGAAGAAAGAAAAATAGTCAATCAAATTAATTTTTGGGTGGAAAGATTTAATCAATATCCTAGAAAAATTAATTATATACAAAAAAAATCGTTGGATACAATAGCTGAATATGGTTTGTATTTTCCTAAAACAGATTTTAATTGGTTGAGTTTAATGATTAAACAAGGCATTAAAGAGCAGTATTTTCCTGCCCCAACCTATTCCAGTCAAAAGATAGGTGTATAAAAATCGACATTTTAGTATACTCTTAAATAATAGCAGTTTAGTTAATGAGACATAAGATATTAAGTGATGGGGCTAAAGAATTATCCTACGAAATTAGAGATATTGTAAAAAAGGCTGATCAATTAAGAAGATTAGGGCTACAAGTATATTGGGAAAATATAGGTGATCCTTTACAAAAAAACTTTGAATTACCGCAATGGATAAAACAGATCGTTTCTGAATTAGCATTAGAGAATAGAACATACAGCTATTCTCCTTCAAAAGGGATACTTGAAACGCGAGAGTTTCTCGCAAAATTGAATAATAGTAAGGGGGGGGCTCAGATTACAGCAGATGACATTCTTTTTTTTAACGGACTTGGAGATGCGATAGCTAAAATTTATCAGTTTATTGACCCAGCTCTCAGAGTTATCGGACCTTCACCAGCTTATTCTACTCATTCTTCAGCAGAAGCAGCTCACGCAAATCAAGAGCCTATAACATTCAAGTTAGATCCTGATAATCATTGGTTGCCTGATTTGTATGATCTATATAATAAAGTGAAATATAATCCAAATATTATTGGAATTCTTATAATAAATCCAGGAAATCCAACGGGGATGGTTTATCCTTTAGAAACACTAAGAAAGATAGTTGAAATAGCTAGGGAGTTTAAGTTATTTATCATCAGTGATGAAATATATATAAACATTGTATATAATAACACTAAAGCATATTCATTGGCTGAAATTATAGAAGAAGTACCTGGTATTGCTCTTAAAGGAATTTCAAAAGAATTCCCATGGACAGGCTCAAGATGTGGCTGGATAGAATATTATAACAAAGAAAGTGATTTTGAGTTTTCTAAATTTTGTGCTACGCTAGACAATGCTAAAATGATTGAAGTATGTTCTACCACGCTACCTCAGTTGGCTATTCCTAAAGTAATGGCTGATAGTAGATATTGGCCATACAGGGAAAAAATAAACGAAAGAATTGGGGAAAGAAGTAAACTGATAACAAATATTTTTAGAGAACTAGATTGTCTTAAATTTAATGAGACATTTGGGGCATTTTATAATACAATAATATTTAAAGAAGGAGTATTAAGAAAAGATCAAAAATTAGAAATAAAAAATCCCGCTATAGAAAAAGCTCTAAATTCTTGGCTTAGTAACGATGATATGGAGCTTGATAAACGGTTTGTTTATTATCTTCTTGCATCTACTGGAATTTGCGTTGTTCCCATCTCATCTTTTTGTTCTGATCTTAATGGATTTCGTATTACATTACTTGAAGAAAACGAAGAAATACTACAAGCTAATTTTATAAAAATACGAGAAGCTATTAAAAAATATGTCAGTTCTTAATTTAGAATGATAAGGTATTAAAAGGGAGTTCTAAAAAAATACGACAACTAAACCAATGACCACACTCTTTTATACTGTCTCGTGTATTTTTATGTTGCATTGCCTTACTGCAAAGTCACAAGATAGCATATCATACAATCAGTTAGCCAGCTTAATGCTCAAAGAGAATCCTACCCTTAGTTATAACAAACTAAGTGTAGAAATAGCCTTTAATGAGCTCGCTGCCCAAAAGGCCAATAGACTGCCTGATTTAAACGGAACAATTTCTAATGCATTAAACGATGGACGATCATTAGATCCTATAACGTACCAATACGCACAGCAAAGTTTTGTAAGTAACCTGTATAGACTTCAAAGCAATGTGACTGTATTTCAGGGAGGAAAGATCAATGCTACGGTAGATAAGTTTCGATTGGGCTTAGATGCCGAAAAACTCAACTCGGAAAATACCACCTTAAATCTTCACCGAGATTTGTTTACGCAGTATGCCGATGCATGCATGCTCAAGGAGCTGCTTAATTTATGGGAGGGCAAGCGTGCCATCATCCTACAGCTGAAAAAAAATACGACACTCGGCGTTAGCTCCGGTAGGACAACGAACACGGCCATTGCACTTATTGATATAGAGTTAAATAAATTCAATCAATACATTGAAGAGTTAGATTATCGTCACCGGTTGGCATTGCTCAATATCAAATCGTTAACAGGAGATCATTCAACTGCGAACATTCAATTGCATTCTCCAAAAAATATAATCGTTGATTCTTTGTCATACACTGCCGATGAAATTGAAAAAATAGCAGAGGTTTCTCCTAACCATCGGCTCGCTCGTACTAAAACGTTAATGAGTAAAAAAGAGACAAAAATAGCCAATAGTTCCCTCTATCCATCAGTGGTAGTGGGAGGTGCTTTGTCGTCAGGCTATTCTAGTCTTCTTAGAAACAATTCGCTAACGAATAACGATTGGAATAATCAATTGAATAACAATTTTTATCAGACCCTTTCTTTAAATGTGTACATCCCAATATTTAATAAATTTCAAACTACAAAAGGGATTGGTAAAAGCAAGCTGCTTTATCAGCAATCGATGGCGTTAGAACGAAAAGAAAAACAAGCAGTAGTTGATTTTTTAACTGTTCAGAATTACCAATTACAGCAAAGTTTTAAAAACTACACACACGCCATCAATTCCATAGAGTCTTATCGTCAAATTATCAAAGAATCCGCTGTCAATTATGAAGCAGGTAGAATAAACACATCGGATTATTTATTGATTTTACAACAAAAAATTTCTTTAGAAGAAATCGCCATCACTTCTAAGTACAAGTACCTTGTGGCACGAAAAAATATGGACTTATTTCGAACAGGAAGTATAGAATTGCCCTAGTGATAAAATGGCAATCCTGAATCGCTTGCTGCATTTATTCATTTAAATAAACTAATCCATTATGAAAGACTCCACATTTGTAATTCAAGGTGTAGGGTATGATGAGAATCACACTTCTTGTTTCCATAAGGCTTTTTTGCATAAAATTAAAGGTGAATTGCCCCACTTTTTTTTGTCAAATACCTTCGATAGAATGGCCGATGTGTACATTGCCAACCTTTCTCGTGAAAGCATAAAAAATGGGTTGATGAACAGTATTCCCAAGGATGATTCTTTTGTTATCCTTATTGTCCATGAGCTGTCTAGGTATACCATACCCTATTTAAAATTAGGCGACCACCTTATTTTTATTAATGAACTACAAGAATTTGTTTGTTGTGATTTAATGGAGTTAGATTATCCTCATTCTGTCATGCATTATCCGTCTGCTTCCTATAATCACACTGGAGCAACAGGAGATTATGCTTTAATCTTGTTTGATGACCACCTTATTCAGGAGGAGCAATATTACCTTGAGCGATTAGGGTGGATGCGGTCAGATACTTTTTTCACTAAAGTATTTATCAATAATTCCTCTGATCAACATAATAAATTTGATCTTATAAAGGCAGTCCTCTTGTCGCATTTTCAAAACATAGAGGTGCTTAGACTTTCTGAATGCTCTTTTGAAGATTTAGAAGCCTTAACCTACAACGCGAAAGCCTTTCAATATTCCAAATCAGAACCGGATGTCAGTGAATACCTTGAAGAAATGCAAAACAAAGGAGATGGCATTCTGTATACTCCATTACGAGAATCTCTGCTATTGGCTACATGCTTAAAAAGTGGAGGATTGGTTAAACCAATGAACAGTTTGTCGTATTTCAATTTCAATAAGATGGAGTCTGTGTCCATAGAAGAGTGGAGGAGCCATATCGCGGAATTAATTAAAGCGCATGCAAAAGAATACATTCACACCAAACCCATTATTGTAAACCATGCCCAAGTTGATCAATTGGAAGACCTCAATATAGTTTACGGCGCACCACTCAAAAACGATTACATTGCGTCTGTCTGTTTTAGAAATCAAGAGGGGAAAATTGAGAGGTGTTTAGATAGTATTTTATCGCAAAAAGGAAATTTTGATTTAGGAATAGTGATTGTTTCGGATGTTTCTACAGACCGGTCACTCGAGCTGATTATTGAAAAGGCGAAATCTTCATTCATCCCTTTTTGTGTCGTTGACAATAAAGACAGAAAATTATTGTCTAGGAACACCTATAATGTTGTACATAGATTGACGATCAACGATGAAAGTGTCATTTTTGAAGTGGATGGAGATGATTTTTTGGCATCTGACCAGGTCATAAAAACAATTCATGCACAGTATGCGAAAGGGATGTTAAAAACAAATGGCTCATACCAGGCATTCCCATTCGACTTAAAAGATGCTTTTAGCCAAGAAACAGCATTTAATCATTCGAATTTTGATCTTACCCATCCTTGGTCTCTGAAATGTTCCAGTTGGTTACACCTGAAAAGTGCAAAGCGCAAATTGTATAGACAGGTTGAATTAAAATATTTTCTTGAGCGCAAAACAGGTCAATGGTTAACAGAAAGAATAGACAGTGCAATTCAACCAAGAATGATAGAGCTTTCTGATGGTAAAACAGTTTTTATTGCTGAGGTTTTGTATAACTATGATCTCTCCGGAGAGTTTCATGACCACCAAAACATAGAAGAGAATTTTAAATTTTATAGGATGGTAGATAAACTCTATCATCCTATTGACCTGATGTATAATTAACGTGTAATCCTGACATCTATTCTACTTTTGATCGAGAGGCGACGAGAGATTATTTTGATTTAAGATAGAAGATGAATTAAACCATACTCTCGGCCGCTTCTGTTAATTCTTCATAAGCAGATGGATGAACCTCAATCGAGTAATGTATCATTTCATCGAAATGACCAAAGCCACTTGTACTTTGGCTATGGAGGTGGTATACATACAGCTCAGGTTGCTCCATCACAGAAAGCTCGTTTCTCGAGTACAGGTCTACAACTACAGGAGTGTCTTCTTGCTTGTTTAGGTGATGATACTTGCTGATTTGATCTTTTCTGCACAACAGAGAACCCTCCCATCCATTGCTTCGATGTGGCCCTGTATAATACTTCCCTGATCGTTCATCGTATAGAGTCAGGTTGGCCAATACATTGGATGCTTTCTTTGAAAAAAGTAAAAATTCTATTTGATAGGCTAGCCGATGTTTAGCGTGAAAATCGTCATCATCCCATATGCAAACAAAATCTCCATGGGCAAACTCTACAGAGAGGTTACGTTTTTCACCAAGAGATAACTCGACAGAAACTTGTATAAAAGTGATGGAACTCGCTCCATGATGTTTTTTTATAAGAGTCCCGGACTCGTAAGAAACCCTTGAATACGAAGGATTTTGCTCTGCGAATAAATGGGTTATTTCATCATTGTCTTGATGCACAATAATCAATTCTTTGTTCGAGTAGGTTTGGTTTTCGAAGCATTGAATAGATCTTTTTAAAAAGGAAGGCCTCTTGTAGGTGATGCATAGACAAGAGATTAATGGAGTGTCTTTCATAGGGTTTAAAAATGAAATCTAAGTTAATAAAAAACAGTTTAAAATAAACCAATAGGTTCATAATTGTCATGATAAATTATATCTTTGCTCCTAAATTTTTAAACTTAATAGCGTCATAATATATGCAGCCTTTTTTTAGTATCATCATTCCTGTTTTTAATGTAGAAAAACATTTAGCGAAATGTCTTGATTCAATTCTTTCGCAAGAATTTAAAGATTACGAATTGATATTGATAGATGATGGAAGCACGGACTCTTCTGCAGCAATATTAGATCATTATAAACAAGAACACGCAGCGTTAAAGATTATTCATCAAGAAAACAAAGGCCAGGGAGAGGCTCGTAATTTAGGAATAAAGGAGGCCCAAGGTCGTTTTCTTTGGTTTATCGACAGCGATGATTGGATTACGAAAGATGCTTTAACTTTTCTCTATGACCAGATCAACGATTCTAAAGAATCCATTGACGGCATGTTTTTCACTTGCAATGTATTAGAAGTTGAAACAGATAACACTTCGGTTAGAACGGAGCATCATTATAGTGGACTAAGTGAAGCTGTAGAGGAAGGCGATTACGATTCAGATAAATTACTCTCTATGCTTTTTAGTAATGACATCGTGCCTTTGTGCTGCACTAAAATATTTTCCAGAGCGGTTTTTTTAAGTACGGGGTTCCATTTTGAAAAGGGGATCTTCTTTGAAGACATCCCTTTTAACGTGTCATTAATAGCAGGGTGTAAAAGGATACGAATAGTAAAGAAGGATTTATATGTATACAATCAAAGACTGGGATCAACGATGAGCTCAGTTTGTACAGACAAACACATATATAGTATTTTTATTTCATTGAAAGCTGTTCTTGCTAAGCTTCATCAATTGGATATTTATGAAAAATATGAACGAGCATTGGCTTCTTTTTATTGGTATCAATTAACGTTTATCTACCTAAAATTCGTCTTGTCAAGCGATAAAGACAAGTATTTACTTTATTTAAAAGAATTAGAATTATCTACGCAGGGCTTAAGTCTTAATTTCTTCATCCCCTCTGAAAGTGATCCAGAAGACTTTTACTTTGCAACATTATTAAAAAGTTTAATGGAACACCCTGCGTTTGAAGAAGAGTTGGAAGGAGAAGTGTTTGGCGCTTTTAATTTCCCAGAAGAATTTGTTCAACAATACATGTAGTTTACGCTCCTATTGTTCTTTTGGTGGTCTCCTACTCCCTTCGTACAACTCGAAGCGTAGTAAGCGACATTCTATTCTCCCGTTCAGGCAAGGTGTTTTTTGTGCCGGTTTTAATTTGATCCATTTGTCCAATTCTTTATCGCCGGAAAGTACCGCTCCGATCCAGCCGGGTGCGCGTTTGAAGAAGGCTCCGATTTCGGTATACAGGTTCACCAATTCTTCTTTTTGACCTAAACGTTCACCATAAGGAGGATTCATTAAGATGACGCCTTTGTCGTTTGGCAATTCAACGTTTTTAAAATCAGTACAGCTAAAATCGATCAATTCGTCTACGCCTGCGATTTTTGCATTTTCCCGTGCACATTTTAAGGCTGCTTCATCGATGTCGGAGGCTAAAATGCTAAACGGCAGTTTGGTTTTTACTGCGGCATTGAGTTTCAACAATTGCTCATTAAAATAAGCAGGATTGTATCCTTTAATTTCCTGAAAGGCAAACTTATCCCGGTTCATGCCCGGTGTTACACTTTGCGCCATCCATGCGGCTTCTATGGCTAAAGTGCCACTTCCGCACATGGGGCTTACGAAGGTCGATTTTTTATCCCAGGTGGAAGCCATGATGATGGCGCAAGCTAAACTTTCTTGTAAAGGAGCTTCAGTCGTGTGTTTTCTGTAGCCGTGTTTTGACAAGGAAGGGCCTGTGGTATCGAGGTAAATGATGGCTTGGTTTTTATTCCAGAACAGGTAAACGACGGTGTTTAAAAAGGTAGGACCTGAGTCTGGACGCTTATTGTATAGCTTCATGAATCGGTCGGCAATGGCATCTTTGATGCGTACATTGGCAAATCGATTATCGAGCATGGTGTCGTTTTTGACAAAACTGTCTACCGAAACATAACCCGAAACATCCATTAAGTTTTCCCATGGAATATCATAAGCTACTTTATACAATTCATTGGCATTGTTTACGGTGGCGGATTTGATTGCAATCAACACACGATGTGCGGTACGCAGTTTTAAATTGAGGTCAATGCAATCGTGCAGGGTGCCTTCTAAGGCAACACCTGTTGTCGCTGTTTTATGGCAGGTATAGCCCAGTTCAATGAGTTCTTGTTCGAGGAAAGTATTGAGTCCAGGAGCCGTATTGATTTGGATGGTCCTTTTTTCTTGAATAAGGGCGTCAATGTTCATGAAAAACAGCTTATATTTAGCCCGTAAAGCTAAGCCTAAAAATTGAGATAATGGATTTAAAACAAGAATTTGAACAGGCCACCTTGAGTGCTAAGGGTTTACCAGCACAATCGAACGATGTTTTATTGCAGTTGTACAGTTTATTTAAACAGGCGACAGAAGGAGATGTGAACATAGAAAAACCTACCAATTTCTTTGACTTGGCTGGTATCGCCAAGTATAATGCCTGGGAAACGTTGAAAGGCATGGATAAGGAGGCTGCTATGCAAAAGTATATCGACTTAGTGAAGTCATTGGGAGGGGCTGTATAGTCTTTATCGGGAAGGAGAAATCATGAAAAAGTTATGGGCGATTTTGGGCATGAAATGTCCGACATGTTATGAAGGAGATTTGTACGTTGATCCGAATCCTTTTCACTTCAGTAAATTGCATGTGATGCATAAGCATTGCGACAAATGTGGGCAAAACCTGAACCCTGAACCTGGTTTTTACTATGGAGCCATGTACGTGAGTTATGGCCTGAGTGTGGGCTTGTTTTTACTTTATTTCTTTTTCTTTGAGCTTTTTTATTCTGTATCGGGCGTTGTATTTATTAGCATTTACACCCTTACCTTATTGGTTTTATTCCCTTATATCTTCCGTTATTCCAGGGTTATGTACATCCATTTGTTTTATGGCTATAATCCCGATGCTAAGAAAAAACATGAAGAGGAACAGCATACGACTCCGAAGGTTTAGTGTCTAATACTTTGCTAAAAACAGGTTTCCTACTTCTCGTATAAATTTCGTATTTTTGTCATCAAAGAAACATAATCATGAGTAAGCAAATTATAAAATCTTCCCAAGCCGCAGCGCCCATAGGTCCATACAGTCAGGCGGTTAAGCATGGCAATACCTTGTATGTATCGGGTCAAATTGCGTTGGATCCCGTATCTGGACAATTGGTTACGGGGACTATTCAGGAAGAAACACATCAGGTCATGAAAAGCTTGAAAGCCATATTGGTAGAAGCCGGCATGGATTTCAGCAACGTGGTGAAATGTTCCATCTTTGTGAAAGACTTAGGAAATTTTGCGGCGATCAATGAAGTCTATGGCTCTTACTTTACTTCTCAGCCTCCAGCAAGAGAAACGGTGGAAGTCAGTAGATTACCGAAAGATGTTCAAGTAGAAATTTCTTGTATTGCAGTAGTTTAAAAAACAACATATGTCATCAAACGTTAGAGTACGATTTGCACCTAGTCCTACCGGGGCTTTGCATATAGGAGGGGTGAGAACCGCGTTATATAATTATTTATTTGCGCGTAAAATGGGCGGCAAAATGTTGTTGCGTATTGAAGATACAGATCAAACCCGTTTTGTACCCGGTGCAGAAGAATACATTAAAAAATCATTGGCTTGGATTGGTGTGGAAATTGATGAAGGACCTGATAACCCGGGTGCTTGTGGGCCTTACCGTCAATCGGAACGGAAACCGATGTACATGCAGTATGCCATGAAATTGGTGGAAGAAGGCAATGCGTATTATGCCTTTGATACGGAAGACGATCTGAATCAAATGCGTGAGCGTTTGAAAGCGGCGAAGGTAGCTTCACCGCAATACAATGCCATCACGAGAGCGACCATGAAAAACTCACTCACGCTTCCCGAAGATGAAGTGAAAGCTCGTTTGGCAGCTGGAGATCCGTATGTGATCCGTTTGAAAGTACCGAGAAAAGAGGAGGTTCGTTTGAATGATATGGTGAGGGGTTGGGTGATGGTGCATTCTTCAGCCATTGACGATAAAGTATTGATGAAGTCTGACGGTATGCCCACCTATCATTTGGCTAACGTGGTAGATGATCACTTGATGTCGGTGACGCATGTGATTCGTGGAGAAGAATGGCTTCCTTCGGCTCCGTTGCATGTGTTGTTGTATAAGTTTTTAGGCTGGGAAAGTACCATGCCGCAGTTTGCCCATTTACCTTTGTTGTTGAAACCGGATGGTGAAGGAAAATTGAGTAAACGAGATGGAGATTTGATGGGCTTCCCTGTGTTTCCTTTGGAATGGAATGATTCTGTGAAAGGAGAAATTTCAAAAGGTTTTAAAGAAGAAGGTTATTTACCAGAAGCCTTGTTGAATTTTTTGGCGTTTTTAGGATGGAATCCTGGAACCAATGAAGAGATTTTCAACATGCAGGAATTGATTGCGGCCTTTAGCATTGAGCGCATTGGTAAGTCAGGAACAAAATTCGATATCAATAAAGCCAAATGGTATAATCAACATTACTTGAGGGCGAAGCCTTCTTCTGAATTAAAAAAATATTTAGAAGAGGATCTGAAGAAAAACAACATTTCGTCTTCGATTGATTTAGAGAAAGTGGTAGACTTGTTGAAAGAGAGAATTGTATTTCCGACCGATTTATGGGCAGAGGGTAAATTCTTTTTCGAACGTCCTGCTGCGTACGACAGTAAAGTAGTGGAAACGAAATGGACCGCTGAAGCAGTTGATGTCATTGAAGCATTTGCTGCGCAGATTGCAAGCCTTCCCAATTCACCTGATGGTCCTCAAGCGAAAGCATTGTTTCATCATCTGCTAGAAGAAAAAGGAATTAAGATGGGGAAGGTCATGCAAGCTTTGCGTGTGGCGTTAACGGGAAATGGTGCAGGTCCGGATTTAATGGAAATTATTGCGATATTAGGCAAAGAAGAAGCTGTTGCTCGTTTGCAACAAGCCGTTTCTGTATTACACGTAATCAGTTAGTCTATGGCAAAGAAGAAAACTACCGCTAAAACGCAAGCTAAAATTAATCCAGATCTGGATGGATTGAGCGTGAACATCAATTCGATGGGAGAGGTAGTGACTTCGTACGACATCGATAAATTAAATCAGTTTCTCAATGAGAACGTAGACGATAAAAAATTACGAAATCGGGATGATAAACCGGCAGCGAAGAAATCTTCTAAACCTAAGAAGCCTTAATGAGAGCATTGATTTTTAAACACAAAACATTTTACCTCTTGGTGCTGGCTTTTTGGTCGGCACTTTTTTTAGTGGTCTTTTGCTTTCCCAAAGGAGAACCTTCGCTATACATCAATCGTTTCCACAATACGTTGTGTGATTATTTATTTTATGCGATTACCTTTTTAGGCGATGGTCTTTTTGCTGTTCTGTTGTTGGTCGGTACATTTCTGTTTGTAAACAGACGGAAAGCATTGGTCATGACGGGTGCTTTTTTATCTGTTGTGTTCGTAGCCCAAGTCCTGAAAAACTTTGTTTTTCCTACTGCTCCTCGTCCTCATACGTTTTTCCAACACCTGTCCGATGTGTATTATATCCCATGGATAGAAATACATGGTTTCAACAGTTTTCCTTCAGGACATACTGCCCAAGCGTTTTGTTTGGCTTTGTGTGTGTTGTTTTATGTGAAAGAACAACGTTATCTTATTTCTTTGTTTACCTTGGCTGTATTGACTGGCTTTTCGAGGATTTATCTCATGCAACATTTCCCGGAAGATGTACTGGCAGGTTCTATCATTGGTGTACTGGTGACTACGATCACTTTTTATTTCTTTGAGCATCGTATTGGATTTCTTCAGCGTTCAGGTTTAGATTCTCCTTTGATTCATTTACAAAAGCAATAAACATGGCACGTTATAAAAATGAAATTTTGATTACCCTGTTGGGCATGTTGTTGTTCATCCCATTCTTAGGGAATGTAGGTTTGTTCGATTGGGATGAAATTAATTTTGCAGAGTCGGCCCGCGAAATGATGATCACGGGCGATTACTTCAAAGTACAAATCAATTTTCAAACCTTCTGGGAAAAACCTCCGTTTTTCTTTTGGCTTCAAGTGTTGGCTATGAAAGTGTTTGGTGTCAATGAGTTTGCAGCGCGCTTTCCCAATGCGATCATAGGCGTGATTACCTTAGTGGTCATTTATCGAATTGGTAAAAAATTGATCGATGAAAAATTCGCTTTCCTTTGGGTTCTAGCCTACGCAGGATCATTTCTTCCGCATTTTTATTTTCGTTCAGGTATCATTGATCCTATGTTCAACTTGTTCATCTTTTTGTCGGTCTATTATTGGGCCAAGACCACAGAAGACAGAAGAAACAACTTGCCAAGTATAGCACCTTACCTGTCGGGGTTCTTTGGTGGTATGGCTACCTTAACGAAAGGCCCGGTAGGTGTATTGATTGTGGGTTTGGCGGTATTGGTCTATTGGATTTATAAGCGTCAATGGAAAGCCATTGCGGTGGTAGACATACTGAAATATGCGGCAGTGGTCTTTGTGGTTTCTTTCGCTTGGTTTGGCGTGGAGTTTGTCAAAAATGGTCCTTACTTCTTGCAAGAATTTATCGTGTATCAAATCCGTTTGTTCATGACACAAGATGCTGGTCATGGTGGACCTTTTTATTACCATGCCGTAGTGCTATTATTGGGCTGTTTTCCAGTATCGATTTTTGCGGTACAAGGCTTGTTCAGGAAAGCCACTTCTGAAGCCGAGCAACATTACCTCACGTGGATTAAAATATCATTTTGGGTGGTGTTGATTTTGTTTTCGATCGTGAATACGAAAATCGTGCACTATTCTTCCTTTTGCTATTTCCCGATTACGTTTATAGGGGCATGGGTCATGTATGGGCAATTGAAAAAAGGAGAAGCGTATGGAAAGAAACTGATCGGTTTTGCTTTTACCCTTATTGGTGGGTTTGTCTCCGCAGCATTTATCTTGATTCCCGTTGCCATGTATTCTCGCAACAGCTGGTTGTCTCGCATTGAGCCTTATGTACAAGATCCTTTTGCATGGGCAAATTTGCATGCCCCCGTACAATGGGATGGGTATGAATGGTTGCCAGGCATTGCTTTATTTTTAGGGGTATTACTTTTTGCACGTTATGCGAAATCGAATCCTTGGCGAGCCTTATTGGCCTTATATATCGGTGTGATCGTAACGATCGAATTGGTCTTGCCTTTGGTGGTACCTAAAGTGGAAGGGTATTCGCAAAAAGAAGCCATTGATTTTTATCGCAGTATTGCGAAAGAAGACAAGTATGTGTATGTGCATGGTTATAAAAGTTATGCGCATTACTTTTATGCCGACATGCAACCTTCTGCAAATCCTTTTGCCAACGACTTGAATTGGCTGTTGAACGGAGAAATAGACAAGACGGTATACATCATCAGTAAAGTAGGAAGCGATGACGATAAAGATCTTCGTGATCATCCTAACTTAGAACGCATAGGAGGACAGTATGGCTTCTTGTTCTACCGTAGAGTTCCGAATACAAAAAAAACAGAACATGAGCACCATCAAAATTGGTATTCTGAGAGAAGGTAAAATACCGGTTGATCGCCGTGTTCCATTAACATCTGATCAATGTGTAGCGGTTTTACAAAAATATCCTCAGGTTGAACTCTTGATTCAACCGAGTGATGTGCGTTGTATTTCCAATCGTGAGTACGAAGAAAAAGGCTTAAAGCTTCAGGAAGACCTTTCAGGATGTGATATTTTATTGGGAATAAAAGAAGTTCCTATTCATCAATTGATGGCCGGTAAAACCTATTTGTTTTTTTCGCATACCATCAAACAACAATCCTATAACCAGCGTTTATTTCAAGAGATTGCCAACAAAAAAATCACCTTAGTTGATTACGAAGCGTTGAAAGACAAAGATGGGAACAGGGTCATTGCGTTTGGTCGTTTTGCGGGCATTGTAGGAGCGTACAATACGTTTAAGTTATTGGGTAAGAAATATAAGTTGTTCGATTTGAAGCCTGCTTACGAGTGTTTTGATATGGCCGATTTGAAAAAACAACTTCAGTACATTGAAATACCACCTTTAAAGTTTGTGGTCACAGGTGCAGGCAGAGTAGGCAAAGGCGTATTGGAAATATTAGAAGGCATCAAGATGAAGCGTGTAAGCCCGGAAGAGTTTCTGGGTTTAGGCGAAGTGAAAGAACCGGTGTATACCAATTTGTCTTCTCGTGATTACCACGAGCGTAAAGATGGTGGAGCGTATAACGGTCACGATTTCTACGTTCACCCGGAATATTATAGTTCTAGGTTTCCTAAATTTGCACACGTGGCAGATGTATTGATTGCGGCGGCCTATTGGAATCCTGATGCTCCGGTTTTGTTTTCCAAAGGAGAAATGCAGTCCCCGGCCTTCAAAATCCGTTTGATTTCGGATATTACCTGTGATATTGGAGGATCTATTCCTTCTACGGTGAAACCGACGAATATTTACGATCCCGCTTACGACTATAATCCATTTACATCGGCCTTGGAGGCTCCTTTTTCTGATCGGAAAAACATTACGGTGATGGCCATCGACAATTTACCGTGTGAATTGCCTCGAGATGCTTCACAAGATTTTGGTAATCAATTTATTGCGAATGTTTTGCCGGATTTGTTGCAACAACCTTATGGGGAACTGATTACTCGTTGTCAGGTTTTAGATAAAGGTCAATTGAGTCCTGCCTTCCAATACCTAAAATCTTATTTATTGGGCTAATTTACAATTATATTTGCTTATACGGGTAAGCAATTTTTATTATATCAGGCAAATGCTAACTTTGAATGGTCATACTTGATAAACTTATCCACATGGACAACTATTCCTATGTATCCAATGCTCATCCAGAGTACATCGATGAGCTTTACTCCGCCTACAAAGCTGATCCTACTTCAGTAGACACAAGCTGGCAACAATTCTTCGAAGGCTTCGATTTCTCAATTCAGAAATTCGGAGAAACAAAAACAATTCCTGCATCGAATGGGAAAGCCGCCGCTCCCGTATCTGAAAAAGAAATCAGGGTGCATTATTTGATTCACGCCTACAGAAGTAGAGCACACTTAAAATCAAAGACCAACCCGGTACGAACCCGTAAAGACCGTAAGGCTTTTTTGGACTTGACCGATTTCGGTTTGTCTGATGCCGATTTGGATACCGTGTTTCCTTCAGCGGGTATGGAATTGGGGATTGGCGCTGTAAGCTTACGAAAGCTGATTGAAGCGTTGGTGTACATCTATGAAGGCACTGTTGGTTTCGAATACACATATATAAGAGAGCCTGAAAAATTAGCATGGCTTAGAAATAAAATTGAGAAAGAAGCTTTAGCGTTTAATCCTGCCGTTGAAGAAAAGAAACGTATTCTTTCTAAACTGAACGAAGCGGTGGTGTTTGAAAACTTCTTACACACCAAATATGTAGGTCAAAAACGTTTTTCACTGGAAGGTGGAGAAACCACCATTCCTGCATTGGATGCCATCATCAATCGTTTGGGCGACCAAGGTGTACAAGAAGTGATGATCGGTATGGCTCACCGTGGTCGTTTGAACATTTTAGCCAACATCATGGGTAAAACCTATGAGCAAATCTTCACGGAATTTGAAGGAACACAAGTTCCTGATTTGACCATGGGAGATGGTGACGTGAAGTACCACATGGGTTTTTCGAGTGAGGTCGTTACACCGAACGGCAATAAAGTCAATTTGAAATTAGCACCTAACCCTTCTCACCTGGAGGCTGTAAATCCTGTCGTGTTAGGATTTATTCGTTCTAAGGGAGATGCTTTGTATGGTGCCGATTATTCTAAGGCTTGTGCCATTTTGGTGCATGGTGATGCGGCTGTTGCAGGTCAAGGCATCATGTACGAGACCACACAAATGAGTGCCTTGAAAGGTTTTCAAAGCGGAGGAACGATACATTTTGTGATCAACAACCAAGTGGGTTTCACGACAGACTTTGAAGATGCTCGTTCAAGTATCTATTGTACCGATTTGGCCAAAATTGTAGATGCCCCTGTATTGCATGTGAATGGTGACGATCCGGAAGCGGTTGTATTTTGTGCGAAGTTTGCCGCAGAATACCGTCAGAAATTCAAAGGCGATATTTTCATTGACATGGTATGTTACCGTCGTCATGGACACAATGAAAGTGATGAACCTAAGTTTACACAACCATCATTATATAATATCATTTCTCGTCACCCGAATCCAAGAGAAGTTTACAACAAACAGTTGATTGACCGTGGAGATGTGGATGCGGAATTGGCAAAAAACATGGACAAGTCTTTCCGTGACTTATTGCAAGACCGCTTGAATATGGTGAAGCAAACACCATTGCCTTATTCTTTGCAGAAGACCGAGAAAGAATGGGCAACCTTACGTCGTTCTACTCCGGAAGATTTTGATAAATCTCCTAACACAGGCGTTTCAAAAGCGGTGATTGAAAAAGTAGGGAAAGCACTTACAGAAATTCCAAGCGGCTTCAAGCCTTTGAAGCAAATTGAAAAGCTTTTAAAAGACAGGAAAGAACAATACTTTGAGACCAAAGTATTGAACTGGGCTTCTGCTGAATTGTTGGCCTATGGATCCATGTTGGAAGAAGGTAAGAAAATTCGTTTAACAGGACAAGATGTACAACGTGGTACATTCTCTCATCGTCACGCAGTCATTAAAGATGCGGAAACCAACGCATCCTATTGTGCCTTGAGTCATGTAGGTGCTGTGAAAAATAATTTCGACATCTATAACTCATTGTTATCAGAGTATGGTGTATTGGGTTTTGAATACGGTTACGGTATGGCTAACCCAAGTGCCTTGGTCATTTGGGAAGCACAGTTTGGTGATTTTGCCAACGGTGCGCAAGTGATGATCGATCAGTTCATTGCCAGTGGTGAAACCAAATGGCAACGTCAAAACGGATTGGTGATGTTGTTGCCTCACGGTTACGAAGGACAAGGACCGGAACACTCGAGTGCGCGTCTGGAACGTTTCCTTGGTTTGTGTGCCGATTACAACATGGTCGTGGCAAACATCACTTCACCATCTAACTACTTCCATGCCTTGCGTCGTCAGACGACTTGGGATTTTAGAAAACCATTGGTAGTTATGTCTCCAAAATCTTTACTGCGTCATCCGCTTGTCGTTTCTCCTATAGCAGAATTTGAAAAAGGAACCTTCAGAGAAGTGATCGACGATACCTATGCAGATGCTAAAAATGTGAAGAGGGTCTTGTTGTGTACGGGTAAAGTGTATTTTGACTTGTTAGAAGAACAACAAAACAATAAACGTAAAGATGTGGCTATTGTAAGAGTAGAGCAACTTTATCCTTTCCCTGAAAAACAATTAGAAGCGGTATTTACGAAGTATGCGAAAGCAGAATTAGCGTGGGTACAAGAAGAACCTTTCAATATGGGTGCTTGGGGCTTTATCTTGAGAAGATTGCATGCCTTAAAAAACAAACAAGTTTCAATGGATGTTATCTGTAGGGATGAAGCGGCTTCTCCTGCGGTAGGGTATTACAAACGCCACAACGAAGCACAAGCAGATATTGTGAAACGTTCGTTTGCAGATAAGCTTAAACCGGTTTACTGGTAACAGAAATCGGGCACATCATAGTTAATTATCATTAAACAAAAGGAGTATGGCATTAGAAGTAAAAGTTCCCGTAGTCGGTGAGTCAATCACAGAAGTTACCATTGGTAAGTGGGTAAAAAAAGATGGAGATACCGTGCAAGCGGATGAGTTGTTGTGTGAAATTGAATCAGACAAAGCAACGTTTGAATTGAATTCAGAAGCAGCGGGTGTTCTCCGCATTAAAGTAAAAGAAGGAGAAGTCGTAGAAATTGGAACGGTGATCTGCGTGATCGAAGAAGGAGGCGCTGCTTCTAAACCGGTTGCAGCGGCAGCACCTGCAGCTGCAACAAGTGCACCTGCTTCTGCACCGAAAGCTACGGGTGAAGTAAGAGAAGTAAAAGTTCCTGTGGTAGGAGAATCGATCTCTGAAGTGACCATTGGTACTTGGGCTAAAAAAACAGGAGACTTCGTAGCTTTTGAAGAGTTGTTGTGTGAGATTGAATCGGACAAAGCAACGTTTGAATTGAGAGCAGAAGTTGCTGGTATATTGGAAACCGTAGCCAAGCAAGGAGATGTTGTTCCTATTGGAGGGTTGGTATGTAAGATAAAAGTGGCCGATGGCGCACCAGCGGCAGCACCTGTTCCGACTGCATCGGCTCCACAGGCAGCAGCAAGTAATGGAAGTGGCGACTATGCCAAAGGACATGCTGCACCAGCGGCAGCTAAAATATTGGCCGAAAAAGGAGTGAATCCTGCTTCGGTCACTGGTACTGGGAAAGACGGAAGAATCACAAAAGAAGATGCGCAAAACGCACAACATAAACCGGTGGCAACAGCTCCTGCCGCAAACGCAAGTGCTCCAGTGCTTTCTGGAGGCAGAGTCGACGACAGACAGAAAATGACCAGCTTGAGAAAAACCATCTCAAGAAGATTGGTAGCCGTAAAAAATGAAACGGCCATGTTGACCACCTTCAATGAAGTGGACATGAAGCCGATCATGGATATTCGTGCGAAGTATAAAGATTCGTTTAAAGAGAAGAATGCGGTGAACTTGGGATTCATGTCGTTTTTCACGAAAGCGGTATGTCAGGCTTTATTAGAATACCCAGCGGTAAATGCATACATTGATGGAGACGAATTGGTATACCATAATTACTGCGATGTTTCCATTGCCGTTTCTGCGCCGAAAGGTTTAGTGGTTCCGGTTATTCGTGATGCGCATTTGATGTCGTTCGACCAAATCGAAAAAGAAATTGTTCGTTTAGCAGTGAAAGCACGTGACAATAAATTGACCATCGATGAAATGACAGGTGGTACATTTACGATTACGAACGGTGGTATTTTCGGATCGATGTTGTCTACTCCGATCATCAATGCTCCACAGTCTGCGATTTTAGGGATGCACAATATTGTAGAACGTCCGGTAGCGATCAACGGAGAAGTGAAGATTCGTCCAATCATGTACCTGGCACTTTCTTACGACCATAGGATCATCGACGGTAGAGAATCGGTAGGGTTCTTAGTAAGAGTAAAACAATTATTAGAAGACCCGACACGTCTTTTATTAGGAGTATAGTTTCAGTAAGAAAAGAGAAACAGAAAATCATTAAATACGATATACTATGAGTTATGATGTTGTAGTCATTGGTTCGGGCCCCGGCGGATACGTTGCGGCTGTTCGTTGTGCACAGTTGGGAATGAAAACGGCCATTGTAGAGAAATACAGTACCCTTGGCGGTACCTGTTTGAATGTAGGTTGTATCCCTTCAAAAGCCTTGTTGGATTCTTCAGAACATTTTCACAATGCGGCACATACGTTCAAAACACACGGTATCGAGTTGAAAGACTTGAAAGTGAATTTGGATCAAATGATCAAACGTAAAGGAGAAGTTGTAAAACAAACCTGCGACGGGATTCAATACCTGATGAAAAAAAATAAAATCGATGTGTTTCAAGGCATCGGTTCTTTTGTTAACAAAAATACCGTGAAGGTTACTGCATCTGACGGGAAGACACAAGAGTTACAAGCGAAGAATGTCATCATTGCTACAGGTTCTAAACCGGTCAGTATTCCTGCGGTACCGATCGATAAGAAAAGAATCATTACGTCTACGGAAGCATTGAACTTGACAGAAGTACCCAAACACATGATTGTGATTGGTGGTGGTGTGATTGGATTGGAATTAGGATCTGTGTATGCGCGTTTGGGTGCAAAGATTACGGTGGTCGAATTCTTGGATACCTTGATTCCTACCATGGATCGTGCTTTAGGGAAAGAACTGCAAAAGTCTTTGGCAAAAATTGGCTTTGAGTTTTTATTCAAACACAAAGTAACCAAGGCTGAAGCAAAGGGTAAAGAAGTGATCGTGAAAGCGGAAGATGTCGATGGTAAAACAGTAGAAATTAAAGGAGATTATGTGTTGTTGGCCATCGGTAGAAAAGCTTATACAGAAGGACTGAATTTAGAAGCGGCAGGATTGAAAGCCGATGAAAGAGGAAGAATTGAAGTAGATGCTCATTTGCAAACTTCTGTACCTGGCATTTATGCCATTGGTGACGTCATAAAAGGAGCTATGTTGGCACACAAAGCCGAAGAAGAAGGCGTATTTGTTGCTGAAACATTAGCCGGACAAAAACCACATATTAATTACAATTTAATACCTGGTGTGGTGTACACATGGCCAGAAGTGGCTGCGGTAGGTTATACCGAAGAGCAATTGAAAGAAGCAGGTCGTGCTTACAAAACAGGATCATTCCCTTTCAAAGCTTCGGGTAGAGCTCGTGCCAGTATGGATACCGATGGTTTTGTAAAAGTATTGGCGGATAAAACGACCGATGAAATTTTAGGGGTACACATGATTGGTCCACGTTGTGCAGACATGATTGCAGAAGCGGTAGTTGCCATGGAATTTAGAGCTTCGGCAGAAGATATTGCTCGTATGTCTCATGCGCACCCTACCTATACGGAAAATATGAAAGAAGCCTGTTTAGCCGCTACGGAAAACAGGGCGATACATATGTAATTGATACAAGAGTTTGAAATAAAAAGTAGGGGCTGAAAATATTCAACCCCTACTTTTTTTTGCTGTACGATAAGCTTATATTAATACATGGTTAAGATCACGATTGCTTAACTGCAAGAATATTCAACAGATGATGCTATGAAATTAATTTATCTTTATCTTCTTATCTTTCTATGTCCTTTTGGTGTTCAATCACAAAAAACGAATACGGTTATTTTTCAATCGAATGATCCTGCTATAGAATATAACGGCCGTATAGATTATCGCAATCCTTTGAAACCAGTTTTTTGTTATTCTGGTGTTTCCATTAAAACAATACTCGTGGGCTCTAGTCTCAGTATGAACTTAGAAGATTTCGCATCGGGAGATGATCGACATACCAATTATTACAACATCATTGTAGATGACTCTGTTTATAAGGTCTTGAAAGCAAAATCAGGAAAGCAAACCTATGAATTGGTTTCTGGACTTAGTCCAGGAAAACACACAATTGAAATATATAAGCGTACAGAGTGTTCTGTCGGATCTTCTCGTTTCTTAGGGTTTAGTGCTCCGGAAGGAACACGCATAGAAAAACCGCTAGCCAAGACTCGTCGCATTGAATTTATTGGTAATTCATTGACCTGTGGTTATGGCAATGAAGTCAGTATTCCTGCACCACCTGACGGCTCTCCGAATACAGGGTTTCACAGTAAAAATGAAAACAACTATTTAGCTTACGGATCCATTACAGCACGTAATCTGAATGCGAATTACCGTTGCGTAGCGTATTCTGGTCGTGGGTTATACCGCAACAATACGGGAAGTATGGAAGGTACGATACCTAAAGTCTATCCGCGTATTTTTCCTGATGAACCGTCAAGTACGCTTTGGGATTTTAAAAGAGAACAACCGGATGTTGTGGTCATCAATTTGGGATCCAATGATTTTTATTTGGAAAGGGATGGAGATTTTGTCAATGAGTCTTTATTCACCAAAACGTATGTGTCTTTTTTAGAAGAATTGAGAAGCACTTATCCTGCTGTAAAGATTGTATGCGTGGTAGGTAATGCCATGTCTGATTATTGGCCTGAAGGGCGACAATGTTGGACACGTATTCAAAACTTGGTCAAAAGCGTTGTCGCTGAAAGAAATGGTAAAGGTGATTTTGCCGTACACTATTTTAAATTGAACCCTCAGCAGCCTCCTTACGGAGAGGATTGGCATCCGAGTATAGCAACGCATCAGGAGATGGCGAATGACCTTACGCCATTCATTAAAGAAATTGTTGGTTGGTAATCTTAAACAGTATGAATAACATATACCTGATACACCTGTTACTTTTTTACGGATTGTTTTTAATCTGTTGTGGTATAGCGGCCGTTGTTTTTATTGGATTCAAAGCGAAGACAGCATTAATTTCAGGCGGAACATCTGGTGGGATTGCCTTGGCAATTGCATATGCTGCTTCTCAAGGATTTGAGGCAGCACGATATGCAGGAATTGGGCTATCCCTGTTTTTGTTCGTTATCTTTTCCTGGAGGGTGACGAAAACCTTGACCTTACTTTTAAAATGGACAGCAGAGAAACATGAGGAGGTGAATAGTAAAGCCATTGCGTTTTTAATCATTGGTTTAATGGCTATTGTTACCTTATTTGTATTTACCTTACAAGTAGTTCTTTAATGAATTTTGAATAATTACATATGAAAATTATAGCCATAGGTGGTAGTAATAGTAAGGCATCGATCAATAGAAGATTTGCTACATATGTTGCTCATCAGTTTCAGAATGCAGAAGTAGAAGTACTGGATTTGAATGAATTTCCAATGCCATTGTTCAGTGTAGATGTAGAGAAAGAAAAGGGAGTCCCGGAATCGGCAGATCGGTTTTTGAAAAAAATAGAGCAAGCAGACTTCATTGTACTTTCCTTAGCTGAAAACAATTCATCGTATAATGTGGGCTTTAAAAATGTTTTTGATTGGTGTTCCCGAAAAAACGGGAAAGTATTTCAAGGCAAGCCCATGTTGTTGATGGCGACTTCTCCTGGGAAGAGAGGGGGAGCTTCTGTGCTAGAGTCGGCACAAAAAAGTTTCCCTTTTTACGGAGCAGACATTAAAGCTACTTTTAGTTTGCCTGGTTTCAATGAAAATTTTGATTCGGAAAACGGGATTGTGAACCCAGAGCTTAAAAACAAATTGATTGAAATCATTCGTGCCCTTTAGTGGATCTTTAAAATTTTGTTAACGTGAAAACGAAACGATGAGAGAACTTTTTGTAGACAAGGAAAAGCAAGGGAAATTTTCATGGATTGATCTTTGCGAACCTACTTTAGAAGAGTTAGAAGCGGTAGCCATGGAATATGGATTGCATGCCTATACCGTAAAAGATTGTTTAGAGGCTGGTCACTTACCTAAGTTTGAAGTGGTGGAAGATTATAATTTTATTATTCTTCGCAGCTATGCTCCCAAGACCGATCAAAATCCTCATACCATACAAGACTTAACGAGTAAGGTAGCCGTATTTTTTTCAGATCATGTGCTCATTACCATACATCGTAAAGAACAGCCGTTCTTGAGAGCGATCAAAGAAAAATATTGTGCATCGCATAAGTTAAAAACACAAGAATTGGTGGTGAAGATATTGTGGCATGCACTTTTTTCTTTCGAATCTCCGAGTTTTTTACTTTCTCAAGAAACGGATCTTTACGAAGAACGTATTTTTATGAACCGAAATATCCCAGATTTACAGCAGAAACTTTATTACATTAAACGTAAAGCCAGTGTCAGTAAAAAAGTATTACTGTTAACCACGGAAGTCATCAATCAAATTCATCATGGACATGGTAACAATCCGTACATTCAAGATGTTAGAGATTTACATTTGAAGTTGGTGACCATTTACGATCAGATACAAGACGACATCAACAATTTACTGAATATCTATATTTCCCTTTCTACACAGAAAACCAATGAAGTCATGAAAGTACTCACCGTGTTTTCTGTTTTCTTTATGCCTTTAACATTTATTGTTGGTATATATGGAATGAATTTCAAATACATGCCCGAATTAAATTATCCTATGGGTTATCCTTTGATCATGGTATTGATGTTGGTCATGTCTCTGCTTATTTTTAGTTGGTTCAAAAGAAAAAAATGGTTGTAGTGCAGTTGTTTTAAGTGTATTTTTCATGTTATTGATTTGTTAAGTAATACTCCATGTTTTAACACAAATTAGGCATGAAGCTTAATTTTATCCTAACAAAAGCATAACCTGGAGCCCTTAGGTTTGCAGCATGTCATTAACGTAAAATTAATATCATCATGCTGCATGTATTACCTATTAAGTTATCCCTTGTGTTATTCTTTACCCTTCTTTTCAATGTTCAATTTCTTGTATCACAAGATTTGATTCACTATTGGAACTTTAACAATGTCACAACGATTGAAAATCATCTTACTCCCAATCCCAGCCTTGTTTCAGGAGCGGGTATCGCGCATGTTGCCGGTGGTATCAGTGCGATTGATCTTGGAGGAGGAACAGGTCAAAACTTTAACGTAGCCAATGTTAATGCCCGTAATGGGGATGTTTCAGGAAATCATTTACGTTTTAACGATCCAATTGGAGGAGCTTTAATTTTCTCGTTGCCGACTACCGGTTATCGGGACTTAGTGGTTAAATATGCCACCAGAAGGTCTGGATCTGGAGCAGGAACTCAAGTTATTGAATACACCACGGACGGTTCTAATTATGTTCCCTTTACGACCAAAACGATATTAGATGCCAATCCAATATTAGAAACGCTGGATTTTTCTTCCATTGCAACAACAGACAACAATGCAAATTTTAAGATTAAAATTACCTTTGAACAAGGAGCAGGCGGCTTGGTAGGGAATAATCGTTTTGATAATTTTACAGCAGAAGCCAGTGTACTTTCTACACTTATCCACTATTGGAATTTCAACAATGTAAGTTCTATTGAAAATCATCTTACACCCAATACCAGTCTTGTTTCAGGAGCAAGTATCGCTCATGTTGCCGGTGGCATCAGTGCAATTGATCTTACAGGAGGAACAGGTCAAAATTTTAACGTGGACAATATCAATGCCCGTAATGGAGATGTTTCAGGAAACCATTTACGTTTTAACGATCCTATT
Source organism: uncultured Chitinophagaceae bacterium (assembly GCA_964454665.1). Taxonomy (GTDB): domain Bacteria; phylum Bacteroidota; class Bacteroidia; order Cytophagales; family Cytophagaceae; genus JACMQM01. Next base: position 273,634 of record CAYVTO010000001.1, read on the forward strand.
GGAGGAGCTTTAATTTTTTCTATACCAACTACAGGTTATCAAGATGTCGTGTTGAAATATGCTACAAGACGTTCGGGTTCAGGAGCCGGTACTCAAGTCATAGAATACACCATTGATGGATCTAATTATATTGCCTTTACCACAAAAACTATTTTAGATGCCAATCCAGTATTGGAAACGCTGGATTTTTCTTCCATTGCAACAACGGATAACAATGCGAATTTTAAGATTAGAATTACGTTTGAACAAGGAGCAGGCGGACTGGTAGGAAATAATCGTTTTGATAATGTTACAGCAGAAGGTACAACGTTTGGTGCACCTGATACGGATGCTCCGGTCGTGACCTTTACACCTTCCAATCATGCAACAGGAGTATCAACCTTGGTGTTGCCTAAACTGAATTTTAATGAAGACATTCGTCTCATCAATGATGATCCGATCGATAATACGAATGTGGATAACTTGATAGAATTGAAATTAGACAATGCTTCAGGTGTCGATGTTGCGTTCGATGCTGTGATTAATAATCACAATGAAATTGTGATTACCCCTAACGCTCCGTTATTGACGAATCAAATGTATTATGTGGCATTAAAGGCGAATGTGGTTGAAGACTTAAGTAATAATGCCATAGCGTCTATCACATCTGCTGTTTTCACTACTGCTGCGACTTCTATTGGTTTTACAACGAAGTTTTCTTCGGTTACGGAATCTGTAGGGGAAGTCTCTGTTGCCATGACACTGACCAATCCTTCCAATTGCACGGTAGATCTTAGAATCAAAGGAACACCTTTTAGTACGGCTTCTTTAGCGGATGTTGATTTAGTAGATCAAGGTTTTGTATATACGTCGGCGTCAGCAACGTCTCAAGCGATTACTTTTGACATCATCAACGATGTATTATCAGAGGAAGATGAATATTTGGTTTTGGAATTGACCAATCCTGTAGGGTGTACGATTAGTGGTTCTCCTTATTATACATTGTATATTAAAGACAATGATCGTTTGGCTCCAGTGGGAACAAAAGCCATTGAACTGGATTATATCACCAGTTACCAAACACAAAATTTAGTTGGATCAGAAGGGTTTTCTGAAATTGTAGCCTATGATCCGACAAGTCGTCGTTTGTTTACCATGAGTACGGCTTTGAATCGAATGGACATCATTGATTTTTCCACTCCATCTGCACCTGTTGAGATCAGCCAAATTTCTTTATCTGCGTATGGAAGTGGTGTAAATAGTATTGCCGTGAACAATGGTATTGTTGTGGTTTGTGTAGACGGCTTGCCTACTCCTCAAGACAATGGTAAAGTGGTATTCTTCAATACAAACGGTGTATTTATAAGTCAAGTAACGGTTGGTGCGATGCCAGACATGGTGACCTTTACACCCGATGGGAATTATGTGATGACGGCCAACGAAGGAGAACCCAATCAAGCGTATACTGTAAACCCTGTGGGATCGGTATCATTTGTTGATATTTCTGGAGGTGCTGCGAATGTAACTCAATCTAATGCTACGACATTGACGTTTGATGCCTATATTACAGCAGAGGGAGAAGCAAATTTAATCAATGATGGCATCCGTAAAATGTATAGTTTAAGTACGTTGTCAGAAGAATTAGAACCAGAATACATTACGATTTCCCCTAATTCTCAAACCGCTTGGGTGTCTTTGCAAGAAAATAATGCCATTGCAGAAATTAACATTGCAACAAAGACCGTTACAAAATTATGGTCATTAGGGCTTAAAGATTATTCTTTAGTAGGTAATGGTGCAGATATTTGTGATCAAGGAACAGACATTCACATTTCCAATTGGCCAATGAAAGGTTTTTATATGCCCGATGCCATTGCTAATTATACTGTCGGAGGAACAACTTACATTATTGGAGCAAACGAAGGAGATGAACGTGAATACATTCCTTTAAACGAAAGAGAGACTGTAGGTGCTGTAACCCTTGATCCTACCGCTTTCCCTCATGGATCGGTCTTAAAAGAAAATCACAACATGGGTCGTTTTAGAATATCCAATATTCAAGGCGATACAGATAACGATGGCGATTATGATGAATTATATTGTGTAGGAGCACGCTCTTTTGGTATATGGAATGCCACTACAGGAGACCTTGTATTTGAAAGCGGTAATAATTTTGAAGTCATTACTTCACAAGATCCTGGTGTATCTCCTATATTTAATGCGGATCATGGTAGTAATGCCCTCAAAAACAGAAGCCGTGCGAAAGGTCCTGAACCGGAAGGATTAACGATTCAAAGAATCAACGATAAAGATTATGCCTTCATTGGTCTTGAACGTGTTGGTGGCGTGATGGTATATGATATCACCGATCCTGCTCATCCGATTTTTGTAGATTACAAAAACAGTAGAAGCATACTTGAACATGCTGGAGATCATGGCCCGGAAGGTATTATTTTTATTCCATCCACACAGTCGTCCGATGAAAAAGCCTATTTAATTGTTTCTAATGAAGTGAGTGGTACTTTGACCGTGTTTCAAGTGATCAATGGCGAAGAAGAAGTAACGTCTGTTGATGAATCAATGAAAACTGAAAACACCTTTTATATTTTCCCTAATCCCGCGAAAGATATTTTAAAACTAAATGCAACGGCTTCGTTTGATATTATGAACATGAATGGTCAGGTTTTAAAATCTGCCACAAATCAAACCTCTATTTTTATAGGAGACTTGCTGAAAGGTATGTACCTGCTTCGAACTCAAGAAGGTGTAACAAGAAAGTTTATCGTAGAATAAGTTTCAATTTTATTCTGCAAATAAAAAGTCCTGCTTTATAAGCAGGACTTTTTAGTATAATTGTAAACCTATTTCAGGACGAGACATAATACTATACTTCAACGTTGTCGAGGTTTAAAACCTCGACAACGTTGATAAACCCACAGGTGTTCGGAAGATTGCCACTGCCGTGGTTGTGCCTTTTCGGCCAACCACGGCAGGTGGTTATGGGAAACACCAACCAAGGCTAGTTCTTACTAGTATGACAGAGCAGTCTGATCCTTATGAAAATGCTTTTTTTATTCAAAAGTGGGAATGATGTAACTTATTCTTAAAGTTATGTAAAGCAACCCAGCATAAATGATGGGATATTTGTTTTATTCTTTTATCGTAGAATAAGTTTCAATTTTATTCTGCAAAAAAGACCTGCTTATGGAGAACTCCGCTGGCGCATGTATCTTGCTCGTGCCCTAAAGCTTATAGCACCTCCTGGTGCGGGAATGCTATAACATCCAAAAGTTATAAATTATCTAGCAGCTTAACAATCTTTTGAATAAAAAAGGAATGACGCTTATATCATCCCTTTCTATTAGATAAATACAACATGCTTTCATTTTTCAAGTAATCCCGAGCGGGACGCTCTATGTACTTTAGGGCACGAGCAAGATGCTCGCCAGCGGTGCAACGATTGAAACAATAACGACAATACATGATGAGAGAAGAAGAAAATGTGTTAAAAAATTATGTTTTTCCCTTAGCATGAGTTGCTCCGCATTCAAAAACTCTTTATAACATCATTCAATCATTTGCGGAGAACTCATGCGGGGTGCTTTCTGGATTCGGGCGACGGACGAGTTCTTCTGACTCAATCTTTTATTTTCTATATCCTCTTTTGTACTCAGAAGCAACTCGGCCTGAAAAGAGTGAGCGTTTAATTCCAAAAACTCAAAAGTCTATCTCTCTTTGTGAAACACTTAAGAATATTTCACTGCATTAGAAAGCTTGCAAGACCCTAAAATAAAGAAGTCCGACACTTTATACCAAACTCTTTTCTATACTTTTTAGCTTCTCTTACTTCATTAGTGGTCGCTGAGTTTGTAACGGTATTCCTCGCTTACTTCGTGGAAGACCTGCTTCATTCAAACCATATTTGACAAAGCCTGTAACTCTTATACCATTTGATCTTTCTACACTCTGTTTCTCTTTCTTCTTTCAAGATGTTTTTTTCTTCTTAGCAGGAGTTGCTCCGCACGCAATACCTCATTTATAACATTATCCATTCCTTTGCGGAGAACTCCTGCGAGGTTCCTTTTTTCTTTTTCTTTGAGCGACGGACGAGTTCTTCTGAATCAATCTTTCTTTTTCTATATCCTCTTCTGTGCTCAGAAGCAACTCGGCCTGAAAAAGAGTGAGCGTTTAATTACGGCCTGAAATGTATTGCACACTCATCTACTTAGAAACAAACGGCCTGAAAAGAATGGTCAGGTTTTAAAACCTGCCACAAATCAAACCTCTATTTTTATAAGCAGAATAGTGATGGCGAAAGAAGGGATCAACGACTTGTCCCTATTTTGGGTTTCCAAGGGAGCTAAAATAATAAATAAAGATCAAGTAATTATTCGAAAAATTATATATATTGATCCTACCAGTATATATATACATTGTTTTGTCTTGTTTTTTAATCATTCAGCTATGAACATAAAACGACCACTTCTGATGGCTATGGTAGCCTTTTGTTTTTTTATCGAAAGCAATAGTTTTGCCCAAATGAGTAGGGTTACGGATATTTGTGCGGGGATCTGTAATGCGGATATGGCTCATCCCATATTATTTAATGGATTGATTCATTTTCAGGCCAACTCGGCTTCTACTGGAGTGGAATTGTTTCAATACGATGGGCAAAATGCACCGAGTTTGTTGTTGGATATTAATCCAGGCGTAGGGAATTCTAATCCTGCTGATTTTTTAATTTATAACAGTAAGCTTTATTTTTCTGCCGATGATGGTACTCATGGCAGGCAACTTTGGGTATATGATGGCATTGCTTCTCCTACTATGGTGTTTGATTTTGGCACAAACTTTACAAATTTTAAAGTTTTGCAAGATGTATTGTATGTATTGGCCAACAATCGTGTGTGGTCTTATAATGAAACGGGTAATCCTTCATCGGTAGCCAATCTCAGTACTTTTAGTATAACAGGAGGTACTATTTTAGGGGCTACAGCGACCAATATTTATTTTACAGCCAGTACGGCATTTTCAGGAAATGAAGTATGGCGTTATACAGGATCAGGTATTCCTTCGGCTATGGATATTAATCCAGGCACGGGTTCTTCTGTGATTTCCAACACGGCTATTGCGGTAGGAACCAATTTTTATTTTTTTGCTAACGATGGTACTCATGGAGATGAGTTGTGGGTGCATACAGGAACAGGAAGTCCTAGTATGGTGTATGATATTAACCCTGCTGGTAATGGTGCTGGTGGGATTGGCGGTATTGCACTTTTAAATGGAAGTATTTATTTCCAGGGCAACGATGGTACTCATGGTTCGGAAGTTTGGAAATACGATGGCATCAATACGCCTTCCATGTTGAGGGATATTAATCCAGAGGCAAATAATGCTTCACCGGGTTGGTTTACAGTCATTGACGATGTGATGTATTTTAATGCTACTGATGCGACACACGGCTCAGAGTTGTGGAAATACAATGGCACGAACAATCCTGTTATGGTAGAGGATGTTGTGGATGGAAGTGGAAGTTTTAATCCGGAATGGATCTTTGAATTCGATGATAAGATATACATGAGAGGAGATGGTGATGATGGTGCGGGTGTGGAAGTTTGGCTTTACGATCCCTCTCTTATTGTCGATGAAGATCCTCCTGTAGTTACGTTTTCACCGGCAGACAATAGTTCGGGTGTCGACATCAATACCGTGCTTTCCTTGAGTTTTAACGAAGCTGTACGACTGCTTAACCATGATGCCTTGGATAATGACAATGTAGATGATTTAGTAGAATTGAAATTAAACGATGCATCGGGAATGTCTGTAGACTTTGATGCTGTAGTCAACAATAACGAAATTATCATCACACCATTGACTTCTCTTTTAGAAGGGCAGGTATACTATTGGGCACTTAAAGCCAATGTGATAGAAGATGTGTACGACAATGTGATGACCAATGTAGAATCAGCATTCTTTACAACAGCTTTTGCTACTGGAATTCATATGGCTAAAGACGATGTTCACGCTATCATTTTTCCTAATCCTGTCAAATCAGGGATGTCGTTTCAGATTGATACTGATAAAAAAATTGAAAGCTATCGCATCCGAAATGCGTTGGGGATACAAATACATGAAGGATCTACCTTGACGACCATCGATGAACCAGGCTTATATTATATCGAACTGTTGTCTGAAGGGAAAAGATGGATTCGCAAAGTACTTGTTCAATAAATGATGATTTGCACGTAGTAGAACGTTAGCTGTCATTTTAGGACGACAGTGCAACTTCAAACGGACAAATACAAAACAAATAAGGACAAACTAAAAACACCACAAAATGAAAAAAGTAATTACACTAACACTTAGCTTTATTTTTTCTTTGACTATTTACGGACAAAATCTTCTAACAAGGACTTACGAGAATTGGACAGGTGGAGCGTGGGTTAATGACATAAAACAAAATTACACTTATGACGGAAGCGATTACTTGATTTACGTTATTACCGAGGCTTGGGACGTGCCTTCAAGTTCTTGGATAAATTTAAACCGGACGACTCTCACTTACAACGGCTCCAATAAAATTTTGACAGAAACTTCCGAGACTTGGGCAAGTGAAACTTGGATTAATCTTTCGAAACATAATAACACTTATGACGAGAACGGTTACTTGACTTACCTTCTTGCAGAGACTTGGGACGTGCCTTCAAGTTCTTGGATAAACGCTTATCAAACTAACTACACCAACAACGGCAACGGGATAGTTCAGCAATACTCTTCACAGAATTGGGACAGTTTTTCAAGTTCATGGGAAAACTCGCAACGACTAACCTATACATACAATGGTTCAAATAAAATTCTAACTACAACATACGAACACTACCTAAGCTCCGCTTGGGTTAATAACATAAAGAATAATTATACTTATGATGGAAGTGGTTACTTGACTTACCTTCTTGCAGAGGCTTGGGACGTGCCTTCAAGTTCTTGGATAAACGGAGCTCAAGCTAACTACACCAACAACGCTAACGGAACAATTCAGCAAGTCATTGCTCAATCCTGGGACACTCCTTCAAGCAGTTGGATAGATTCGCGCCGAGGAACATTTACTTACACTACTTTAACAGGAATTTATGAAGCAAATGAAATTGTGTTTCATTTCTTTCCTAATCCAAGCAATGACATCCTAAATTTATCTCTCGGCAATAATTCAGAAACAAAAATTGAAATAACAGATTTGCAAGGCAAATTACTGTTCTCAAAACTAATTTCAGGAAGTTCAGCCATCATTGACATAAAAGACTTTCCATCAAGTTTTTATTTTTTGTACTTACAACAAGGTAATAAGGTAAGTGTTGCAAAATTTATCAAGGACTAACAATTAAAAGCATTGACAACTGAAGAAGCACATCGGAAATTTGTTGACAGAGTTGGTTTGTATAAGGTTTAATGATTATCCGCATATAGTCACCTAAAATATGACATCATTCATCGGTCTCCAGATCAGATGATCAAGATCTTTGTGCCATCCTTTTTCTTTTCTTTTGCTCACCCAAAAGAAAAGAAACAAAAGAAAAGGGAGCCACGAAAACCAATTGCAGCAGATAGAGTGGATCAGGAAGGCATACGAAGTTAATTCCTAAGTCTATCTGCTGCAATTCGCTCTTTTCGTGGACGCCAGCCGCACCAGGCTTTGCGGATTTCAATAGGTGACTATATGCGAATAGTCATTTAAGGTTTTTTTATTTCAGCCCGTTACACATTTTATAGACGAACAGAAAAGATATTCCGAACAAATGAATCTGCCTGACTTTGTGCGACGTCACAAAAAGTGAAAATGGTGTAGGACAAATTCAACCGTTATTTATTCTTCGAGGATTAAGACCAGTGCTTTTTCTTTGTTCCGTGTGTTAAAAAGAGGAATACTGGCATTTTTCCCTTCAGCGTATGCCGTAATGGTATAGTCTGCATATTCCTTGGCTTCAAATGAAAAATGTCCATTGACATCGGTATAGATGCTGTCTTTTTGCTCAGTCAGCTTGTTATGAATAATGACTAACGCTTCATTCAGATGTCTTTTACCTCTTTTCACAAGACCATGAATGGCTTCTTTATAATAAGGATGAAGATCAATGTTGGCGTAGAAAAGAAAGGTGCCTTTTCTCCCTTTACTGTTTTTTAAGGTTACTTTACCAAACCAATCTTTGTGTTCTACGAAAAATAAATAATCTTCATCAGGATCCGTTTCAATCGAAAATTCTCCTTTTTCATCTGAACGTAAGGTATCGCATACTAAACTTTTTTTATTCAATACCATAACATTTATATTGGGGATGGACAAACTATTGGCTTTGATTACACCTTTGACCAAAGAGCGCATTCCTTTTTCCATGTTGATCAATATGTTCATCGTATCTCTAAAAGAAGCGGTTGTTATTTCCTGGCGAATGGGTTTATAATTACTTTTATCAACTTCGAGTACATAGTTTTTACCGGGTTTGAGTTGTAGTGAAAAATAACCGGAATCGTTTGTCGATTTTTCAAGTACGAGGTGGTCACGATGATATATTCGAATGATTGCTTCTTTAATGGGTTTGTTGTTTAGACGACCTTGTACAGTCATGTTCATTTGAATTTCTACCACTTCAAAAAAGTAGAGGTCGTCGTCGTTTCCGCCATGTTTTCTATTGCTGCTGAAATAGCCATGGTGATGACCGGGCGAAAAAACAATACCAAAATCATCTTGTGAAGAATTGAGCGGATACCCTATATTTTGTACAGACGAAAATGATTCTCCTTTACCCCTTGCTTTATAAATGTCCAGCCCTCCTAGCCCCTCCCAGCCTGTGGAAGAAAAATAGAGTATGCTGTCGTTATGGATATATGGAAAGGATTCGTTTCCTGAAGTATTGATATCGGGACCTAAATTTATAGGGTACGACCAAGAATGGTGTTGCCGGAAAGTAACATAAAGGTCTGTGCCACCATATCCTCCTTTTTTATCGGAAGTAAAATACAACGTATTACCATCAGCACTGATGCTTGGATGTGCTACAGAATAGTTTTCGTTGTTGAAAGGAAGAGCTGTTGTGTTGATGAATTTACCTCGTTTGTTGATTTCTGCATGAAACAAACCAAGCCGAGTGGAAGAATTTTCAGGAGATGGTTGTCTCACGACGATGCTTTGTGTAAAGATTACTTGTTTGTCTTCATCGTAAAATGTAAGCGGCCCCTCATGTAGCTTACTGTTGTTCTGGGTATTGAAACGTTTGGGTTTTGATAGGGTATGTTCTGCTTTGATTTTACTGTAGTATAAATCGAGAAAGGAAGAATGGTCTTTGGTATAGGTTGTTTTTATGACTCCGGTGGTCCTTCTTGCAGAAGGAAATACAATTCCGTGTTTATAAAACACAGGACTAAATTCAGACTGTGTGGAGTTGATATTTAATTCCTTTACAGGATGACTTAAAGAGTCTTCCAGGAAAAAAGAAAGGGTTGAGATACCTTTGATCTTATTCAATGCTAAACGATCGTTTGATTTTAACTGATTGTATGCATCAAACCATTTTTTACTTTCTTCTGTTTTTCCATTTGTTAAAAGGATTTGTGCATAATGAAGATGATCGTCTAAGGATAAAGAATCAGTAATGGAGAGGTATTGTTGATAAGCAGATTCTGCTTCTTGCGTCTGATGAAGTAAACGATGGCAATTTGCCATTTTTTGATAAATGGAAGCAGTTTCATTTTTTCTTTTTACTACTCTTTCGTATAAGTTTAACGCTGGGGCATAGGATCCTCTTGCATAATGTTCATCGGCCCGTTGGAGTATGTTTTTTGTTCCTTTAAAAACATTGTGGTCTTGTGCCATGTTGTGATGACATGGGAAAAATGTAAAAAGGAGATACAAGAAAATGGAACAGTATGTTCTCATGCTAAAAATCCCTTGGTGTTATGGTGTTAGATTTAAAAAACAGAAAATTATAGGTCAACATCAACTCGTGTCCTCCTTTACTTACATGTTGTAGTTGATCTAATGTATAATCGTAAGCATAACCTGCGCTCAGTTGATTGGTGAGGTTTATTTTTGCTAAAAAACAAAGTGCTGCTTTTGTTCTGTATGAAATGCCTACCCATAATAAATCTTCATAGAGCAGAGTACAGTTGAGGTCCATTTGCGTTGCCCACTCGTTTGTTGTGCGAACTAAGGCCCCTGGTTTTAATTTGAATGCCGGGGAAATCTTAACTACGTATCCTGTAGAAAGAAAATAATTCCGGCTTTGACGACTTTCATTTGATGATCCAGACTCATTGAGTGTTACTCGACTTAAGCGGGGAGATGAAAGGCCAAAATAAAAATTAGTAGCACTGTAGTACATCCCGGTTCCAAAAAACAAACAATCGTAACTTGCTTGAATCCCGGAGAATGAAGGATCGTTGGGGTCTTTTAGGGCGATTTCGTGGTATTGTGAAGTGAGGCGTGCATAACCGGCTTGCAAGCCAAAACTAAGGGATTTGTTCTCTGTGAAAAAAATACGATAGGCATAAATCCCATCGATACCGCTTTGTCTTGTGACACCAATATCATCGTTCATGACAACGAGACCTAGACCTACGTGTTTATTGTTTAAGGGACTGTGTGCTGTCAGTGTTTCTGTCGTGGGACTTCCTGTTAGTCCTGTCCATTGTTTCCTAAAAAGTCCGGAGATACTCATGGATTCATGACTTCCAGCGTATGCAGGATTTACCAATAATCCGTTAAAAAGGTATTGAGTATATAGCGGACTTTGTTGACCATGCGTAGGCAAGGAAAACAAAAAGGATACAGATATGAAAAGAGATAGGAACCCTCCCAGCGTATGCACGTTACTTTTCTCTATTTATAATTACAAAACCAGACAATGGTTTGGATAAACCTTCTATGTCAATTTCGTAAAAATAAGTTCCATTCGGAAGTTCTTCTGCTTTAAAGGTGCTTTTATTTGAAATTCCTTTCCAGATTTTACGTGGACTATTATTATAATTGGCTTGCTCGAAAACGATGTTTCCCCATCGATCATAGATATAGACCTTATTGAGCGGATATTTTTCTATTCCTTCGATTACCCAGTCGTCGTTTAATCCATCATTGTTGGGGGATATACCTGTATAAATGGTGAGGCATCCGTTTGATCCGTCAGGTAAAACAAGTATCGCAGATGTCGGTGTTCTGGGGATACTTTCGCATCCATTGCTTCCTATACCACTCACATAAAACACGGTGTTTTTTGTGAGTGTGTCGCTGGTGTAAGTATTGGTATAGTTTGCCAGGATGTTGCCTCCTATGGGAGCATTGTACCAATTCATAGAAAGATAAGGTCCATTGGCTATAAAATGGAATGGGCTTCTTCCACACGATTGAACGTCCTCTACGATAGGGAGAGAAGGTTCTTTAACGGTAAATGTTTGTGAGCTGCTGTTCCCATCTTGTGTAGTTACAGTGATGGTATATTTCCCTGCACGAAGATTTTTCAGGTAAAGCATGCTTTCTTGTGGGCCAATGGTGACGATGGGATCAATTTCGAATTTCCGAATTCTATAGTCGTTGTATACCATCTCTCCTTCTCCGCAGGTTGTTACAGTTGTCCGTAAACTGTATTCATTGGTTGTACTGGTGGTTGTAAAAGGATTACTCCTGATTTGAACGAAACCACCGTTAGAGAAACTGCAACCACAAGTGTTTTTTCGCATCAAAAAGTAAACAGAGGCAAAGGAATTGTTGACGTATATGCTGGAATAAATTCTGGCAGAGTCTGCACATATACTACGTAGGCATATTCTAAAATAACTATCTACATCAATTTTATATTGACCTGGTGGGATGGAAATATTTTTTTTTACATGGTTTCGCACCCCATTAATCGGTAAGCCCGTGCAATGTGCATAACTCTTCAATCGTAAGCCATATCCTGAAGCGGAAAGAGGAATGGTAGCAGTGTCGCATGTTTCATCAATTTGGTCTACATCGAAACATTGATGTGTCCAATCCGATGAAACTTGATCGTCGAAGTCTTCGAAATATTCAAAGGTCGTTGATCCATTGCTCAAAGAAGTTGCAGAAGGATCACAATAAGAAGCGCGTAGGAAGGAATTGCCTGGAGGTATGGAAGGGACTTTGACCCAAAAAATAGCACTGGTGGCATCTTCATACTCTTCTCTCCAATAAGAATATAATATCGTATTGCTCGTGTCAGAAAAGCGTAAGTCGGAAAAATCGGTGTTCATGCCTGAGTAATAAGGCATGGTGATCATGACCTGATAATCGGTTAAAACAGTTGCTCCCGGATTATTCAGTGTAATGATGTTCCAGCAATCGCCATATACAGTACCTGCAACACCGTTGCTCCATTGGTATGTGTAAGGCAGTTGCCCTCCTGAAAGTGTGTATGCTATGCTGCCATCGGCTGTTCCATGGCAATAAGCATCGGTTACAGATCCATTAATGGAAGTTGCAGCAAGGATTTTATGAGAACGAGTAGTTTTTTTTTCTTTTGAAAGAGCAGGAATTTCACCGGCTTGTATCAAGGGATCGTCCTCTTGTGCAGGCAAAGAGAATTCTTGTCCTAAGGTAGGATAGGACAGAAAAAAATAAAGTAAGACCAACCAGAGAATTTTGATCATGGTATTGTAAAAACGCTTTCATGTTGTTTTACCAAGTTATGGATTTATAACAACATGTCCATGCTCAATGTTTCCATTGCCAAAATCTAACACGTATAAATATTTGCCAGGGTTCAATTTGATGCCTTGATTCGAGTATCCGTTCCAATGGTTTGTTTTTTCTTTTTCCACAAGGAGGGCAAATACTTCTGCTCCTTCCTGATTAAATACTTTGAGGTTGGCATGATCAGCTTTTTTAAGCGGAATAGACCAGATTTCTCCTTTTGAAGGGCTAAAGGAGAAGGTATGGACTTCTTTTGTTGCAGAAGCCGATGGGTCATCGATGGGAATTTCTACGACATAGCTTTTGTCTACTTTTTTCGCCGCCGCCTTTTGGATGGTTTGGGCTATTCTCTCCTCTTTAACAAGAGGAGACGTAGTCGTTACAGGCTCTTTTAGGAGTAAGGAGCTTGTATCTATGCTGGAAATGATTTCTTGTTCAGTATTTGGATCCACTACAGTTTCTGGTGTTTCTTCTTTGGCTCCTTCAACTTTAAAATGGTCAGGTAGTGTTTCTTTGTTTCTTTGGTGCACAAAATAATAGGGCGTAAACAAGATCACCGTAATGGCAGCACCAATACCGAGAAAACGTTTTACGGTATCAGAGAAAATAGATTGGTATCCAGGAGGAATTTTGCGCAGCGTACTTGTAATGTCAAAAAAACGATTTTCAATGATGATTTCATTCATCACTTTTCGTTCAAAGACTAAATCTTTGAATTCAGGATTTTCTTGCATTCTTTGTTCAAAGGCAATATTCTCCTGTTCTGATAACTGGTTGTTCAGATAGTTGTCAATTTCACGGTATGTTTCAAACTCCGGCCTCATGCTTAATCTAAACGTCGTTTGTTATTTTGTATTTTTTCACTTGTTCCATTAAGTATTTTTTGCACCGATGTATGGCCACAGTAGCGGAATTTACACTGCTATGTCCCGTTTTCTCGGCGACTTCTTTCATGCTTAATCCTTCAAACAGACTATAGGTAAGGAGCTGCTTGCATTTTTCTTCGAGTTGATCAAACATTTTTTTAGCCAAGGCTTCTCTTTCTTCCAATGTAATTTGATCGAGTACATTGGATTCTTTTAAGCTACCTGTTGATTCCGCATCCAATTGCACAAACCGTTTGTTTTTTTTGATTTGATTTAACCATAAATTTCTTGCTACGGTATAAATAAATCCTGCAATTTCGTACTTCTCATCAAATTTATTGGTCATGACCTGCTTGTAGAATACGAGCAATGCTTCTTGTAAAACATCCTTTGCGTCTTCTTCTTTTTCCGCACCGGTGTTGACCAATTTCAGTATTTTAGGAAGCATGGCTTTGTATATCTCTTCTATAGCCTCGCGATCCTTACCGTTTTTAATGGCATTTAATATGTCTTTGTCTTTGTGTTTCAATCTCAGAATGAATGTTACAGATGAGGACTGGGTTAATATTACATCAAACCAATCGCTTTTCAAAGACTAGAAATTACTCTATTCTTTTCTGTATAGAAATAATTCCCAATTCCCCTTTGTAACAGGTATTCCATAGCTGCCTTTCCGGTTGGTCAAAAACTTAGTGGCTAACCGTCTTTTGATCCAAACGTTTAAGGTGTATTGAAGTAGAACACGGCTACTTCAGTACGGTTATATTTCTACTACACCAAACCATCCAAATTCTTACAAAAGGGCTTCTGATTCTTTACATTTTTATTCTAAGGGCTATTTTATCTTTTAAAGCAACGTTTGGTGTAAAAATCTCATTTTTTGGTGTAAGAATTACAAAGTTAGGTGTAGTAGAGGTATATATCTTAGTTTAATGAATATTAAATCTTAGCATCATGAAAGCAAAAAACGTCATCATCTTTAAGCTTTTGGCTTCTCAACATGTCGAAATCATCTTTACTAACGAGTATCATACAGCATTACCGCTGGAGTAACGATAACGGACAGGCAATACAGGAGTTGTGAAAATACAGCATATGAATTACGTTGTAAGTTTATTGTTGCTTTGGAGTTCAGAGAGGGATATGTAAAAATGATTTACATCCATCCTTCTTAAATTGCTTTTGCAATGAGTTCGTTGTTGCTACTATGAGACAAGGTTTTTGTAGAAACTGCTTGTACTTTAATCTCTAAAGGAGATGGTAAATGTTGTTCCTTTGTTTAAGGCACTTTCCATGTGAATTTGACCTCCTAAACTTGTAACGTGACTGTGTACTAAATAGAGACCAATGCCTTTGCTGTCATCATGATCGTGGAAGGTTTGATGCATGCCAAAAACTTTATCTTTTACCTGATCCATGTCAAAACCGATGCCCCTGTCGGAAAAAATAAGTTGAGAGGTACCGTGCACTTTTTGGGAAGAGATGAAAATTTGGGGACATTGACCAGGATGAGCATATTTGATCGCATTGGTGGTTAAATTGAGAAAAACACTTTCTAAGTAAGCTTTGTTAAAACGTACTTTTTCTAATTGAGAAAAATCGACGTGAATTAATGTTTTAGAGTCTTGTATTAATATACTAATAGAAGAGAGCACAATGCTGAGGCATTGATGTAAATCAACTTCTTCGATGGATTGACTTAAATCGTTTTTCTTGCTTAAGATGTCTACATAATCATTTAAGGTGCGTTTAAGACTGTTTGCCGCAGAATTTAGCATCTTTATAAAGATCAGCGTTTCTTCGTCTTCAATTTTAGAAACATCTAATACACTAAAAACAGAAAGCAAATTATTGACAGGTGCTCTTAAATCATGGGACGTGGTATAGGTAATTTGTTTCAGCTCTTTATTTATTTTCGTCAAATTGGCAAGCAATAGATTACGATCCATTTCTTGTTTCTTTTTGTGGGTGATGTTTTTAGCAATCGCATACACAAGTTCTTCGCTGTGTAAGGGCATAGATGTCCAACAAAGCCATACCACATCTCCTTTTTTGGTGATGTAACGATTTTCGAAATTCAACAAGGGGGTATTTTGAATTAAATGTCCTCTGTGTTTTGCGGTGATGGCTTGGTCTTCCGGATGAATAAATGAAGAGATGGGTTTGGAAAAAAGTTCTTCTTCTGTATAACCTAATAGTTTGGATACGGCAGGATTTATCCTTCTGAAATAGCCATCATAACCAGCAATGCATATAAGATCTTCTGAGAGTTCAAAGAAAGGATCCAAGGCATAGGTCGAAGTCATCATGTAATAATGTGTACAAGTGATAAAGAGGTATTTTGTACTTGTACAAAATAATTATTTTCTTCCAAAAAATAAGCGACAAAGGAGGTTTATTATTCGATATAAAAAAACTATTTTTCACCAATCATTCCAAGGTGTGTATGTTTAAATCCATCAGGGTATTTTAGTCCATATCCCAATATCCGATCGAAAGAACTGTGCCCTGCCATAATAATACCGGCAAGTTGCCATGTGCGACTGTCGATCAAATAGCCAAGCAGTATAACAGCGATAGCTGTGGCATGATGATGGGCTATATTATAAATAACAGCACCAGTTTTCTTGTTGATTAAATAACCCAACATGCTGATGTCTGGAATCAACAAAAGGGCGAAAAATGTCCACCAGGAAAAACCTAAATATAAGCTAACAAGGTACGCTAAAATAAATCGAGCAAGCTCTTCCAGTTTTAATTGTAATTCCATAAACAATCGTTTTCGTATTTTCTTGTATGACTAGTTTTATGATCAATCTTCCATTGTTCATTTTAATGACCACGAATTAAAGTTTATTTTCATCATATAAAATGTCGAGTTATTTTTCAGTGAATTTATTCAAAAGAGAATCCATGATCCTCTGCTGTTTAATATATAAATATTATTTGTAAAAAGGATCTTAAATTTACACATCGTCTTCTGTGTTGCTTTAGAACGTACTTGAATGTAGTTGTATGTGGAACGGACTTATTTGTTTCATGCGAGCCTTGGATCGTCAAAGCATTGATTAATGCATCGTGTTGTTCTCATAATAAGTCATTTTGAAAGAAGGGTTTCAATAATACCACAGCTAAAATGCCTTTAAAATAGAAATTATTCTTGAATCTCCCTTTTGTTATTTGGAGGGAACGGTAACATGGCACTTATAATTATTTGGCACTTTGAAATAAAACGCTTAGCTTCAGAAGAGTTATGTCTCTCTAAAACTGTTTTAAGTTGTCAATAGGGTTATGTCAACGAATACATTAAGTACTTTGAGTAGGTATAAAAAAGTAATGCTCGCCTTATTATTAGGAGTCATCAGCTTGCTTTTATCGCCTTATGGTATTGTTGTTTTGTTGGGAGAAATTCAAATTGATATCCCTTGGTCACTTATTTTTCCTGTACTGGTCAGTATGTCTTTAGGATGGCCTTATGGTCTTTTGTCGGGTTGGGCAGGAGGAGCTTTTTTCCCCTTTTTGCTTTGGCCGGAAGATGGCTGGGCGAATGCAACCACTTCGCTTGTTTACCTCGGTTTATATACACTGTTAGGAATTGCCAGTGATGAACGCTACTTTAAAAAAGCACGTTCATTCCCTTTGCGCATCATATCGGTTATTGTTGTTTACTTGGTTGTCAATTGCTGCTATAATTATTTTTTGTTTAACAACATGCTCAGTTTGAATCCTGCTTTTTGGAATGAAGGTTCTCTGATGCATCTTGATCTCGATGTACTTTATGGATTTACGTTAAAAGATGGGATCAATATTATTGCAGTAACACTTGCCGCTGATACTTTTCTGCGATTACCCTATTTGAGAAAACTTTTAGGGATGCATGTGAGTGATGAAATGCAAGCCAATACGTCTATTTTTATCATGACGTTTTTTATTCCAGTGATTGCTTGGCTCTCTTTTGTTGCTTTAGGCTCTACCTTGTTGAAAGGGAGTAATGCACTTCAATACGAACATAAATATTTTGCTCTGTTAATTATTCTAACGAATGGATTTTTAGTTTCTCGTTTGCTTTTTCACTATCATGAAAAACATGAATTGGAAATGCACTTGAAAAACAAAAAACTACAATTGCAGAATAGAGAATTGGAACAATTTGCCTACATCACGTCACATGATCTTCAAGAGCCTTTGCAAACCTTGAATACCATTTCGGAGATGATGAAGAAGGAATATACAGGTACTTTAGATCCTAAAGCAGAAACGTACCTTAAATTTATAGGGCAATCGTCTCAACGCATGCGTGAATTGGTGAGAGGTTTATTGGATTATGCAAGAATTGGTAAAACAGGAGAAAAAGCTCTTCTTGATCTTAATGTACTCGTCAAGGAAGTTTTGGAAGACATGGCGGCACGAATTGAAGAAAAGAAAGCCGTGTTCGAAATTCAGCACTTACCGACGTTGAACGTATACTCAACGGAATTACGACAACTTTTTCAAAACTTAATCAGCAATGCACTCAAATTTAGCCGAGCGGATACCTTGCCCATTATTCGTATTTCAGTAGACAAGAATCCCCAACATTGGCTTTTTGCTATAGAAGATAATGGGATAGGGATGGAGCAAGATGATTTAGATAAAATTTTTACCATCTTTAAAAGGCTTCACAACCGCAATGAATATGAAGGCATAGGCATAGGTTTGTCCCATGCCAAAAAAATAATTGCGCTACATGGTGGAGAGCTTTGGGTAACATCGCAATTGGGGCAGGGCAGTATATTTTATTTTACAATACCTTTTCAACGGTTGATATGAAAAAGAAATTAGATTGTGTGTTATTGATAGACGATGATGATGTCTCTAATTTTTTAAATCGTAGAGTCATTGAATGTGCTGCAATAACAGAACATATTGAGGTAAAACTCAATGGGAAAGAAGCATTAGATTATCTGAATGCAGTAGACGATGAGAAAATACCGTCATCAGATCTCCTTTTAATATTGTTGGATATCAATATGCCCATCATGGATGGATGGGAATTTTTAGCGGCTTACCATAAGCAACAACAAATGAAGCAGAGAAAAGCCAATATTGTCATGTTAAGCACGTCTAACAATCCCGACGATCAAAAAAGAGCAGAAGGATTTCCGTTTATCCGAGGTTTTAAGAGTAAACCTCTGACCTTGGAAGTCATAGAAGACATTGTAAAAATGCACTATGGAGAGCAGTAGGTGTGGTGAAAAGATGGTTTTACTTATAAATACTAATTTGCTCGCCTCCTTTCGGTTGTCCGTCGATGGAATACCCTTTTAGGATGTTGTAGAAATCACTTTCAGGCCTTTTAGGGAAACAAGAATTGCAGCCTTTTTTTTCCAGTTCAAATCCTGATAAGGTAAAAAATTCTCCTGTGTTGACTAATTTTATTTTGTAGTCAAGATTTGTATTGAGAGGATTGTTGCCATAGGCAGAATAATGATCTCCCGTAAACGTGGCAAACATGTATGCGCTGTCTAACGGAATTGTAAAGTTTGAGTTTTTGGGATAACTGTAGATGGTGATGTATTCTACTTCATTGGCAGTGAAATTGTAAAAATGGATTTCATGTATTTCATCGGCACCAGCGCACTTTTTTTTGGTACAACATGCATTAATACCTAAAATACCAAGGGTAATAACAATAAAGAAGATAAGGTTAATTTTTGAGTTCATGTTTTATATAATATGAAGTATAGAATAATTGAGGTTAAAATTACGAATGATCTTGCGAAAGATCTGCCCTATGAGACTTAATATCTTCGAGAAGGCGATTTTTTATGAAGTAAAGTGTCAATTCACAAACAAAAACATACAGTACTTCTCGTAACGTAAAAACAAAGATTATCATTTCCTTTAGGTTCAGGGACTTTGCTATTGCTTTGTTCAATCCTAACCAGTAAAATCCGATTACAATAACAATATAGAATACCTCTGTTATCAAAAGGTTAAGTATACTGATTATAATTCTCTTAACAGTTGAAGCCTTTATGTAAAAAAAGAGTATTGAAAAATGTAATAAATAGAATAATCCGAAATAAGTAATGACCTCAAAATCATGAATGCCCAATTTTCTTTTGAGATGAATGAACACCTCATCAAAAAAAAATCCTGGTATGAAAACAAAGATTACAAGCAGTAAAAGATATAAAAATATTCTGGTCATTTTTTGTTGAAATATCGTCAATATAACACAATTAAAAATATTCGACCAATTATACGGATCTATATTCTTGCTTTTATGCCACAGAATTCCTTGAAAATACCACTGGGATAAAAGAAAAGAGAAAGAGAACGGAGAGACATAACATTTTCGCTCTCTCCGTTCTCTTTTCTTTAGGTGACAGACAAGTTCTTCTGATTTGTTTCTCTATTTTCTTTTATACTCAGAAGCAACTCGTCCTGAAAAGAACTGAATGCAAAATTTTACTCCGAATCTGGTTTTCCTAATAACCTACCCACCAACAAGACCACAAACAAATTGGACCATACTGCTTCTACTACACCTAAATTCATGATGAGCGGAATGGCATTAGGATACGCTTCGTGTCCACCGATGATGGTCATGCTGTAACTGATGCAGGCTGTATAACTTTCCAAACCCAAAGTCAAAGGTACGCCCATACTCCCGGGGTTGATGATGTTGATCAGGTCGTACACACTGCCAAAAGAAATCCCGATCATGAGGAAGATGCAAGCCGAACCCCACAACTTTTCTTCCGATAAACGATGTCCGGAAAAGATGTCGTAAATGGAATGTATAATCACCGTGGTTTCTACGGCAAACAAGACCATGTGGATGAAAAACAAGTAGATGCGCTGTTCGTTTTCCGTGTCATGGAAATGAAAAAACGGATTCACTGTTACCGCAGCCAAGCCCATAGAGGCAATGATGAGTACTAAGAGTGTAATGACCAAACGTTTGTTGCGTGTGAAATTGCGCAACAAGTCCCAGAGGATGAAGACATAAATACCGCCAAAGAGCAAGAACAAGACATCGCGAAAAACGTTTGACGTTTGCTCACTCATGCCAGACATGGCCAGGATGTCTTTCAACAAAAGGGCCGATACGATGATGAGCGATTGCAAGGCCACAATATTTTTGTAGTCTTTTATTTTTTCTGCGCGTAATTCTGCAAGGGACTTGGTGCGGAACAAACGTTGTAACATAAGAAATAGGCTTAAAGCATTAAGATAACATTATTTTTAATTAAAAGCCTTGGCTTTTAATAGGATACCAGGCCAACTATAACTAAAATGTATCCCCTTCGTAAAACCGGGGTATAGATCCCATACGGTATGAAAAACTTTTTAATCGTCGGCAGTCTTTTTTTGACTTTTTTCCATGCAAAAGGCCAAGAGGTATACACCGTATCCTCTGTACCGCATCCTAAGGTTTCCAGAAATACCTATGTGAGTGATCCCAAAAAGGTATTGAGTGCCGGTACAGTCAATCAGATCAATACAGCATTAACGGCTTTGGAAGCCTTGACCAGCGATCAAATCGCTGTGGTGATTTTACCTTCCATTGGTGATGAAGTCCCCAAAGATTTTGCAGTGGATTTATTTGCCCGTTTGGGCATAGGTCAACAAGAGAAAGACAACGGCTTGTTGATTTTAATGGTCATGGATCAACGCCGTGTAGAATTTGAAACCGGTTATGGTTTGGAAGCGGTGTTGCCCGATGTGGTGTGCAAGCGCATACAGATGAATTACATGGTGCCGCATTTTAAAGAGGGTAATTATGATCAAGGCCTGCACGATGGGGTTACCGCGGTAGTGCAAACCTTAACTTCGCCTGAATTCAGGCAACAGGTGTCAAAACCTGAAGCCATGGAAGAGGAAAGCAGTATGAGTGTCGTAGACATTGGAAGAACCATTATGTGGGTTATTGCGATTTCTTATGGCATTTTTATTTTCATTGTTTTTTTTGTGAAACGCAACAAAGGGTCTTTTGCCGAACATTATCCGCACGTCAATAAAAACAAACAAAAGAAAGTGACGCTTTCCATTCCGATCTGGATTTGGTTGTGTTTTTATTTTTTCTTTCCCTTGGCTTTTGCCATGTACATGTACCAGTATGAAGGACCTTATTATTTGTGGATCTTGGCAGGAGGCATTTATATCTTGATCTTGATGTCTTTGATAGAACGCAAATTGCGTTGTACCAAAGCGTATAAATCCAGTTTTACCAAAGGTGATTATTATACCCAGTACAACAGCCATGTGAAATATTTCGACGGTTGGGGTTTGGCATCTATCTTTTTCCCCATTCCCTTTTTATTTACCGATTGGAAAAACAAACAACGTTTACGGGCCATACGTAAGCACGAGCGTAATTGTACCCAGTGTCAAATGCCCATGATGTTGTTGGATGAAAAATCCGATGATCAGTATTTAAAAGATCATCAACGTTTAGAAGAGCAAATCAAATCGGTGGATTACGACGTGTGGGTTTGTTCTTCTTGTCAGGCTTACCAAGCTTTGGCCTATTATACCAAAGGCTCGAAGTATTCGGCGTGTTCCAATTGTGGTACTAAAGCCTACTACATGAAATCCGACGAGGTGAAAGTTTCGGCGACTTACGATCATGCGGGATCAGGAGAAAAACATTACCAGTGCATGTACTGCAAGCGAGAACAAACCGATACCTACACCATTCCTCGGTTGACGCGATCTTCCAGCAGCAGCTCGGGAGGGAGCTCCAGCGGTGGAAGTTTTGGAGGAGGTAGTTCTGGCGGTGGCGGCTCGGGCAGCAGTTGGTAATGCCGAATAGTCCTGCTATTTTTAAAGATTAGATCATTGTCCATTTATGGCAGAGCAGGAACATCCTTGGTTATTTACAGCGGAAGTACAAACCTTTCTTTGCAGCAACGAAGACAAAGCCCCTGAATCCTTTTTGTTGTCGAAGGCTTTGGCGAACAAAGGTTGGGATACCAAAGTATTGGTGCGTCAATTGAAAGGCTTAAAAATTGCCAAGTCTAAAATCCCGACCTGGTACCGAACCCAAGGTATTGTTTATCCTGTATCCGTTTCTTTAGAACAGGCGTCTTCAGAATTGACGGCAAGGTATAAAGCTTCGCTCTTGCAAGGCGATCGTGGCGTAGATTTATCGGGAGGCATGGGTGTAGATGCCTATTTTTTAGGACGATATTGTACACATTTTGTGTATGTAGAACCTTTGCAAACGCTTCATGATCGTACGGTGCAAAATTTTAAAGCATTAGGTGTATCACATATTCAAACCGTATGTGCTGGCGCGGCTGAATTTCTGAACGATCAACAGGAAACATACGATTGGGTATACGTGGATCCTTCACGCAGGAAAGAAGGTCAGCGCATGGCGGCCTTTGCCGCTTGGGAACCCGATGTGGTGGGGTTGAAATCAAAGATCTGGAGAATCACCAACCGTTTGTTGATTAAACTTTCTCCCATGATCGATATTGCAGAAGTCTGCAAAGAAGTAGGCGAGGTGAAAGAAGTGCATGTATTATCAGATCGTAACGAATGCAAAGAAGTGCTTTTGCTGGTGGAAAAAGGATGGACTGCACCCTATCGTATTTTGGCAGTGTTGTTGAAGCAAGATCAGCAGGAAGTATATGGCTTTACCGTAGCGGAAGAACAAGCTACGGTAGCGGAATTCTCTGTTGTGAAGCAGTATGTCTATGAACCCGATGTGGCACTTTTGAAAGCGGGAGCCTTTAAGAAAATAGCGGTCGATCAGCAGGTGTATAAAATTCATCCGCACACGCATTTGTATACTTCGGATACATTTAACGATCATTTTTTAGGACGTTGTTTTCAGGTTGAGCAGGTGGTGGAATGTACGAAAAAGAATATTAAAGACCTGATTGGTACACAACGTGATTTTCATGTGCTTACGCGCAATGCTTTGTTGACAGCCGATCAGGTGAAATCCCAGTGGAAATTGATCGAACGTGGAGATCTTTATTTGATGTTGTTCAAAGGGTTGAATGGTCTCCAGTACATTGCCAAAGCGAAGCGCATTTTTTAACCTATTTCAGATTCATGTTGCCAACTACCTGCATTGTCTTCTTTACGAAGATCTCTTCTGTGCCAGGCAACAGTAATGGGTTGCAAACTGCTCATGAGGATTTCTAAATATGCGGAATGACGTGTTCAAAACAAATCTTGAACCAGGCAGTATATTGATCGGGATGAAGCAGCAGTTCTTTTTGAATGTCTTGCGGAGTCATCCATTTATAGTTCATGACTTCCTCTTTGTTGATTCGAGGATCTTTTTCGTATCGACCAATGTATACATGATCGTATTCGTGTTCGCTGAGGCCGTTTTCAAAATCGACTTTGTACACAAAAGAAAAAATTTCTTTTAAGGAGAGTGCAATCCCCATTTCTTCTAGGCATCTTCTTCTAGCAGCTTCTACGGTGGTTTCTGTTGGTCGAGGGTGACTGCAACAGGTATTGGTCCAGAGTCCTGGAGAATGGTATTTGTGCAATGCCCTTTGTTGAAGCAAAAGTTTACCTTGCTCATTGAATACAAATACAGAAAAAGCACGGTGGAGTAATCCCTTCTGATGAGCTTCTAATTTTTCTGCTACACCCAGTACTTCGTCGTGTTCGTTTACCAATATGACTTCTTCTCTCTCCAATTTAAATTGAGTATTGATTTAATAAAAGGTTAAGATGATGCCTAAAATAAGAAGTAATAAACAAACAGTGCTTGTTCAAGTTAGGAATACGATGTTTATTTTTAACATCAAAAGCGCGGGGATATTTTTAATTTTTATAAACAGTTGGTAATAATATATATATGCAATCAACACCGGATCTGCTTCTAGGCCAAAGAGGTAGAACCTAAAAGGTGTTTTTGAGGATATTGTTGTTTGTAAAGGTTTATTCCCATTTGATAAACAAGCCGATTAAAAGTCTATTTAGGTGTGATAGTGAGTTTTAAAAAAGTATTATTTCATTAGCTTTTATTATATTTACCCATTATGATGTCAAAAAAGTGTAAGTACGCCATTAAAGCTTTGATGAGATTGGCTAAAAATTACAATCAAGGCCATCTACAAACAGCAGATATTGCGGAGAAGGAGAATATTCCTAAGAAATTTTTAGAGCAAATATTGCTTGATTTGAAGCATGCCCGTATGGTCAGTAGCAAGCAAGGAAGTGGTGGCGGATATTTTTTAATTAAAAATCCCAAAGACATTTCCGTTGCCGATGTGTACCGTTTGTTTGACGGAGCCATTGCCTTGTTACCTTGTGTGTCGATCAATTTTTATGAAAAATGTGAGGATTGTACCGATGAAAAAGAATGTGCCATGCAACGAGAATTCATTAAAATTCGTGAAGGAGCTCGTAAAGTCATGAGTAAAACGACCATCCATTCCTTAATAAAAGATTCTGATAACCAGTAGATTATGCGCTTTTTAAAAGTATTGTTAAAATTTTTTTACAAAACTCTATTAATTATATAGAATTTATATAGTTTTGCATTGTTAAAAATTGAAAAAGTCTTGTTGTTTAATGAAGACGACCCCAAGCACTTGGGTATAGTATTACTTTTAGTGCTTTTTTAAAACAATTAAATACTACTAATTACATAGAATATATATAACTAAATTTAAATTCACCTATACAAAATGCCTTAAGAAAAAACATCATTCAGTACTTGTATGAATTCAGGCTGATGAGATTGAACGATTTGAAATTATTGTTAGACCAAAAAAACATTCGAAAACATGAAGAAACTATACACTACATACCTTGCCGGAGCGTTTCTATTACTTCTTCAGGCAACAGCATATGCGCAAAATCCCTTGGTGGAGATCAGTGGGTCTATTATTGATAGCGATGGTAAAACGCCAATACCTGGTGTTATTATTGAAATTCCAGGTAGCAATACAGGAACAACATCGGATATTGATGGTAAGTTTAAATTAACCACATACCGTCCTTTGCCGGTTACGCTTCGTTTTAGTTCTGTTGGTTTTACGACGCAAGAGATTCAAGTGTTGGAGCCGGTTGCTCCTCCTATAACGATTTCATTGGTTCCCGATAATGCATTTGAAGTTACGGTAACATCGAGACGTCGGAAGGAAAATCCTCAAAACATTCCTATTCCTATTTCTGTGGTGGGTGGTGCTGCTATCGAAAACTCAGGGTCATTCAACGTAAACCGTGTAAAGGAATTGGTTCCTTCTGTTCAGTTGTATTCTTCTAACCCTCGTAACACGACTTTAAATATACGTGGTTTGGGTTCTACTTTTGGTTTGACCAACGACGGTATCGATCCAGGGGTTGGATTTTATGTTGACGGGGTTTATTATGCGCGTCCGGCAGCTACTGCTATCGATTTCATTGACATTGAGCAAATCGAAGTATTGCGTGGTCCTCAGGGAACTTTGTTCGGTAAAAATACCACAGCAGGTGCTTTTAACATTACGACACGTAAACCAAGTTTTACGCCGGGTGCAAATTTTGAATTGAGTTATGGTAACTACGGTTATATTCAAGCGAAGTCTTCTATTACAGGAGGATTAAGCAAGAAATTTGCCGGACGTGTGTCTTTTACGGGTACTCAACGTGATGGTACAGTACTCAACGTTTCTAATGGAAAATACATTAACGATATTAACAACATCGGTGGACGTGGACAATTATTATTTACGCCAACAGATAATGTTGACATTACCTTAGCGGCAGATTATTCTCAACAACGTCCAGATGGGTATGCACAGGTAATTGCAGGTGTTGCACCTACAGAGCGTTCTGCTTACAGACAGTTTAACAACATTGCTGCAGACCTTAACTATCAATTGCCAAGTACGAACCCATATGATCGTAAAGTAGATACGGATTCACCGTGGAGATCGGGTAACGATATTGGAGGTGCGTCTTTGAATGTGGATGCTAAAATAGGTCCTGGTACCTTAACGTCTACTACGGCCTGGCGTTATTGGAACTGGGATCCTTCGAACGACCGTGATTTTACCGGATTACAGGCTTTAAGTAAGTCTCAGGCAACATCTGTACACAATCAGTGGTCACAAGAAATTCGTTACGCAGGTAATATATTTTCTCGCTTGAGTGGGGTAGTGGGTGTTTATGGAATTGGCCAGGAATTACTTACAAGTCCTGAACACATAGAAGAGTCTGGTCGTGATCAATGGCGCTTTGTTCAAAGTTCAACCAGTGCTTTATGGGCAACACCAGGTTTGTTAGACGGTTACGGGATTAAAACCAAGTCTTCACTTAATACCATAAGTGCTGCGGTATTTGGTCAGTTGGATTTCGCAATTACTGACGGTTTACATGTATTGCCAGGTATTCGCTACAACTACGATGAGAAGAGAGTAGATTACAAGAGAACAACCTACGGTGGTTTGGAAACGACCGATCCGGCTTTACTGGCACTAAAAAGATCAGTTTATAGCAATCAACAATTTGAAGCGAAAGTCGACAACACGAACATTTCCGGTAACATAACCGTGCAGTACAAGTTTTCCGATCGCATCAATACCTATGCCACGTATGCTAAAAACTTCAAACCTGTAGGGATTAACTTAGGAGGTCTTCCTACTGTGACAGAAGGAGGAACTACAAGAGTAATGACAGAACTTGCTACTGTAAAACCAGAAGAAGTAGACCATATCGAAATTGGAGTAAAAACGAAACCGTTCAAGAAAACAACATTGAATGTAACGGTATTCAATACCGACATCAAAGATTACCAAACCTTGGTTCAATCTCCTGAAATCGGTGTAAACCGTGGCTATTTAGCCAATGCAGAAAAAGTAAATGTGCGTGGAGTGGAATTGGAAGCCAATGTTACAGTCAATAAATTATTGTCGTTCTATGGATCCGTTGCTTATACCGAAGGTACTTATGTGAAATTTACGAATGCTCCACTTTCATTGGAAGAGACAGGACTTCGTGTGGATGGTGAACAAGTAGCGTTCAAAGACATTTCAGGTGAAGATCTTCCAGGTCTTTCTAAATGGGCTACTTCTGTGGGAGCGGAACTTACTCAATCTGGAAAGTTTTTTGGTAACGTGGGTACGTTTTTCTTAGCGGCTGACACATACTACCGTTCTGAGTTTTCTTCAAGTCCTACACCTTCTAAATATTTAGTGGTAAGTGATTACGGTTTATTGAATGCACGTTTAGGATTTAGAGCAACACAAGGGTTATCTCTTTTTGTTTGGGGACGTAACATAACAGGTACAAATTACTTCGAACAATTATTGCCAGGCGGTGGTAATGCAGGTCATTACGCTGCTGTGTTGGGTGATCCAAGAACCTACGGTGTAACCTTGCGTTATTCTTTATAATATGTATTGACTTATTAAATGTTGAACCGCCACGGTGAATAGTTTACGGTGGCGGTTTTAACCAATCCGAATAATGATCTATGGGACTAAAATAGAAAAGCGATGAAATTACAAGAGACAGTAACACTTCTATATCACAATGAGTCCTTGGCTGTAGAAGCTTTTAAAGAGTACCGTTTGAGCAAAGGTGTACAGTGTAAAAAATGTGGTTCTTCACGACACTATTGGCTCGCCTCGAAACATCAATTTCAATGCGTACAATGCAGATTTAGAACCACTCTACGAAGTGGAACATTTCTTCAAGCCAGTAAGCTTCCTTATTCGTACTTATTCATTGCTGTCAATGCTTTAATTGAAAAAGGAGATAAACTTACACTGGAGGAATTTCAACAAGAAACAGGACATAAATATTATGAAACACTTTGGGACTTTTTTTACAAAATTAAAACTCAATTAGAAAAGGAAGACCGTCCGCGTGTGCTGTTTTATTATCAAGAGTTGCTGGCAAAACATTTTGAATCGGATAAGGTCTATCAAAATTTGATGGTACCTTTGGCTGAACGAAGAGAAGCGGTAGCTATTCATCCGAACCGCAGTAAATCGTAAACGATGGTTTGTTTTATTAAGCGAAGAGTTTTTAAAGAAACTTTCGTTACATGTAAAGTGTTTTGATGAGCGTAATGTTTGACATTAGTGGTATGTTAAATAATGTTCTTTGATCTTTTTTGAATAACGTGATAATATAAAAAAATCTTCAACTATATTTGGTTGGTAACGTTAATGCAAGTCTAAAACAAAGTTTGTCTTCCCACCATTGATTTTCTTTATACCAAGTACTTGCTTTTGTGTATAAGCCGGGGAATTGAGTTTTTAAAACATTTAAAGCATCCTATAGAATCCTAGTAGCCTGAAATAGATTGGGACGGTGGTGGAAAATTTAGTCTCACTATTAATGTCTACTAGTTCTATGGGATATATGTAAATAAGGTGTGTCATGAACTTAAAACTTATTTTAACATTAGTACTTGTTTTTATTTTGTTTGTTCTTGAGCAATTATCTGCTCAAATAAACCTCTATAATCATGTTATTCCCTAAAGGTTGAAATACATTTTCAATGAAAATGAATTGTATTAAGCATGCCATAAAAGATCCTAGTCCGATATATTTTTTTATTTTGTTTAACTAAAAGTGAGGCTTTTTAATATAAAGAGCTTCACTTTTTAGTGAAGTAGAAAAAGCATTTTGTACGCTCTTATTTTTGAAAAATGATTTGTGCATCGGTATCACTTCAATAGCAATTTTTGGTACAATGATATCTTGTATGGATGCAATAAATTTGACCTGTTTTATACCTCATCTCCAATAAATAGAGGTACGCTTCCCTGATTTTAAAGCCTGCTTTTGTAACCTAAAATTCGATATGAATATTCATTTTTGCCACAATAGATCAAGCCAGGGCATCATTGATAGAGGAATACTGAATCAAAAGCATGACGACGTAGGAGGTATTCTTTACGCAATACCATGTTACAACTTTTTTTTAGCATCACTTTTAATTTGTTTTGTGACACGAAAGTCTACCTATTTGATAGAATTTAAAAATCAGTCATCATTCACCTTAAATGTATCGAATGTGGAGATGTATAACATTTATCAATTACAACAAGAAACTATGAGAACATTAGTACTTAATCATTTTATTAGAAAACTATTTTTCACGCAGCCCTTAGTTAGACTAGTCTTTGCGGCGTGTTTTTTTCTGTTTTTAGGGAATCCCTTAGTCTTTGCTCAGACCGATGAAATTACAGTAACGGGTAAAGTATTGGATGATAGAAAAACACCTATTCCTGGAGCCGTTGTTGTTGTAAAAGGAACTACCAATGGTACAACGACTGATGCCGATGGTAATTATTCCCTTTCGGTTCCTGTCGATGCCGTTTTGGTCATTTCCAATACAGGAAGTGTAAGCCGGGAAATTGCGGTGAAGGGTCGTACAACCATTAATACAAGCTTGGATACGGATGTTCAAGAGTTGGATGAAGTGGTGGTCGTTGGATATGGAACACAAACAAAAAAGAGTTTGGTGGGTTCGCTCTCTAAAGTAAATGGAGATGAAGTGAATCGTATGCCTGTAGCAACATTAGATGCACAATTGCAAGGTAAATCAACAGGTTTACAAATTAACAACAATTCAGGGGTTCCTGGAGATGCTGTATTTGTGCGTGTAAGAGGTACAACGTCCATCAACTCCAGTAATACTCCTTTGTACATTATTGATGGAGTCTTTGTCAATAATGAATCTTTACAAACAATTAGTACAGGAGGGAGAGCGTCTTCGCCTCTTGCGGACATCAACCCTACGGATATCTTAAGCATGGAAGTGTTGAAAGATGCAAGTGCTACATCTATTTATGGTGCACGCGGTGCCAACGGGGTAATTATTATTACGACAAAGCGTGGTGATTACAACACAAAACCTAAAGTTTCTTTTAATGCTTCAACAGGTTTGGCCTGGGCTCCTAAGAAAAACTTATGGAAATTAGCCGATGGGCCTACCAATGCTAGAGCGGTAAACGATAACTACATTCAAACGCAATTGGATGCAGGTAAAACTTTACAAGAAGCCTGGGCTGGTCGTCCATTCAGACCCAAAGAAGAAATTTTTAATGGTCAGGAAGGTAAAGGTAATCCTGAAGAACAAGAAACCTACGATCGTTTAAGCAGAGCACTGCGTCAAGCTAAATTAGAGGAATACGATTTGTCTATTCAGGGAGGTTCCAGTAATACGAAGTACTACCTTGGAGGTGCTTATACGAAGCAACAATCTGTTTTGAAAGTGGCTGACTTTGAACGTGCCAGTTTAAAGATAAACCTTGATCAGAAGTTGAATGACTTCGTTACAGTGGGTACGAGTAATAATATTGCTTATACGACAAGACATCAAGTGGGGGCAGGAGATGGTGCTCAAGGTAACTTGCTTTCCAGTGCGGCTTTGGTTCAAGGCACATACAATCCTATTTATAATACCGATGGGACGCCTTCTTTGGCCGGCAACCGTGATAACGTAGATGTACTGGTTCAGGATACAGACATTAAAGCAGTCAGTACACGTTACATTGGTAATTTGTATGCGGATTTTAAAATATTGAGAAACTTGAAATTCCGCACAAGTTGGAGTGCTGATTATAATTTATACAATGAAAAGGGATATTGGTCTGACCGGATGTTGAGAGGAGCAAATGGAGGAAATGCGGTTTCTTCTCTTTCTCAAAATAAAACTTGGATCAATGAACAAACCTTGAATTACCGTAAGAATATTGGTGAAAAACATACTGTTGGTCTCTTACTGGGTAACACGTTGCAAGGTAATGTTAGAGAAAATACCACAGCGACAGGATCAGGATTTCCTAATAACAGTTACCGCTACATCTCTTCTGCATCGATCAGAACAAACTCAGAAACATCTACAGCCTATAACCTGGTTTCTTTTTTCTCAAGAGCGGATTATAACTATGCAGGTAAGTATTTTGTTGAAGCGAGTATAAGAGCAGATGGTTCTTCACGTTTTGGGGAGAATAACCGTTGGGGGTACTTCCCTTCTTTAGGAGCTTCCTGGAGGATTATAGAAGAAAATTTCTTAAAGGATCAATCGATCTTGAGTGATTTAAAATTGAGAGCAAGTGTGGGTCTTACCGGTAACCAAGCGGGGATCAATGACAATGCTGCCAGAGGTCTTTGGTCTGGTGGCGCTCCTTATGCAAATAACGCAACGGGTAATTATGCGGCAGGTACAGCTCCTACGCAATTGGCTAATCCAGACTTGAAATGGGAAACGACTCGTCAGGTCAATGCCGGTATTGATATTGGAGTGCTTAAAAATCGTGTGACCTTAGAGTTTAACGTTTATCAAAAATATACTACGGATGCTTTATTGAACATCCCAGTTGCCACATCTACAGGATACAGTACATATACTTCCAATGCAGGTGAAACCAGTAACAAGGGTTTTGAATTGGGAATCAGTACCGTAAACATTAAGAAAAAAGATTTCACCTGGACAACGAATTTCAACATCAACAGAAACATCAATAAAGTTGAAGTCTTGAAAACGCCATTGACATTCTACAGCAGAGACTGGCTGAGATTAGAAGAAGGGCAACAAATGTATTCGTTTTGGCTTTACAAGCAATTGTATGTCGATCCTCAAACAGGGGATGCCGTATATGAAGATGTAAATGGCGATGGACAAATCACTGTGGATGATCGTCAAATATTAGGTTCTGCATTACCTAAGTTTTTTGGAGGGTTAAGCAATACCGTTACGTATAAAGGGTTTGATTTATCGTTCTTGTTTACGTATCAGTGGGGTAATAAAATCTGGAACCACAACCAATTCTTAAGCATGTATGGAGGTACGCGTACGGACAGGTCTTTGTATGAAAGCGATGCCAATTATTGGAAAAATCCGGGTGATCAAACCGACGTACCTCGTTTCACCAATAGAGGAAACAACTGGGCTTTGGAACAAAACAACCGTTTGTTAGAAGATGGATCGTTTTTACGCTTAAAGTCTTTGACTCTGGGTTATACTTTACCGAAAACGCTGACGCAAAAATATAAAGTGGATGGTTTGAGGGTATATGTTACGGGTACTAACCTTTGGTTGTTGACGGCATATTCCGGTCCAGATCCTGAATCCAATGTATCTAATGCCAGTGATCAGATTCAGGGTATAGATTTTGGTACACCTCCTCAACCTACTTCTTTTCAGGTAGGAATAAATGTAACACTATAAACATTAGATCAGTATGAAAACGAAACACATTAAATATTATATACTGCCTGTACTTCTGATCGTGGTGTTGGCATCTTGCAAAAAATTTCTGGACGTAGAACCTAGAAATGATGTTTCAGACAATAATACAATTACCGATGCAGCTTCTGCACAAACGGCTACACGAGGTGTTTTTAATGCCTTTGCAGAGTCGGGCTATTATGGTACTACTTACCAAGCCATAGGCTATTTAGGGGGCGACAACCTTCAGTTTACCGGTACGCAAGTACAGTGGAACGATTTTATTTTGCATAATGTGAAGCCAGATAATGGGATGATTTCCAGTTCATGGACTTCTATTTATAAAGCAATTAATCGTGCCAATCATGTGATTGAAAAAGTACCTACCGTGTCAGATCCTAAACTTACGCCGGCACTAAAAGATCAATTGGTTGGAGAGGCTTATTTCTTGAGGGCTTTGGCTTATTTTGATTTGGCTCGCGCATTTGGTGGTGTACAGATTTTTCTTAAACCTACGGTAAATGCAAAAGATAAAGAGGGTACTCCAAGAAGTACAGTAGATCAGGTTTATGCACAAGTGTTAGCAGATTTGATTGCTGCAGAACCTTTATTGCCATCTACTATCAATAGAGTACGGGTAACTCAAAGGACAGTTCGTGCTTTACGTGCAAGGTATCATTTGTATCGTGGAGAATGGGCAGATGCGGAAACCTATGCTACATCTTTGATCAATGACCCTGGTAATTCGTTGGTTACTCCTTACAATTCCTGGTGGGCAAACAACGTGACTAATACAGTAGAATCAATCTTTGAACTTCGTTATGATGCGGCATTCATTACACCTACATCTGCACATCGTAATAACTGGCAGCCTACGCAAAATGGAGGAAACAGAAACTGGATTCCCAATCCTACATTCAGGGCAATACTTAGTAATCCAACCACAGGAGGAAACAGATCTACTTTAGTAGGGGTCATTGGAGGGAGTACCTTTTATGGCAATTTGTATTACCGTTCAAATGGAACAGATCCTGCTTATGTATTACGTATTGCTGAGCAATACCTTATCCGTGCAGAGGCCCGTGCTAAAAAAGCAGGTCCTGATCTGGCAGGAGCATTAGCAGACCTGGATGCAGTACGTACGCGTGCAGGTTTAACGGCAAGTACTGCGGTAACACAAGCTGAAATCATACAGGCTATAGAAGACGAAAGACGTTTGGAGTTTGCTTATGAACCTCATCGTTGGTTTGATTTGGTAAGAACAAACCGGGCCGCTAGCTTATTTGGTATTTCAACAACCAAGTATGTATTGCCCATACCAACACCGGAGTTAAAAGCAGATCCGGCATTGGTACAAAATCCAGGCTATTAATTCATGCTTAAAAACAGGAAAGGAATAGAAAACAAATGAACGTGTTTTCTATTCCTGTTTTCATTAGAGTACAAATCAATGTTTAAAATTTAACTTCAGAAGCTATGTCTCAGCATAATACATATCCTCCAGATTCTTCTCCCTGGACATCCAGTGAGAAGTTTATATTTCGCTTCTTTTTCATTTATTTCCTGATTCAAATTATTCCAATCGACTGTAAGTTTTGGAAACAGTTTTTTTCAATTCATTGGCTCTCCCCGCATTTCAAGGAGATTTTTGAATTGACGAGGTATGTTCCTAAAATTTTCTCGTATACGGGTTTTCCTGAATCCGGGATCTATGCTTTTGCCGATTGGTTTATATTTTTTGTTATTGCTGGTGCAGGAACAATTATCTGGACTTATTATGACAAGCAAAGAAAAGAATACAACAACCTCTATTATTGGTTTCGTGTAATCTTAAGGTATCGTCTGGCTATTGCTGTTATTGGATATGGTTTTATTAAATTATTCCCTTTACAAGCACCATATCCTTCCCTGAGTAATTTACATACCAATTACGGAGATTTTTTTGCCTGGAAAATATATTTACACACCTTGGGTATCGCACCGAACTATGAATCTTTTTTAGGCTTTATAGAAATTGCAGCGGGGCTCCTTTTATTTTATAGAAGGACAGTCACCTTTGGTGCTGGTTTGATCCTTGGTTTTATAGGTAATGTGGCTTTTGTAAACGGCTCTTATGAAATAGGTGATTTGGCATTGAGCACATTTTTGGTCTTAATTTCTATTGCCTTAATTGCATATGATGTACCGCGTTTATACCGTTTACTCGCACAGGAAAAACCAACAAAGGCAAATCGTTTTCATTTGGTATTGACTGAAAAATGGCAGCAAAATACAAGAACAGGTCTTCGTGCTTTTTTTGTGTTGTTTGTTTTATTCTATGGGTATAAAACCTATTCCAGTTTTCGTGATGATCCTTACCTCATTCCTAAAACAGCGGGACTAAAAGGATCTTATGGTTATTATAATGTAAGGCAGTTTGTCGCCAATAAAGATACCCTGGCTTATTCTCTTACCAATCCCAGACGTTGGCAGGATGTAGTATTTGAACAATGGGCTACATTAAGTATTAAGTCTGCACGTCCTGTAAAAATTGACATCACTAACGGAGATGCTTTACAAGAAAAGGATATCGATAGAACATACGAATCGGCAGGTGTTGCCGGTAGACATTACTATCATTACGATGCCGATACCGTTGAACAAACGTTATCGTTACAGAATAAAAACCCTAATCACCGTAATGAAAAAATCTTCCTGAAATATCAATGGCAAAACGATTCTACTTTGGTGTTGACGGGTGTCGATTACAATAAGGATTCTATTCATGTCATACTCGATAGAATTAATAAAAAGTACATGATGTTTGAAGGTCGTCGTAAGCCGATTAAACTGTAATTTATTGAAAGGAGGGATTTGCCATGTCCGATTTAGCACCAGCCATAGAAATAGAAAATAAAAGAAGTGTTTCACACGAAATACCTTCAGATCGTACGGCTCATTTTGCTAGCCATGAAGAAGATCATAACCTTTGGAACTGGAAAGGGTATGAGAAATTTACATTTAGAATTTTCTTTACCTATATCATCTTATTGTGTATTCCTACAGATCTCAAATGGTATACCAACCTTACGAAATACGAATGGAGTGAATTGCATTGGAACATGCTTTACAACATTGCTGCTTCGGGTAGACTGCCACAATGGCTAACTATTGAGACAGAGAGTGGTCGATGGGGTTTGTTCAGTTATAGCAATCTGATTCTTACGTTTTTAGTTTCTACGTTAGTAGCACTGGCATGGACTTATCTTGACCGTAATCGAAAAGAGTATAATAAATTATATTACTGGGTTCGTGTTTTGGCTCGTTATCAAGTAGGTTTTTCTATTGTCGCTTGGGGATACCGAAAACTAGTCCCTCTGCAAATGATATGGCCTCCAAAAAATATTTTAAATACACCTTTACTTTATATACAAGAACAAAAATTGTATTGGCAGTCGGTGGGGATTGTAACGAATTATGAAATATTTCTAGGGTTTGCAGAAGTTTTAGCCGGAGGTTTATTGTTGTTTAGAAAAACGACAGCTCTTGGTGGAGCATTAACGGCTGTCGTTTTATTAAACATCGCTATTGCCAATCATGCGTACGATGGAGGAGTCCATATACACAGCATTACCTTTGCGGTAGTAGGTGCTATTATTCTATGGAAAGATTTACCCAATATATGGAATTTATTGGTAAAGGAACGAGACATTGTTCCGGAACAGTATTATCCTTCGTTTGAGCTCCCTTGGCAAAAATATACCCGCTTGGGCTTAAAAGTGGTAGGCTTGGGTTTATTTGTTGTATTGGAATTTTTATTGCACTTGTGGGGCGAAAACCCTTACCGTGTGCCTTCAAGACCAGGATTAGCCGGAGCTGAAGGATATTACAATGTTACTGAATTTAGATTAAACAATAAGACTTTGCCTTATTCCCCTTTCGACAGTGTGCGTTGGCAAGACGTAGTATTTGAGAAGTGGGCGACTATTGCAGTAAAAGTGAATAGAGAAGAATGGATAGATCAGTCCAATGGAGGTACACTTAAAGCGACAGGAGGTTTAGTCCCTGATTTTGAAAGAGGGTGGGAAAATGCTGGTGTTGAAGGAAGACATTTCTTTTATAGTATTATCGATACAGATCAGCAGGTATTGCATTTGCAAAACAAAAACAAGGCACATAAAGAAGAAAAACTGACACTTCATTATGAACGACCAACTGATTCCCGCATTATTCTTAAGGGCATCAATGAGTTTAAAGATTCGATATATGTGCAGTTGGATAGAATCAATAAAGTTTATCCTGTAGAGCAGTACCATCGTACATCGGGTGTTTATTGATTGAATCGTATACAAGAATTTACCATGTCAGCAAGCATAGAACATAAAGAAGAAAATCTTCAGTCTCCCTTGAAGGAAGAGCTCAACGATTTGAAGCAAAAGACTTCAGAGACGGTTGCTATTGCATGGACGAATACGGAGAAGTTCGCATTTCGTATTTCTTTTGTGTACATCATTTTATTGACATTCCCTTTTAATGCTCGATTTTATATAGGTTTGTCAAGAATTGATTGGTCCAATTTTTACTGGTCTAATTTATCTTCGATGGCGAGTGGATTTGGATCTCCTGAATGGATTTCCTTGAGCAATGATCAGGCATGGAGTTTATTCAGCTACATCAATCTCTTGATTTCTCTTGGTGTTGCGATTGCCATTGCAAGCATTTGGACAATTGTTGTGCATATTCGTAAAATTGAAAAAAACGAATACAATACTTTGTACTACTGGATTCGTGTGGTTGCTCGCTACAGGCTGGCCTTTGGGTTGGTGGCATGGGGCTATAAAAAATTAGTACCCATACAAATGGAATTACCTACTGTAGGATTTTTAAATACAGCCTTTGGTGATTTCAGAGAGCAAAAATTATACTGGCAATCGGTAGGTATTGTTCAACACTATGAGATTTTTCTTGGCTTTGCAGAAGTAGTGGCGGGGTTGTTTTTGCTTTTTCGTAAAACTACGGCATTGGGCGCTGCGCTTACGTTTGTGTTGCTCATTAATATAGCCATTGCTAATCATGCTTACGATGGTGGTGTGCATGTACACAGCTTTACCTATGCTGTACTCGGTTTCATTATTTTATGGAAAGATTTTCCAAACATTTGGAATTTGCTTTTTAAAGAACGCGATATTGTTCCATATCCTTTTTATCCCTCTTTTGAAGAAGGCATAAAGAAATATGTGCGATGGGGCGTGAAGTCGGTTAGTATTGGTGTTTTTGTATTTTTCCTTTTTTACCTGCATTGGATCGATGATCGGGGGTATCGCTTTGGGATCAATCCAGGCTTAGAAGGATCAATAGGTCATTATAACGTTACCGAATTTAGATTAAATGATAAGGTAATCCCTTATTCTCCTTTAGATTCTGTACGTTGGCAATATGCCATTTTTGAGCGCTGGTCTACTTTGTCTTATCGGGTAAACCGTAAGCAGTGGATGGACCTGGACAATAATAAAGGAGAGCGTAAAGATATTGATATGCGTTTTGAGTTTTCTGGTATTGGCGATGGACGGCATTTCTTTTATTATGAAGAAGATAAAGAGAAAAACGTACTTACACTTCAAAATAAAAACTTAAAACATCGCGATCAAAAACAAGTACTTCATTATTCAAGACCTTCGGACGGTAGAATTGTATTGTCTGGAATTAATGAATTCAACGATTCTATTGATGTTGTGCTAGACAAATCAAACAAAAAATATCCCCTTTACGAAGGGCGTCAACAAGCAAGTCTGTATTAGACTTTTATTAAAAAAACAATAAGAATATTAAAACATACTGGTAGATTATGGAAGAACTATTGGATAAACAGAATAAGACGACAAAAACGTTTAATGGTTCAAGCGTTATTGAAGAACATCAAGGACATTCCGAATGGAAGAATTATGAGAAAATTGCATTTCGTATTGCATTTATATTTTTTATCATTCTTGCTGTGCCTATTCATAATTTTGTGGATTGGATAACACGGATCAGTGAAATTAATGTTTTTGATATTAATTATAGAGACTTATACGATATCGCCGGATATAGACCTAATTTTACGCGTATCAATACAGAGAGCGGTCGCTGGGGATTAGCCAGTTATGCTACCTGGGCAGTTACTTTTCTTATAGCCTCAGTTGGTGCGGCCATTTGGACACTTATTGTTCGTATTCGAAAAACAGAACGTAAAGAATACGACACCTTGTACTATTGGTTACGTGTTATTGTGCGTTACAGAATAGCTGTAGGGATTATTGCTTTTGGTTATGTGAAATTATTCCCAACTCAAATGCCTTATCCTTCTGAAGCGGTATTGAATACTATTTTGGGAGATATGCAACAACAAAAAATTTATTGGTATTCGGTAGGGGTGACCATTTGGTATCAAGTATTTTTAGGGCTGGTTGAAGTTTTAGGTGGGGCATTGTTGTTTTTTCGAAAGACAACAGCTTTGGGTGCTGCACTTGTAGGGGTCGTGTTATTCAATATTGCTTTTGCTAACCATTCTTACGATGGTGGTGTACATGTCTATAGTGCTTATTTTGTTTTACTTTCCGCTTTTGTACTTTGGTATGATTTTCCTAAAATTTGGAATTTACTCGTTAACGAAAAAGACGAAGCACTTGTCATAAAGGAACCCCTATATACTAAGCTTTGGCAACGTTATCTTAAATGGGGAGTGAAGTATGCTATTATTATTATATACCTTCCTTTTTTCTTTTACATACGGACAGCCAATTACTTTTTTGAACAAGATCCGATCAAGAAAGAACCTACTGAACCTGGATTGTCCAATGCTAAGGGAATTTATAGTGTTACTGAATTTAAAGTCAACAATAAAACGATTCCTTATTCTCCATTAGATTCGATACGTTGGCAAAGTGTTACGTTTGAAAAATGGTCAACACTTACCTATAAGGTAAATCGTCCTGTCAAGATTGATTCCGGTAATGGAGGACCTGCCAAGAAGGATATTGATAAAAACTTTGAACTTTCTGGTATTGCAGGAGGACAACACTTTTTCTATTATCAGGCAGATACAATAAAACAAATTTTAACCTTGCAGGATAAAAACAAACCGTATAGTGAAGGAGCTAATGCAGATCGTGCACAAAAGGACAATGCCAGAGATGCAAGAAAAAAAGGGATTGCTAAATATACTTGGCATTATGAAAGACCAACTCCTACAAGAATTATACTCTCTGGCGTAGATGATCGTAAAGATTCTATTTATGTCGTATTGGATAAAATAAACAAAGATTATCCTTTAAATCATAGTCGCAGTGAAATATCCTCTTATTAATTAGTATCAGTAATCTTAACTTTAATTTCATTTACTATGTCTACATATTCAAAAAAAATAATCTTGGCTTTACCCTTGTTGGCTTTATTATTCAGTTTCAATGGTAAATCAGATGATCCTATCGATGAGGTAACCTATAAAAAAGAAATTGCTGAATGGCAAAAGAAAAGGGATCAAGACTTAAAAAGTGCATCAAGTCCTTTGAATCTCATCCATGTTTATTTTTTGAAAGAAGGGGTCAATACCTTTGGTAGCGCAGAAGAGAATGACCTTGTATTTCCAAAAGGAAAGCTTGCTGAATATGCGGGCCAGTATACGGTAAAGAATGATACCATTTCTTTACAACTAAAAGACCAATCGGGGATTGTTTACCAAGGTATCAAGGTATTAACCAAAGCAAACTTACCTTCTCCTGATGACACAAAAGCTGCTGTGAAAGACACGACCATTAGATTGGAGCATGGTACTTTAAAATGGTTTGTATTTGTCAGCGGTGGTCGATTGGCTGTACGTGTTTTAGATACGCAGAGCGATGCTCAAACTCGATTTAAGGGAGTAGAACGCTTTCCTGTTGATAAAAAATGGAGGATAGAAGCCAAATTTGAACCCTATGATCAAGGTAAAAAAATTGCCATTACTACAGTAAAAGGCAATACCAACTTGAGGTCAGCAGCAGGATTGGTGACGTTTAAAGTGGAAGGGAAAGAATATAAATTAGAAGCATTAGACCGTGGATCTAGTTTGTTTTTTGTGTTCTCTGATCAAACAGCCGATCAAGAAGAGTCCTATGCTTTTCGTTTTCTTTCGGCTAACAAACCTTCTGCAGACAATATTGTAATCCTTGATTTCAATAAGGCAACAAATCCTAACTGTGCATTTTCAGTGCATGCTCCTTGTCCATTACCTCCAGCTCAAAACAAATTAACGTTTGCGGTTCCTGCAGGCGAGAAAAAGTTTTCTATTGAATAAGTCTTTCTTGTACCATTTGCTTTTCATTTTCCACCAGTCTTGCCATGGGTAAGATCCTTATTATTTATGATGACAACTTTAACGAAACAACGGTCTTCTATTTCTTATATCTTCAGTGCACCTGTTATTGTAGCGGCCTTAGGTTATTTTGTAGATGTATATGATTTATTACTCTTTAGTATTGTCCGGATTCCAAGCTTGGTTTCCCTGGGTTTGTCTGAACAGGAGATATCGACGGTAGGTGCGAGTATCCTCAATTGGCAGATGACAGGATTACTTGCGGGCGGTTTCCTTTGGGGTGTATTGGGAGATAAGAAAGGAAGGTTATCTGTTTTGTTTGGTTCTATCATTACGTATTCCGTTGCGAATATTGCATGTGGATTTGTAGAAGGGCCAGAGAGTTATAAGTTTTGGAGGTTTATTGCGGGTGTTGGATTAGCGGGAGAGTTGGGTGCAGGCATTACACTGGTGTCTGAAGTGTTGCCAAAGCATTTACGAGCTTACGGCACATCACTTGTTGCGGGTGTTGGGATGTTGGGTGCTGTAAGTGCATATTTTTCTGTTACATTGTTTGATTGGAGAATCGCTTACTTCATTGGAGGAGGTATGGGTATCGCTTTACTCGCTTTACGTGTAGGGGTATTTGAATCGGGAATTTTTCAATCTGTACGCCAACAAAAAGACATTAAGAAAGGAGACTTTTTTTCATTGTTAACGAACCGGGATCGCTTGTTCCGTTACCTTAAGTGTATAGGCATTGGAATCCCTTTTTGGTTTATCATTAGTATTCTGGTAACATTCAGTAATGAGTTTGGTAAAGCATTTCATATTGAAGATCCTATTGTACCAGGGCTTGCCGTGATGTGGGCTTATGTTGGGGTTGCTATTAGTGATTTCTCATGTGGATTTTTAAGTACCTTGCTTAAGTCTAGAAAGAAGGCTGTTTTTGTGCTACTTCTTTTTGCATTTATCAACAGCTTGATTTTTTTATTCTTTGGCCTTAAGACACCAGCGCAAATTTATACGGTTTCCTTTTTATTAGGTATTGGTATTGGGTATTGGGCGATGTTTATCACCATTGCGGCAGAACAGTTTGGAACGAACCTGAGAGCAACTGCAGCGACTACCGTTCCTAATATGGTAAGAGGAAGTGTAGTCCTGATGACTACAGGATTCATCACTTTAAAGTCATCGAACTCTGTTGTATTTGCTGCATCTATAGTTGGTATTGTGTGTTTCGCTATCGGATTTTATTCTATTTTAACCATTCCTGAAACGCATGATCGTGATTTAGATTTCTTGGAAAAATAAGATATACCTATTATGTCTGCTGAGCGTTTAATCTATCGATCCAATTGTTCTTATATATTTAGCTTACCGGTTATTGTAGCGGCGCTGGGTTATTTTGTAGATGTGTATGACTTGTTGTTGTTCAGCATTGTTCGTATTCCAAGCCTGACTTCCTTAGGGTTATCCGAATTGGAAATTTCTATTCAGGGTGCTGCCATATTGAATTGGCAGATGACGGGTTTGCTTATCGGTGGAATAGTATGGGGTATTTGGGGAGATAAACGTGGTCGTCTCACAGTACTTTTTGGTTCTATCATTACCTATTCACTGGCCAATATTGCTTGTGGTTTTATTGAGGATGTATTGACTTATAAAATCCTTCGGTTTATTGCAGGAGTAGGTTTAGCCGGTGAACTGGGAGCAGGCATTACCTTAGTGTCGGAAATTTTACCAAAACACCTGAGAGCATATGGGACATCCGTAGTATCTGGAGTGGGCATGTTAGGAGCTGTTTTTGCTTTTCTTACGGTAAAAATTTTTGATTGGAGAACCGCTTATTTTATTGGAG
Source organism: uncultured Chitinophagaceae bacterium (assembly GCA_964454665.1). GTDB lineage: Bacteria > Bacteroidota > Bacteroidia > Cytophagales > Cytophagaceae > JACMQM01. Next base: position 316,468 of record CAYVTO010000001.1, read on the forward strand.
GAGGCTTGGGTTTGGCTTTGCTTGCACTTCGGTTCAGCATTGTTGAATCGGGTATTTTTGAAAAGCTAAAAGAGCAAACAAATGTTCAGCGTGGTAATTTTATAGCCTTATTTACGAATAAGGATCGTTTTATACTCTATTTGAAGTGTATTGGAATAGGTGTTCCTATTTGGTTTGTGAATGCTATTTTTACCACGTTCAGTAATGAGTTTGGAAATGCATTAGGGATTGTACAGCCTATTAATCCTGGTCTTGCGGTGATGTATAGTTACATTGGTATTGCCATTAGCGATTTTACTTGCGGATTCCTTAGTCAGTGGTTTCGTTCAAGAAAGAAAGCGGTACTGTTATGGATGTCATTCGGTTTTGTTTGTGGTATCATTTACCTTTTTTATGGTTTAAAAACCCCAGAGCAAGTGTATTTTACGATTTTCCTACTTGGACTCGGGAATGGTTATTGGGCAATTTTTGTTACTATTGCTACAGAGCAGTTTGGAACGAACCTAAGAGCCACCGCAGCAACGACAATTCCCAATATGGTGAGAGGTACAGTTGTCATTACGACAACTGTATTTATGGTATTCAAGGAATATGTTTCAGTATTACATGCTGGTGCGTTGTTAGGTCTTATCTGTTTTGCTATAGGTTTCTATTCTATCCTTACTGTTCCAGAAACACACGACCGTACATTGGATTTTCTAGAGGAATAAGAGATGAAAAATATTTGTTCTATAAATGAATTTTATGTCACAACCTAAAAACCTTGCTCGGCTTAGATTATTTGTTGCATCTCTTGCAGAATTGATCGATAAAAATCCATCGGAAAATGAAACCCTGGAACAAGGGATTGAATTACTCCGTACGCTTGTTGCTGTTGACGATTGGTTGCCTGATGACTTTGCTAAGTCTGATTTGAAATATTATCAGCAGTACCTATTATATGCAGATGCTCGTCAACGTTTTTCCATTGTAAGTTTTGTTTGGGGACCGGGTCAATCTACGCCTATACATAACCACACGGTTTGGGGACTGATTGGAATGTTGCGTGGTCAAGAACACTCACAGAGTTATGAGAAAAATACTCAGGGAATTTTAGTGCCTAAAGGAGAGCTTGTAAAACTTCTTCCTGGTCAGGTTGAAGTGGTATCGCCAACGGTAGGCGATTATCATAAAGTAAGTAATGGCTCAGATGATGGCAATCCTTCGATCAGTATACATGTATATGGTGCCAATATAGGGGCTGTGCGAAGATCTGTTTTCTATGAAGACGGTACAGAGAAACCATTCATTTCAGGCTATTCAAATGTTGTACTTCCTAATTTCTGGGATTTATCTAAAGAATTAAAGAACATATGATTATTTTATCTACTTTATCTTCTGTGTTGATGATGGCATGGGGGGTATTTCAATCCGACAAATCAGTCACTCCTATTGGGACGTATTCTTATGAACAAGTAAGAAAAGAATTATTAGAAAAAAGAGAAATCGCTTTACTCGATGTTCGGGAGGAGGGGCCGTTTGCGAGTGGACATCCTTTGTTTGCTGCGAATCTTCCCTTATCTCGACTTGAACTAGAAGCCTATACTCGAATACCGAGACAAACCACGACGATTGTTGTGTATGACAATGGAGAAGGCCTTGCTCAAATTGCAGCAGAACGTTTATTGAAGTTGGGTTATACTCAAGTAAATTTATTGACAGGTGGTTTAAATGGTTGGAAAGAGGCCGGTGGAGAAATCTTTATTGATGTTAATGCTCCTAGTAAGGCTTTTGGAGAATACGTAGAGCATCAGCGTCATACTCCTTCACTATCGGCGCAAGAAGTAAAATCTTTATTGGATGCCAAAGCCAATGTAGTCGTAGTTGATGTAAGAAGATTTGATGAATACAATACCATGAGTATTCCTTCCAGTACCAGTGTACCTGGTGCTGAATTGGTATTGCGTATACGCGAACTCGCTCCTGATCCGAATACTAAAGTCATTGTCAATTGTGCCGGACGAACACGAAGTATTATCGGTACACAATCTTTAGTGAATGCAGGCATCCCTAACCAAGTGGCTGCCCTTCGCAATGGTACGATGGGTTGGACATTGGTAGGACAAGAATTGGATCATGGTCAAACAAGAAAGTTTCATGATGTGAGTCCTGAAATAAAGGCTCAGGCCATTGTTGACAGTCGTCGTGTAGCAGATCATGCTGGCGTAAAAAGAATAACACGTGCTGGTCTTCAGAATTTATTAAATGATACACTCCGCTCTACGTATCGAATCGATGTTCGTACAGCGGAAGAATTTGAATCGGGTCATCTCCCGGGTTTTGTTTCGTTTCCTGGTGGACAATTGGTTCAGGAAACAGATCATATTGCTGCTGTACGTGGTGCCCGTATTGTGTTGGTGGATGATTACTTTGTTCGGGCAAACATGTCTGCTTCTTGGTTGGCCCAAATGGCTTGGGAAGTATATGTGCTTGATGAAGTCACATCATCTGATTTTACAGAAAAAGGGCCAGCCTTACTTTCTTATCCTTCATTACCTTTGAAAGAAGAAGATTACATAAGTGCCACGTCACTGGCTGCATTGTTGGAATCTAAAGAAAACAATAATACGGTAGTGGTCGATTTAGCTTTGAATGCACAGTATGTCAAACGCCGTATTCCTGGATCCTGGTATTTATTACGTTCTCAGTTAAAAGAATCAATTCAAAAATTACCGGCGTCAAAACGATATGTACTTACTTCTTCGGATGGACGTTTAGCAGCATATGCTTTACAAGAATTTAGAATGCATACCCGTGCCAATGTCTTGGTATTAAACGGGGGAACAAATGCCTGGACAAATGAGACGTTAAAACTTGCAAGTGGAGATGATGGTACACTTCATTATGCTTCTACTCCAATCGATCGTTATAGAAGACCCTATGAGGGTACGAATAGTACACCAGAAGCTATGCAGGCGTATTTCGATTGGGAATATGGCTTGGTCGATCAGTTGAAAAAAGACGGAACACATGGTTTTTTTGTCATAGAATAGTACGGTTTGTGTTTGTAGTAGATACAGAATCAATAAAGTATAATGTGCGTACTTTTCAGTAGATAATGAATAAAAAATGGCACATACAGATTATGATGCAGTAGTAGTGGGATCAGGCCCCAATGGCTTGGCAGCAGCGATCAGACTTCAACAGGAAGGCCTCTCGGTACTGTTGTTGGAGGCGAAAGATACAGTGGGAGGAGGTATGCGTACGGCTGAACTTACCTTGCCCGGATTCAAGCATGACATCTGTTCTGCTGTTCATCCTATGGGTGTTATCTCGCCTTTCTTTAGCAGCTTGCCACTTGTCCAACATGGATTAGAATACATCTATCCTCCGGTTTCAGCGGCCCATCCTTTCGACGATGGGAGTGTGGCCTTACTTCAAAAATCGTTGAGAGAAACCGCCAAATCGTTGAAAGCAGATGAACAAGCTTATTTGAATTTGTTTGAACCTATTGTTCGCAATTGGCCAGGTGTATACGAAGATCTTTTAGGTCCTTTACGTTTTCCCAAGAGGCCTTTATCGTTTGCTCAATTTGGCTTAAAAGCGATTCAACCCGCCGATTACTTGGTTAGAAAATTTAAAACAAAAGAAGCAAGAGGCTTATGGGCAGGGATGGCCGCTCATTCTCTTCAGCCACTTTCCTCACTTGCGACCTCGGCCATTGGTTTGGTTTTGTCGACAGTTGGACATACACAAGGTTGGGCGATTCCCAAGGGAGGCTCACAGCAAATTGCCAATGCATTGGCATCTTACTTCCTATCTATTGGAGGGAAAATAGAAACGAAACAAACCGTACGTTCTTTAGCACAACTTCCTTCATCGCGTGCCGTTTTATTCGATACTTCACCTCAACAGTTACTTCAAATTGCCGGACATACCTTTTCTAATCTCTACAGATGGCAGCTAGAACGTTATCAGTACGGGATGGGTGTGTTTAAAATAGATTTTGCTTTAGATGCTCCCATCCCTTATAAAGCAAAAGAATGTCAAGATGCATCTACCGTGCATTTAGGAGGTACGTTTGAGGAAATTGCATTATCGGAAAAGACGATTTGGTCGGGTCGCTGTGCAGAACGCCCTTATGTATTGTTGACCCAGCCCAGTGTATTTGATACTTCAAGGGCACCAGAAGGGAAACATACAGTTTGGGCATATTGTCATGTTCCTAATGGATCATTGAGTGATAGAACGGAATGTATAGAGCAACAGATTGAACGTTTTGCACCTGGGTTTCGGGAAAGGATATTGGCTAAGCATGTTATGAATACAACCGATATGCAAACCTATAACGCCAATTATATAGGTGGAGATATTAATGGTGGGGCACTTACCCTTACGCAATTATTTACCAGACCGGCTTTACGTTTTTCTCCATACCGTACTTCTGCTAAGGGCCTGTATATTTGTTCAGCTTCTACTCCTCCAGGGGGAGGAGTACACGGCATGTCTGGTTATCATGCTGCAGAGCGAGCACTTAAAGATATATTTTATAAATAGAAATGATTGGTATGTTTAGTCTATACTAATACGTAAATAAATTTCTTTGGTCACTGATCTGAAATTTGTAAAAATGATATGGGTCGATACCATGGTTTATGATCGTACTACAACTATGTAATCCCTTCGGGATATTACATAGTTGTAGCCGTATAGACAGTACAATAACTAAGATATCATTTTAAAGGTATCTATAATCACCTAAAAGAATAACAAAAAACATTCTTACTTCTTTTAATTGAACAGATGTTAATGATCAATAACAAAAAAACTTGTTTTCACGAAGACTGGACGGCAGTGATCGTAGGCTTTCTAATTATTGTTAGCACATTATGGGGTTTTGATTTTTCACTTCCCACATACAAATGGTCTAATACGAACGATCTTTTGGAAAAGGTTTTGACCGGTCAAAATCTTACCAATATTGTGCTTCAGTTTTTTTACATTGGCTTATTGGGAGCTCTATCGACTTTCTTGTCAGGGAAAGCAATCGTTCGGTTTTTCAAAGGGTTTATTTTGGTGTATGTCTTAACCATTATAGCGTTGCTTATTGCAGGCAATAGTGCGGTGAAAGGAATTAATTTAGAAGCCGTTATTTTTAGTTTGTCTATTGGTTTACTGGTGGGGAACTTTATTGATTTACCCGATTGGTTAAGGACTTCTTTATCTACGGAGTTGTTTGTTAAAATCGGCTTGGTTTTGTTAGGAACGAGTGTGATCTTTTCAGACATTTTAAAAGCAGGATCTTTAGGCTTAATACAGTCTTTGGTTGTTGTGTTGTCGGTTTGGTATTTTGCTTTTTGGGTCTGTAAAAAGTTGAAGGTAGACGAAGAACTTAGTCTCATGATTTCCAGTGCGGTTTCCATTTGCGGGGTGTCTGCGGCCATTGCAACGGCAGGAGCAATAAATGGAGATGCTAAAAAACTGTCCTACGTTATTTCTCTTGTCTTGATTACTGCTATTCCTATGATGATTGGGATGCCTTACCTTGCCAATTATCTTGGACTTTCGCAGGCAGTTACAGGGGCCTGGATTGGTGGAAGCATAGATACTTCTGGTGCAGTGGTGGCGTCTGGATCTTTGGTAGGAGAAGTCGCACTTCAAATCAGTACCATTGTAAAGTTTTCTCAAAATGTTTTACTCGGTATTGCTGCTTTTGCCATTAGTATTTATTGGTCCATTAGAAAAGAAGAACATACTACGGCACAAAAAAATAAATCTTCTTTGTTTGTCATTTGGGAGAGGTTCCCCAAGTTTGTTTTGGGTTTTGTTTTTGCATCTTTACTGTTTTCATTTCTGTTGTCTCCTGAACATACTCAGCCAATAAAAGCATATTTGAAGGACCTACAGCAATTATGGTTTGTTTTAGCTTTTACAAGTATAGGATTGGAGACAAAGTTTTCCGATTTATTTAACCAAAGCACGAAGAAGCCTCTTTATGCTTTTCTTACTGCACAGGCTTTTAATATTATTTTGACATTGGTTCTTGCCTATTTTTTATTTTGAAGGGAAGGATCGAGGGGTATAGTATATTTATAATAAATAACTGCTGTTGTTTGTACTGTATCTATACAGCGCAGAATGTATGTATTCATCCAAGATCATGTTATTTATTGTCTTTTGATCAGTAGGGCCCGATGTCATTGATCTGATTGATCGCTGTCAATGAAGTAGAGAATCTACAACAATTGATTGTGGTATTATTTATTTTTTATGAGTAAAATCTTGCCTATTATTTTTATTTTACAGAGTAAGGTGTTTTTAAAAAAAAGTCTCTTTTTTAAAAAAAACAGAAGACTCTTTTTACCCGATTAAAGGCTTTGTGAGATTCTTTTTCATCTACAGGAGTTTCTTGTTAAGTTTTAATTTATTGAAAATCAGTTTTTTATTTGCATAAAAAAGAATTTTGGGAAGTATACCACCAATAAATTCTACTAATCCGATAGATATTATAGGGTATTACATATATTTGTCATGTTAAACATTAAATGATAAAGATATGGCTACGTTGACAGGATTTACATACTCATACAATAATGAAGCAGTGGCAGTAGAAGCATTTAAAGAATACCGCTTGAACAAGGGTGTTGTTTGTAAAAAATGTGGTTCACATCATCATTATTGGTTGGCTTCTAAACAGCAATTTCAGTGTACGGCTTGTCGTTTTAGAACGACCTTACGTAGTGGTACTATTTTACAGGGTAGTAAATTGCCCTATTCGTATCTTTTTATTGCCGTAAATTTACTTTTGAAACAGGGTAATAGATTGACGTTACAAGAGTTTCAGGAGAAAACGGGACATAAGTACTATGAACCCTTATGGGATTTTCTAAACAAACTTAAAATCAACTTAGACGATCGCGAGAGGAGTTTGATTCTGATTTTATATAATGAGGTATTTAATAATTATTTCAGGTTAGGTTTTATTACGGATGACGTTTTTTCATCCCAAAGAATACAGACGTCTGAACTTGATCAAATTAAAAAACATTTGATCCATTGAGATGATCGTTATGGGATATAGTGGAGTGTATAGGCATGAGTTATAGGTGGAATATTTTATGTACTCGCTTCACTATTCCCAAACCTTAGTCATTAGAAATAACAGGACAGATTTTTTATAGGGCTCGCCATGAGAATGTACAATCAGGGGATATAAATTTATCCCAGCAAGAAACATCGGGTTATGAATTCATCAACAACCATGCGATACGCTTGTTGATCACACATCATTTAGATTTTAGTAAAAAGGAATAAGCAAACCTCTTTATAAAAAGATGAAACAGCATGACATAAAAGCCCCAATTCTGTAACAGATTTGACGCTATATTTTTTAAATATGCCTTTAAATGACTTGGAAGCCAATCTTTTGGAGCGTGTAAAAATGCTCCAAAATTATTTTTACTTACTCCGCCAGGATTTATATACCTTTACAAGATGTTCTACTAAAATAAAAGGGAAGTATTATGCTTTGATTCCGATCCTATCGGAAACCTGTTGAAATTATAATTACTTACACGTGAAAACAAAATACACAACAACTCCACCCCTGTTGTTATTTTGCTTGGTGTTTGCCATGTCCTCTTTCGCACAAACCTCAGATGAGGTGTTGCATTTGTTGTTACAAAAAGGATTGGTTACTCAAGCAGAAGTTGATTCTCTCCAAATGAAGAATCTTCAGACAACCCCTTCATCAGTTCAAGATAAAACTTTCGTTATTGGATTAGAATTTAGACCGCGTGCAGAGTACCGCAACGGTTATCGTTATTTACGAGAAGATTCAACTCAGGCAGGGTTCCAAGTGTTGGGTCGTTCTCGTCTCAATATCACGTACGAGCAACATAAAAAATTTAAGTTCCACACCTCTATTCAAGACATCAGAACTTGGGGGCAGTATGATTCTCGTTCTACGGCGGGAACGATACAATTGTTTGAAGCCTATGTGGAACCGTATTTGACCTCAAAAATTTCAGTGCGTATTGGTCGACAAAGAATTATGCTCGATAATCAGCGTTTGTTTGCTCAAAATGATTGGAGGCCGAATGCCAATGCACACGACGGTCTTTCATTTCATTATATCGATGAGTATTTTCAAACCAGTGTGTATGGCGTATTCAATCAAGCAGATCCGGAAGTGTTTTTTGGTACAGATTTTCAACCCTCTTGGGCAAAGTATAAATATTTGGGGGTTCATCATTTGAAGTATAATTTCAAAAAGATTACGCTCACAACCATCAATGCCTTAGATGGATTTCAAGATAAAAAGAGGGTTGAAAAACATTATAATCGATATACCAATGGTGGACGTCTCGAATGGGAGAACAGTAATTTTTATCTCACCTTCAGCGGATATTATCAGTGGGGAGAAAATAATGCAGGGAAAGAATTACAGGCTTGGTACATTCAACCTGAAATAAAATACACCAATAAGCAGTTTAAAAACAATGTCCGTTTAGGGCTAGAAGTGTTGAGTGGTAACGATGGTACGAATGCAACACGTACAAGAGATCAATCCTTCGAACCTTTGTATGGGGTTGCTCACCGTTTTAATGGGTATATGGATTTTTTCATTTCGTTTCCCAGGGATTTAAACCATGCAGGACTAGTGAACCCTTATTTATTTTTAGAGCAACAACTTTTGGCTAAGTTTTTTGTACAAGCTCATTTCCATTTATTTTATGCGCAAAATAAATTGGTCAAGAGCAATGGTCAAGAGGAATCATCGTATGTTGGATTTGAAAATGATTATGTTTTGAAATACAAGGCCAACAAATTTACAGAACTGGAATTAGGATTTTCGTACGCTAATTTAACAAATGCTGCTGCGGCCATGAAGGAGTCGGGTGCGAGTACCATTAATCCTCAGAACAAATCTTCAACTGGAGGTAATCCTGATTTAATTCCTACATGGTCTTATTTATCCATTAAGTTTACGCCTGAATTATTTAAGGCTATATTTTAGTTCTAAAAAAATACCGTAAAAAAGCCCCGACATCATCGGGGCTTCTTATGTATGTTGTGCGGAAGGTTTTTATTGAACAATCATCACACTTGTTCTACTCGAACGACCACGCTTGTTGAATACTTTCATTCTTACAACAGTTCCTTTTTCTAAGCGTAAAGGAGTGGTGTACACATCCGATTCCATATTGGGTTCTTTGCCGTTTGTCGTGTAACGAATAGTTAAACCAGGATAAGAACAATTGGCTTGGGTAAAATTATTTTTAACAGCGAGTCCTGGCAACGGCAATCGATAATGAATACTTCCTGTAGTCCAGTAATCTAAACGAGGTAACTCGATTTGACCTAAACGGTTGGCAAACTCATTCCATGATGCATTGCATAATTTTTCACGTAAGGCAGGATCTTGTGTTGTTGCCCAGGCCGGGTCTTTTGCCCAGGCACGTTCCGCAAAGGCAATGATGCGAGGGAAGTACATGTACTCTGCAAAATCACTTGATTTGGCATTTTCACTCCATAAGTGGCATTGTATACCGATGATGTTATTTTTCCCTTCAGGTGTTAAGCGTACTTTGGCATCGTAAGCTTTTAGATCTAAAGGATTTCCCAACAAATCATTTTTAGCGGATTTGAAAATATCTAAAGGAATAAATTCGAATACTTCGCGGGTATCGGTAAAGCCTCCCCAATAATAGCCAGGTTCTTTAGGATCTTTGTAATAGGCCAGGTCGAGATACAAATTGGTGACGTTCGCCAATACGGTTTTGTATCCTGCATTTGCCAATTGGTACGCATAATCTTCTTGTCCCCATCCCCACACATTGTTCCAAACATAAGGGCTGAAGTTTTTAGTCAAGAAATTAGGATTAGGTTTGTGATGTACTGTTTCGCCTTCTTTTTCTTTCATCAAGGCGATTTCTTCCCAGCCTGCTGTTACTAAGCCTTTCTTCGAAGTGATATCGCTGATGCGGCTCAAGAAATAATTAGAGATTCCCCCCAATTGAGCGTATTCTGGATTTTTCTCGATTAACTCAGCACAACGTGGAGATTTTTCCCAAACACCATGAGGTACTTCATCGCCACCGGTATGTAGGGTAGTCAGTGTTGCTCCTGCTTCTTTGTAAATGTCGACTATGCTGGTGAATACGGTTTCAATAAAGTTGTAACTTGATTCCTGGCAAGGACAGATGACATTGTCTTTCCACATTTGTACCGATTCATATTTCGAAGAATCATTTAAGTCTCTCAATAAATATTTTTCAGCGCCTGCCTGATCACCTTTTGCTTTCAGATTTTCATAACGCACATCCATAGCTTTTATGGCTGCTCTTGAGTGACCAGGAAAATCGATTTCTGGAATGACTTCAATGTTGCGGTCTTTTGCAAAACGTAAAATTTCAATGAAGTCGTTGCGTGTGAAATATCCGGAACCAGAAGATTTATCGGCAAAAGCTCCTGATCCAAAGGACGGCAAAATCATGTCTTTTTCGTCGGTTGAAAATCCTCTGCGGCTACCGACTTTAGTCAATTCTGGTAATTCTTTAATTTCTAATCTCCATCCTTCGTCATCGGTCAAGTGAATGTGGAATTTGTTCAACTTATAAAATGCTGCCAAATCGAGGTATTTTAAAACAGCTTCTTTCTTATGGAAGTTCCGGGCTACGTCAAGGTGGAAACCGCGGTATTCGAAACGAGGTTTATCTTTGACTTTGATTTCTGTAATTTTCCATTCGGTTTTTTGAACAGAATATGCATCGTATGGATTCAACGACAATAAGGATTGAACGCCATAAAAAGCACCTTCGTTGGTTCCTGCTTTAATCGTTACCCCTTTTAATTGATCGACGATCAATTCATATTCTTCTCCTTTCAAATTACTATCGTTGATTAAGCGTACTTGCTTGTTTTTATCGTCTACGACACCTACTTCTTGGATCGCTTGTTTTTTCTTTAAGGCCTTGGCCCATTTGTTTTGAAGAAAACGAGCACTGGCAATGAACGCTTTATCATATGCAATTACCAGAGCACTGTTGATGAGGAGAGAATCGTCTCCAATGCTGTAATAAGCGGGGGTAGGAGTAATGGGACACAATGTATTCTTAGCAAGAATAGAAGATTTCGAATCGCGTTCGAAACGTACGGTTTCATTTTCACTGGGTACTTTATCGTTTGCACTGCGATTCAATTGCTTTTCTGTTAGGAAAGGCAATATGGTAACAGGACCGGCTTCTTCAATGGTTGTTTTTCCTTTGCCATTGTCAAAAACAAAGAAAAATCCTGCAGGAGCATCGCTTTCATTCAACATCCAATAACCTCCGTATAAATCGAAGCGGACAGAATCACCAGGTTGTAAAGGTGAAAACTCGGGAGTGGGTTTTAAGACGAATAAATCTCCATTTACATGCTCAACAGTGATTCCCTTGGGAAGTTTGTCTGCACTGAATTTTCTGCAGGAATTAAAATATAAACTCCAGTCTTTATGGTCTAGTGCTGTAGTACTGTTATTTTTTAACTGAAGTTGACTTAAGAATAAGTCTCCTTCGTAATAGTTGCCTACTAAACCCCAGGTGATGGCAATTTCTTTTCCTCCTGGTCGTGGTGTTGAGCATGACGCGATCACTATACCAAGCAACAGCGACAAATAAACAGACAGTTTTTTCATGGTGTACAAAAGGGTGTAGGTGGCTGAATTATAAAATATTTAACAATTGCTCTTTTATTTTTTCTAATTCTTCTTTCATGTTGATCACAGAACGTTGAATGTCTGCATCGTTGCATTTAGATCCTATGGTGTTGATTTCCCTGCCGAGTTCCTGGGCTAAGAACCCTAATTTTTTACCGCTTGGATCTTTGTGGTCCATGGCTTCGATAAAATAATCCAAGTGTTTTCTTAAACGTACTTTTTCTTCACTGATATCGAGCTTTTCAATGTAGTAAATCAATTCTTGTTCAAAACGGGATTGATCTATTTTTTCTTTACCTACATATTCTTCCAAATGGTTTTTGATACGATCGCGTACTTGTTGAATACGTACAGGATCCAATTGTTCTACTTCTTTCAGTTTTTCACTGATGAAATGGATGTACGAAGTGAATTTGCCTTTTAATACATCTCCTTCTTCTTTGCGAAAATGATCACATTCTGATACTGCATCTTTAATCGCAGTGAGTATAAATCCCCACTCTTCACTACGGTCTACATTTTCGATATCCGATTCAATGACTTTAGGCATGTTCAGTACTGTCCTGAAAATATCGTCGGACGAAGCACCCACATAGTCTGCAGCACTTTTTATTTTATCGTAATAAAGTTTGAGTAATTCTTGGTTGATGTTGATGCGTGCCTGGTTGTCGTTTTTTTGTTTGACTTCAACAGACAAAGACACTTTACCTCTTTCAATGGTTTGTGTAAAGAGGTTACGAATCTCTAATTCTTTTTCTGCATATTCTTTCGGTACACGTATCGAAAGATCCATGTATTTTGAATTCAAACTCTTTACTTCTACTTGAACATAAAGAGATTCATTTTCAGCTACAGCAGATCCGTAGCCTGTCATTGATTTGACCATAAGTATAGTTTTGTGTACAAGTTAAAAAAACTCCCTGCCATCTCAAAAGAAATAAAGCGGAGAGTGTAGAAACAGAAACAGAGCGGAGAGCGAAAAAGGACACTCTTTTTTCGCTCTCCGCTCTGTTTCTCCGCTCTAAATATAATTACACTAAGCTCTTCGCAACCAAGTATTCCGCTATTTGCACCGCATTTGTGGCAGCACCTTTACGCAAATTGTCTGCAACGACCCAAAGATTAAGTGTTTTAGGCTGACTATGGTCTCTTCTGATACGACCTACAAAAACTTCATCTCTGTTGTGAGAGTGTAATGGCATTGGGTATTTTAAGTTGGCGACATCGTCTACTAATACCACACCGTCTTCTTTTGCCAATAGCGCTTTCACTTCTTCCACATCGAAATCGTTTTCGAATTCAATGTTTACAGATTCAGAGTGACCGCCCATGACAGGAATGCGTACAGTTGTTGCTGTCACGCGAATAGAATCGTCTCCCATGATTTTGTTCGTTTCCAAAATCATTTTCATCTCTTCTTTGGTGTAGCCATTTTCTGTAAACACATCGATGTGAGGAATCACGTTTAAGTCGATTGGATAAGCATACGCCATCTTACCGTCCATGATGCCTTTTCTTTCGTTCATCAATTGATCGACAGCTGCTTTACCTGTACCTGTTACCGATTGATAAGTAGATACGACAACACGTTTGATGTTATATTTTTTATGCAAAGGGTTCATTACGACTACCATTTGTATGGTAGAGCAATTGGGGTTTGCAATAATTTTATCGTCTTTCGTAAGTACATTCGCATTTACTTCCGGTACTACCAATTTTTTGGTAGGATCCATACGCCATGCAGAAGAGTTGTCGATCACAACAGTACCTACAGCAGCAAACTTTGGCGCCAACTCCAAAGAAGTTCCACCACCTGCTGAGAAAATAGCAATGGCAGGTTTCATAGCGATAGCGTCTTCTACAGAAACCACCTTAAATCCCTTACCTTTGTACTTGATTTCAGTACCTATGGATTTAGGAGATGCTACAGGAATAAGTTCTGTAACGGGGAAGTTTCTTTCTTCCAAAACTTTCAAGATTTGAGTACCTACAAGTCCGGTCGCTCCAACTACTGCTACTTTCATGTGTTTTGTTTTAGATTTATTTTTCTTGTTTTAAAAGGGACACAAAGTAAACAAATTATTTTATCTTTGGCTATATGAAAGGCTCAGAAAGATGAGCTTAAACTCAGAATACCATTTTTTAGTGGGGTTTTATTTTTTCACTCTATTTTTTATCTGTATGAATACCAGTTGTTTAGTTTTAGCCCTGTGGGCCTCGATTTCAGTCTCTTATGCTCAGTTTACAGAAGATTTCAGTTCTGGGAGTTTGACACAACCCCGTCTTTGGCAGGGTACCAGTTCTTATTTTAGGATCAATGCTGATCAGCAATTGCAGTCGGACGGGCCTCCTGCATCCAGTACGTTGTTTTTACAAACGACTTCGAACACACTTCGTCATACCTTATGGCAATGTTGGCTTAAGATGGACTTCCCGAGTTCGACAACAAATTTTGCTAAAATGATATTGGCTGCTTCATCTAACGATTTTTTAGATCCCGGTTTAGAAGCGTACTATGTAAAAGTAGGCGGGCTTTCGGGAGCCGCCGATGGGATTGATTTGTATTATCAAAAAGGATCAACACATACGCGCCTCATTAAAGGAATAGAAGGAAGAGCAGGAGCCGATGTGGTTGAGCTTCGATTGAAAGTGACTTGTGATGTACAAGGGAATTGGACGCTATATTCTGATACTTCTGGAATGCATCAATTTCAATTGGAAGGCAGGAGTCAACACCGTGCTGACTTTGAACCTCAAGCTTTTGGCTTGGTATGTATACATTCTTCAACCCGTCGCGACAAATTTTATGTTGATGATATCATCATCGATTCAGATCCTTTTTTCTTAACAGGTATTGAGGCTATCGATAAACATACATTAACGCTTCAATTCAGTACACATTTTCTCATGAATTGGTCTAAAGAAGATGTTTTGCTGGATGGAAAACCTCTTCAACCAGAAGATCACGTAGAGCTTTTCGATCATGGCATGCGTATCCATTTGAAAACACCTTTGATACAAGGTCATCATACCTTGTATATGCCTCCCATCCAATCATTAGCGGGCAAAGATTTGGGAAATAGTGGTTCCTTTGATTTCTCTTTTATACGCATGGCACAAGCTTCTGATCTTTTGATCACAGAAATTATGGCTGATCCGGATCCTGTCATAGGCTTGCCATCCGCAGAGTATGTCGAATTGTACAATGCAAGTCTTGATACACTGTGGCTGGGATCCTGTCGGTTTGGAGATCCAAGTACTCAAGCTGTTTTCCCTGCGTATCGACTTGCACCTCGACAACGTTTGTTAGTAACGTCTGTCACGAATGTTCCTTTACTGCAAACCTTTGGAAACGTATTGGGTTTGAGTCCCTGGCCTTCACTTAACAACGATCGGGATTCTTTGTTTTTATTCAATAGCCTTGGTCTAAAGATTGATGAGGTGGTATATAATATTTCTGTTTTAAATGATTCGAAAAAAAGAGTTGGAGGGTGGTCTCTGGAGATGATTCATGAAAAAGAACATTGTCGAGGATTTTTGAATTGGTCTTATTCCGAAGATCTGCAGGGAGGAACACCAGGGAGAGTAAATTCTTTGACTTATTATCCTTTCGACCGATCAGCACCACGTTTTATCGGGTCGTTGTTTAATGCAGCAGAAAAACGCTGTGAATTGTTTGTGGATGAACCGCTAGATACAACTGCTTTACCTTCTATTCGACGTTTGGATAATGAAAAAAGAATGACTCCTCTATTTAAGAATGATCGGCAAGTGACATTCCCTTTAGTTCTTTTGGAAGGCAATGCGGTTGTGCTTGAGATCAGAGGACTGAAGGATTGTTCAGGGAATACGAAGGTCTTAGACGTTGAAATTAACCATCCTAAATCTGTTGGTTTAGGAGATGTAAAAATCAATGAAGTATTGTTTAACCCTTTCCCCTATGGATCGGATTTCGTGGAGTTGTACAATGACACCGATATCTTTATAAAGCTCGATGGGGTTGTCCTTAAAAATAAAGATGAAAAAGAAGTACAACTCCCGTCCTGTACGATGTCGCCTCGATCATATAAAATACTGACTTCAGACAGCATGGCTGTGAAGGAATTTTACCCTCATACCGCTTGGGGAACGTGCGTAAAAACAGCTTTGCCTCCCTTACCGGATGCGTTAGGACTGATTGCCTTATATTCTTCTGCCGGAGAACTCCTTGATTGTATGCAATACACAGAAGATCAACACCATCCTTTTTTAGCACGTAAGGAAGGTTTTTCACTAGAACGAGTAAATCTGGACGAATCTTCTTTTTCGGCTTCCAATTGGCTTTCTGCGTCGATGGTTACAGGAGGTGCGACACCAGGGTATCGTAATAGTCAATCGTTCGATTCTTCGGTAGAGGGTACTTTTTGGATTGAACCCCGAACCATTTCTCCTGGAACAGACGGGTATCGAAATTATGCCCATATTCATTACCAAACACCTCAGCCAGGAACTTCCGTAAGGGTAGATGTGTATAGCCTGGACGGTCATTGGATTTGTGCCTTGCAAGTTGCTGGTCCCAGTGATGTTCAGGGGTCTTGTATTTGGGATGGGACAGACGATTATAAACAGCCTGTAGGAACAGGATTATACGTCGTCATACTTGATTTTTTGCAATCTGATGGTACTCATTATAAAAGAAAAGGGACTATTGGGGTACTATCTCCTTGATTTGCAATGTGGAAAAGTAGTAAAAAAGACCCCTTTAGAAGGATTTTGTGCCCTTTACAAATGCTTTTTTATCCCTTAAAACATAGATAATCAGGAGTTTTTAAATCTTGTTACAACAGACTCTTTGCCAGTAGTATTGTGGGTTAATACTGTGGATTAATTACAAGGTGCTTACGTATTTATTTATTAACTTTGCACCCAAATATACAGCGTTTAAACGCATTGAGTTTTACGAGATTAATCCGAGATTTTTTATGGCCAAGACAAAAAAGGTTCAGAAGAAAGCTACTGTTAAGAAAGCAGCACCGAAAAAGGCTGTAAAGAAAGTGGTAAAAAAGGCAGTTCCTGCGAAGAAAGCAGTGGCTAAAAAAACAGCCACGAAAAAAGCAACGGTTGCTAAAAAAGCGACAAAAAAAGTAGTAAAAAAGACGGTAGCGAAGAAGGGTGCTGTTAAAAAAACGACAGCGAAACCGGCGGCTAAAAAAACCGTAAAAAAAGCAACGGCTAAAAAGGATGCAAGCCCTAAAAAGACAACAGCTCCTGCTCCAAAAGCCAAATCCATTGCAAAGCCGACTCCCGCTCCTGTAAAAAAAGTGATGCCGGGTACTAGTAATAATAAGATTAAAACACAAGCTCCTATGGCAGCCAACAAAAACAACGAGGATTCAAGAACAAGGTATTCTGAGGAAGACTTAAAAGAGTTCGAAGAGCTCATCAATGAGAAATTGGATAGAGCGAGAAAAGAATTGAAGTACATTAAAGAGTCGTTGAGTAGAAAAAACGATGAAAGTTCAGACAATTCAAACAGCAATTTGAAATTGTTGGAAGACGGTGCCGATACACTGGAAAAAGAAAGCTTTAGTCAGTTGGCAGCGAGGCAAATGAAGTTTATCCAACAGTTGGAGTTTGCTATTGCCCGTATTAAAAACGGTACCTATGGAGTATGTATCGAAACGGGTAAGTTGATTCCTAAAGAGCGCTTACGTGCAGTTCCTCATACTCAACATTCAATTGAAGCAAAATTAAACCGTAGATAATGGATTTCCTGCAAAACCATGTTGAAAGTATTGTGTTCTGTGCTACTGAACCCGTAAAGGCTGAAGAGATCAGACTGGTGATGGCTGAAATGTTCGAAGCAGAAGTGCAAATCGAAGACATTGAAGCAGCACTTGAAAAGCTTTTGGCAAAATACGAATCCGATGAATTCCCTTTTCAGGCCTACAAGGTGGCAGGAGGTTTTCAGTTTTTGACGAAACCTGCTTACCAGTCAAGCTTAGGGATCTTCTTAAAACAGAAATCAAAGAAGCGCTTGTCGACCTCTGCCTTGGAGGTAATGGCAATCATTGCTTACAAACAACCCATTACGAAACATCAAATCGAAGACATCAGGGGGGTGAATTGTGATTATGCAGTACAAAAGCTGTTGGAAAAAGAATTGATTGAAATTAAAGGTAAATCCGATGGAGTAGGCCGTCCGATACTTTATGGAACAAGTGTAAAGTTCATGGAATATTTCGGGATTAATAGCTTGCAAGAATTACCAAGTCCTAAAGATTTTGCTACACTTGAAAATACCATCGGAAATGAATTGGATCCTAATTTCAACGATTACGCTAAGTTTGGCTTGATGGAAGGGGAAGGCCAGGTTGTAGAAACACCAAGAGCATTCGAAGAAGAATTGGATGCAGAAGTCGAAGTGGTTTCACAAATAGAGGATGTAACAGCAGCAATAGAGGAAGAAGCCTCAAGTGAGGGTGAAGAAGAAAACAGTTTAGAAGAACAAACCGATGAACAACAAGAAGAGAGGGAGCAGTAAGTCTTCCGGAAATACATCAAGGGGAAAAGCAGGCTCTGGAAAATCTAAGCCTGCTTTTGCTTTTGATAAGACAAGTAAAGGGACCAGAGGAGCAGGGAGATCCAGCAGTGCAAGACCATCTGCTGGAGCGAAGGAAGAAACCAGAGGCCCTAAGCGTGGAGCAGGAAGACCTGCGGCCGGGAAGGGATTTAGTGCAGGAGCAAAAGAGGCAACACGTGGTCCCCAAAAAACACTGGGAGCTAAAGCAACAACAACGGGCAAAAGACCTTTAGCTGGGAAAGGCTCTACCGACAGAAGCAAAGCCAGTGAAGGGTTTGAAAAAAGAAGCGGAATATCTCCTCGCAAACCTGCATTCAACAGAGCTCCCAAAAGCTTTGGTAGAGGACCACAAGAAGGAGGATTCAAGAAAAAAGAAGAAAGCAGATTCAACGAAGACGAGTTTTTTGGAAGAACAGAAGAGCCACAATTCGGAGAAAAAAGACCGGCCAGTAGCAAAACGAAAACCGGTAAAGCATCGGCTAAGAAAGCGACAAGTAAGAAGCCTGGAGAAGGTTTGACAAAACGCGCAGAAAAAGCCTTGGTACGTCGTAAGGTAGATAAGGACTTTATCGATATTAAATTTTCGCGTGAACGTGAAACGACAGACAGCTTACATCGTGAGCTGAACGTGAAGAAAGCGAAAAACAAAGACCAAGTTGCCTCTGAAGAAGGAATACGCCTTAACCGTTATTTATCGAATGCCGGTATCGCTTCCAGAAGAGAAGCCGATCAGTTCATACAAGAAGGCTTGGTGCGTGTCAATGGAGTTGTGGTGACAGAATTGGGTGTAAAGGTAATGCCTGGGGATTCTGTGAAGTTCCGCAGTAAAGTCGTTTCTCCAGAGAAAAACGTTTATGTCTTGTTGAATAAACCCAAGGATTTTATTACCACCACAGATGACCCTCAAGACCGAAGAACGGTTATGCATCTGGTAGCCAATGCCTGTAAAGAACGGATTGTTCCAGTAGGTCGATTGGATAGAAATACCACGGGTTTGCTGTTGTTTACCAACGACGGAGACTTGGCTCAGAAATTAACACATCCTTCAAGTAACATCAAGAAAATATACCTGGTAGAAATTGATAAACCCATTGCGGAAAAAGATTTTGAAACCATTAAAAATGGCAAACTTCGTTTGTTTGATGGTCCTGTAAGGGTAGACGATTTGGCAGTGACAGATCATACCCGAAAAGTGTTGGGGATTGAAATTCATGAAGGCCGGAACCGTATTGTACGCCGTATTTTCGAAGAGTTGGGATATAAAGTTGAAAAGCTGGATCGTGTGGCCTATGCAGGATTAACGAAGAAAGATTTGTCGCGTGGTAAATGGAGATTTTTAACGGTTCAAGAAATTAACCGTTTAAAGTATTTGGTGTAGGGTTATGGCAACGCAAGAATTTGAATTGGTCCATTACGATTTTATTGAGCTCAATAAATTATTAAAAATCATGGGCCTTGTGGGTACAGGTGGTGAAGCGAATATGCGTATTGTAAACGGAGAAATTAGAGTCAACGGTGCAGTGGAATTACAAAAACGTAAAAAGTTACGACCAGGAGATAAGGTAGAGTGTATGGGAGAAGTTGTGCACGTTAAATAAATTGGTTGTAGTTCAGTGTTGGGTACTTGTGATTTGAAATGTAAGAAGAAGTGGCAAGTCCTAAACGACAACCTTAAATTTTAAAAAGGTATTGACTGACCATGAATAAACGTTGGGTGTTTCGCTTAAGCTCCTTTTTTAAATCGAACAGATCAGGGACTTATTTTCTCTTAGGTTCACTTGTCTTGTTGGGTATTGTTGAAGTGCTCATTCATCATTCAGACGATGAGGTTTCATCCTATAGTCGACTGCTTCGTTATACAACTCTCTTTATTTTTTTTATTACAGTGTATTTTTTTGTGGTGAAATACAAAAAAGTGTTGATTGCTAATGTTGTGTTGGTTGTATTGTTGTTTCTGGGAGTAGAAATCACATGTTTTTTTTTATTGGGGATGCCATCGGCTGAAAAAAAAGATTTTAGCGTACCTCTGTTACCTGAAGATCATATAGGCCGTCAGGTAGGAACCGTATTGTATTCAGATAGTGTATATCATTCCGTTTTATATAAGAATGATCAATTGGTTTATGATGTAACGTATTCAATTGATGGATTTCATAAAAGGATAACACCTGACCATGACTCTTTAAAAAAACAATACGCTTTGTTTTTTGGGTGTTCCATTGCTTTTGGTGAAGGCTTGAATGATAATGAGACGTTTCCGTATTTCTTTCAACAAAACAGCAAAGACTTTAATGCTTATAATTTTGCTTCATCAGGATATGGTGCTAATCATATGTTGGCAAAACTTGAATACCAGGATTTATCCAAGCAAGTTAAAGAAAAGGAAGGGTATGCATTTTATGTGTTCTTTTGGGATCATATATATAGAACAATTGGTTCTATGAACAGGTATTGCGACTGGCTTTACAATGCGCCATATTATGAAATAAGTGATGGACAGTTGATTCGAAATAAAAGTTTTAAAGATGGTCGGTATGTGCTCTCTAAATTGTACCAATACCTTTACCAATTGAATACGGTAAAGTATTTTCAAGTAGATTTTCCGTTAATGCTGAGTGATCGGCACTTTAATCTGGTTACAGAAATAATTTTATCTTCCAAGAAAAAATACAAAGAACAATTTGGCAACGATAATTTTGTTTTGGTGCTTTACCCAAGCTACAAGGGATATACCGACGAGGAATTTAAACGGTTTCAATATTTTTTAGAGATGAAAAAGATTAGATACATTGATCTGTCAACGCTAATTGAATACGGAGAATCGTATACCCTGGGAGGAGATCCTCATCCTAATGCCAATACCAACAATCTGGTTTCAAATGCACTCATAAGCAATAGTTCCTTAGATAAATAAATACAGAATGCTAATGGTTTAAAGGTTTGTATAGGATTATACAATTGACTTAATGTTTTTTCTGGAAGATATATAAACCGTCTTGTTCATAAAAACTTTCCCAAACCGCATCGTGTTTTAGTTTTTCAAGAGCATCTGCAAACTCGTTTTCGGAAAGTGGGTATGTTCTTCCATCGTGAAGAATAGCAATGATTTCCGCATCTCCCACATGAGGGAATTGGTATATCGTTTCTCGTAGTGCGAGGTGAGGAACTAAGGCAAAATGTGCACTTACTTTGCTTTCTTTGGGAATGCGCTTTAAAGCAAGGTGAATTTTTTGGGCGTCATACGCTGTTGAATAATGATCCGGATGATAAAATTGAAACAGTTCTTTATGATGCCATTTGGATTGCCTATGTTCTATGCTGGCCATGCTGCTGATGAAGGTAATGGCAACGGCCAGTACAGCCCACTTTATGTTTATTTTTCTCTCGTAAAGAAACAGGAATAATGCAATGGATAATATCGGTACATATTCTATGGAATAATGATAATTCAATCCCCATTTCTGCAAATCATCGTTATACATTTTTTGAGCATAAATGGGGATCAGCATGATCAAGTAGTGTGGTCTCCATAAAAAAACATAAGCACCGGCTAAAAGAGCCATGACATGAAGTTCTAGTTTTATAAAATTTCCATCAGGATTATTGGTATGATTGATAAAAAGAAGTTTTAATGCGTAAACAGGTTGCGTGAATATGGTGACAAAAGCGTGTTCGAAATTCTGACCAAGTGCAGAAAAATGGAAATGAAGGTATTCCCGGTTCTCATTGGCCAGTGAAGGGATGATCAATTTGATGGCCAGCATAAAATACATCGCTGCTACAAACGAAATAAGAATCCCTCTTTTTAATAAGTCACGGTCTTTATATTCTAATAAGGCCAAACCCGCTCCGATAAAGGTTGCCCATAATGCCATGTTTTCTTTACTGATGAGTAAGAGCAGCACCAAACAACTAAGTTTGAAGTTGTTTTTTTGATAGAAGTAGAGAAAAATCCAAGGGACAAACATGGCTCCCATTACATTGTCGTGGTAGTCGAAGGACAGTGCGGAATAAATTCCCCATAGACTGAAAAAATGGATGAGTGCTAATCGGGCCCATACGGTGCTTTCTGTTTTGTACAGTATAAATTTGTACAGTCCCCAACCTCCAAAAAGAATTCCTGCGAGTTGAACCACCAACATGGTATAGCTCCCAAAAATCCAGACCAGAGGACTTGCCAGCAAGGGGAGTAAGGTAAGATGATCGCTGAGTATATTTTCAAATTGTGGTTGCATCAACATGCAATTGTTCCAGCGAAAATGTGCGTAGTCAAAAAGGGCATTGTTGTTTATGCCTAAGTCGAAAGCAGAGGTTCTGAACAGGTAATGGTTGACGAAGGAAATGGCAGAAAAAATAAGTGTAAAAACAAAGAAGACCAGGGGAGTCCAGGTCTTCTTCGGGAATAATATGGTGAATCGTTTTACCATTTCATGTGTTAGAACTTGTACGTATTATTTACGAATACCTTCGAAAATTTTAAACTTCCCAATGCCCCACGCTTGAAGTCGATAAGCGATAGACACACCAAGCACGCCAAATCCATATTTCGTGCTGCGGCTAAAGTTAATGCTGCTGGCTTCTTCAAAATATTTGGTAGGGCAAGTGACTTCACCAATCGTCATGCCTGCGTAGGTAATTTGTCCCAGCATTTCATTGTCGAAAACAAAGTCGTCGGAGTTATTTTCTAAAGGTAACAGTTCCAATACTTTTTTACTGAAGGCTCTATAGCCTGTATGGTATTCGGCAAGTTTTTGTCCCATCATTACGTTTTGGAAAAACGTGAGAAAACGATTGGCAATGTATTTATACATGGGCATACCTCCTTTTAAGGCCCCTTTGCCTAAGATACGAGAACCTAACATGACGTCGAACAAACCTCGGGCAATGGGATAGACCATGGCTTCCAGTAAAAGAGGAGTGTATTGGTAATCGGGATGAAGCATGACGACTACATCGGCATTGGATTCAAGTGCCGCTTTATAACATGTTTTTTGATTTCCACCGTAGCCTTTGTTGTCGTCGTGACGAATTACTTTGTGTACGCCTACTTGTTTTGCTACTTCGGAAGTATTGTCTCTTGAATGATCATCGACTAAGATCACTTCATCGACAATGTTAAAAGGAATTTCTTTAAATGTTTGCTCTAGTGTTTTTTCTGCATTGTAAGCAGGCATGACAACCACTATTTTTTTACCGTCGATCATATTGTAAGTTACGGGGTTAAGCTACTAAGTTAAAAATAAAAAGCCTTCGGTAAAACCGAAGGCCTTTTATTTCGTTAATTAGTGATGTGGTGATGAGTGGAATCGAACCACCGACACAAGGATTTTCAGTCCTTTGCTCTACCAACTGAGCTACATCACCAGCTCATTTGAGTGTGCAAAGATATTTAAATTTTATATTTTAAAAAAAATATTCGAAAATAAATTAATTTAAGGCATGTATATACTTCCTCAACTCATTTTTGTGCTCTTGTTGGCTGTCGCTGGCTATTTTATATTCAAGAGTATCGACAGGATTCGGTTTAACATCTCCTTAGGAAAGGCCTTTGAATTGAATACGTCTTCTTTTCAACGATGGAGGAACATGAGCCTGACCGCTTTAGGTCAAAAAAAGATGTTTAAGAAACCGCTTCCTGCCATTCTACATCTTTTTGTGTATTTGGGTTTTTTGATTGTGAATGCAGAGATGTTGGAAATTGTGTTGGATGGGCTCTTCGGTACACACCGTTTGTTTGCCATTCCATTAGGTTCTTTTTATATCTTCATAATCAATGTATTCGAGTTTTTTGCCATTGCGGTTATTGTAGCTTGTCTTGTTTTTTTAGTCAGAAGAAATATCATTCATTTAAAGCGTTTTACTGGTGCTGAAATGAAGAAAGGTCCTGTTTTGGATGCCAATATTATTTTAGTGGTAGAAGTTTTACTCATGTGTGCGTTCTTATGGATGAATGCTGCGGATAAAGTACTTCAAGGCCAACACACACATTACATTGCAACAGGTGATTTTTGGTTCAGTGCACAATTAACCCCTTTGCTTACAGGAATGTCTGTTGGATCTTTAGTTGTCTTAGAGCGATTCTGCTGGTGGTTTCATATCATTGGTGTTTTGTGTTTTGCTAACTACGTTTTTTATAACTCGAAGCATTTACATATTTTCTTTGCCTTCTTGAATACGTTCTATGCTCGTTTAAATCCTGCCGGGCAGCTTGATAACATGAAGGAAGTAACCAAAGAAGTGCAATTGATGTTAGGTCTTGCTCCAGCCGATGCTCCAGTTACGGGTGATGCTGCCGCACCTTTTCGTTTTGGAGCGAAAGATGCACAAGATTTGACGTGGAAAAATTTAATGGATGCTTACAGTTGTACCGAATGTGGTCGCTGTACAGAGCAATGTCCTGCAAACATGACTGGTAAAGCTTTGTCTCCACGTAAAATCATGATGGATACAAGAGACCGCATTGAAGAAATTGGAGCTAACATCAGGTTACACGGCAAAGATCACGAAGATGGTAAGGCCTTGTTAGGAGATTACATTACGGAAGAGGAAATTTTAGCCTGTACTACGTGCAATGCTTGTGTGGAAGCTTGTCCTGTAAATATTAATCCGGTAGAAATTATTGTACAACTTAGAAGGTATAAAATCATGGAGGAATCAAAAGCTCCAGCGGCGTGGAACAGTGTGTTTTCTAATATTGAAAATAATGCCGCACCGTGGAAGTTTTCTCCTTCCGACAGGTTCAATTGGTCAGATAAACTATAAGATAAGATGTCAGAGACAAACAAAGTGCCAGTTGCCGCAGAGTTGTTGGCTCAGGGAAAATCATTCGAAATATTGTTTTGGGTAGGTTGTGCGGGTTCTTTCGACGAAAGAGCAAAATCCGTTACGCGTTCTTTTGTCAAAATTTTAAACCATTTGAACATCTCTTATGCCGTGTTAGGAACAGAAGAAAGTTGTACTGGAGATCCTGCCAAACGTGCCGGTAATGAGTTTCTGTTTCAGATGCAAGCCATGTCCAATATTCAGGTGTTCAATGCTTACGGTGTAAAACGGATAGTAACCACTTGTCCTCATTGTTTTAATACCTTAAAAAATGAATATCCTTCCTTAGGAGGCGCTTATGAAGTGGTTCACCATGCTGTGTTTTTGCAAGAATTGATTGATCAGGGTAAAATCAAAATGCAAGAAGGGGGCACATTCAAAGGTAAAAAAATCACGTACCACGATTCTTGCTACTTAGGTCGGGCCAATGGGGTGTACGAAGCTCCACGTAAGGTTTTAGAAGTCTTAGACTCTCAATTGGTAGAAATGAAACGTTGCAAAACAACAGGACTTTGTTGTGGAGCAGGTGGTGCGCAAATGTTTAAGGAGCCGGAAAAAGGGAATAAAGACATTAATATAGAGCGTACAGAAGAAGCCTTGTCTACAGGGGCCAATATCATTGCGGCGGCTTGCCCTTTTTGTATGACCATGATGATCGATGGAGTGAAAGGAAAAGAAAAGGAGGATACGGTAAAAGTATATGATTTGGCAGAACTTATTGCCTTGAATGAAGGTTTAGTTTAAATCAAGGTTTTTATAAAATAGCATATGACGGTTTCATTCGATCAATTACCAGATCAAGCGAGGGCTTGGGTTTACACTTCTAATAGACTATTAAGTGATCAGGAAGTTCAATTGGTCTTGCGTCATTTGGAGCAGTTTACAGCAGATTGGTCAAGTCATGGGACTCCGTTGAAAGCAGCAGCCCAGATTTTTGATCATTCAGTCATTGTACTTGCTGCCGAAGATGGTTGGGATGCCGCCAGTGGTTGTTCGATCGACAAGTCGGTTGGTATTTTGAAGACCATTGAACAGGAATTCCAGATTTCTTTGTTTGACCGGTTATTGGTCTTATATAAAACTCAAGTGACGGATCCCGTTTCATTTATTTCCTTACCTAGTCTTAAAAAAGGCATTCAGGAGGGCAATATATCCCCTGAATGCTTGATTATCAATACTCAAGCTGATTCTTTGAAAACGATAAGAGAAGGTCTTTGGATGCAAATTAGGCATTCTTGGTTGGCCAAAGTGATGCCGGTTCATATAAGTTAAAGCCAACAAAGCTGTAAAAAAGTCCAAATTATATTTACTAATTCCTTACTTTTTCTAACTTGCGAGAGTTTATTTTTACTCGTTAACCTTGTTAGAATAAAAATGTTGACAAAAATCCGTTTTAGCCTTATTCTGGTAACCGTGCTAACTTTAGCCGTTGCCTGTACTCCCAAAGCAACTAAGTACCTTAATAAAGGGAAAGCCCAGTTTAACCAGGCTGAGTATCAGTTTGCTATTGAAAATTTGCAACAAGCGTTATCGTATGGTACTCCAGCTGGAGAGGCCAACTTTTTGATTGCAGAGGCCTATCGTAGATCGAACCGTATCCACGAATCTGAAAAGTATTACCAAAAAGCGGTAGAGGAAAAAGTACCCGATGAGGATGCTTATTTCTATTATGCGTTTGCACTCAAATCAAATGGTAACTATGAAGGGGCTGCTAGTCAATTTCAAAACTACATCAAAGTAGGCACCAATTTTGACTTCATCAACCGATCTAAAAATGAGTTGCAAAACATTAAGATTCTAAGTGAGATCGCTAATAAGAAATCCGTATATAAAATTACCAACATAGAAGACCTCAATACAGAAGCAGCAGAATATTCTCCTTTTGTGTTTGATAAAGTACTTTATTTCACTTCCTCCCGAGGAGTAGATAAGATGCATGCTGCAACGGGTACAGGCTTTACAGAGATATATAAATATGTCTTTGATGGCAGTAATCGTTTTTCAGGACAAGCACAAAAACTTCCTGACGGAGCGATCAATACCCTGGATGCACACGAAGCCAATGCGATCATTACCAAAGATGGTAATACCATGATTTTTGCCAGAGGTAACGACGGTTCTAAAAAAGGACAACAAGATGTGGACCTTTTCCAAAGTGTTCGTCAGCCTGATGGAACATGGGGTGTAGCAACGATGTTGGCCATCAGCAGCCCAGAAGCTTGGGATGCTTGTCCGGCTTTATCACCAGATGAAAAAACACTTTACTTTGCATCCAATCGTGAAGGAGGTAATGGAGGGGTGGATATTTATAAAGCCACTAAAAATCCAGAAGGAGAATGGGATGCCGTAGAAAATATGGGTACTCCTATCAATACGAGAGGTAATGATATGTTTCCATACGAAACCCAAGAAGGTGTTTTTCACTTTTCTTCAGATGGACATCCTTCTATCGGAGCATTGGATTTCTTCATTGTCAAAAGAGAAGATGGTGTTGTGAAAATTGAAAACATGGGATCTGGTATCAATACAAGTTATGATGAATTAGGCTTGTTCTATACCGATTCTATGACAGGTTATTTTGCCTCCAACAGACCCAATGGTAAAGGTGATGACGATATCTACGAATTCATTGACGAGTCTAAAATTAAAACAGTACGGTACATATTGGATGGAACGGTGTTCGAAGATTCGTTGGGTAAAAAACAATCGCTCTTACCAGGAAGTTTAGTAGTGATTTTAAACGAGAAAGGAGATACTGTAAAAGCCTTGACAACAGATTCTTTCGGGAAATTTAGAGCGGAGCTAGATCCTGAAACGAAATACACTGTTGTTGCTTCTAAACAACCGGGGCACTTAACAGAAGAGATTGAGGTGATTATGCCAAAAGTCTTGTACAAAGACCTGAAGCCGGGTGACAATGAAATTGTGCATCAAGTACAAATCATTTTACCACTGAAGGCTATGAATCTTGAGTTTGCGATCGACAACATCTACTACGATTACGACAAGTGGGATATTCGTCCAGATGCAGCGATTGAATTATTCAAGGTGGTTGAATTCATGAGACTGAATCCTGATGTCTCCATTGAACTAGGTTCTCATACCGATGCGCGAGGTTCGGCAACATACAACAGAAATTTGGCCCAAAAACGTGCTCAATCTGCTGTTAACTTTATTGTATCGAAAAATATCGATAAAGATCGTATTACGGCAAAAGGCTATGGTGAAGATAAATTGGTGATCAAAGATGCTAAAACAGAAGATGATCATCAGCATAACCGTCGTACAACGGTACGTATCACTGGAATCAGTGAAGACAAGGTCAAAGTGATCAATAAGGGTGAAGAACGTGAGAAACAACTTCAGGACAAAAACTAAGCCCTTCTAGATAATAATTGTGAAAGAAAAGCTCCGTACCGATGTTTAGGTACGGGGCTTTTCTTATTTTTGTGGGTAGAAGATTCAAATTATGAGTGATCGTTACAACCAACGAGGAGTTTCTGCCTCTAAAGAAGATGTACATGCTGCCATTAAAAACCTTGACAAAGGTGTATTTCCACAAGCATTTTGCAAGATCGTTCCAGATATATTAGGCGGCGACGATGCATATTGTAATATCATGCATGCCGATGGAGCAGGTACAAAGTCGTCTTTGGCCTACATGTATTGGAAAGAAACGGGTGACTTGAGTGTATGGAAAGGCATTGCACAAGATGCAGTCATCATGAATATCGATGATTTACTTTGTGTAGGTGCCACCGATCATATCATCCTCTCTTCAACCATTGGAAGGAATAAAAATTTGGTCCCAGGGGAAGTGATCTCTGCCATCATTAACGGTACAGAAGAAGTATTGCAAATGTTGAGGGATCATGGCGTGGAAATATACAGTACGGGTGGTGAAACGGCAGATGTAGGCGATTTGGTAAGAACCATTATTGTCGACAGTACTGTAACCTGTCGTATGAAACGAAGCGAGGTGATCGATAATGCCAATATTGCTGGAGGACAAGTAATCGTCGGTTTGTCTTCTTATGGGAAAGCATCTTATGAAACCTTGTATAATGGAGGAATGGGCAGTAATGGCTTGACATCTGCGCGTCACGATGTATTTAATAAATCGCTGGCTCGGAAATATCCGGAAAGTTTTGATGCGCAAGTTCCTTCCGATTTGGTGTATGCCGGATCTTATGGATTGCTCGATCACATTCAAGATGTTCCTTTAGATATGGGACAATTAGTCCTTTCTCCAACCCGTACTTATGCTCCTGTCATTAAAGCCATGTTGCTTAAATACAGGTCGAAGGTTAAAGGCATGGTACACTGTAGTGGAGGTGCACAAAGTAAAGTGTTGCATTTTACTTCGAATGTTAAAATCATCAAAGATTATCTTTTCCCGATACCGCCTCTATTTGAGATTATAAAAGAACAAAGTAAAGCTTCATGGGCAGAAATGTACAAAGTATTTAACATGGGACATCGTATGGAAATCTATACCGATGAAACGACTGCTCAGGAACTTATTGCCATCAGTAAGGGTTTTGATATCGATGCTCAAGTGATAGGAAGAGTGGAGCACTTAAAAGAAGGCAACGAAGTACATCTGAAAGTACCCGTTGTAAATGAATGGGTGACTTATTCTTAAAAACAAGTATTGATTGACATACGTCATGTGTTAAGCAATATATTCTATATAGTTTTGCAGAGGTGATATAACGCGGGATTCTATTTAAATTCATTATGCTCAGGTTCTTATTCGCAACGTTGTTGCTCTTTACCCTTGTAGGGGTTTCATTTTCTCAATCTTCTGAATCTTCTAAAAAACGTACGAAAGGAACTTTATATGGATCTTGGGGTTACAACCGGGAGTGGTACAGTAAAAGTGATATCCATATTAAAAACGATGGCGATATTAATCAACAGAATGCCAATGGGAATTATGATTTTACCATACATGATGCCAAGGCAAGCGATCGAGACGATTTCGATCAAATTGTGGATGTAGGAAATATTACCATTCCTCAATTCAGTTTTCGAATAGGGTACATGTTTAACGATAAACATGATTTAGGTATTGAATTGAACTATGATCATGCTAAATACATCGTCAACGATTACCAAAACCTGCGTGTTACAGGTCAAATTTTTGGAAATCCCATCAATGACAATGTGGTCATTAATCCTAAGTCCTTTTTACATTTCGAACACAGCGATGGGGCTAATTTTTGGACCATTAACTTGGTGAAACGCAAGCAAATTTATAATGCTCAATCGGGAAAATTCCGATTCAGTGCTATTGGAAAGGTTGGACCGGGTATTGTTTTCCCACGTACAGATGTGACTTTGTTTGGAACGAGAGTCAATAACAAATGGCATATCGCAGGGTATTTTTTAGGGTTGGAAGTAGGACCTAGGATAGAAGTATACAAGTATTTTTTCGCGGAATGGACGGCGAAAGTAGGTTATGCCAATTATACCAATTCATTGGTACTGGAAAATACAGCCAAAGCCAATCATAAGTTTACGACCTTCATGACGATCTTTACCATTGGATTTCAAGTGCCATTGTAAAGATATAATATCTTGTTTGTCATGTTGTTATATTTGCAGGTGATTCCCATTTTTATTCAGAATTGCTTTGTTAATTTAAGGCATGAAAATTCTTGTAGTTGAAGATGAGTTAGAACTATTGGATTCCATTGTCCAATCCTTGGAAAAGGAACAGTTTTTGGTAGAGAAAGCGGTTGATTATCATTCTGCTTTGGATAAAATCATCGGTTACGAATACGATTGTATCCTGCTCGATATTACCTTACCCGATGGCAGTGGCTTAGAAATTTTGAAGACCCTCAAAAAAGAAAACAAGAAAAGCAGTATCATCATCATATCGGCTAAAAATTCTTTAGATGATAAGCTCATAGGCTTGGATGAAGGGGCCGATGATTATTTAGTAAAACCTTTTCATCTTGCGGAGCTGAATGCCAGAATAAGATCTGTTTTGCGCAGAAAAGAATTTGATGGACAAAATGTATTAGAAGTAAACAATTTAAAAATTGATTTTACCGCACGTACACTGCATGTCAACGATCAACTACTGCCACTTAATAGAAAAGAGTTCGATATACTGACGTATTTTTTAGTGAATAAAAACAGATTAGTCAATCGAACATCTTTGGCAGAACACGTATGGGGAGATCATATCGATGAGTCCGACAATTTTGAATTCATCTATTCTCAAATTAAAAATCTACGTAAAAAATTAAAAGATCATCGCGCACAAATTGAAATACAAGCAGTATACGGATTAGGATATAAACTAATTACGTTATGAAGTTAATCAACTATACGTTGCTCTACATGTCTATTGCCTTACTCTTTATTATAGGAGTATGGGCTGCTATTTTTTATGTGAACATGCTCGACGAAATATACGATAGCATTGACGATGGATTAGATAATTACAAGACACTTATCATCCAAAAAGCACAAACGGATACGTCTGTATTGTATAAAAAAGAATTTGGGGAGAGTAATTATGCGATACAAAAAGTATCGGGTGAAAAGGCCTTAAGTGCTCACGACACCTACAGAGATACCCTTTTGTATATGAATAATGAAGAAGATTTTGAACCGGTACGTTTATTGACAACTACTTTTTCTGTTTCAGGCAATCGTTATTATGAATTGAAAATAATTTCTTCTATGGTAGAAGAAGATGATCTGATAGAAGATTTGTTTTACGCTGTTTTATGGCTTTACCTTGTACTGATGGTAAGCATATTGCTGGTCAATCATTTGGTCTTGAAAAAAATATGGAAACCTTTTTATCAACTGATAGAATACCTCCAAGCCTTTAAATTGAGTAAAGGTAAAACACCGCATGTTGTACAAACGAATGTAAAAGAATTTAAACTGCTCAATGAAACCATTATGGATTTGTTAGAGCGAAATGTTGAAACGTACAATAGTCAAAAACAATTCATAGAAAATGCAGCTCATGAATTGCAAACCCCTTTGGCCATCAGTATTAATAAATTAGAACTCTTGTCAGAAGGTACAGAGTTACGAGAAGAACAGGCACATACCATTGGACAGGTTGTTCAATCCCTGGAACGACTTACCCGTTTAAATAAATCGTTGCTTTTACTTTCTAAAATAGAAAACAAACAGTTTGTTGAAGAAGAATCGGTAAATTTAAATAGTATTTTTAAGCGTTTAATCGAAGATTTTTCTGACTTCTCTCATTTTAAAGAAGTAGAGTTAGTCTACCATGAACAAGGCCTTTGTATTCAAAAAATGAACAAGGATTTGGCTGAAATACTCATCACGAACTTGTTGAAAAATGCTATTGTACATAATGTGACAGGAGGTATTGTTGAAATTACGATTCAGCCTTCGGCTTTTATTGTTGCGAATACTGGAATGTCAAAAACCTTGAACAGTGAAAAATTGTTTAGGAGATTCTATAAAGATTCTGCAGAAAAAGGATCTACAGGCTTAGGTCTTCCAATTGTAAAAGCAATATTGGATCTTTATCATGCACGCATCAACTATGTTTTTTCTGGTCAACATGTTATGCAAATAACATTTGAATAACATGTTCCCGATTTTTTCCTAATTCGGTTTTTACCTTGCGTGAGTAAACGTTAAGGATATGAAAGCACGAATCGTTTTATTGGTTTTTATGTTCACTACAACTTTAAGTTTAGCACAAATCGATCCCTTGTTGAAGATCAATCATGCGGAGCCATTATATATTGATTTGATTCGGGACTTAGGTGCTCGTCAAGGAGAGCGAGAATGGAATGCCGGTTGGGGAATAAGCGATGAACGGAATTATATCTTGTATTCAGGATTTATGGAGTATGAATTTTCTCCCATCAATAGATTGGGATTGGAAATTGAAATCCCTTTTTCTTTTTACCAGTCTACCATCCAGGAAAATTCATCGGAAGAAATTCCCCGTCACCGAATGGAAGGGCTTAAGATGGCCAGCCAGTATACCTTTTGGGTTTCTTCTCAATACCAATGTTCTATGGCTGCGGGTTATATGAATGAATTGAAATTTCATTCTTTTTCTACCATGCTTGATCGCAGTTCTATTGTAAAGGGAAATGTATACAGCCCTCTTTTCATTGCGGCAAAACGTTGGGGAAGAGATGTTCACAGTTTAATCTATACAGGACCTGTATGGGAACAGGAATTTAGTACACATCGTTTGGAAATGGGGATACAAATCAATGCCAGTATGCATTATGTGTTGCCGGGTACATCCCACTTTGTGGGGGTAGAAATGAACTATGAGTTTTTAGGGGAGAAATCAGAAACGGTTATTCGACCTCAAACGAAAGTTAACGTGTCCAAAGGATTATGTATTGGAATCGTAAGCGGTATTCCCTTGAATTTAGAATACAAACGTTTAAGTGTGATGTTCAGGTTGATATACGAACCTCCTAAAAAACGCAATATAAGAAAGTAAATTCCTAATTGTTTCCAGTTTCAGTTTGTTGTTTTGAATATCATTAAAACTAAAAAGTTATGAAAAAGATATTAGCATTCACAATCCCTGTATTGATGGCATTGACATCTTGCGCACAAGACGTTCATCAAAGCCTTGTGCCTTCTATTGTTCTCAATACCTTTCAACAGAAGTTTCCCAAAGCGTATGATATCGAATGGGAAAAGAAAGGAGAATTCTATGAGGTTGAATTTGACTTGGGTTTCAAAGACCATAAAGCCTTGATCGATACCAATGGTAAAATGGTGAAACACAAACAGGATATTTCTTCATTTGATTTACCTCCTGCGGTTAAAGATAAGATTGCCAAAAACTATCCCCACTATAAAATAGACGATCTTGATCGCATAGAAGTCGATGGCATGGTCGTGTATAAGGTAGAACTTGAAAATAGGGTAGAAGAAAAAAAGATTTATATAAAAGACAATGGGGACCTATTGGAATCCCCCCTACCTTTTGAAGAGATCTTTTAACCCACTATGTATCGTTATGTTTATATTGGTATAGTGTGTGTGATTTTCATTTCCTCCTTTTCCTATAGCCATGCACAGATTTCGGCGCAAGGACAAGGAGGGAATGATGTAGTATGGGTTGCGCTCGGTGTGGAACAGTCCATTGGTAAACGATGGACCAATAAAAATGCAATTGCGTATAGTCGACACAGTAGCCAAGAGAACTGGAATGTGATGCAGCAATCGGGTGTGTTTACATTACGAGAAGAAATCGTATACCGTTTTTCCAAGCGTGTAAAAATAGCACAAGGTGTTTTTTATGCAGAGCGCAACTATTACGATCAGGAGCACCCGGTGTTTCTCCATGAAATTCGATGTTATCCTAGAATTTATCATGAGTTTTCATATAAAAAAATAAATTTCTCACAGTACTTGCGTACGGATCTTCGGTTTTTTTCAGCACCTGGATTTACTTCTTATCGTAAACCCCTGGAGATTCGAAACCGGTATTTGATGAAAGTAACATTTCCGTTAGATCGAAGCCATATTTTTTTTTTAGTGGGAATGACAGAATTCTTTTTTGCCACGGATAAAGAAAAAGAGCCTGATGGCTCTTCACATTACACGACGTATCATTTTACTGAAAACCGTTCGTCTGTCTATCTTAGATGTAGATTAGAAGATCTGGATGCTTTTTTGGATGTGGGTGTCATGACCCAAACGTGGAACGATGTGCAAGCAGAAGTCTTCAGAGAGACTTTGATTTTACAAGTAGACCTGATCTTTATCAATCCTTTCGGTAAAAAACAATAGATTCTATAGCTTAGCTTATGAAGCCTATCGTTATTTTTCTTGAACAGCTTCTTGTATGGCTTTCAGTAAAGAATATTGATTGTTCACATCTTGACTCAATTCCCAGATCATGACACCGGCTGCTTTTTCTTTTGCCAGTGTTACTTTATTTTTCATAGTAGGAATTCCGTTGTAATGTATGCCATCGATTTCGTCACGTTGAGAAGCGTTTGCCGCATCTTCCTGCATTAGTACTTTATAATCGGTATTGGGATCTTTACCATAAAAAGGTAACCCCAAAATAATTTTCTCTTTCGGGCAGCCTTTACCGATCCAATAGTCTAAGCATTTGTTAGCATACTCATAAGAAGAGTGTGGTGTTGGTCCGTCGTAAGCCATGATGTTCAAATAATCCATGTATTGAAATGATTCCGAGGAGACAGCATCTCCATGAATCCCTTCTCCCGCTACGGCTACACTGACTTGTTTTTTTTGCGCATGCAATGCCACATACAGTGCTTGCATGGTCAACAAGAAATTCTCTTTGTTGTCTGGATATTCCCAATCGATATCGATGCCATCTAATCCATAATCTTTGATGAGAAAGAGTAAAGAGGAAACGAATTTTTTTCTACTCTTCTCAGATGCGGCCAGTACCTCAAAGGCTTGGTCGTTACCTCCTCCATCTCCAATATCCCAACCGCCTACGGCTAAAAAAACCTTTACTTTTTTTTCGTGTGCCAATTCTACCAGTGCCATTAATTTGTCCGATTCGGCGATACGCACACTCCCATCACGACTGGGAAAGGCAAAAGAAAAATTGACTTGAGAGAGTTTATCGAATTGAATATCTTCAGGATCTCCGCTCCAAGAAGCATAATAACCAATGACTGGAAAAGTCACGCTTTGTGCTTGAACTGGATTAAAAAGCAGTGTGCAGTAAACAGTAAGCAGTAAAAGTGCGTTTTTCATAAAAGAAGAAGGTAAGTGGGTAAATGTCAATGTTGTTAAATGATTTACTCCGCGCCTTTGAACTGACGCAGAAAACGAATGTCGTTTTCTGTAAACAAACGCAAATCTTTAATTTGGTACTTGAGCATGGTGATGCGTTCTATCCCCATCCCAAAAGCAAAGCCAGTATAAACTTCTGGATCTATGCCGCAGTTTTTTAATACGTTAGGATCCATCATCCCACTTCCTCCAATTTCAACCCATCCGGAATATTTGCAAATATTGCAGCCTTTCCCTTTACAGATATGACACGTGATGTCAATTTCAGCGCTGGGTTCTGTGAAAGGGAAGTAAGACGGACGGAAACGGATTTTTGTTTCTGGTCCAAACAACTCTTTGACAAAATGATACAATGTGTTTTTTAAGTCAGCAAAGCTTACTTTTTTATCGATGTACATGCCTTCGATTTGATGAAACATGCAGTGTGCCCGGGCAGAAATGGCTTCGTTTCGGTATACTCGTCCTGGAGAAATGGTGCGTATGGGAGGTTTTTCATTTTCCATGGTACGTACTTGTACAGAAGAAGTATGTGTACGCAAGGCTATATCAGGGTTCTTTTGTACGAAGAAGGTGTCTTGCATTTCTCTTGCCGGATGATCTTCGGGAAAATTCAATGCTGTGAAGTTATGCCAGTCGTCTTCTATTTCTGGCCCTTCCGATAAGTTGAAGCCCATTCGTTCGAATATTTCGATCATGCGGTTTTTGACTACCGTAAGCGGGTGCAAAGAACCTAAGGTATGAGGAATTACAGGCAAGGTAAGGTCTAAGCCGCTGTCTTTGGATTGAGCTTGGCTGTTCCCCAAATTGGCTTGTAGCTCATCAAATTTGGATTGAGCCGCTACTTTTAGCTTGTTCAGGTCTTGACCTATTTGTCTTTTCAGTTCAGGGGCTAGGTTTTTGAAATCATCGAAAAGGACGGTTACTTTACCCTTACGACTGATGAATTCCAACCTGAAATTTTCCAATTCTTCCTTCGACTCTACCTTAAAGTCTTGGATCTGTTTGCTTAATTCTTGAATCTTTTCCAACATACCCTGCAAATATATAAATAATTCATGGCAAGAGAATTGGTAAATGAATCTCATAGGCTTAATTTTGTCTCGATCCATTAAAAATTACCGTCTTGGTACTGAAAGAAACAATAAGCCTACTCCGCAAGGAGTTTCTACTGGAATGGAAAAATCGACATATTTTTCAAAGTATCTTGTTGTATTTGGGAAGTACCATTTTTATCATCTATTATAGTTTTCAGGGTAGAGGACAAGGGATGAGTCCTTTGGTTTGGCTATCAGTCTATTGGATCTTACTCACCTTTACGACTTTCAATTCTGTAGCGAAAGCATTTATTACTGAGCCTACAGGTCGTATGTTGTTTTATGGCACGTTGGTGTCTGCTGAAGCATTAATCTTATCTAAACTCTTCTATCACATAATATTGTCTATTGTGGTGTCTGCCTTTGCCTGGCTTTTATTTGGGCTTATTTTTCAAGTCCCTGTTCAGGATATTGCCTTATTTCTTCTTATTCAATGTATTGCAGTGGCTGGTTTTGCGGCTGTGATCACCATGTCGGCTGGTATAGCCTATAAGGCAGGAGGAAATTTTACGCTTTCGGCGGTCTTAAGTTTTCCTGTTCTTTTACCCATGATCATCATGGCAGTAAAGGCTTCCCGTGCGGCTTTGGATGGTTTAGACCGTTCCGTTTCCTGGGATGAGCTGCTCATCCTGCTTGCCTTGAATGTGATTACAGTTACAGTTTCTTACTTGTTATTTCCTTACCTTTGGAAAGCATAAATATCATGAGTCTACAAAATACATTCCTTCGAAATCGATCCCCATTTGCCTGGTGGAAATTATTGAGTTTCTTGTTGTTGTTGATCGTTGTCTTGGTGGGCTTTACCTCTAAGGTGCCTCGTTTGCCGATCTTAAATGAAACCATTAGAAATTTATATTTCCATGTGCCGATGTGGTTTGGTATGACGACCTTTCTTTTTATTTCTTTGGTCAATGCCATTTTGTATTTGAGGAAACCTAATTCGCTTTCAGATTTGCGTTCCGTGGAATACAATAACATGGGTTTATGTTTTGGCGTGTTGGGTTTGTTGACGGGTATGGTTTGGGCAAAATCCACGTGGGGAACATTCTGGACACAAGATCCAAAGTTGAATGCTGCCGCCATAGGCATGTTGATTTATGCGGCATATGTGGTATTGCGTGGTGCCATTCAAGACGAAGAACAACGTGCTCGCATCAGTGCTGTGTTTAATGTGTTTGCTTTTCCTGCTTTTCTGGCGTTGATTTATATCTTACCCCGTTTAACCGATTCGCTTCATCCTGGAAATGGTGGCAATCCTGGATTCAATCAATACGATCGTGACAGAGAAATGAACATCATTTTCTATTCTTCTGTCATAGGCTTTATTTTGCTTGGCGTATGGATTACCAGTTTAAGAATCAGGTATAGAGTATTACAAAACAATCAATAGTTATAGAATCGATGAAAACAATCTTCCATACACTCGCTATTATTCTGTTTGTTATGATGCCTTTTGTAGTCAGTGCGCAAGAGGTAGAAATGGCCGATCAATTCAGGGCAGAAGGTAAAATCTATGTCGTGATCGCCGTGTTCGCTATTATTCTTACAGGCTTATTTGTTTACTTGTTTTCTTTAGACCGAAAAATCGGGAAATTGGAACAGCACGATGACAAGTAATCAAAGTGCTTCTTATCCTTATCATCATCACATTAACATGCTAAGCACATGAAAACAACGCACATCATTTTGTTATTGGTCATTGCCGTAGCTATCGGTGTCATCATTTCAACGTCTGGCGATGCTTCGAAATATGTTTCGTTTGAAGAAGCAAAAGAATTGTCGCTAGAAAATGCCAATGAAAAAGTACATGTGGTGGGTAAGTTGAAAAAAGATGTCACGGGCAATATTATAGGTATGAATTATCAACCTTCCATAGACCCCAATTATTTTGAGTTTTTGATCATCGACAACAACAACAAAGAGGAACGTGTGGTGTACCTAAACCCTAAACCTCAAGACTTCGAGAAGTCAGAACAAATTGTGATCATTGGAGGTTTTAAAGGAGACACGTTTAAGGCGGATAAAATATTAATGAAGTGTCCTTCTAAATACGAAGACAAAAAATTGAGTTCTACATTATAATCATAGAGGTATGCAGGTCGGTGACTGGGGACATTTATTCGTTATCATTTCATTCTTTGCGTCGCTTGTTGCCGCATTTTCATATTACAAAAGTGTAACGGCCGACGTCGATGATCTGGGAGGACAAAAGTCCTGGAAACGTTTGGCAAGGACATGGTTTGTGATTCATGGGGCCTCGGTATTTGGGGTAGTCATTGCTCTTTTTTACATCATATATAACCATCGTTACGAGTACTTTTATGCATGGAGTCACTCGTCCAATCATCTTGCTGTCGAGTATATGATTTCATGTTTCTGGGAAGGACAGGAGGGGAGTTTTTTACTCTGGATTTTCTGGCATGTACTCTTAGGTTTTGTACTCTTAGTGGTCAATAAGGATTGGGAAGCTCCTGTCATGACGGTCTTTTGCTTGGTTCAAGCATTTTTAGCGTCGATGATCATTGGTGTTGTATTGCCTTGGATTGATCTTAAAATAGGAAGTTCGCCTTTCATTTTATTGAAAGAAAGTATGCACAATATTCCTGTCTATGCCTTGAATCCAGACTATGTGCCTGAAGATGGAAACGGCTTAAATCCCTTGCTTCAAAACTATTGGATGGTGATTCACCCGCCGACTTTATTCTTAGGTTTTGCTACCACGCTTGTTCCGTTTGCTTTTCTAATGGCAGGCTTGTGGTTAAAAAAATACAAAGAATGGATCAGACCTGCTTTACCATGGTCTTTATTTTCAGCCATGGTATTGGGTGTCGGTATTTTAATGGGAGGTTATTGGGCTTATGAAACCTTGAATTTTGGAGGCTATTGGAACTGGGATCCCGTAGAAAATGCGGTGTACGTACCTTGGTTGGTCTTGGTCGCATCGGTACATACCATGATCATTTTCCGAAACAACAATACGGCGTTAAAGACTTCCATGATTCTGGTTTTGTCGTGTTTCTTGTTGATTCTTTATTCTACATTCCTTACCCGTAGTGGTATTTTAGGAGAGTCTTCCGTGCACTCGTTTACAGATTTAGGGTTGTCTGGGCAATTGCTCCTTTATTTATTGACGTTCGTTTTTTTAGCCATTCTTTTAATGGCTGTGCGTTGGAAAGAAATCCCATCTTCAGACAAAGAAGCGTCTATGTATTCCAGAGAATTTTGGGTATTCATCGGCGTAACGATATTGTCGCTTGCTGCTTTTCAGGTCATTGCTACCACATCGATTCCTGTATACAATGCCATATTAAATAACATGGGTATAGAATCCCGTTTGGCTCCTCCGGTAGATCAGGAATTGCATTACAGCAATTGGCAAATTTGGTTTGCTATTGCTATTGCTTTCCTTTCGGGGATTGGTCAATTCTTTTGGTGGACCAAGATGGATAAGAAGAAAGTGTGGGATAAAATCTTTGTTCCTGTATTACTCTCGTTATTGATTGCTACTCTTGTTATTTTATTGGGAGGTCTAACCAAAGAAGGTACAGCTGAAAGTTTTCCGATCTATAAAAGGGTAGGTTATATTTTATTGTTGACAGCATCTGTTTTCTCTATTGTTTCCAATCTATTCATTTTTGTCTCTGTTGTTAAAAACAATTACAGATTGACAGGTGGAGCAGTTTCACACATTGGTTTGGCCATGATGCTGATTGGGATCTTGTATTCTTCTGGATATACTGATATTATTTCCATTAACCGGTCGGGCTTATTGTATTCTAAGGAATTTCCTGATGAAGTGAACACGGAAAATGTCTTGCTTTTTAGAAGTACTCCTGAAAAAATGGGAGACAACTATAAATTAATGTACCGTGGTCCACGTATTGAAGCCAAGGGGTATCCGGCTTACGTGAACAAAGACAGTATCATATATACTGCTGATCCATACAAAGTCCTTACCCGTAAAGATTTGGTACACGAAGGGAAAACGTATTTCAAGAAAGGCGATACCCTCGAAATTAATCCAGAGAATACCTACTACGAAGTCTTGTTTACCGACAAAGACAGTTCACAATTTGTTCTGTATCCTCGTTTGCAAAAAAATCCACGCATGGGTTCTATTCCTTCGCCGGACATCAAGCGTTTTTGGAACAGAGATCTGTATTCGCATCTATCGGCGGTACCTTTGGATGAAACAGAAAGAGAATGGAGCGAACCGGAAGCTGAAATATTGCACTTGAAAGATACGGCGTTTGTCAACGACTACATTGCCATATTGGATGATGTAGAACGTATTCCTTCTTTCCCAGGTGCTGTCATTAAAGAAGAGGACATTGCTTTGCGTGCACATGTAAGGGTTTTAGGACCTAACGGACAAGTGTATTTCTTGCATCCTATTTATGTCATCATGGTGTCTGAAGGCAATGTAGTGGGCTATGTTCCTGAAACGTTAGAAGACTTGGGGATTCGTGTTACGTTCAAAGAATTGAATCCGGAAAAAGAAGCTTTTACCTTTGAGTTCAGCTCTACACAACGCGATTACATCATTTTGAAAGCCATTGAAAAACCGATGATCAATGTCTTGTGGATTGGTACCGTATTGCTTGTTGTAGGTCTTATGATTGCCATTTTCCGCAGGTACAGCGAGTTTGTAAAAATGAGGGATAAAAACTTGAGTTAATATGACCTTCAATAAAATTGCGATTGTAGGAACAGGTAACTTGGCATGGCACTTGATTACACTCTTTTACAATAAGGAGTTGCAAATTAAAGTCTATGCAAGAAATACAGATGCCTTGCAAGACCTATTGAAAGCGTTTCCTTACATTAAAATTATTGTACTTGACAATGAAACGCCTATTGAAGGCGATCTCATTTTCTTAGCGATCAAAGACGATGCTTTTGAGTCGATGTACAGTTACCCGTTTCAGCCAAGTGCTTATGTTGTTCATCTTTCGGGGGCACGTTCTCTACAAGCCATTACATCGATAAAATGTGCAGGGGTAGGTGTCGTATATCCTTTTCAAACGTTTACGAAAGGACGTGCGGTGTACTGGAAACAAATACCTGTTTTTGTAGAAGCCATTACAGAGGAACTCCAAGCCTTGTTGATCCAGTTTTTGTTGGAATTAAAGTTGACCGCTTACCATGCCGATCTTGATACCAGAAAGCACATTCAGTTGTGTGGTGTGTTGGTGAATAATTTTGTATACCATTTATTCAATGAATCCGCTACAATACTGGCATCAAAAGGAATCGATAAAAAAGTATTATCGCCGATCATTACGGAAACCGTGAGTAAATTTTTTGAATTGGAAAATCCTCAAGAAGGTCAATCGGGTCCGGCCTTGAGAAAAGATTTCAAAACTATCGGTAAGCACATAGAGATGTTGGAAAAATTTCCGAACTTAAAAACAGCTTACGAAGAGTTGACCAAATCCATTCTCAATACCTGATGAGTATCCCTTTTGAGAACATAAACACGTTTGTATTTGATGTAGATGGTGTTTTGACCGATGGGAGCGTATGGTCCCACGATCAGGAAGAATACGTGCGTCGTTTTTACATTAAAGACGGCTATGCCATAGAAAAAGCCTTGCAATCGGGTTATCATGTGATCATTGTATCGGGAGGAAATGAAAAGGGAGTGTTCAATCGCTTGTCTTTTTTAGGGATTAAACATATTCATTTGGGGGTTAAAGATAAGAAAAGCCTTTTAGAAGAGGTTTTGCGTCAGTTGACTATTTCTTTTGATGCCGTTTTGTATATGGGCGATGATATTCCAGATCTATCACCTATGAAAGTCGTTGGATTAGCATGTGCTCCTGCTGACGCTGCGACGGACACTATAGCCGTAAGTCATTATGTTTCTAATCACCAGGGAGGAAGAGGTGCTGTACGGGATGTCATTGAAAAAGTAATGCGTGTTCGAGGGGATTGGAAGCCAGAACAATGGTAATATGGGAAAGCAAAAAAGACATATCACAGCCTTTGTTTTAGCGGGACTTCGTTTGGTGCGAATTCCTAACCTCTTGATTTTGGTGCTGACCTCGCTTATGGTTTACCTTTACCTGGTACAGCCTACACCCGATTGGCATGCCCTTTTGCACCTCAACGTATGGCTACTGACCATTGCCATTGTGTTTACTGCTGCTGCGGGTTATGTGATTAACGACTATTATGACATTAAAATCGATTATGTCAATAAACCCCAAAGGGTAGTCATTGGTCGATTGATTGCCAGAAGAACCGCCATTATTTTACATACAGCCTTGAATTTTATCGCCGTTGTATTGGCCATTTTGGTCAGTTGGAAGGTCTGTTTGAGTGTTTTTTTATCAAGTGTATTGCTTTGGTATTATGCCAATTCACTAAAGCGTAAACCTTTGATAGGTAATGTTGTAGTGGCTTTTTTGGCAGGCTTTTCGGTATACCTGATGGGCATGTTAAGGGA
Organism: uncultured Chitinophagaceae bacterium; assembly: GCA_964454665.1. Classification (GTDB taxonomy): domain Bacteria; phylum Bacteroidota; class Bacteroidia; order Cytophagales; family Cytophagaceae; genus JACMQM01. Next base: position 359,850 of record CAYVTO010000001.1, read on the forward strand.
GGATGAAAGCAGTGCCATTTTGTTGTTTGCTTTGTTTGCGTTCATGATCAGCCTTATTCGTGAATTGGTTAAAGATATGGAAGATATGAAGGGAGATGCTGCACACGGTTGTCAAACCCTCCCCATTTTAATTGGAGAAAGAAAGACCAAAACCTTGATTTTTGTTTTGGTAGCAGTCTTAGCAAGCATGGTGGCGGTATGGTTTTATCCACAAAGTGAAAAATTGGTCATTTATTGTGGGGTCGTACTTTTTCCGCTTATGATCATGTTGGTAATAGGCCTGATGGTGGCTGATACGTCGTACCAGTACCGAAGAATCAGTAACCTCTGTAAATGGATCATGCTGGCTGGTATTTTGAGTGTCCCTCTCTTTTGACACTAATTCAGAAAATCCCTGTAAAAACCGATTAAATGCTTAAATTTGTCCCTTCAAATTAGGGCTTTAGCATGTATAAGTTGGCCATCTTGGCTTCAGGTTCCGGTTCAAATGCTGAAAATATCATCCGTTATTTTCAGGATCATCAAGACATTAATGTGCAGTTGGTGTTGACCAATAAGCCCGATGCTTTTGTATTGCAACGTGCGCAGCATTTGAATATCCCTTCACGTGTTTTTGATAAAGCGTTTTTTTCCTCTCCTGAGTTTTCAGAACAGTTGAAGAAAGAAGGTATTACCCACCTCATTCTTGCCGGGTTTTTATGGCTTATTCCCCCACATTTGATTCAAGCTTTTCCTGATCATATCCTTAATATTCATCCTGCTTTATTACCCAAGTTTGGAGGGAAAGGCATGTATGGTGCAGCGGTTCATCAGGCTGTAGTTGATCAGAAGGAAAAAGAAACGGGCATCACCATCCATTTGGTGAATGAAGAATACGACAAGGGCAAACTCTTATTTCAAACCTCATGTCCTGTTGCAGCAGAAGATACTGCTGATCGTGTAGCGGAGAAGGTACATGCCCTAGAATACGAACATTTTCCCCGAGTAATAGAAAATTGGATTCACAATAACATAAACTAATACCATGTCAGCAAAAAAAATCAAGTCTGCTTTAATTTCTGTTTTCTACAAAGATCGTTTAGATGCCATTGTAAAACTGTTACACGAACATGGTGTCACCATATACTCTACAGGAGGTACCCAAGAATTTATTGAAAAATTAGCGATACCGGTGTTGCCAGTCGACGAATTGACAGGCTATCCATCTATTTTAGGGGGCAGGGTAAAAACACTTCACCCGAAAGTATTTGGAGGCATATTGGCCAGAAGAGAAAATGCACAAGATTTGGCAGAACTTCAGCAGTTTGAAATTCCTGAAATCGATTTGGTTATCGTAGACCTTTACCCTTTTGAAGAAACGGTTGCTTCGGGTGCAGCGGAACAACAGATCATTGAGAAAATTGATATTGGTGGAATCTCCTTGATTCGTGCAGCGGCTAAAAATTTTAAAGACGTAGTCATTGTCGCTTCTAAAGATCAATATGGTTTACTCGAAGAAACATTGAGAAACAACCAGGGTGTTACGACCATCGAGCAACGTAAAATATTTGCAGGTTTTGCCTTCGAGGTAAGTTCTCATTATGACAGTGCTATTTTCAATTATTTTAAATCAGATGCCCAGGGAGAAGTATTTAAGCAAAGCTACAACAAAGGTACAACCTTGAGGTACGGAGAAAATCCTCATCAAAAGGGAGTCTTCTACGGAGACCTCAACTTGATTTTCGATCAATTGAATGGCAAAGAAATTTCCTATAATAACTTATTGGATATTGATGCAGCAGTTGCTTTGATCGACGATTTGGATGGGAATGCCTGTGCCATTTTAAAGCACAACAATGCTTGTGGAGCTGCTACAGGAGCCAACATCAAAGAAGCCTATTTGAAAGCCTTATCTTCTGACCCGGTATCGGCATTCGGAGGGGTCATTGTCATCAATAAAAAACTGGACTTGGAGGCCGCTACAGAAATGCATAAGTTGTTTTTCGAGGTGGTCATTGCTCCTGAATTTGACGAAGCGGCGATTACCTTGTTGAAAGAGAAGAAAAACAGAATCATTTTGAAGCGTAAACCTGTCACCATGGCTCCGAAACAATTCAGGTCATTGTTACATGGAGTCTTAGAGCAAGATAAAGACACGAAAGTAGAAGTGGCTTCAGAATTGAATCCTGTCACCAACAGAAAGCCAACCGAAGAAGAGTTGCGTGCCCTCTTATTTGCTGTAAAGTTGGTTAAACATACGAAGTCTAACGCCATCATTTTCGCAAAGGACGGCTTCATGGTATCGAGCGGTGTGGGACAAACCTCTCGGGTAGATGCTTTGAATCAAGCCATTGAAAAAGCGAAGTCTTTTGGCTTAAGCTTGGAAGGAGCGGTCATGGCATCCGATGCGTTCTTCCCGTTTCCAGATTGTGTAGAAATAGCCGACAAGGCAGGGATTAAAACGGTTGTTCAGCCGGGAGGGTCTATCAAGGACCAAGATTCTATCGATTATTGTAACAAACATAATTTATCGATGGTATTTACCGGACTAAGACACTTTAAACATTAAAAAAAATCATTAGATTTACATAGTATAGGTTAACAATATAGACAATTCAGTTTCATGGGATTACTTGACTTTTTTTCTGCTGACATAGCAATAGATTTAGGAACGGCGAATACGCTGATTATTTATAAAGAAAACATTGTGGTGGATGAACCTTCCATTATTGCCATTGATAAGGTGACAGGGAAAGTGAAAGCCATTGGTCGCGAAGCGATGCAAATGCATGAAAAGACCCATGAAAATATAAAAACCATTCGTCCGCTTAAAGATGGTGTGATTGCCGATTTCTATGCTGCAGAGCAAATGATCAGGGGCTTGATCAAAATGATCGACAATGGCAATAAATTCTGGGGAACAACTTCATACCGTATGTGTATTTGTATTCCATCGGGCATTACCGAAGTAGAAAAAAGAGCGGTACGTGACTCTGCTGAACATGCGGGGGCTAAAGAAGTATACATGATTTATGAGCCGATTGCAGCAGCCATCGGTTTGGGGGTAGACATCGAACAGCCGATTGGTTCTATGATTGTGGATATCGGGGGTGGTACTACAGAAATTGCTGTAATCGCACTTTCTGGTATTGTTTGCGAACAGTCAATTAGAATTGCGGGAGATGTCTTTAATAAAGATATTTTAGATTACATGCGTCGTCAACATAACCTGTTGATTGGAGAACGTTCAGCAGAACGCGTAAAAATAGAAGTAGGTTCTGCTTTGACGGAATTAGACAATCCTCCGGAAGATTTTGAAATCAGAGGTCGTGACTTGATGACGGGTATTCCTAAGGTTATTAAGGTATCGTACTCAGAAATAGCCTATGCTTTGGATAAGTCTGTTTCAAAAATTGAAGAAGCGGTATTGAAAGCACTTGAGATTGCACCTCCTGAATTATCGGCAGATATTTACGATAACGGTATTCACTTGACAGGTGGTGGAGCCTTATTGAGAGGCTTAGACAAAAGATTGGCCATGAAAACCAAATTGCCTATTCACGTGGCAGAAGATCCATTGAGAGCGGTGGTAAAAGGCACTGGTATTGCTGTGAAAGATGTGAAGAAGTACAAGGCTGTCTTGATGAATTGATTCCATGTTAAGTCTCCTCAGATTTTTATTCGAGAAAAAAAACTTCCTCTTTTTTTTAGTATTGGAAGGGCTTTGTGGCTGGATGATTTTCTCCTTCAATAAATATCAAGGGGCATTTTATTTCAACAGTTCAAATGCTGTTGTGGCCAATATTTTCTCTCTCAACAAGGGGATTACATCGTATTTCGATTTGCAAAAACAAAACGATAAGCTTGCTGTAGAAAACAGTGTATTAAGAAAATTATTGGAATTAGAGAAAGCTGTTCGCAAAGTAGATGCTTTGACCTTAGTGGATTCAGTTCGTAGAGATGCATTTGATTTTATTCCTGCACGTATCGTAAAGAATTCTTTAAACAGTACACAGAATTATATTACCATCGATAAGGGGAGCCTGGATGGCATGACTCCTTACATGGGTCTTATCGGTCCTCAAGGGGTAGTCGGTGAGATAAAATACTGTTCCGATCACTATGCGACAGGATTTAGTTTGTTGCATGTGAAGAATGGTATTTCGGCGAAGCTTTCGGGATCGGGAGCTGTAGGTACTTTGCAGTGGGACGGTACAGATGCGCGTTTTGCAAAGTTAAATTATATCGGAAGGCACTATTTCATTCAGCCAGGAGATTCTGTAAATACTTCAGGATTTAACGCTGTTTTTCCTGCGGGGATTCCCATTGGTGTTGTAGAAAAAGTGAGCGATGACAATCAATCTTTTTATAATATTACGGTAAGGCTTGCAGCCGATTTTGGTTCATTGGATCATGTGTATGTAATCAGAAGCAAACGAAAGCCTGAAATGGATTCGCTAGAAATTAAACTTAAAAAGTAATCATGAGTGCGACTTTGATTATACGCTATATTTTGCACGTATTGATACTGCTCTTCTTGCAGGTCTTTTTATTCAGAGATGTTGCGTTGTTTGGAGTTGCTTTTTTCTTTGTACATATCGGTATTGTATTGTTGATGCCGATAGAAATATCCTTGATCTTGTCTATGATTATTGCTTTTGTAGCGGGGTTCTTGATGGATATGTTTTACGATACGATGGGATTGAATGCCGCCGCCGCTGTATTGGTTGCATTTCTTCGACCTCGTTTAGTGGCTTTATTTAGTGTACAGGGTGAAATCAATAGTATGCAAGAGTACAGTGTAGCATCAGGGGGGATACTGTGGTTTTTTCAATATACTCTGGTTTCTTCTTTTATGTTTAGTGCGGTGTTGTTTATTGTAGAGGCTACGTCCTTTTCTATATTGGTGTATGCTGCTTTTAAAATTATTATGACTTCTTTATTTACTGCTTCTTTTTTAACCTTGTACAGTTATCTGTGGGCTTCTAGAACGAAAAGAAGATGAATTCCCAACAAAGGAGAGTCATACAACTTATTTTTATCATTACCGGCTTAATTTTCGTGGGTCGACTTTTTGTGTTGCAAATCTTAGATTCCCGGTATAAAATTGAAGCTGAAATTAATGCCGTAGAAAAAATCATTGATTACCCTAACCGCGGTTTGATTTACGACAGAAAAGGTAAATTATTGGTTTATAATACTCCAGTGTTTGATATTACGGTGGTATTAAGAGAATTCAAATTGACCGATACCCTTTCTTTTTGTTCTAAGTTTGGGGTTACACCGGATTCATTAAAAAATATTGTGTTGAATCTTAAAAAAGACAGGGGTTATAGTCGAAACAAACCCATGCCTTTGTTTAAGCAGCTTTCTACCGAAGATTTTGGAAAAATTCAAAACTTCTTGGTCGATTATCCGGGTTTATATGTACAAGCCCGGTCGGTGCGATCTTATCCTCATAAAAGCTTGGCTAATGCCTTGGGTTATATAGCGGAAATCAGCCCCGCTAAATTGGAAAAACAAACCGATAAGTATTATAGACAAGGAGATTATATTGGGTTCAGCGGACTTGAGCAATCGTATGAAAAAGAATTGAGGGGACGTAGGGGGATTCGTTTTGTCATGAAAGATGTTCGTGGTGTGCAAAAGGGATCTTATAGAGGAGGACTTTACGATACCACTGCTATCGCAGGTGAAAATTTATTGAGTACGATCGATTTAGATCTTCAACAGTACGGAGAGCTTTTAATGCAAAACAAAGTGGGAAGTATTGTAGCGATTGACCCTTCTACTGGAGAGGTGTTAGCCTTCGTCTCTGCGCCATCTTATGATCCCTCGGTATTGTCTGGAAGGATGTATTCCAAAAATTATTCTAAGTTGAACAACGATCCCATGAAACCTCTTTTTAATAGGGCTTTGATGGCAATGTATCCTCCTGGATCGATTTTTAAATTGGCACAAGCGTTAATTGGCCTTCAGTTGGGGGTAATCAACGAACACTCCAGATTTCCTTGCGATAAATCTTTGGTAAACTGTCATGGGCATCCGAATCCTACAGATTTGAGGGGTTCTATTCAATGGTCTTGTAATCCCTATTATTTCATGACCTTCAAACGGATTATTAACCGTGATTTGAGTACGAATAAATACAAAGATTCGGAATTAGGCTTTGATGAATGGAGGAGAAATATCGTATCGATGGGTTTTGGAGAACGTATAGGCATTGATTTACCTGACGTAAAAAAAGGAATCATTCCTTCCAATGCATACTATGATAAAATTTATGGAGATTTGAGATGGAAGTTTTCTACCATTTATTCCTTGGGGATAGGACAGGGAGAAATTGGTATTGTACCTATTCAGATGGCTAATTTTGTGGCTATGATTGCCAATAGGGGTTATTATTATACTCCTCACTTGATCAGAAGTATTGGTAAAGATGGTAAAACGTTACCTCAGTATAAAGTGAAACACCATTCCACCATCAATCCGAAACATTTTGAACCGGTTATAGATGGAATGGCGCTGGTTGTTCAAGGAGGTACTGCGGCTTGGACAAGATCTAAAGATACCTTGACCATGTGTGGGAAAACAGGTACTGCAGAAAATCCACACGGCGATGACCATTCTGTGTATATTGCTTTTGCGCCTAAAGATAATCCGAAGATAGCCATCGCTGTATTCGTAGAAAATGCTGGGTTTGGAGCGATGACAGCAGCACCGATTGCAAGTTTAATGATCCAGAAATACATGAAAGGCTCTGTCAGCAATAAATACATGGAGGATTATGTCATCAAGAAAGATTTAACCTATAAATACGGTAGTTATAAGAAATGAGAAACGAAGATAAAATATCGTCTAACATTGATTGGCTAACGGTAGGTTTCTATTCCCTTTTTGTCTTGTTGGGCTGGTTCAATATTTTTGCAGTGGTTTATGATCCTGAAGCTGAAGCGACGCAAAGTATGTTCGATTTTTCTTTAAATGCAGGGAAACAGCTCATGTGGATTGGCACATCGGTGGTTTTGATCATTATGATTTTAGTCATCGACTTCAAGTTTTATTCTACGTTTGCTTATGTGATCTATGGTGTATTTGTTTTACTCCTCATCATTACGATACTTCTTGGAACAGAAGTGAATGGTTCTAAGTCTTGGCTTGATTTGGGCTTTACAAGAATTCAACCTGCCGAGTTTGCCAAGTTTGCTACGGCTTTGGCCTTGGCTAAATATTTGGGAGGAGTGAGTATTAAATTTGAACGCACAGAAACCAAACTCATTTCTGCTTTTATTCTTTTTTTACCGTGCATGTTTATTTTACTTCAAAATGAAACGGGAGGCACATTGGTCTTTGCCGCTTTTGTGTTGGTGTTGTACCGTGAAGGCTTGTCGGGTTTGATCCTGCTTATGGGAGGAACAAGTGCATTGCTCTTAGTGTTAACTTTGATATATGACAAATATATTATCGTTGCGGTTATTGGAGTTATTGCGCTGTTTTTTATCATCTATCTTATCAGCGCAGCGACGAATAGTACCAGAAAAAGAATGCTCTTTAAAAATATTTTTGTTGTCGTATTATTAGGCGTAATATGTTCTTCTGTTGTCTTTGGAGTAGACTTTTTTGTCAATAAAGTATTACAGGAACATCAACGTAATAGAGTGATGGTGTTGATTGACCAGGAACTTGATCCCAAGGGAGTAGGGTATCATGTGAGGCAGTCAAAAATTGCCATAGGATCGGGTGAATTTTTTGGGAAAGGTTTTTTACAAGGTACACAAACCAAATTTGATTTTGTTCCTGAGCAAAGCACAGATTTTATTTTTTGTACTATAGGGGAAGAGCACGGTTGGTTTGGAAGTACTATATTAATCGGACTTTACGTTGCGTTTCTTTTGAGGTTGATTTTTTTAGCAGAACGTCAAAAAGATAAATTTGCCAGGATATATGGCTATTCCGTGGCGTCTTTGATTTTTATACATTTTATGGTAAACATCGGAATGACGATAGGCGTATTTCCTGTGATTGGTATCCCCTTACCCTTTTTTAGTTATGGAGGATCCTCTTTGTGGTCCTTTACTATATTGTTGTTTATCTTTCTTAAACTCGATGCCCACCGAGGTGAAGTACTGGTGCATTAATAGAATTTTCGCTCTATCATTTTAAGAAACTCGTCTTTCTCTTCCTGGTGTATATCCCAATTGTATTTTGCACCATAGTTTGTTGTGAGCATTTGTGTCGCTTTTTCGAAGGTCTCGGATTCTTCCACTTGACTTAAAGCATGGGCATAGTCTACACTATTGCCATCGAAGAGGATATTGATAAACAAAAATTTCAAATTCAAAGGGATAGAAGATTTGAGGTCTTCTATTTTTGTTTTTGAGAAACGATCGGCAATACTGGCTTCCGGAGCAACTTTCAAAGAATCATTAATGGTCAATTGTTGATCTGAAGTTTTAGTTTGGACAACAGGTTTTGTTTTTTCTGTTTTTTCAGTCGTTTTTCGGAGAGCTTCTATTGGTGTTGTTTGGACTTCACCAAAGGGTTTGTTTGCTGCTATTGATTCAGGAGAGAAAGAAGGAAGGATAAAATCTTTGATGTGAAACTCCAATAAGCCTGAAACATGATCAAGGAGTTTTTGTGCATCTTCTTCATCTTCACTTGTAAATGAACTTACACTTGAAATAAAGCTTTTCAAATCACTGCCTGAAATTTTTGGCGTGTTAAGTGATAAAAGGTAAGAATCAAAATTTTCAAGTAATGCGGGTCTGATCTTAGTGTATTTTAATTTTTCATGTAAACTTTCTTTACTGTATACTTTATCATTTGAAAATTCTCCTTCAAAATAATTTTCAGGGGAAATACAAATGAGTAGGGTATCGTATATGGCCTTTTGTGTGAGGGGAAGAAAATCTTTTTTGGCAACAGCAATATTTTTGGACAAGGTATTCATAAAAGAGCTTAATGCTTCTTTTACGTCTTCCGATTGGTAGTTAAAATAAGGGCTTTCTAGTTTTCTTAATTCTTCTTTCCATTGTTCAAATAACCCTTTGATGATATAGAGGTTGATTTGTTGAACAGGTGAAAAATGGAGAATTTGTTCTCCGGAAATTACCCCATCGCCAGAGAAATAGCCGTTACAAAGTTTGCTGGAAAGCGCAGTGCTGTAAGATTGCACCTTTGAAAGGTCTAAATTGTTGTTCATAGGTGAGGTGTGTTAATGTTAACAGACATAAAATTACCTAAATAAACACCAAATTTCTATGCTATAAATAAAGTTTTTACGTTTATTTGGGCATAATGCTAAGAATCAGTTTTAATAGCTTATTTTATTATGCTGCTCTTGTGTTTTGGATAGGAAACACATGGAGTGTATTAGGGCAGACCTCTATTGGAATAGGCCAATGGAGAGTACATTTCCCGTTTGCATCCACGCATTCTGTTGTGGAGGCAGATCAACGAATATTTTGTGCATCTCCTGTATCCTTATACTATTTTGACAAGGCTGATGGAGAGCTGAATACCATTTCCAAGAAAGATGGGTTATCGGGTGTGGAAATCACAAAACTGGGTTCTTATAGGTCAAAAGAATTATTGATTGGTTATTCCGATGGTAACATTGATTTTTGGCTCCCTGATCGTATACAGCAATTTAACGACATTCAGCGTTCATCCATAGATGGATCCAAGGCTATTCGCCATTTTTTTATACAAGGTAATCAAGCATTTGTTGCAACAGATTATGGCCTTAGCATTATTAATATGTCCAGACGCGAAGTTTCAGATTCATACATTAATATTAGCAACGATGGATCTCCTAATCCTTTTTATGCATCGGTGTTAAGTCGTGATGGAGATTCTATTTTTGTAGCTTCTCAAAAGGGAGTTATGGGAGCACGTTTTTCTCCTGGAGTGAACCTGAAAGATGTCAATAACTGGACTTTTTATGGCGCTCCAGAAGGTTTGCCGGTTGGTGCAACAAAGGCCGTGGGGAGATTAAATAACGTTATTTATGCAGGGGTTGATGATCATGGACTTTATTATTTCAATGGTACCACATGGCAGGCAACTTCCATTACAGGTACATCAGGTTTTGAATTGAGAAGTATGGTGTCTGGGAATAACAGTATGATCCTGGCTGCTGATAATAAGATTTACAAACTGTTTTCTGCTACATCTCATACTGTATTTTCCGGAGGAAGTTTGTCTTATCCTAACGATGCTTTTATGGATGCTACTGGACAATTATGGATCAGTGATAGAACCCATGGGTTGATTCAGTTTGTGGATGGAACAACGAACTTTAAGCACCCCAGTGGTCCTTATACGTCTAATGTGTACCGTTTGAAATACATCAATCAGTTGATTATAGCCTGCCCGGGAGGATTAAATTCTTTTTTGGGTTCTTTGTTTATTGATGGAGGTATTATGTTTTATACCCCTCAAAAAAATGAATGGATGAATTATAACAGGTTTGATTATTTTCCAGATACGCATGATGTGATTGACTTTACCTATCAAGCTTCCAGAGGGAAATGGTATTTCTCAACGTTTGGCTATGGTCTTGTAGAATATGATGGGAGTAATTTTAAGGTATATAATACCGGTAATAGCAGCTTAGGCAGTGATCAAGTAACGGGTTTAGCTACGGAGTCCAACGGAACAGTTTGGGTGGGGAATACGAGTATGAGTACGAATGCACCGTTTTTATATTCTATTAATGCCAATGGTGTTTGGAGAGCCTATATACCGAATCAAAATGTTGGTAAATTCCCTAAGGATATTGTTATTGATTTATCTTCAAGAAAGTGGATTCGTCTTGCTACGTCTGGAGGTAATAGAGGATTGATGGTTTTTGATGACAAAACCAACAGTCAAATTTACTTTAGTACAGATGGAAATGCAGGAGCTTTACCCAACAATAATGTTAATGCCATTGAGATCGACAAGAACGGTCAGGTATGGATTGGTACCGACGAGGGTATTGGTATCTTTACTAACCCTTCACTCATTAGACCAGGGAGTATTATCCCTAATGTGTACTTACCTATCGTAGATGGATTCCCTCTGTTTTTTGATAAAAAAATTAATTGCATCAAAACCGATGGAGGAAACAGGAAATGGGTAGGTACTCCCGATGGGGCATTTTTATTGAGTGAAGATGGTTTGCAAACTGTTTTGCGTTTTGATACCGACAACTCGCCTCTCCCTAACAACAATATTATTACCATTACCATTGACGAACAATCAGGGGAGGTGTTTTTTGGTACAGATAAAGGAATTGTTTCCTTCAGAGGAGATGCTACTACGGGTACAGAAGTGCATGAGCAGGTGAACGTTTTTCCGAATCCGGTTTTGCCTAACTATGGAGGTTTTGTAGGTATATCGGGTTTGGCAAATGATGCTCGTGTTAAAATAACAGACACGAGTGGGAAGCTTGTTTATGAAACGCGTGCGAACGGAGCATCGGCTGTTTGGAATTTAAACAGCTACAGTGGTAGACGTGCAGCCGCAGGAGTATATCTCATATTTAGTGCATCAGAAGATGGTGCAGAAAAGTTTGTAGGTAAAATTGCCATTTTGGAGTAATGCTCATAAAAACTCGTGGTATCGTTTTAGGTTTTATTAAATACAAGGAGACCTCTGTCATTGTTACTATATACACCGAGGCGATAGGATTAAAATCTTATATTGTTAATGGTGTTCGCGATAAAAAAAACAAGGTTGTTTTTTTTCAACCACTTACCATTCTTGATATGGTGGCTTATAATAGCTCCAAAGGCTTAAATCGATTATCGGAATATTCTATTCATACCACTTATACGTCTAGCTTATTTAATCCTAAGAAAATAGCGGTTTTGTTATTTTTGTCGGAAGTCTTGAATAAGACTTTAAAAGAAGAACATCCGGAAGAAGAGTTATTTTGTTTTATTGCAGATAAGCTCCGTGCTTTTGATGAAGCAGAAGAGCATTATGAAGATTTTCATTTACTTTTTTTATTGGAATTGGCCGAATACTTGGGAATAAAACCGTCTTCTGCAGAAGATCTCGAAAAAGATTTTGGAAGAAGATTAGATAAGGAGGTTGCTTCTCTGATGGATGAACTCTTAATGAAAGACCGATATCCTTCATTCTCCTTGTCGATATCAGGCTCATTACGTCGTACCATGTTAGAGGTGATCACGGATTATTACGAACACCATTTTCCTTTTATGGGAAGGATTCAATCGATGGCCATCTTGAAGGAGGTTTTTAGTTCATAAAAAAACTAGAGCTATTCTTCAGAAAGAATTATAGAACGTTCTGTGGTATTAAAAGCACTTTCAAAAGGACGATCATTTTTATCAAGCAATTCTATTTTAATGGTATGTTTCCCCATGGGTAAACCTTCGACGATATATGCTTGCCAATCGCTTAATACAAAAGAGATTCCATTGATGCTTGCACGTACTTTAAATTCGTGGGGAGCAAGATGTGCATTAACCACATAGAAATCGAGTAGAATTTTTTTCGTTTCTTTTCCTTTATATTCTCCTTTAGGTCTGCTATAAAACAAGAAAGGTTGGGTTAAATCTAATTTCGTTTCTTCTTTTTCTCCGACCGTAAATTGTCTTAAGTCATACGCATCGTAATGTTTTATACTTTCATGGTATGACCGTGACAAAAAAGAAAGGGCAACATAGTGTCCTGATTTTAGAGTGTCAGCAAAATGGGTATTGTATTTGGCTAGATAGGGTTCGTTATTTAGAATTAAATGAATATGTTGTCCTTGGGGGCTATTCGCACAGTCGTCAGAACAGCTGCCATTGGATGTGGGGTGAGTAAGTTCGAAATTTTTGATGTCATAGTTGAAGTCTACCACATTGGTTTTGAGTAATGCACCCTCGTTTGGAGTATTTAGATTGAGGATTGCATCTTCAAATAGAGGAGAATCTTTTAAAGGGTAAAGTTTAATTCCCCCTTTGATTAAGGTGTCTCCAAGACGATCTGTTGATCTTGCGTAGGTAGAATCTATTGTTGTATTTGATTCAGATTGTATGCTACTGTCTTCACAAGAATATAAAAAAGTAACAGTGGTGATCAGACCAATACAAGATAGAAATTTACGCATGATGTTGTTGTTTAAGTATGTTAAGCAAATATGCTCCATATCCACTTTTAACGAGTGGTTGAGCCAGTTTTTCCAGTTGGGTATTATTTATAAAGCCCATTTTGTAAGCGACTTCTTCAATACAACCTACTTTTAAGCCCTGACGTTCTTCAATGACTTGTACAAATTCTCCTGCTTGCATGAGTGATGCAAAAGTACCAGTATCTAACCAAGCTGTACCTCTATTTAAAATAGATACTTTTAGCTTGCCTCTTTTCAGGTATTCAATGTTGATGTCTGTAATCTCAAGTTCTCCTCTTGGACTAGGTTTTATGTTTTTGGCAATTTCTACTACATCGTTGTCGTAGAAATAAATTCCAGGCACGGCATAATTTGATTTAGGGACTTTGGGTTTTTCTTCTATGCTCAATGCATTAAGATTTTTATCAAATTCCACCACGCCATAACGTTCCGGATCGTTGACATGGTATGCAAATACAATACCTCCGTCTGGATTGTTGTTACTGAAAAAGGTTTTACTTAATCCACTTCCGTAGAAGATATTATCGCCTAACACTAAAGCTACTTTGTCTTTACCAATGAATTTTTCTCCAATGATGAAGGCTTGAGCAAGACCGTCTGGAGTAGGTTGTTCTGCATATGAAAAGGAGCAACCGATTTGAGAACCATCTCCTAATAGTTTTTCAAAATTTGGAAGATCTTGTGGGGTACTGATGATTAAAACTTCCCTTATGCCGGCAAGCATTAGGCAAGATAAAGGATAGTAGATCATCGGTTTGTCGTATACAGGCATAAGCTGTTTGCTTACCGCTAAGGTGAGCGGATGTAGCCTGGTGCCAGAACCTCCTGCAAGAATGATTCCTTTCATAACTATTATCTTTGGTATTGTTTTTCGTAGTAGTTTCTGTATTCTCCGGAAGTAACTTTATTAAGCCACTCTTCATTTGTTATGTACCAGTCGATGGTTTTTTCTATGCCTTCTTCAAATTGTAGAGAAGGTTCCCAGTTTAAGTCGGCCTTTATTTTACCGGCATCGATAGCGTAGCGAAAATCATGGCCAGCTCTATCAGTAACATAAGAAATGAGCTTTTCTGAAGTCCCCGCAGGACGATTCAATTTGACATCCATTTTAGCACATACCACTTTAATCAATGCAATATTGGTCCATTCGTTATGTCCTCCAATGTTATAGGTTTCTCCTAACACACCTTTATGATATACATCATCGATTGCCCGGGCATGATCTACAACATATAGCCAATCACGGATATTTTCACCGTTACCGTACACGGGTAAAGGTTTGTTGTTTCGGATGTTGTGAATGAACAGGGGAATCAATTTTTCAGGAAATTGATTAGGTCCATAATTGTTGGAACAATTACTGATGACGATTGGAAGGTTATAGGTATTGTGATAAGCCCTTACAAAATGGTCGGAACTTGCTTTGGATGCAGAATAAGGAGATTGTGGATCATAGGCTGTTTCTTCTGTAAAGAAACCCCCATCATGTAAGGAACCATACACTTCATCCGTTGAAACATGATAAAAGCGATCAAATGGTTTCCCTGATGTTAGTTGAAGTTTTGCTTCGTTGAGTAAGTTGACGGTACCTACCACATTTGTTAAAACAAAATCCATGGGAGATTCGATGGATCGATCAACATGTGATTCTGCTGCCAGGTGAATGACTCCGTTGAATTGATATTCTTTGAACAGTTCATGTAGAAAATTCACATCTGTAATGTCACCTTTTACAAAGGTATAGTTGTTCGAGTTTTCAATGTCCGTAAGGTTTTCTAAGTTACCAGCGTATGTGAGTTTATCTAAGTTGACAATATGATAATCAGGGTATTTTTTTACAAAAAGCCTAACCACGTGAGATCCTATAAATCCAGCACCTCCTGTAATAAGTAATGTTTTGTTTGCCATAGTTATAAACTCCAATAATTGGGGAATGCCCCTTTGTTTTTTCTGTACAAGCCTTTAACATCTACTAAGAGACCGTCTTTTGTAAGAAGCTCATTGAGAATGGGAGCTCCTCCTTTGATGTATTCCTGGTGAGAAACTGCAAGCACGACGGCTTCGTATTTCCCTGAAGTATTCGGTTGTAATGTTAAATTGTATTCATGTTCAAATTCTTCTGCATTAGCGAGAGGATCGATGCATTCTACATTTAATCCGTAAGATTTTAGCTCTCTGATTAAGTCTGCTACTTTAGAATTACGGATGTCTTCTACATCTTCTTTGAACGTTACTCCCATGACAAGTACACGTGCTTTTGATAAGTCTTTACCAGACTTTACCAATTGCTGTAGTGTTTTTTTCGCTACGTGGCTACTCATGGAATCGTTAATGTATCGTCCACTGAGTATAACATATGGATTATAGCCTAGTTTTTTTGCCTTATAGGTCAGGTAGTAGGGATCAACACCGATGCAATGTCCACCCACCAGGCCTGGGAAAAAGCGTAAGAAATTCCATTTAGTACCTGCTGCTTCTAGTACTTCGTAGGTGTTGATGTCCATTTTATCAAAGATCACAGACAACTCGTTCATCAATGCGATATTTAAATCACGTTGTGTGTTTTCTATAATCTTTGCTGCTTCAGCCACTTTAATGGATGATGCTCGATGTATCCCTGCCTCGACTACGATTTCGTAGGTACTGGCAATTTCTTGGAGGGACTTATCGTCACATCCGGAAACGACTTTAGTGATTTTTGCCAAGGTATGTTCTTTGTCTCCCGGATTGATTCGTTCGGGAGAATAGCCTACTTTGAAATCTGTATTAAACTTTAATCCAGATTCTTTTTCCAAAACAGGAATACAATCTTCTTCAGTGCAGCCAGGGTAAACGGTAGATTCATACACGACATAATCCCCTTTTTTCAATACTTTACCGACGGTTGTACTGGCAGAGATTAATGGACGCAAGTCCGGGAAATTGAATGCATCGATAGGTGTTGGTACAGTAACAATGAAAAAGGAAGCTTGTTTAAGGACTTCTAAATCGTTGGTAAAAACGATATCGCTGTTTTCGAAATCTGAAGATTCCAATTCGCCACTAGGATCGATATTGTTTTTCATCATTTCTACGCGTTTGGCGTTGATGTCAAAACCTACCACTTTTATTTTTTTAGCAAATGCTAAAGCAATAGGGAGTCCTACATAGCCAAGTCCTATGACCGCCAGAGAAGCTTCTTTGTTTTTTAATTTAGAGAAAATAGAAAAATCCATATCCTTTGATGCTAATTAGTTACTTGAAAATTCTTTTGGTGTAATATTCCATTCTTCCATTGGGAGGGATTTGAAATATTCTAAAGTGGTTTTTAGCCCTTCTTTTCGGCTCACTTTGGGTTCCCATCCTAACACTTGCTTTGCTCTTGTGATATCAGGTTTACGTTGTTTAGGATCATCTTGAGGAAGAGGTTCGTAGATTACTTTTTGGGTCGTACCTGTGAGTGCAATGATTTCATCCGCAAATTCTTTGATTGTGATTTCATCGGGATTACCAATGTTTACCGGTTGAACATAATCACTGAAAAGTAAGCGGTAAATACCCTCCACCAAATCATCGACATAACAAAATGAACGTGTTTGAGAACCGTCGCCATACACTGTAATATCTTGTCCTTTCAATGCTTGACCTACAAAGGCTGGTAAAGCTCTTCCGTCATTGAGTCGCATTTTAGGCCCATAGGTATTGAATATTCTGACAATACGGGTTTCAACACCATGAAACGTATGGTAGGCCATGGTAATGGCTTCCTGAAAACGTTTGGCTTCATCGTATACTGAACGAGGTCCGACAGGGTTAACATTGCCCCAATATGTTTCGGGTTGAGGATGAACACTAGGATCTCCATATACTTCAGACGTTGAAGCAATTAAAATACGCGCTTTTTTAGCACGAGCTAATCCTAACAGGTTATGTGTTCCTAATGAGCCTACCTTAAGGGTTTGTATGGGTATTTTGAGGTAATCGATAGGGCTGGCCGGAGATGCAAAATGCAAGATGTAATCGATTTCTCCCGGCACATGCACATACTTAGAGATGTCGTGGTGATAAAACTCAAAGTTCTCCAAATGGAAATATTCTTCTATGTTTTTTAAGGATCCTGTAATCAGGTTGTCCATGGCAATGACATGAAAATCTTCTTTTAGAAATCTACTGCAAAGGTGTGATCCTAAAAAGCCTGCTCCTCCTGTTATTAATACTCTTTTTCTCATGATTTAAGTTATGCGTTAACGCCAATGCCCTGGTATATAAAACCGTTTTCGACGAGTTCCTTGCCGTCAAAAATATTTCTTCCATCAAAGATTACTTTTTGGTTTAATAAACTGGCTATTTTATCAAAATCTGGATTTCTAAATTCTGGCCATTCCGTGATCAGTAATAGGGCATCGGCTCCTTGCAATGTTTCATACATCTCTTCGCTGTAGCGAATGGTGTCTCCGATCATTTTTTGGGTTTCATGCATGGCTACTGGATCGTAGGCGATGACTTGAGCTCCTTCCTTTAAAAGAAAATCAATGATGACGAGAGAAGGAGCCTCACGCATATCATCTGTTTTAGGTTTAAAGGATAAACCCCAAAGGGCAAACTTTTTACCTTTTAAATCGCCAAAGTGTGCTTTTATTTTATGGGCAAGCACCGTTTTTTGATGTTCGTTTACCTCTTCTACAGATTGTAGTATACGCATGCTATGGCCTGCGTCTTCACCTGTTTTAATCAGTGCTTTAACGTCTTTAGGAAAGCAAGATCCGCCATAGCCAATGCCTGCATAAATAAATTTATTCCCGATTCTTGGATCTGAGCCTATTCCTTTTCTGACGTGATTAATGTCGGCGCCTAATAATTCACAAAGGTTGGCTACATCATTCATAAAGCTGATTTTAGTCGCAAGCATCGCATTGGCAGCATATTTTGTCATTTCTGCCGATTTGATATCCATGACTAAAATAGGATGTCCGTTTAATACAAAAGGTTTGTACAATTTACGCATCATTTCCTCTGCACGGGTATTGTCTACTCCGATCACAATGCGGTCTGGTTTCATAAAATCATCTACAGCTGCTCCTTCTTTTAAAAATTCAGGATTTGAAGCCACACTAAAAGGAATGTCTGTTCGGTTTCTTTTGGTGAGTTCTGTAGTCACGGCATGCTGCACTTTAAGACTTGTTCCCACCGGTACTGTACTTTTGGTTACAATGACTTTATAATTCTCCATTGATTGACCTATTTCGGAAGCAACGTTTAAAACGTACTTTAAATCAGCACTTCCATCTTCTCCAGGAGGTGTGCCTACGGCAATGAATATCACATCAGACGTTTGAATGGATTTTTTCAGATCAGTGGAAAATTTCAAACGTCCTTTCAGGTGATTTTTAACGACCAATTCTTCTAACCCTGGTTCGTATATAGGGAGTATGCCTTTGTCAAGATTGTCTATTTTCCTTTGATCAATATCAATACACGTTACTTCTAACCCAACTTCAGAAAAACAGGTACCTGTTACTAATCCTACATAACCGGTTCCAACAATACTGACTTTCATATGCTTTTAAATCCTTGTTTTATACAATTTACAAAGTAAGCATATTTTATAGCATTTTAAAACGTTGAAACCGCAACATGTGAAGAGTAGTTGCCGTTAAACCTCATATAAATGTTTTAGTCATGGATGCAACGAAGATTTTTAAGGTCTTTATCCAAGAGGACGAGAAACTCTTAAGGGATAAAATAATACAAGAACTTAAGGATAAGAAGAACTATCATGTTCATTTCTTTTCCAAGCAAGATTCTGTCTTTGACTTGTTAAAGTTTGGTCCTGACATCGTATTTCATGATTATTTTAAAAATAAAGCCACCCATTTTTATACATGGGCGGTACCTTACTAGATTAGAAGACATTAGGAATAGCTATGGATTTTACCCAAACTGAACAGCAAACGATGATCAGGGACATGGTCCGTGATTTTAGTGAACGAAATATCCGATCTCATGTGATGGAGTGGGATGAAGAACAGATTTTCCCCGTTGATCTTTTCCGACAAATGGGTACTTTAGGGATTATGGGTATTATGGTTCCGCAAGAGTATGGAGGTGCCGGTTTGGGTTATTATGAATACATTACGGCATTGGAAGAAATCAGTAAAATAGACGGTTCTATAGGGCTGTCCGTGGCTGCTCATAATTCACTTTGTACGGGTCATATCCTTCAATTTGGAACGGAAGAACAAAAGAAAAAATATTTACCGCTTTTGGCTACTGCCGAATGGATTGGTGCCTGGGGTTTAACGGAGCCCAATACAGGATCGGATGCTGGTAATATGCGTACCGTGGCCGTAAAGGAAGGAGACTACTACATTATAAATGGTGCTAAAAATTTCATTACACACGGCAAGTCGTCCCAAGTGGCTGTGGTGATTGCCCGTACTCCAACAAAAGATGATCCTCGGAAATCTTCAGCCTTTATCATTGAGAAGGGAACTCCTGGCTTTACCCATGGAAGAAAAGAAAATAAATTGGGTATGAGGGCCTCAGAAACCACGGAACTGATTTTTGACCAATGTAAAGTACATCAATCTCAGTTGTTGGGAAATGAAGGCGATGGATTTAAACAAGCGATGAAAATTTTGGATGGGGGACGCATCTCCATTGCGGCTTTGAGTTTGGGTATTGCAGTGGGAGCTTTTGAGGCCGCTTTAGCCTATTCACAAGAACGACACCAATTTAATCAACCCATAGCCAATTTTCAGGGCGTTTCTTTCAAATTAGCAGATCTTGCCACAGAAATAGAAGCGGCCAGACTATTAATATATCATGCCGCTTTTCTTAAGATGAATGGACAATCGGTAACGAAAGAGTCCGCCATGGCCAAATATTATGCTTCAGAAGTTGCCGTAAAGGCTGCAAATGAAGGACTTCAAATTTTTGGAGGCTATGGTTATACCAAAGATTATCCTGCAGAAAAGTTTTATCGCGATGCCAAACTCTGTACAATTGGCGAGGGGACCTCTGAAATTCAAAAAATAGTGATTGCAAAAGCTTTATTAAAATAAGATTCCTCAGGGGTTGACTCTCTCATTTATTTCCAGTAAGTTTGTGACCCTTAAAAATAGTTTGATTTATGATCATCATTAACGTAAAAGAAAACGAATCAATTGACAGAGCGTTAAAACGTTTCAAGAAGAAATTTGAAAAAACTGGCGTTTTGAAACAATTGAGAGCGAGAACAGCATTTGAAAAACCATCTGTTGCAAGAAGAACGGAAGTGTTGCGTGCAGCATACCGTCAGAAAATACAGGATGGGGAATCTATATAATTAAGATCGCTTTTTTTATCTTATTTAATTTACCATATTACCTTATGTGGCGAAAGTCCGTATAATAAGGCAATATGGTAAATTCTTTTTTAGACTTTTTGAAAATAGAAAAACGGTATAGTCCTCATACTGTACTTGCCTATGGGAAAGATATTGAACAATTCCTGAGCTTTCTAAAAACTACTTACGACGAGTCGAATGCTATCCATGCGAATCACCTTATGATTCGTGCCTGGGTTTTAGATAGGATGGAAAATGGTTTAGAGGCTAAATCTGTGAACCGTAAATTGGCCACCCTTAGAACGTATTATAAGTTTTTAATGCGTAATCATGGTTTAGAGATCAATCCTATGCTTAAGGTAAGAGCTCCTAAAATACGAAAGAAATTACCTGTGTTTGTTGAAGAATCCAGTATGGAGAAGCTGTTGGACCATTTAGAATTCCCCCAGGATTTTACTGGGATGAGGGATCGTATGGTGTTAGAACTTTTGTATGGTACAGGCATACGTTTGTCTGAATTGATAGCGCTTAAAGATTCTCACATCAACTGGCATGAAGGCTTAGTTAAAGTACGAGGTAAAGGAAACAAAGAACGTATTATTCCAATCCCTCAAGGAGTTTTTGTGACGGCTAAAAAATACTTTGATGACAAAACAAAAGCGGGCTTATGCAACAATGACTCAAATTTTATCGTTACTGATAAAGGAGAGGGTGTTTATCCTGTTTTTATTTATCGTTTAGTAAAGAATTATTTGAATCATGTGTCGACGATCGAGAAAAAAAGCCCTCATGTCCTCAGGCATACGTTTGCGACTCACTTGTTGAATAAAGGTGCGGATTTGAATGCCATCAAAGACTTGTTAGGGCATGCCAGTCTTGCTGCAACCCAAGTGTACACGCATAATTCGATAAAGCAATTAAAAAAGATATTTGATCAGGCACACCCCAAATCGTAAGTTCAACCAATTAAATTTTGTATTATGAAAATTCAAATTCAATCCATCCATTTCGACGCCGATGTAAAGTTGACTGATTTTGTCCAGAAGAAATTAGATAAGCTAGAGACATTTTATGATAAAATTTTAGGTGGAGAGGTTTTCTTGAAATTAGAAAAGGATGATCAAAAAGAAAATAAAGTCGTGCAAGTGAAATTGCAGATTAAAGGGTATGACCTTATCGCAAAAGAGCAGAAGGCCAGCTTTGAAGAAGGTGTAGATGCGGCGTATGAAAACTTAAAAAGACAACTTCAAAAAACGAAGGAGAAAATGCAAACGCATTAATCGTTCGATGAATGAATAGGTATCATCATAAACAAAAAACACTCCAAAATTTTGGAGTGTTTTTTGTTTATGATGATACAGTACTTATTTTATGCGGAATGCACTTTTCACTTTGTCAACATAGTCTAATTTCTCCCAAGTGAATAATTCTACTTTTTGAGAAACTACTTTATCTACTTTTACGGTGCGTCCTTTGCTTACCTTTAATTCTGTTGTTTTGAATTTCTTCGTTACCGTTTGAGGTTTTCTTCCCATATGTCCGTATGCAGCGGTTTCAGAGTAAATTGGCGTCTTTAATTTAAGTCTTTCGATCAGAGCTTTAGGTCTCATGTCAAAAATTGCAGACACTTTTTTAGCAATTTCTCCATCGCTCATTTTAACATTTGCTTTACCATAAGTATTGATGGTCAGGGATACGGGTTTGGCAACTCCAATAGCATAGGCTACTTGAACCAATACTTCGTTTGTCACTCCAGCCGCTACCAAGTTTTTGGCAATGTGGCGAGCTGCATAGGCTGCACTACGGTCTACTTTTGATGGATCTTTACCTGAAAATGCACCACCACCATGAGCTCCTTTACCACCGTAGGTGTCTACAATGATTTTTCTTCCTGTTAAACCTGTATCACCGTGTGGACCACCGATGACAAATTTACCAGTAGGGTTGATGTGGAAGATGGTTTTTGAATCGATCAACTTCTGTAATTTTTTAGGAATAGCTACAGGAATCAAGTGCTTAAGAACGTCTTTTTTGATTTGTTCCAGCATTTTTTTCTCTGGAGCAAAATCATCGTGTTGAGTCGATAAAACAATCGTATGAATACGTTCTACTTTACCATTGTCAGCATACTGAATCGTAACTTGGGATTTAGCATCTGGACGAAGGTATTTCATGACTTTACCTGCTTTACGAATCTTGGCTAATTCTGCTACAAGGCTATGAGACAGAGATAATGCAATAGGCATCAGTTCTGTAGTTTCATTTACGGCATAACCAAACATCATGCCTTGGTCTCCGGCACCTTGTTCTTTATCCACGCCTTCGCCTTCATTTACACCTTGAGCAATATCGGGAGATTGTTCGTGCAATGTGCTCATGACTGCACAAGAATCTGCGTCGAATTGGTATTCAGATTTTGTGTATCCTATTTTACGAATAGTTTCTCTTACTGTCTCTTGAATATCAATGTATGAGTTTGTTGTGATCTCTCCTGAAACAACGGCTAACCCTGTTGTTGTTAGTGTTTCACAGGCCACTCTTGAGTGTGGGTCAAAAGCCAACATGGCATCAAGTACAGCATCAGATATTTGGTCTGCAATTTTGTCTGGGTGTCCTTCTGATACAGATTCAGATGTAAAAAGGTATGACATATTTTATCAATGTGTTTTAATAATGAAGCATTAAAGATAAAAATAATTCTTAAGACTGTATCAAGCTTGGATTAAGAAAATCGCAGGCTTTTTATGAATATCTGGTACGGGCTCTTTTTTCCAGACGGAGATCGGCCATGTTTTGATGAACTGGTCTGGAGCAGTTAAGTTGCAGGCTATACAGAGCTGTGTATTGGGAGAACAATGAAGTAGGAGGTCTTTGAATAAGGCCACATTTCTATAAGGCGTTTCAATAAAGAGCTGTGTGCTTTTAGATTTGAACGAGTCTTGCTCTAGTTGTTTGATGTGTTTTTGACGTTTAGTCCCTTCTATTGCTAAATAACCATGAAAACTAAAAGATTGTCCGTTTAGTCCTGACCCCATTAGTGCTAAAAGAATAGAAGATGGTCCTACCATCGGGATTACTTCTATGCCTTTACGATGGGCAAAGGCAACAAGGAGAGCTCCCGGATCGGCAATGCCAGGACAACCGGCATCCGATAATATTCCTGCTTCTTCTTCTTGTATTTCTTTAATGTAAGCTTCAATACTGCTTTGGTTTGTGTCTTTATCAACGACATAGAGTTCCACTGAATCTATCGTGTGTTCGGGTTTTGTCTTTGCAATGCAACGGCGGGCAGCTTTTTCGCTTTCGGTAAAGATAACTTTTAAACTGCGTATTTTCTGAAATGCCACAGGGGACAAGGTCTCATGTAAACTGTTTTCAAACAGTTCATTAGGTAAAAGATAAAGACGTTTTAGTTTCATGCATTCAATACGTTAGAGTTGTCTTAGCCTAAGAATTCTGTGACTGCTTGAATGAATTCGTCAGGCTTTTCTGCATGTAACCAATGTCCTGCATCGGGTATGGTTTTAAAAACGGCATGCATGAATAGTTCTTTCATGAGCTCGTGATCTTTTGCTTGCACATACTTAGAGGCTCCACCGTTGATGAATAAAGTGGGTGTTTCAATACGGCAAGAAGAATCCAGTCCCTCGCCTATGTTTTCGATTTGATCAATCAGCACGGGTAAGTTCATTCGCCACTGAAAGGAACCATCTTCTGTTCTATATAGGTTCTTAAGTAAGAACTGTCGTTCTCCTAAATTTGTGAGGTGTTGAGCAAGTATCACATCGGCGTCTTGCCTGTTGTTGAGTGTTTTAACAGGAATGGCGTTTAAGCCTGCTATGATGTGATCATGGTGTCTTGGATAGTAACGAGGAGAAATATCAGCTACCACCGCTTTCGCTATTTTATCGGGGAATAAGCTCAAGAATTTCATGACTGTTTTGCCTCCCATAGAATGGCCTATAACATAAGGCTTGGACAATTGATGATCTTCGATGAATGTCAAAAGATCTTGACTCATCACAGTATAGTTATGTGCTTCATCATGTGGAGATTGCCCATGATTTCGAGCATCTAAAAGATAAACAGTATATCGTTCTGCTAGTTTTTTAGCTTGCGATAACCAATTGTCAGAAGACCCAAAAAGACCGTGTAATATGATGAGTGGATGTCCCTGACCTAGTGTTCTATAAAATAAATTCATGTCTTATTTCAATTGTCTTAAGTAAAGCTGAATCGTGTTTTCCAAACCATAATAAAGGGCATCGCAGATTAAGGCGTGACCAATAGACACTTCGTCTAAGGTGGGGAGTTGTTGTTTTAAATACTGTAAGTTGTGGAGATCCAGGTCGTGACCTGCATTTACACCCATGTTGAGGGCTATCGCTTCTTGTGTTGCTAAAATATAATGTTCAACGGCTTTACTTTTATTGGCATGGAAGAGTTTTGCATAGGGTTCTGTGTAGAGTTCGATACGATCCGCTCCTACGATGGCAGCTCCTTTTACCATGTCAACAGAAGGATCAACGAATACAGAGACTCTTTTTGCAAATTGCTTTAAATGAGGAATAATTTCTTGTAGGTACGCTTTGTGTAAGATGGTATCCCAACCTGCATTGGATGTCATGGCAGATGGAGCATCAGGAACTAAGGTCACTTGGTCGGGTTTAACTTCTTCGATGAGTCGAATGAAAGACGCATCAGGATTCCCTTCAATATTGAATTCTGTAGAAACGATTTGTTTTAGTTTTCGGACATCATCGTAGCGAATATGTCTTTCGTCGGGTCTTGGATGAACGGTAATCCCTTCTGCTCCAAAACGCTCACAATCGATAGCGACTTGAATGACATCAGGATTATTGCCTCCTCTTGCATTGCGAATGGTAGCAATTTTATTTATGTTAACACTTAATCGCGTCATTGTGATGAATTGAAATCTATTCTTTAAATTTGTTAATCAACGCAATTTACAAAAGAAATTAACTATGGCTTTAAAAGATCAAATCGAAGGAGATATTAAAAAAGCCATGTTGGCTAAAAATCAAGTCGAACTCATGGCTTTGCGTAGTATTAAGTCCCTTATTTTATTGGCAGAAACTGAAAAAGGGGCAAAAGCTGAATTGGATAAAGATTCAGAACTGAAATTGTTGACCAAAGCAGCTAAGCAACGTAGAGAGTCTGCGGAAATTTTTGGGCAACAAAACAGGGCTGATTTACAAGAGAAGGAACTGGCAGAGTTACAAGTGATTGAAAGGTATTTACCGAAACAATTAAGTGAAGAAGAGTTGGCGGTTAAGGTGAAAGAAATCATTCAGCAAGTGGGTGCCACATCTCCTGCAGATATGGGTAAGGTAATGGGTGTTGCTTCGAAAACACTTGCTGGTTTGGCAGATGGAAAGGCGATATCAGAAACGGTTAAGCGTTTACTCGCATAATATGGAAATCGCAGACATTACCTTGCTGTTGATTGTACTTGTATCGGCTTGGTTTGGCTATCAGAAAGGATTTTTAATAGAAATTCTCTCTTTGGTGGCGATTGTGTTTGCATTTGCTATTGCCTGGAGACTTTCTCATCATGTGGTATTGTATATTCATCGATGGCTTGATTGGGATTTAAAGCTGTTGGGGTCTATTGCATTTGTTGTAATCCTGTTGTTGGTTTTTTATCTTACTTATCTTGTTTCAAAATTGTTGACAGGTGTGTTGCACAGAACGGTGTTGGGTACGTTTGATAAACTCTTGGGCGCTCTTTTGTCGGCGTTAAAATGGTTGTTTGCACTTAGTTTACTTTTATGGGTGTTGAATGTTGCGAAAATTGAGTGGTACGAATCACAAAAAAGCCAATCAATAGGGTTAAGTTATTGTGAAAAAATAGCACCTGCTATTTTTGAATGGGTCAGAGTAGCCGTTCCATTCGAAGATATTTTTGGACAAATTAAAAAATCGATAGAGTAAAAGAAGGCATTTTTTAAAATTGCGGATTCATAAACTTTATTATTACATTGCACGTTATAAGTTTTTAGGGGAAATAAGGCCTTTATGCAATACAAAATACAATCAGACGGAGAATTTAAGTACATCGAAGAAGGGAGAGGACAAACCCTTTTGTTGTTGCATGGCCTCTTTGGATCGCTCAGCAATTGGGATGCTGTCATCAAATCTTTTTCAACCAATTTTAGGGTCATTATACCTTTGTTGCCTATTTATGAAATGCCGATTAAAAGCGCAGGATTAGAGGGCTTGGTAAAGTTTGTTTCTGATTTTGTTAACCATAAACAACTGGATCAATTTTCGCTTATAGGGAATTCACTGGGTGGACATATTGGTTTGATTTACGCCTTGAGAAATCAAGATAAAGTGAAGAGCTTGACACTAACAGGGAGTTCGGGTTTGTTTGAAAACTCTATGGGCGCTTCCTATCCACGAAGAGGCAGTTATCAATTTGTAAAGGAAAAAGTTCAGTATACTTTTTATAAGCCAGAAACTGCTTCCAAAGAAATGATTGATGAAATCTTTGAAGTGACCAATAGCATCCCTAAGTGTATGCGCATTATTGCTATTGCAAAATCAGCACAACGTCACAACATGGCGAAAGATTTGAACCAAATTAAAGTCCCAACGTTATTAATATGGGGACTTAATGATACGATTACACCTCCTATGGTAGCGCATGAGTTTAATCGTTTAATGCCAAGTTCAGAGTTGCATTTTATCGATCAATGTGGACATGCACCCATGATGGAGCACCCGTCGAAGTTCAATAAGATTTATGAAAGATTTATCCGTAAAATAAAATGATATGCTAGCGGAAGAGTTAATAAATTTAATGATCCCTCCCTTGAAGCTTTCTGATTCAAGTCAGACTGCTTTGAATTGGATGGAGGAATTTCGATTAACTCAGCTACCTGTTGTGGACCAGAAAAAGTATGTGGGTATGATTACAGAGGAACGCGTGTTAGAAATGAACGATCCTACATTGCTGTTGTCTGCTTATGATCTTGATTATAAGGATTTAAAAGTACTTCCTGATACACATTATTTAGATGTACTCAAGAAAGCAGATCAAAACAAAGTAAGTTTGTTACCTGTTATTGATGGAGCATACCTCTATCAAGGCGTTGTTTCTGTAAACGATATTTCTTCTGCTTTGGCTCAAATGTTGAATGGCTATGGTCCAGGTGGAATTATTGTACTTTATTTAAAAGAAAGAGATTATTCGCTTTCTCAAATTAGTCGTCTTATTGAATCTAATGATGCTAAGGTGTTAAGCTGCTTTGTCAATACCGATAAGGATCCAGAATATCTTAAGTTGACCTTAAAACTCAATAAAACAGATGTTTCTCGTGTTATTGCTACACTTGAGCGTCATGATTATAGAATTATTGCCCAGTTTCAGGAAGGAGAATCTGTTGAGCAAGACAAAGATCGATTGGATTTACTTTTTAAATATTTGAATATATAGGTATGCTGGCTGCAATTCATGGTAGACCTTTTGGTTCAGATAATTTCCCTTTTGTGGAATTGATCTGGCTTAGGTTAAAGGATGCAGGATATCAGATAGCAGTTTCCTCTACGTTTAAGAATTTTATAGAACAGACTGATTTGCGAAAATTAGCGGTCGATCATATTTATAATGACCATCTTGACTTTCCCTATCCTGATTTTATGATTTCCTTAGGGGGAGATGGCTCTTTATTAGAGTCTGTTACCTTTATAGGAGCCAAGCAAACGCCGATTCTGGGTATAAATATGGGTAGGTTAGGCTTTTTAGCTTATACCAGAAGAGAAGAAACCCAAAAAGCCTTGGATGACTTAGTCCAAAAAAAATTCCATGTGGCCAATCGTAGCCTTATCCACTTAGATGGAGGAGAAACAGATTTGTTTTCAGGCCTTAATTTTGGGTTAAATGAATGTGCTTTGATGAAAAGAGATTCGTCGTCCATGGTGGTGGTTCATGCCTATTTGAATGGTCAGTTTTTAAACTCTTATTGGTCTGATGGACTTGTTATTTCTACTCCTACAGGATCTACAGGGTATTCATTGAGTTGTGGCGGACCTTTGGTAATGCCTGATACTCAAAACTTTATTATTGCCCCTATCAGCCCTCATAATTTAAATGTGAGGCCGATGTTGGTCCCGGATAATTGTACATTATCTTTTGAAATTGAAGGACGAGCCTCTAATTTTTTAGTTTCATTGGACGGGCGCTCTCGGCTTGTAAGTCCTAATACCCGGTTTACGATCCGTAAGGAAGAATTTGGTCTCTCTTTTATAGAGTTGCCCGAATATAATTTTTTGAAAACACTGAGAGACAAATTGAATTGGGGATTAGACTCAAGAAATTAAAAGTTTCAGCACACATTTGATTTTAAAAGAATTAAACCTATATTTGTCTGATTCCATTATAGTGTTGAATTTTTTACAGACTAAAATGAAAAAATATTATTCAATAGTGTTGCTTGTAGGAGGTATAATGACCTCTCTTGTTAATGATTCGTACGGACAAAAATTCAATCCTAGTAACAGGTACTTTAGTATCGGTGGCTGCTTGAATGCCATGAACTATGTCGGAGATATTGATCCCGGCCCTAGTTTTGTGAGTCCTGGTATAAAATTTACCCGTTATAACTTCGGTATTACGGGTTTGTATAGATTGTATCCTAGAGTATCTGCTCGTGCTACAGTTTCTTGGGGAAGAATAGCCGGGAGTGACATGGAGAATTCTAACTATGCTAGTAAAAATATTAACAGAAAGCTCAGAAACTTAAGCTTCAGAAATGATATCATAGAGGTTAAAGTCGATGCGGTTATTGATTTGTTTGAGAATAGAGGTAAATATACCAAGAGGGTTGATTATACGCCTTATATGTTTGTAGGCTTGGCTTATTTTCATCATAATCCCAAAGGACAGACTCCATCGGGAGAATGGGTAAATTTGAGAAACTTGTCAACAGAAGGTCAAGGTTTAGAAGGTGGACCCAAGCAATATTCTCTTCATCAAATAGCTTTACCCATTGGTTTAGGTTTTAGATATAAGCTTTCTAAACACTTGGATTTAGCTTTTGAAGTGGGTTGGAGATTTACAACAACAGATCACCTGGATGATGTTGGAGGGAACTATTATGACAAGGAAAAGTTAAGAGCTAGTAAAGGAGATCTTGCTGTTACAATGTCTGATCGTACTTATGAAGGATATGTTGGAGATGAAGCGATTGCTTTAAGTGCTGCCGCTCTTTATGGAGGGAGTGGTTTACAGACAGATCAATATGGGAACTTATCTATTGTAAGTTACGGTATTGATGGAGCACAACGTGGAGATAAGAAAGGAAGAAAAGATTTATATATTATTTCTGGTTTCCATCTTACGTATATTATTCCTTCAAAAGTAATCTGTCCTAAATTCAGATAGACACCAAACAATATTAAGAATACATTAGCGTTGGATACGTTATGAGCAAAAAAATAGGAAGACTTGCCTTTCCTATTTTTTTTGTTTTTTGGGGCTTTTTGCCTGCCAAAGGACAAAAACATGAAATAGGATTAGGCATCGGGGTTTTAAATTATTCGGGGGATATTGCTAGAATACCAAATTTTACAATGTCTAGGCCTGCAATAAATGGATTTTATAGGCTAAATCTAAGTCCGGCGGTTAGCCTTCGTTCTCATTTGATGTTTGCGAAATTAGCTGGGAAGGATGTTAATAAGGCCTCTGATCCCGTTGGTCAGGTTCGTCAAGCTGCTTTTGAAGCGAATTTAAACCAGTTGGGGCTTTCTTTTGAGTATAATTTTTTCAATTACCAATATGGGGGGAAGAAAAGAGGAGAGAGAAGGCTTACGCCTTACTTTACGGCAGGACTTTCTTTGTTCAATTATGAGCATAATCGTTTGATCACAACCGATAAAGTTGATTCTCGCTATGCTCTTCAATTTGCGATCCCTTTTGGTTTAGGCTTGAAATATAGAATCAAATCGAGGTTAAACTTTAATGCAGAATTTATTGCGAATAAAACCTTTACGGATTATTTAGACGGCGTAAGCTCTTCTCCTGTTAATAATACGGCTTCTCCAAAATACCTATCCAATCCTTTAACGTCTGATTGGTTTTATTACTTGGGGGTTTCTTTAAGCTACACGTTTTATAAAATATACTGCCCTGATTAGTATGCCTTACATGGTTTTTGTAGCTTTGTAATCCTAAAAAATACAAGGGAAGCCTAATGACGGATTCTAAAACATTTATTGATAAGAACAAGATCCCCCAACACATTGCCATTATTATGGATGGCAATGGTAGATGGGCAAAACAAAGAGGTGCATTTCGAGTTTTTGGGCATCAAAGTGCTATTACGAGTGTTCGCGATGCGACCGAATCATGCGCCGAATTGGGTGTGGGATTTTTAACCCTTTATGCATTTTCTACAGAAAATTGGTCAAGGCCTCAGAACGAAGTTGATGCGTTGATGGAATTGTTGGTTGCTACTGTGAAAGAGGAAATCCCTACACTTAAAAAAAATAATGTTCGATTGAATGTGATAGGAGACATTCAGTCTCTTCCAGTACATTGCCAGAAAAGTTTGGCAGAAGGAATAGATATGACCTCATCCAATACAGGGATGACTTTGACGTTAGCTTTGAGTTATAGTGGAAGATGGGATATTGTTCGTGCTACGAAAACGCTTGTAAAAGAAGTACTGGAAGGAAAGCGAACGATGGATGAGATTACGGAAGAAACGGTGAAAGGCGCATTGTCTACCGCCAATATTCCGGATCCGGAATTGATGATCAGAACGAGTGGAGAAATGAGAATTAGTAATTTCCTTTTATGGGAATTAGCATACGCAGAATTATATATTACAGAAACGCTTTGGCCAGACTTTAAAAAAGAAGATTTATATAAGGCTGTGTTGGATTATCAAAAAAGAGAAAGAAGGTTTGGTAAAACCAGTGAGCAGTTGAATAGCCCGATACTATGAAATTAAGAAATCATTTATTTTTAATACTATTTCTAATAACACTACCAATCACAGTTTTTGGGCAAACGATTGATTTAACCAATACCTTTTATAAGGAATTAGATTATATGAATCCTCAACAATACACGATTGGAGGAATAGAAGTGTCGGGGATTCAGTTTTTAGATCCTTCTGCTGTTATTTCTCTTACTAATCTTAAAGTAGGGGATGTCATTGCAATTCCAGGGGATAAGATGTCTTCAGCGATTAAAAAATTGTGGGATCAAGGATTGGTAGGCGATGTAGAGGTATCCATTAAAAAAACAGAAGGGAATCTCATTTTTTTAGAATTTAAATTAACAGAACGCCCTCGTTTATCTTCTTTTGAATATAAGGGGGTTACAAAAGCTCAAATAGAAGATATTGAAGCCAAATTAACCTTGTCAAAGGGGCGAATTGTAACGGATGCCTTGGTCTCGAATACGAAGAAAAAAGTGAGAGAGCATTTTTTAGAAAAGGGATATTTAAATACAGAAGTTTCTATTATACCCGCAAATGATAGCTCTTTGAGTAATCATATTGTGCTTAATGTGATTGTCAATAAGAAGTCTCGGGTAAAAGTTCGGAAGATCAACTTTGTTGGAGTAGAACAGGTGGAGGTTCGTAAACTTAAGAAGACGATGAAGAAGACGAAGGAGAAGAAAATTATTAATATTTTCACTTCCGCTAAATTCATCAGGAAAGAATATGAAGCCGACAAAGAGAAAATTATTAGTTATTACAATACCAAGGGCTTCAGGGATGCTGTTATTACAAGGGATTCTGTATATAAGGTCAAAAAGAAAAGAGTCGATATAGACCTCTATGTTCAGGAGGGCCAAAGATATTATTTTAGGGATATTGAATGGAATGGGAATTATTTATATCCAGATCATATATTGGCCGATATTTTAAACATTAGAAAAGGAGATGTTTATAACCGTGAAGCATTAGACACTAAGCTTTCATTTAATCCGAATGGTCCGGATATCAGTTCCCTATATCTTGATAACGGGTATCTGTTTTTTAGCATTGATCCTGTAGAAGTCTTGGTAGAAGGAGACTCTATTGATATCGAAATGAGAATATATGAAGGAGGTCAGGCAACGATTAAAAATATTACAATTGCAGGAAATACAAAGACCCATGATCATGTGGTATTAAGAGAATTGAGGACTGTACCGGGTGAAAAATTTTCAAGAGCAGATATTATTCGTACCCAGCGGGAATTAGCCACCATGGGTTATTTTGATAATGAAAAAATAGGAATTAACCCCGTTCCTGATCCAAGAACAGAAACAGTAGACATCCATTATACGGTAGAGGAAAAACCGAGCGATCAAATTGAATTATCAGGAGGCTGGGGAGGTGCATTTGGATTTGTAGGAACGTTGGGGGTTGTATTTAATAATTTTTCATTACGAAATATCACTCATCCTAAAACCTGGAGTCCACTTCCTGCAGGGGATGGGCAAAGATTATCGGTTCGATTTCAGGCCAATGGTCGTCAATTTCAATCGTATTCCATGTCATTTACAGAGCCATGGTTAGGAGGTAGAAAACCTAATGCTTTAACAGTAAGTCTTTCTAAAAGTGTTCAAAGTAATATTGTGAATAGTTCTGTCAGCGGTAGAATGGTTGTGAATGGTGTAACGGTAAGTTTGGGAAAAAGACTTAAATGGCCCGACGATTACTTTACATCTACCTATACGGCGGCATTCTTAGAATATAATTTGAAAGATTTCCCCTTCTATTCTACAGGTATTGGATACAGTACAGGAAGGACAACCAGTATTTCTCTAGGGTATACGATCGCTCGAAACAGTTTAAATGATTTCCAATTCCCTACTCGAGGCTCAAATATTTCATTGGCTTTGACTGCGACTCCTCCTTACTCGGCTTTTAATGGTGTTGATTATGAAAATCCTAATTTAGAAGCAACGGTCCGTTATCGATTCATGGAATACCATAAATGGATGTTCGATAATTCTTGGTTTACGACGTTGGTTCCAGGAAAAAAAAGGAATCTGGTTTGGAATGTCAGAGCACATATGGGTTTTATCGGATCGTATAATCCTACTACAGGAATAGGTCCTTTTGAGCGATTTATCATGGGAGGAAGTGGGTTGTCCGGGTTTAACTATGTATTGGGATACGATGTGATCGGGCTTCGTGGGTATCAGGATAATTCTATTGGAGGAAGTGGAGGCGTGGCATTTGGGAAATTTGTGTCCGAGATTAGGTATCCGATTATGAATTCTCCGGCATTTTCATTATTTATACTTGGCTTTTTTGAGGCAGGTAACAACTGGTATAATTACCAAGATTTTTCTCTTTCAGAGATGTATCGTTCAGCGGGGTTTGGTGCCAGGATCTTTATGCCTGCTTTTGGGTTGTTGGGCGTAGATTGGGGTGTACCATTTGATGATGTTCCAGGGTTCCCTAATCCTAATCGTACTTCAAGAGTTACCTTTACTATTGGACAACAAATTAGATAAGAGCTTATGAATCGTTTCACTCTGGCATTATTATTGACATTGACTCTGGGAGGAACAACAGGGTGGGCTCAGAAATTTGGTTATATCGATTCTGAGTTTATTCTTTCTAAAATGCCAGAGTATAAAACAGCTCAAACGGAGTTGAATCAAGCCGCTAAAAAGTGGCAGACAGAGTTGGAAGACTTACAAAAAGAGTTAGCGGGTCTGAAAGATGAATACAAGCTGGAGGAAGTTTTATTGACAGAAGATATGCAAAAGGAGCGATTAGATTCTATTGCTTCGAAAGAGAAAAAGTTGAGGGAGCGTCAAAAAGCTTATTTTGGATATGAAGGCATGTTGTTTTACAAGAAACAAGAATTGATCAAACCTGTTCAAGACAAAGTCTTTGAAGCGGTTGAAAAAGTGGCGAAAGAAAAAAAGCTTCAGGTTGTTTTTGATAAATCGAGTGGCTTAGTAATGGTTTATTCTGATCCAATACACGATTATACCGATTATGTATTGGAAAAATTAGGATTGGGAGATCCTACAGATACAGTAGAAAAGTAAAATAGTTTTATATATAGTTCAATTTAACATCTCAAATATGGCTTCTCGTTATTTTAAAAAATTTTCTTTTGTGTTTTTGATGATGCTTATCGCATCGGCCTCTGTTTTTGCACAACAAGCACCTAAGGTGGGTTATACTAATTTAGATTACCTTCTTAGTTTAATGCCTGAGGTAAAACAAATTGAATCGGAATTGCAGGCTTATGAAAAACAACTTTCTTCTCAATTGGAATCAAAATACCAAGAGTATCAGAAGAAAATGGAAGAATACCAAAAGGGTGTTTCTTCAGGATTAATGTCTGAATTGGTAAAACAAGACAAAGAAAAAGAATTAGTAAACCTTCAGAATTCGATCAAAGAATTCGAAGAAAAAGCACAACAAGACCTTCAGAAAAAACAAGTGAGTTTGTTGGAGCCTGTTTATGATAAGATTCAAAAATCAATAGACAAAGTGGCTGAGGCGAATGGGTATACTTATGTTTTAAATACACATGCAGACATGGGCGGTTCTGCCATTATCTTGTATGCACGTCATAAAGATGAAGATATTTCTAGTTTGGTATTGAAAGATCTTGGTGTTACTGTTCCAACAACGAATACAACAACACCCACAA
The DNA here is from genome assembly GCA_964454665.1 of uncultured Chitinophagaceae bacterium. GTDB lineage: Bacteria > Bacteroidota > Bacteroidia > Cytophagales > Cytophagaceae > JACMQM01. The sequence goes on from CAYVTO010000001.1 coordinate 394,913, forward strand.
ATAAGAAATAATAATTTTTAATGGATAAAAAAGGTGAAGCTTAGCTTCACCTTTTTTGTATTGTATCAGCGTATGAATGATATCAAGTGGCCGGAATTTCTAAAAGCAGGTGATCAGGTCGCCTTAGTGGCAACAGCTCGCCATGCCTCATCGGAAGAGATTCAAAAGGGGATATCATTTTTAGAATCTTGGGGGCTTAAGGTTTGGGTTGGGGATAATGTTTTTAAACAGCATCATATTTTTGCAGGGACAGAGGTTGAACGTAGAAAAGCACTTCAACAAGCACTAGATCATCCTGCAATCAAGGCCATTTTTTGTTTAAGAGGAGGTTACGGAACTCATCGTTTAGTTGATTTTTTACATTATCAAACGTTTAAAAAAAATCCTAAATGGATCATTGCTTACAGCGATGTTACGGTATTGTTAAATCATGTTGCTCAATACCGAATTCCTTCTGTACATGGTCCTATGCCCTTTTCATTTCATAAAGAAGAAGAAAAGGAAGGAGTTACTATGTTGAAGAAGATCTTGTTTGGAGAATTACCTGATTACGAGTTTCCTCACCATGAACTTAATCAGTTGGGTGTTGCAGAAGGACGATTAATTGGGGGGAATCTCTCTGTGTTACATGCCATGACAGGTACAGAGAGTGATATAAGCTGGAAAAATAAAATACTATTCATTGAAGAAGTGGATGAATACATTTATCACATAGAGCGCATGCTCTATCATTTTAGCCGTATGGGAAGAATGGAAGGGTTATCGGGAATTGTGGTAGGCCATTTGACTTCCATCAAAGATAATACACAACCTTTTGGTTTATCGGTGTACGAAACCATTTTGCGTGTTGTGAAACCTTATCGGATTCCTTTAGCATTTTCTTTTCCTGCAGGACATGAATTACCTAACCTGCCATTGATCATTGGAGCTCCTGCTAAACTTGAAGTGAGGGCTACGTCCTCTACACTTCAGTATATTGTTTAGTCTACAATTTTTCTTTATACAACACTTCCAACAATGTTGCTCCTACAGCCTTTAATGTTTTTTTATCGATGGCCGTGATGTCATCTTGATGGGTGTGCCAATATTCTGCAAAATATCCTCCTCTGCTAGGGTCGTAGTGGATGATATCAATCATCGGGATTTTAGCAATTTGATTGACATACAAGTGATCGTCGATAATTTCAGGACTATTTTCCATGACGAAATAGTTGCCATAACCAAGCTCGTGAGCTTTTGACCAAACATTTTTTAAGATGGAAGGAGCATATAACCGTGAATTCCCTTCGAGCGCAAATTTTGCACCATGACCGCCGACCATATCGAGCAAAATACCATAGTATGCGGTATAGTCGCCCCGGTGTTTTTGTTTTGCCCAGTATTGAGAACCTAAACACCAGGTATCGCCTTTGTTTTCACCTTTGTAATCTTCTGGAGCACCATAGTCTTCTCCATCAAAAAGAATGAGATCAAAACCAACATCAGGTTTGTCTTTATGCGCATGAATGGTTCGTGCTATTTCCATGAGTATAGCCACACTACTTGCGCCATCGTTAGCTCCGAGAATAGGTTTATTTTTATCTTTTGTGTCTTGATCGGCAAAAGGTCTAGTGTCCCAGTGGGAAGCGATGATGATGCGTTTAGGGGCTTTGACATTATAGGATGCAATAAAATTTCGTAAGCCTAAGCTTTTGCCATCATAAGCTTCAGCTGTAAAGTTTTGAACATAGACCCATCCTCCATGAGTTTGAAAGAATTTATTTAAATATAAACCACAATTTTTGTGTGCGTCTGTATTAGGGACTCTTGGACCAAATGACAATTGTTTTACAATGTATTGGTATGCCGAATCTTCGTTAAATACAGGTACACTTTTTACAGGGGGAGTAGAAACAGGTGCAGTTTGTTCTGCTTTTGGAGTTTCTTTGACGGTTTCTTTTTTGTTTTCATTCGAACAGCTTACGCCGACGGTCACCATCAATGTGATTACAAGGTATGGTATTAGATTAAATTTCTTCATATGCCCAGTCTATTCCGGTTTTCATGTCTTTAATTTGCATTCCACAAGTTTTAAACCAAGATCGGATCTGGTCTACTTGTTCGTAATCTTTGTTTGCTTTTGCTTTTTTATACCACTCTAGAAGCCCTTCAATAAGGACTTCGTCGGTTGAGTTTTTTTCTTCTACTAAGCCAAGTACGTCTGTTGTCAATGAGCAGAATGTCCTTTTCAATTGTTCGAAAGCACCTTTACTTACTTCGTTGAACAAATCAGGGTTGAGGTGAAAGGCATGTATTTTTTTTACCACATTAAATAAGGAGGCAATGGTAATGGCTGTATTGAAATCATCATTCAATCCTCCGTAACAATCGGTATTTAATTTTATTAATTCTTGTTCTTGCTTATCGTTAATGCTTACGTTGGCTGTTGGAGGATATTCCATTTTATTGATGATGCGCAGCCCATTAATGAGCTTTTTATATCCTTTAGATGCAGCCACTAATGCTTCGTTAGAGAAGTCAAGCGTACTTCTGTAATGGGCTTGTAGAATGAAAAAACGAATCGTCATGGGACTATACGACTTTTCTAAAAGAGGATGGTCACCACTGAATAATTGATCTAAGGTGATGAAATTACCCAGTGACTTACCCATTTTTTGACCATTAATGGTAATCATATTGTTGTGAAGCCAATATTTTGCAGGCTGCGTGTTGAGGCCTGCTACAGATTGTGCAATTTCACATTCGTGGTGAGGGAATAGCAAATCAAGTCCTCCTCCATGGATGTCAAAATGCCCCCCTAAGTATTTGCTGCTCATGGCTGTACACTCAAGGTGCCATCCAGGGAAACCTTCTCCCCAAGGACTGTCCCATTTCATGATGTGCTCAGGAGAAGCTTTTTTCCATAGAGCGAAATCAAGAGGTCCTTTTTTTTCACTTTGTCCATCTAAAGCCCTTGTTCCTGATAGCAGATCGTCAATGACTCTTCCGGACAATATGCCATAGTGATTTTTTTCATTGTATTTTACGACATCGAAATAGACCGATCCATTGCTTACATATGCGTAGCCTGCGTCAATGATTTGCTGTGTAAGTTTAATTTGGTCGGGAATATGACCCGATGCTGAAGGTTCAATGCTGGGTTCCAACACGTGGAGCGCACGCAAGTAGGTATGGTAATAGCTTGTATAGCGCTTTACCACTTCCATGGGTTCTATTTGCTCAAGTTTTGCTTTTTTCGCAATCTTGTCCTCTCCTTCGTCGGCATCTTGTTCTAGATGTCCTACATCGGTGATGTTGCGTACATACCTCACTTTGTAGTCGAGGTGACTAAGGTAGCGATAGATCACGTCAAAGGTAATGGCACTTCGGGCATGTCCGAGGTGAGCTTCTCCATATACTGTTGGTCCGCAAACGTACATGCCAACATAGGGTGCTTTGAGGGGTTCAAAGCGTTCTTTTTTTCGTGATAAACTATTGTAAACTTTTAAATCGGGATTCATGGGGATAAAGGTATAAAACTAACCTCATTTAAACGAGTAGTGACCAAGGAGAGGAAAGTGATCGGAATGTTTTTTATGGGTAAGCACGTCAAAAGAATGAATGGTCATTTCTTTTTGATAAAAGAGGTTGTCTATTCGCAGAAAAGGGATTTTCCCATTATGAGTGACTCCAAACCCACGACCTGCTTCTTCATGACTATTGTGGAGACTTTTCGAAACTTCTCTGTAGGCATAACTTAGAGGAGGCTCGTTGAAGTCTCCACATACAAATACGGGATAGGGAGAACGGTTGATTTCTTGTACCAGTTTATCCACCTGTTTACTTCTACTGATGGCACCACGTCTGTAATTCATGAGGGCTTTTAAGAGGTATTGTTTGAAATATTTTTCATCGGCCGAATTGATCAATGCCTCTTCATCAATGTGCATCGATTGCAGGTGTACATTAAAAACACGTATAATATTTCTCCCGATAGCAATATCGGTGTATAGAATTTGATTGTTGGATTTTTCTTTGAAGTGAATCATGCCTTTTTTTTCAATCGGGTATCTGCTAAAAATGGCCATGCCAAAACTTCCGCCATTTCGATTGACATGAAATGGTTCGAAATAATAATAAGGATGAGTAGCAGACATGAGCTTGATGGTATTGTAGGTTTTACTGCTTTCATCGGAATAGAATTCTTGAAAACATTTGATATCGCCTTCAAGCTTTTGAGCGTCTCTAATGATGGCTTTGCTGTATTCTGGATTATTCTTGTTATAGATTTCGTACACATTAAATACGCGTACATTGTAGGAGAGTATGGAGAAATCGGCTTGGTCTGATCCGTGGTTACGGTGAAAATTCAAGGCAATAATCCGATGTAAAAAGGTAAGGCCGATGATGATCAAAATAGAAGAAATGATTGCGCTGACCCATTTTTTAGCGATAATAAAATAGCAGGCAACAAGTACATGCGTTAAAACAAGAAAAGGAATGCTATAGGGTAAAAAGGCGCTGATCCACAAATCTGCAGGTGGAATACCCGGGGATAGGTAGACTAATACCGTAAAGGCTACGATAATGGCGTATGTGAGTGTTAAAAGTCGATTGAGCAAAGGAGCTAAAGTCTTGAGATACAAAAATAACTCCGTTTTTTTTTGAATTGAAACTAATAATCCATAATTTTGTAGAAAATTGGTATGGTTCGGAAAGAGGGGGTGCTGCCCCCTCTTTTTATTGACACACTATCTAAATCTATGGAAGGGTTAAAGCAGAAGATTTTAAACATTGCTACTGTAAAGGCCAAAGAACAAGAGGTTTCTCTTGTGGAATTGACGATTACGGGCTCAGGCAAGAGCAAAATTTTGCTTCTCATTGACTCAGAAAAGGGGTTGACCATTGACCAGTGTACCAGTTTTAGCCGTTCTATGACTCAGGAATTAGATTTATTTCCTGAATTAGATGCTGGATACGTTATTGAAGTCTCGTCTCCTGGAGTAGATAGACCCCTTCAGTTCCCTTTTCAGTACAGAAAAAATGTGGGACGTAAGTTAAGGGTTACCTTAACAGAGGGTGAGGAGCATGAGGGGGAACTATTAGAAGCTACAGAAGAAGGATTTACAGTAAAACTTCCTGGGCTTAAGAAAAAAGAATTTGTGAATCAGGAATACCAATACAAAGAAGTAAAAAAAGCTAAAGTTATCGTTTCATTCAAGTAATTATGGATGCATCAAATTTGATCGAATCATTTGCAGAGTTTGCAAAATTAAAAAACATAGACCGCCCTACCATGATGCGTATCTTGGAGGATGTGTTTCGTACAATGATTCGCAAGAAGTTTACATCAGATGAGAATTTTGATGTAATCATCAACGTGGACAAAGGAGATTTGGAAATCTGGAGGATGAGGGAAATCGTTTCCGATGATTTTGCAGAGGACAGTTTTGACTATGATGAGAACAAACATATTTCTCTCACAGAGGCGCGCAAAATCGAAGAAGATTTTGAAGAAGGGGAAGAAGTTGCCGATGAATTAAAATTAGAAGACTTTGGTCGTAGAATGGTGATGACAGCTCGTCAAACCTTGATTCAAAAGGTAAAGGATCTTGAAAAAGATTACTTGTTTCAAAAATACAAGGAATTGGCGGGAGAGATCATTGTTGGGGAGGTATACCAGGTATTGGGGAAAGAATTATTGTTGATCGATGCCGATGGAAATGAGCTTGTTCTTCCGAAAGGAGAACAAATTCCTAAAGATAGGTTTAGAAAAGGCGATAACGTAAGAGCCATTGTTCACCGTGTAGAAATGCACAACGGTAATCCTAAAATCATTTTATCGAGAACGTCACCTAAGTTCCTGGAGCGATTGTTTGAGATGGAAGTCCCTGAAGTATACGATGGATTAATTGCTATTCGCAACATTGTACGTGAACCGGGTGAAAGAGCCAAAGTAGCGGTGGAATCGTTTGACGACAGAGTTGATCCGGTGGGTGCTTGTGTGGGTATGAAAGGATCCAGAATTCACAGCATTGTTCGTGAATTGGAAAATGAAAACATCGATGTCATCAATTACACCGATAACCTGGAATTATATATTTCCAGAGCTTTGAGTCCTGCTAAAATTGGTAACATTAAAATTGATGCAGAGAAAGAAAGAGTATCTGTGTTTTTGAAACCAGACCAAGTATCTCTTGCCATCGGTAAAGGTGGACAAAACATTAAACTGGCAAGTAAGCTGGTCGGTATGGAAATCGACGTATTCAGAGAGTTAATTGACAACGAAGATGAAGAAGATGTTGGCTTGACTGAATTCGTAGATGAAATTGAAGGCTGGGTATTAGAAGAATTAAAGCGTATAGGTTTAGATACTGCGAAAAGTGTATTGGCGCTATCTAAAGAAGACTTGGTCCGCAGAACAGAATTAGAAGAGGAGACGGTAGAAGACGTCTTGAGCATATTACGTCAAGAGTTTGAGTAAGAAATTGTTGTTCAATTCTTAATTCTACTTAATACAACATAAAATAATATAAAATCTGCAGAATGGCTGAAGATAAAATGATGCGATTAAGCCTGGTAACCAAAAAACTCAACGTGGGGATAAGCACCATTACGGAGTTTTTGGCTGCGAAAGGCTTTGAGGTGGAGAGTAACCCTAATGCCAAAATCACAACAGATGCATTTAACCTCTTGTTGAAAGAGTTTGAATCGTCTGCTTTGGATAAGAAGGAAGCATCGAATTTAAATATTGGTAAAAAACATGCTGAGCATGTTGTTATCGATGCTGAACAAGCAGACACAAAAAAGAATTCAGAAGAAGAAGAAGAAATCTTCATCAAGAATAATTTTATTCCAAAGGAAGAAGATACTCCTAAAGAGAAAGTAACGCCTGTCGTGGAGACTCCTTCAGCTCCGAAACAAGAATTGGTAGAACCATCCGACAAGGTGAAACTACCTGGCGTAAAAGTCTTGGGCAAGATTGAATTAACGCCGAAGAAACCTGCTGCTGATAAGACTAAAAAAACAGTAGAGGAACCTAAGAAGGTTGAGAAGCAAAAAGCAGCCGATACGAAAGTAGAAGCCAAAACAGAAGAACCTAAACCAGTACTCAAGGAGGAAGCTAAACCAGCTACGAAAGAAATCTCTGCACCTGTTGCAGAAGAGCCTGTTGAAGCTGAAAAGGCTGTTGTTACAGATGTTGAAGCTTCTGTAGATGATACGGTTATTCCTGAGGTAGAAGAAGTGATCGGAGCAAAGGCCGATGCGTTAAAAGGTCTTACGGTCTTGGGTAAAATTGAATTACCTGATGCAAGGGATAAAAAGAAGAAACCGCAACCTGTTGCATCTTCGGATGATGCAAATGCAAAAAACAAAGCCAAGAAAAAACGTAAACGTATACAATCCGGTTCTCCAAATCCTCAAGCTGGAACCAGTGGAACGGGTCCTAATGGCACCAACCCAAGACCTGTAGCGAATAGACCTGCTCAACAAGGGCAAGGAGCAGGTCCCAGGGGAGCAAGACCTGCGGATAGAAATGCAAGACCTCAGCCGAAAGAAGCGCCGACTGAAAAAGATATACAAGAAAAAATTAAGGCTACCATGGCCAAGCTGTCCGGTGCTAAAACCAGTACAGTAAGTCGTTCGAAGTACCGTAAAGATAAAAGAAATGCAGCTGCCGATGCGAATGAAGAAAGAATGCTTCAGGAGCAAGAAGATGCAAAAACACTTAAAGTAACGGAGTTTATTTCTGCCAACGATTTAGCGTCGTTGATGGATGTTTCGGTGAATCAAATCATCTCAACGTGTATGAGTTTGGGAATGTTTGTTTCTATTAACCAACGTCTAGATGCAGAGGCCATTACTATTATTGCCGATGAATTTGGCTATGGTGTCCAGTTCATGACTGCTGGAGAAGAGGGAGAAGAGGAGTTGGATGAAGTGGAAGATCCTGAATTGATGGAACCTCGCGCACCGATTGTGACCATCATGGGGCATGTCGATCATGGTAAAACATCTTTACTTGATTACATTAGAAAATCAAAAGTAGTAGCAGGAGAAGCAGGGGGAATTACTCAGCATATTGGTGCATATGATGTAGTCACAGATTCTGGCAAGCGAATTACATTCTTGGATACTCCGGGTCACGAAGCCTTTACAGCCATGCGTGCAAGGGGAGCAAAAGTAACCGATGTGGTTATTATTGTTGTTGCGGCTGACGACAATGTGATGCCTCAAACCAAAGAAGCGATTAACCATGCTAGAATAGCGGGTGTTCCTATTGTTATTGCCATTAATAAAATTGATAAACCTGCTGCTAACCCAGATAAGATTAAGGAAGAACTTTCGAAAGAAAACATCTTAGTGGAAGATTGGGGCGGTAAATACCAATGCGAATTAATTTCTGCTAAAAGTGGCAAGGGTATTCCTGAGTTGTTGGAAAAAGTGTTGTTGGAAGCGGAGATCCTAGAGCTTAAAGCAAATCCAAATAAAAATGCGGTAGGTACAGTCATTGAAGCTTCCTTGGATAAAGGTAGAGGATACGTATCCACGATCTTGGTTCAAAGTGGTACCATGAGAGTAGGAGATGTGTTGTTGGCAGGTGCATTTTTTGGTAAAGTGAAAGCGATGCTGGATCACAGAGGAAGAAGAGTACAAGAGGCTCCTCCATGTACGCCGGTTCAGGTATTGGGTTTAGCAGGTGCTCCACAAGCCGGTGAGAAATGCCAAGTTATGGATACAGAACGTGAAGCGCGTGAAATTGCTACCAAAAGAGAGCAGTTGTTGCGTGAGCAAACGATTCGTACCAAGAAACACATTACCTTGGATGAAATTGGTCGTCGTTTGGCAATCGGTAATTTCAAAGAATTGAATGTGATTGTAAAAGGAGATTTTGATGGTTCAGTGGAAGCACTTTCCGATTCATTGTTGAAACTTTCTACAGAAGAAATTCAGGTACGTATTATACATAAAGGGGTAGGTCAAATTTCAGAATCAGATGTCTTGTTGGCATCGGCTTCCGACGCTATCGTCATTGCATTCCAGGTTCGTCCTTCTGCAAGTGCTAGAAAATTAGCAGAACAGGAGCAAATTGAAGTAAGGATGTACTCGATCATCTATAACGCCATCAACGATGTGAAAGATGCGATGGAAGGTATGCTTGAACCTACCGTAGAAGAAGTAATCTTAGGTAACATCGAAGTGCGTGATGTATTCAAAATTACGAAAGTCGGTACAGTAGCGGGTTGTTATGTTACCGATGGACATGTGAAGAGAAACAGTTCTGTTCGTTTAATTCGTGACGGTATTGTGGTGCACTCTGGATCGATTGATGCCTTGAAACGTTTCAAAGATGATGTGTCTGAAGTGAGGTCTGGTTATGAGTGCGGATTGAGCTTGAAGAAATTCCATGACATTGAAGTAGGGGATACCATAGAAGCATACGAAACAAAAGAAGTAAAACGTTCCTTATAAACTTTCTTTCATCACTGAAAGCCCTTTATTTCTTTAAGAGATAAAGGGCTTTTTTTTATGTTATGAGGAACTACAGCACTTGAGTTCTTGTTGATTTAAAAAATACCGGGTATGAAAAAAATACACCTCATTACACTTACTGGATTATTGCTTGGAGCAATTGGAGGCTATGCTTATTATCATTATGTAGGTTGTTCAACAGGTACTTGTCCAATTACTTCTAATCCTTATATCAGTACAGGATATGGTGCTGTAATGGGCTATTTTGCTTCAGGTCTTGTGAAACCGAATGAATCATAGTGTTTGGTACAAGGTATTTCTTTTGTTATAGACGAAACGGTTCCCTCCGAATTCGTTATACTTTGTTTATGTGCGGCACATTTTTTTGTGTAAATTGATACTCGATAGAAAAGTTTTGTTTTTTAACAGGTTTCCATGCTTACAAAAGTCCAACTTAACAAGCCATTAGGACTACTCCTGATGCTTGGCATCGGATGTTTAGTCATCTTTTTATGGATAGCCCTTATCGCTTTTTTTTCTCCTCAAGTTCAAGTGGTGTTATCGGATTTGCCACAACGTTTAATTTCATGGGATGCTGGATTTTACTTGTCCATCATGGCATACGATTATATATTTATTCCTGGAGAACAATGTAATGCTGCTTTTTTTCCTCTGTTCCCATGGGTGGCCAAACTCATGGGTATAAATACCGTGTTGATTTCTGTGATGAATTTAGGGGTTGCTTTGCTTAGTATATTGCTGTTTAAAAAATACTTCAATAGCATCGGCACTAAAAGTTTTTTACTCTTGTTTTTATTTCCTTCGTTTTTGTTTGTGCATGTTCCTTATTCAGAAGCATTTTTTTTCTTGGGAAGCGTATTGATTTTAATTGCTCTTAGAAACCAACAGAGGAGTTTGATGGTATTGGGGATACTTATTGCAGGACTTTCAAGACCAGCAGCCATGGTCTTGATTCCAGGGTTCTGCTTAATTTATATCATCGAATTATATACCTGTAAGGGAAATTGGAAAAAACACACCGTCGATTTTTCTTTTTATCTGACAACAAGTGTGTTGACGGTATTGAGTGTATTGTACTTACAATATCTTCAGACAGGCGTTTGGAATGCCTATGGGAAGGCCATTGCAGCATGGGGATTTGGACTAGAAGTTCCATCGTTTCCTTTTGGAACGATGGAAGATGGCGCTATTGCACCGCTCACATTTGTGTTGGATGCTTTAGCCTATGGCGTGGGATTGATCGCTTTATTTTATCTCATAAAAGTAGGCCTGAATATCTTGAAAAGACAAAAAATGGTTCAACCGGATTTAGTTCTTGTTTTTTCTTGCGTGTATCTTTTCATGACGCTGTTCTTTAGAATCATATCTCAAGACGGACAATTGACGAGCATGAACAGGTATATATTTTGTACGCCATTTGTCATGATACTTTTGCAGCATCTTCTGGTGCAAATCCAATCCAATAAAATAAAATCTAAACATGTTGGGAGCTGGATGGCCGTTGTATTTATTTCGATGGTGGTCAATGTAGGCAAAACATTTATTCTTCTTACCCCAACCTTTTTGCTCGTTTACCTTGCCTTTTATTTGATCAAACAGCAAAGCATCTACTTAAATCGGTATTGGATTTTCTTGTGTGTGTTGTTTTCTTTTTTGCATGCCTTGGCCTTTCTCGCTTTTTTACAATTTCAATGGGTGGCTTAAAAAGAATTAAAAGCTTTGTGCAAATTGGGTCAGTAATTGGAATAATGATCCAAACTCCGCCAGGCTTAAATTGCTAGGCACATCGAATACATCGTGATACGCTTTTTGTTTCCCGTTGGTGTAAATAAAAAAAGCAGGTACTCCACGTTGAGAAAAATAATAATGATCGGAGTTGGCCGCTGAACCTCTTTTTCCTATAGCGGGTACATGTTTTTTTTGTTGGTTAAGTGAATCAAGGGTATTAAATTCTTTAGGATGTTGCAGTGCATTCACTACTGTAATGCTTTCGTCTCCTGTTCCCATGATATCCATGTTGATTAAAAACTTAATACGTTTTAAGTCAATGAGAGGATGTTGAGTGAAATGTTTTGAACCCAAGAGACCTGCTTCTTCTCCTCCGAATGCAATGAATAAGATACTGTAAGGTAATCGGTGTGTGCTATCGCTAAAATAAATTGCCAATTCATTCAGCATGGCGATACCGCTGGCATTATCATTCGCTCCAGGGAAATAGGTTTTTCTTCCTAAGTGTCCCAAATGATCGTAGTGTGCAGTGAAGACTAAAAAAGAATCGGGTATTGTTGTCCCTTGGAGGTATCCGATTACATTATTGGAGGTGTAATTTTCTTTCCATTCTGAATATACATGAAAAGAACACATCCCTGAGTTGATGGTTTGAAGGTCCGTCTTACCCAGTTTGAAGATAGGGATACTCAAAGGTTTTGAACCAACTCCCATGGTAAGTTTAGTATGATTAAATTCGATGATGCAGGCGGCTGCATAAATTTTCTGAACGATCTCAAAAGGTAATTCACTCAATTGTGTGTAGTATTTTTGATCGTATACTACCGCTTTATTGGTGAAGGATAAATGTTCAGGATATGTCGTTTGTTGAGTAAAAAATAAACTATCGAGGTATACGATTGAAGCTTTTCCTTTTCCACTGGCAGATACAGGATCAATGATAAAATCTATTCCAGGGTGGAATTTTTTTCCATTAATGGACAATGCCATTTGCTTTGGAAAGGTTTGTGTAGGATATGAAAAGGATTGAAAAAAAGAATGCTTGACAGGATTTAATCCTGCTTCAGAGAATAAAAATTTAATATAGCTTGCCGTTTTTTGATCGCCTTTAAAACAAGGGCTTCTTCCATGCATCTTTTTAGAGGCTAGTTTTTCAATCACGTCATGAGCACGTTCTATGTTTTGTGCGGGAAGGTTTGATGAAAGCAATACGATGAGTAGTATAGAAAGTGTTTTTTTCATGTGGATGTTGTTCATGACGATTAATCCAATGCAAAGCCCTGTTATATCGGCTAGTCCATCTTGCCAATCGCAGGTTCTATTGGAAATGATGGGTTGAAGATATTCTGTTAGGCAAGCTGTGCATATGCCAAGCAATAGGATAAGCACAGTTTTTTTTTGATGGACGTCAGCATATAAAAAAATAGCCCAAACAAAGAATAAGATAAAATGAATGATCTTGTCTCCATTTGGGATATGGAACCACGTTGGTTCAACAATTGTTGATTGAGGAAGCCAGCAGATCGTTAAGATCGTGACCAGCCAAACAATGCTTAATGCGTACGGAGGCAAATGCCTACGCAAGTCCGATAGAATGCTTGTAAGCAGACGCATCCATCAAATCGTTTAATTCTCCGGCATTGTTCATTTTTATTTTTACAATCCATCCTTGTTGGTAAGGATCGCTGTTTACTAATTCCGGATTACTTTCTAAGGCTTTATTGACTTCTAAGATTTCTCCTCCTACAGGTAAAAATAAGTCACTGACTGTTTTTACGGCATCGATGGTGCCAAAAATATCGTGCGCGTTGATGGTTTGTCCAAGTGCTGTTACTTCTACAAACACGATGTCTCCTAATTCATTTTGTGCAAAGTCACTTACACCTACGTAGGCTACATCGCCTTCTACTCTAATCCATTCGTGGTCTTTGCTGTACTTTAAATTGTCTGGGAAGTTCATGGTGATAAAGATTAAATACTGCTCTAAATATACGGGATAAAATTCGTTTATAAAATAGGTCTTTAAGTCTATGAAAGTGTAAATCGGAGTTGTATTCCCACGGCTGTTGTGGTACGTTTAAACGACGAAGATATTTTAGGGTTATTGAAGGTGCGCTCGAAGTACAGTTGCAAGGTTACCCGAGAGCTTAAGTTATAGGTAATGGTTGGTTTTACTTGCCAGTTCAAGGCTCCTGCCGTAACGGTAGAACTTTCATCTAATTTACGTTGAACACCTTTAGTGTCTCTTATTGTAAAGTCGAGACGTGCGTTGAGTTCGTTTTTAAGGGTTTTGGTTGTACCTCGGGTAAATATTTTTGGAATTTTTACGCCTGTTTTCAGGTAGCCTATACCTATAACGACGTCTTGACTGGTTTCATCACGCAGTTGTGCATTGGTTAAGCTGAGTGAGAGGTTTCTACTGCGGCGGTATTCAATGCGATAGGTCCATTTCCCTTTCGTACGAATGTTAAATCCGATGAGGGGAGAAAATGCCTCACGTATGTTTACTTCATTGATGATGTATACAGGAATTACATCTCCTGAATTGTTGATCTGATCGCCGGAAGGGGTGTTAGAAAGGAAGTCACGTCCTGGTTTTACATAGTTCGCATCGTATTCCAATGAAGAGGTATAGTTTCCTACAGAGTACACCGAAGTATAACCGTGTGAGATGGTAATGGATTCGAACCGGCGTTTGAATGCGGGAAGTTTAGTGAGTCCTGTAAAATCAATTCGCCAATTGGGGAGTGGTATTTTGGGCATGGAAGTGGTATTGACCGAACTGGCATCTTGTCCCTTATAGGCTGCCAGGAATGCAGGAATCATGACATCTTGAGAATTTAAATTGGTATTCCCTAATCGTGCTCCTATGACTTCTCTGTTGGATCTGAATTTACTGAATGTGTTCGATGAATTAGGATCTGGATCTCCTCCGTCTCTACCTTTAAATGCCGTCAGGATGGTGATGGTGGAAACACTGTGATTCCCTGACCGAAGTGGGTTGTCTGATATGAAATTTTCACCAAGGGTATCTATACGGAATAATTCTTGATACGTACTTCCCTTTTTTACCATGGCATCCAGCTGAATACGCATGTCTTTTAAAGGTTCAACAGAGGTACGTACGTTAATGGTCTGGTTTCGGAATTGTGTAAAAGGACTATTGAGGGCCCGCGATCGTGACATCCATCCATTGTTGGCGGCATCGTATCGGATGTCTGGATTTTGAGAACCCAATACAAAGGGTAATAACATTCCTGTATTGCCCGCATCGTCTATCCCGAAAACACTTGGTTTATTTAAATAGCCTGGCAACTGAGTGCCTTCTGCCACAGTGTATGTCAGGTTGACCGACTTGACGAGCATGACTGTTTTTAATGCGGCCTTCAGTACTTTATTATCTTTTTGTACTTTTTGTGTCGAATCGCTGTCTTTTTTTACTTCTGGCTTGGCGTTCGGTCGTTTGGGGGCAGGATTGTTGACCTCTTTTAAAAACTTGTTTTTATTATAAAGTTTGTTCAGGTCTATTTTTCCATTGAGGGTTTGGTCTCGGCTGTTTTGCAGCATGTTCCCCAAGGTATCTCTAATGCCCAATGCTCCAGAGGTCCACATGTAACCTCCACCGTAACGATAGTCTGCGTTAAGCCAGTCGGTCAAAGGTAATTTGTCCAGCGGTAGTTTATAATTGATATCAGCCATTTGATCGTATGTTTTTAGACGACCAAAGCCATTGTTGAACATGTTTTTGTATAACTCGTTATTGTATTCTTTCCCTCCTGGATCACCGAGGGGTTCGTCGACCATGGAGTAAGAATTTGCTTTATAATTGGCGGTTAAACTTTTGGTCATGTTCCAGGAAGTACCGTAAATACGGCCTATCGTAAAGGCTTTTTCATACAAAGCAGGTTGTGCTCTCGACAAAGGTCCCGATTCAAAATATTCTGATTTTGTAATCTTTCGATCGAAATCTGTTCTGAATGTGAACATGTTCGGAAGCGGAGTAAAATTGATGTCTTTAATAAGTTTCCCGTATTTTGATTTGAAACCTTCCGATTTTTTGAACGGTTCGAATGCTTTAGGATTAGTGGTATAGTCGTATCCTAGTGCACCTTTGTAATATTTAAAGGTGTAGTCTTTGATATCATAGCTTGTCCTTTTCGTTTCGGTATATCCTAACGTCAGCTTTAAATTTTCAACATCATAGAAGTGTTTTTTACTTTGAGGGTTTGTTTTTATTTTTTGAATGTTGGTGAAATTGATTGCTTTGGTTGTTGTTTGATCTACAACCAATTTTTTATACTCGTCTCGCGTCTCTTGATCGGCTAAATTGTCGAGTTGTTTGCTGAGCAATACATCCGGGTTGAGTGGATCGTAACGAGGAGTAATGGATTTACGATTATATCCTACGTACATGGGAAGTTTTAGTCCCAATTTTTTAGGTAAAAATTTATCCATATTGAAGTTCCCTGCTACGCCCCATTCTAAGGCATCGTTTCTTTGTCTTTGGGAAACTTTTTGTTCTAAGGAACCAAAACCGGCACCTATGAATCGACCGGTTGCAGTGACATTACCAAAGTCTGCTAGCTTTAAATTTAATTTACCGGTAGCAGCCCATCCCGATTTTTCATTGAAGTCGGTTACACGTAACTCGTTTGCCCAAATACAAAAAGAATGTGCACGGTTGTCATCTCCTGGATTTTTTAAACCAATCATGATGGTAACAACCGCTGACAGATCGGGTTTACCAACAACCGTCAGCTTTTTGCCATTCACAAACCTGGAATAACTTGATGTTACGGCTGTTCCCGACCGGTCACGCTCTAGTTTTGTATTGATGAGTTCATCAATGGCCATGTTGATTTCATTTTCTCCCCGCCAAATGGCATAAGGATCGAAGGTGTTTTTAGGATTGGTAAAATAGAGTGGCACTTCTATTTCATAATAGTTGTCTTTGAAATCTGTACCTAAGCGTAAAAATGCACTCACCTTTCCGTCGTATAAAGTCGGATCATTTGATTCTGCATGAATAAACATGTTCACTCTTCCGTAATTCAAGAAATCGTAGCTTACATTTTTATATACGGCACGCGCATTTTTATCATCGAGGTCGTTTACACATAAACGCAATGATTGCTCATTCAATCGCCTGTTTACGGTAGAAGTAATGTCTTGATCTCTGATGAAGTTAGGAGGTACTACGTAAGGAGAAGTGAAGGCATCGCCTTGCCCATTCTCTTCGACGTTTACTGTCGATACGTCAATGATGGCATCGTCTGGTTCTGTAGAAGTTCCTACACCACTTTCATTGATGTCGTCGCTTTGGTATGTTCTCCATTGGTTGGCTACCAATTGCATGTTGGCACAACGTAGTACAATAGGATTGGAAAATCCTGTCATGTACATCCTTAAAAAACGAATGGATTTAAATCCGCTGATATTTCCTACAGTTGATGTTGGAGATCTTACAGGTACCCGGAATTGATACCATGTTACCGTTTCACCGTTGACAGTCGTTTCTCTGGAGCTCACAATGAAGTTTTGCCCTACGACAAATTTTGTAGGATCAATATTGATTTCGTATTCGTAATACTCTTCTAATTCGTTAATGGTATTGTCTTGATTTAAGTCTTCGTTGTCGGGTAAAGAAGAGTTGGATGGGGTGAAAGATCCGCCACTATTAACAGGAGAGTTGTTTTCCAGGCCATTGAAATTTTTATAACGTTGAATGATATTTTTCCCGTTTTGATCATCTCCTAAATAGTATTTAAAATCATCTCCAGCAGGGTCACGGAGTATACTGTCCCTGGCATCTGGATTCATAGGACTTCCTTGTATGCTGTTGACATAATTGGCAAAGAACGATGATTCATCGTTGTTGTTAAGCCCATCTAAACCGACATCTTGTCTGCTTCTTGAATCGGGGTTGTTGTCGAAGGCGTCGGTCAGGAATTGTTTTTTAGGTACTCGGCCCCAGATGGTGTTTGCCGATTCTCCGGCAATGAGGTCAGGACTTACAGGTAAGCCATTTTCAAATGAATGTTTCCCATCTTTCATGACATCTTCTGAAATATCTCCTAAGTTAAAGTAGAGTTTACCAATGTTCCCGGGTTGAACGGTTTGTCCGTCGACATCGGCATTCCCATTGGTAGGAGGAGCTGCAGGATAGTTGACGTACGGACTCATCAACCAAAATTCAATGTATTGGATATTGGCATTGTCAAAATCGATGTCGTTGGTGATGTTACGGCTTATACCTCCCCAGTTTTGTGTGGGATTATTTAATCGACCACGGCTGTTTAATGCAGGGTTGAAATTATAAGGACCTCTTTCTTCTGGATAAAATCCAAGGTCGAAGGTGGTGACGTTAATGTTGACGACTTGGAGGTCTTGTCCTGGGAATAACTCTCTAGGGAATATACCGCGTTCAAAATGATTTTTGATTTGAGAGGGATCTTCATATCCTTGAATACCATTATTCGTGCGATAAAATACATTATCAATGTTGTACCAGGAAAGTTTGGCTCTGCGGTATGCGTGGTCTAAACCGCTCGAACTGCTTTCCGCAAAGCGTTGAGGAGTAGACGCAAGTTTCCATCGTGTAGGACTTTTGGAAATATCGTATGGTGTTTTACTGCCTTCAAAGTCATCGATAAAGGCAATCCCTTTGGCTCCATCCTGGTCAATTTTTTTATTGTGGCCAGGAAGCATTTGTGCTGCTTCTCCTTGAAAGGATACATTGGATGGGGCTTTGGTATCGATGAATGGAATTTTATCGACTATTTTAGTAAGTGTACGGGAATCTTTGGTGTAACTGACATCGACACCCCATACGGTATTTTTAGAAGGTTCGTCACCAATGTTGACACGACTAATTTGTGGGGCTTCGTTTTGTTGTAGGATAGTACCACCGATCACAAAGTCCTTGTTGACTTGGTAGTCGAAGCGAGAACCATAAAATGATTTTCTTCTGAAGTTGAATAGATCTTGTTTTTCAAAACGTATTCTTATTTCTTGTCCAGATGCCAATGCTCCTTCATTGGTAATTTTTAATCGACCGAGGGTATAGTCAATGGTATAGTCTGTTCCTTCAGAAAGTTGGTTACTTCCGACCAATACGACAACAGATCCGGGAGCAATGTTGATCCCTGGCAAGATGATTTCACTGGAAGAAGAAGCTTGAAAACGTCCTTTTAAAAAGAATTTATTAAAACTGGCTTGTTGTTCGGCAAATTGTTTGGTCGATGCGTACAGCTCTTTGAATACGTATTTGGCTCTCAGATCACCTTCATTAGGGTCAAATGAACGAGCCAGGTTAGAACCGAAAGGTTCAAGTACGGGAAACACAATGCGTCCTGTACGAGAGTCGACGGTTACGCCTTCTACATAATCGAAATTACCATCTGGAGTAGGATCGTTGTTGGGGTTGAGCTTGTCAAGTCCTGAAATTTGTAAAAGAGGTACATTGGTTGTGCGTGCACCTTCTTGTAAGTTAGGAAGATCTGCTCCGGATAAATCGTCTTTGTAGATGATACGCAATTGGAAATTGTCGCGTGTCAATTGTGTAGCACCAATGTTGTATATGTTTTTCATCATCAAATTCCATGTTGGGAGATCTAATTTGATGGTAAAAGGTTTGAGCATTTTAAGGATTACAGCATCTGTTGCGGCTAAATTTTGATAGTCTTCTGTGGTTTCTCCGACTTTGTATATTTTACCGTTGTATGAGTATTCGTACGATACGGCCAATACTTCATCGGTACGTATGGGAGTTTGTAAGGAGATGTAACCTAAGTCGGGATGAAAGGTGAAATCTCTTTCGCTCAATTTGCGTGCACTTTTGATGAACGCGAAATCTGTTCCGTTGACAAGGCCTATTCCAGAAAGATTAGAAGTTAATGTTTCGGAATCCCGAAAACTATTGACGGTGTTGTAAAGTAAGTTGTTCTTATTTTCTGCGGGGATGAGTTTATTAGGATCACTAGGTATTGTGGGGCTGGTATAGGTTGTATTATAAGGTCG
Organism: uncultured Chitinophagaceae bacterium; assembly: GCA_964454665.1. Classification (GTDB taxonomy): domain Bacteria; phylum Bacteroidota; class Bacteroidia; order Cytophagales; family Cytophagaceae; genus JACMQM01. The sequence goes on from CAYVTO010000001.1 coordinate 414,134, forward strand.
GCCTTCTCCCAAATCAAGGTAAGCCACCATGTCTCGCAAGTCTTGTGTATTGTTACTTCTGTTGGTGACGTATACTTCCACCCGGGTAATTTTAACGCCGGAGTTAATGACTGGAAGACTTTCTAATGAACGTTCGTAATTATCTCTAAAAAACTGGGAAAGGAAAAAGTGACGGTAGTCTTCGTAATTGTGCCCTTTAATTTCAAATGCTCTTCCTTGAGAACCGCCTTGAATGACCATTTCGTCTACCTTTCCGTCTTGACGAGCCAGTACCGTCGTCATGGTCATTCTGCCGAATTTTAATTTGGTTTTAACCCCAAATAAGTTTTGAGCCCCATTAATCAGAGAGCTGTTGAGTGGCATACTGATTCTTCCGACTTCGATGCCTTGAATGATGTCTTCTTCGAAGGCCGTGTATTGTACCTTTACGTTGTTTTGAAATTCGAAGGCGGCTTTGGTGTCCCAGTTGGCTGTAATTCTTAATTTTTCTCCGATTTTACCGACTACGTTCATGGTAATTTGTTGGTCGAAATCGAAGACTCCATTTTTTTGTTGACGAATGGTGAGGGCGGGATTGTATACCCTTTGCCATTTTCCTCCAAAATCTAAGGTGACTAAACCGGTAGGTCTGATGTCGACAAAATTACTTCCAAAAGGTCCTTCTAGTCCACGTACTGGAATTTTTAAGCTGAAAGGTCCTTGTGCTTTTGTAGCTCCATCTCCTTGTGTACTGCTGCTTTTATTTTTCCAGTAGTTTTTCAACATCTCTTGGTTCTTCATTTTATAGAATTCTTCAAAAGACATTTCTGAAGGAGCTCTATAGTCTAAGTCTCCCACCGTTTCATTGATGTTGTAATATTCTAGTGAAGGATCGAGCTCTACGTCTTTTTGAATAACGTCTGGATCTTTTAATTCGAGTGGTGATTTTATGTTGGGGTTGGCATAAGGATCACCCATACGATCGGTGGGGTTGTAGCTCGGATCTGTTTTTTTTCTCTTTTTCTTAGGAATAGAATCTTCAGGTGCTGATTCTGATTCAAAAGGAAAAACAATTTCTCTATGCGGTCTGGCAAGAGAAATCCATGTACCTAAAGTCGATACCAGTATAAATGAAAAAAGAATATTTGGAGAAAGCCGACGCAAGTTTTTTAAAAAATTAGGATGATTTTAGTGCCCATTTAATCAAATCTTCTAATGAAATGTCCTCTCCTTTTTGCTTGATGACTGTATCGATATTTTTTTCAGCTGCAGCTCTGGCAAAACCCAAGGTAACCAGAGCATTGAACGCTTCCTGGCGGATATTATTGCTTGGCGTGCTGGAAAAGGTTTTATGGTCGGAAGGGAGTAAATCGATCTTCCTCATTTTGTCTTTAAGCTCTAAAATTACCCGTTGAGCTGTTTTGGCACCAATGCCTTTTACCGCTTGTATGGTGCGTACGTCTTCTTGAGCAATGGCTTTTCTCACTTCATCGGGATTGAGGGAAGAAAGCATGACTAAGGCTGTTCCCGGTCCGATTCCACTGATTGATGTTAAATCCAGAAAAGTGTTTTTTTCCTTTTCTGATGCAAAACCATATAAGGTATGTGCATCTTCCTTGACATGAAGAAAAGTATAGAGCAGTGTATCTTTCAGGTCTTTAATGACTGAAAATGTACACAACGATATTTTGGCATGGTATCCTATGCCGTTGGTTTCTATGACTACGTAGGTCGGGTCTTTGACGGTGAGTTTGCCTTTGATGTATGCGATCATGCTTTAGTAATGGTTGAAGAGCCTGCTTGCACGACCGCCACGGCCACCATGTTGATGATTTCCCGGACAGAACTTCCCATTTGTAAAATGTGTACTGGTTTTTCCATCCCCAACAAGAGAGGTCCAATGGCTTCTGTGCTGCCGATTTCTTGCAAGATTTTATAAGAGATATTCCCGGACGCTAAACCAGGGAAAATAAAGGTGTTGGCACCGTGTTCTGCGAGTGCGCTGAAGGGATACATTTCTTTTTGCAGGACTGTGTCTAAGGCTACATTGGCTTGAATATCTCCTTCAATGATCAGGTCGGGATATTTTTGTTTGGCCAAATGTGTTGCCAATGCTGCTTTGCCTGGTACCTCCCCCTTGTTGGAACCGAAATTGGTATAAGAAAGCATGGCAATTTTAGGTTCAAAACCCATTACGCGTACTGCATTGGCCGTTTGGTAAGCAATTTCTACCAGTTCTTCCGTAGTAGGGTGTTCATTCATGGTGACATCGGAGAAGAAAAAGGTTCCTCTTTTGTTGATCATGATATACATCCCCGCAACACGCTTAGTCCCTTTACTTGGTCCAATAATTTGTAAGGCAGGTTTGATGCTTTCCGCATAATCTTTGGTAAGTCCTGAAATAAAGGCATCGGCATCACCAAGTTCTACCATCATGGAACCGAAGTAATCTCGACTACGCATCATTTTTTCTGCTTCGAATAAGGTTACTCCTTTCCGCTGGCGTTTTTGAAACAATACTTGCGCATAGGATTGTACGGTTTCTTTGTCTTCTAGTGGATCAATGATTGACATGCCTTGGATATTTACTCCTAAGGCTGATGCTGTGTCCTCAATTTTTTTCTTATTCCCCAGAAGAATAGGAAAGGCGATGCCTTCCGCTTGAAGAAGTTGAACCGCTTTTAATATTTTAGGATGATCTGCTTCGGCAAATACGACTCGTTTAGGATTCGTTTTGGCTTGACTGATCATACGCGTCATGATTTTTTGATCGATGCCGATACGTTGTTGTAGTTCTAATTCGTACTGTTCCCAGTTTTCAATGGGCTTGCGAGCGACACCACTGTCCATGGCAGCTTTCGCTACCGCTGGAGAAATCTTGGTGATCAGTCGAGGATCAAGGGGTTTGGGAATGAGGTATTTTGATCCGAAGGTTATGCGATCGTCGCCATAGGCTTTATTCACAATTTCAGGTACAGGTTCCTTCGCCAGTTCCGCGATGGCTTTAACGGCAGCCAACTTCATGGCTTCATTAATTTCGGTAGCTCTTACGTCTAATGCGCCACGGAAGATAAAAGGGAATCCTAGTACATTGTTGACCTGATTTGGATAATCGGAACGCCCTGTGGCCATGATGATATCACTACGTGTGGCAATGGCTAAGTTGTAGTCAATTTCAGGTGTAGGATTCGCCATGGCAAAAACGATGGGATTCTTGGCCATGGTCAAAAGCATTTCAGGCTTCAGCACATTTCCAGCGGATAAGCCAATGAACACATCGCTATCTTTTATGGCATCGGAAAGCGTATGCAGATTTCGTGTGGTGGCGAATTCCATTTGAGCTTTTGCCAGGTCGGTACGATCTGTTCGTATGACTCCGTTGATGTCGGCCATCACGATGTGTTCTTTACGTGCACCTAAAGAATGGTATAGTCTTGTGCAGGATATGGCTGCTGCACCAGCACCACTGATGGTGATGCGAGCTTGATCAATGGGTTTGCCAACAAGCTCTAGTGCGTTGAGTAATGCGGCAGAAGAGATGATGGCTGTACCGTGTTGATCGTCGTGCATGACCGGTATGCGCATGCGTTTGCGCAGTTCTTCTTCTATTTTAAAACATTCGGGAGCTTTGATGTCTTCTAAGTTGATCCCTCCAAAAGTAGGTTCAAGGCTTTCTACAATACGAATAAAGTCGTCGGCATCGGTGGCGTTAATTTCAATGTCGAATACATCAATCCCCGAGAATTTTTTAAAAAGTACACCTTTCCCTTCCATTACAGGCTTGGATGCTTCTGGTCCTATGTTTCCCAGACCCAATACGGCAGTTCCGTTGGTAATGACACCGACCAAGTTTCCTTTTGCGGTGTATTTGTAGACATCTTCCGGATTGGCGGCAATTTCTTTACAAGGTTCGGCTACGCCAGGGGAATAGGCGAGTGCTAAGTCAAGTTGAGAACTCAGAAGTTTAGTGGGTACTACTTCTATTTTACCAGGCTGACCTTGCGAGTGGTAATTAAGCGCATCTTCCTTGTTGATTGACATAGCGTAAAAATTTAGAAAGTTTTTCTAACTCAATTTTAATTTTTGTCCGGGTCTGATGTTTCCGTCTTTCAAGTTGTTCAGCTTTTTGATTTGCTCAATCGTAATTTCATATTTTTTTGAAATGGTCCAAAGTGTGTCCCCTTGTTTTACATAATGATAAGTAGGCACTGATTTGCTAGAAGAGGATTGTACGGTACTTTGACCAGGTCTTCCGCCATTTTGGTAGATCACCAATTTTTGTCCTGGCTGGATGGTGTTGCCTTTGATTCGATTCCAGTTTTTGAGTGAGGTTAAAGACACATTGTGTTTGTCGGCTATCCGGCCAAGTACATCACCGCGTTTTACGGTGTAAATTATTTTTGTTTGGGTGCTTTTAGGTGTTGTGGTCGTACTGGCTTTTTGAGAATAACTTCTTACCAGTACAGGTGCAATTTCTTTTACGGTGACATCTCTTTTCCCTGCAGCGTCTAGGATTTCAAATTCGTTTTGTGCGTAATAGACCATCCTATCGGCGGGAATACGGATCAATACGGATCTATGTCCGGGAAAATAATTTTTTAAAAAAGCAGGATTCAATTCCATGAAGTCATCGATGGGAATATTTAATTCTTTACAAAAGACTTCAAGGTTAAGGTATTGTTTGATGGTGATGGTATCGAACGCAATAGGATATTCTAATGAATCGGCAACGATGTCGTGTTCGTTGAGGTAGTTCATGGTATAGGTGAGTGCTACCAATTGGGGTAAATACCCGCGGGTTTCGGCGGGAAGATTAGGGTATACCGCCCAAAACGAATTGCTATAACCTGATTTTCGTATAGCACGACGCACATTTCCTGGTCCGCAATTGTAAGATGAAATTCCAAATTCCCAGCTGTCAAAGGTGTTGTTGAGTTGTTTGAGGTATTTGGCAGCAGCTACAGTAGAATAGTAAGGATCAAGTCGTTCATCGATGTATTCATCGATGTACAGTCCAAAGCTACGTCCTGTAGGCGGCATGAATTGCCATAATCCTGCGGCCCCTGCTTTCGATAAGGCTCTGGGATTTAATCCCGATTCTACAATGGCCAAGTATTTTAGTTCGTCGGGAATACCTCGTTCTTTGAATACCTGTTCGAAGATAGGAAAATAAAGACGGCGACGTCTTTCCATGACCAGGGAGTAATGGCGATTGCGTACAGTGAAATAGTGAATGAAGCTTTTAATTCTGGCATTGAGTGTAAGGGGAACTTTATTCTCAATGCGTTTTAAGCGCTCCTGAAGGATAGTTTCTGGTCCAGTGAATATGTCTTTTGAGATGCTAACCGTTGGGTTTGAAGAATCGGCTTCAATGACTACCGTTTCATCGCCCGATAAGGCAGTAGAATCGCCTTGTATTACGAGGTCGTTGAGTGTTGTATCGGCAGGATTGCTTGTTTCTTCATTGGCTTGACCATAACAGTTTTGGTTTGTTTGTAGCCATGCGCTAAAAACAAAGAATACAACCACAACCATTTTGGGTAAGCATTGCATTTGATTAATTTAAGTTTTTGAATACGTGTTGAGAGAACGCCAAAAGCTTCGTTTCATCAAATGCTTTGCTGAGCAATTGTATGCCAATGGGAAGACCTGCTTTATCTTTTCCGTAGGGTAAAGAAATACCAGGTATGCCACAGAGGTTTGCTTGCACCGTGAATAAGTCTGCTAAATACATTGACAAAGGATCACTGGCATGCTCTCCTAGTTTAAACGCCGTTGTTGTCGTGGTTGGCATAAGGATGAAGTCATATTTTTCGAACAATTTTTCGGTTTGTTCTTTAATGAGTCTTCTTACCTTTTGAGCTTTAGTATAATAGGCATCGTAATAACTGGCGCTGAGCACAAATGTGCCGAGCATAATTCTTTTCTTTACTTCTTTGCCAAAGCCTTCTGAGCGTGTTTTTTTGTACATCGATTCGAGGTCTACACTGTTTGGGCTTCTGTATCCGTATTTCACACCGTCGTAGCGCGATAGGTTAGAACTTGCTTCGGCTGTAGTGAGGATGTAATAGGCAGGAAGGATATAATCGAGTAAGTTAAACTCAAAGGCTTCTACGGTATGACCGTCTTGCTTGAGTTTGTCTAACATTTTTTGAGTGGCTTCTTTAATTTCAGCGCTAACACCAGGACTTTTGACAGATTCCTGGAGGTAGCCTATACGTGCTTTCCCTTCGAAATTTAGGAGTTTACTGTATTCGGGTACAGGTTTTCTCGATACGGTTGAGTCGTATTGATCTTCTCCTGCTATAGTTTCAAGGATGAGAGCGGCGTCTTCTACGTTTTTGCTGATTACACCGATGCTGTCGAATGAAGAGGCGTAGCTGATGAGACCATACCTGGAGATACGTGCATATGTAGGCTTTAACCCTACCACACCACAAAAGGCAGCGGGCTGACGAACAGATCCGCCAGTGTCGGAGCCTAAAGATGCCAAACACATGTCTGCTTGTACCGCCACGGCAGAAGCTCCGGAAGAACCTCCAGGTACACGAGTAGTATCTGCGGCATTTAATACAGGACCGAATGCAGAGTTTTCATTGGAAGAACCCATGGCAAATTCGTCACAGCTTTGACGGCCAATGATAATGGCGTCTTCGTGGAGAAGACGTTCTACTGCGGTTCCATTAAATTGAGAAATGAATTGATCTAAAATCTTACTGGAAGCTTGTAATCCATGTCCTTTATGGCAAAGGACATCTTTTAACCCAACCACCATGCCTGCCAGTTTTCCTGCGGTTCCGTTTTTGAGCTTAGCGTCTACTGCATCGGCTTGCTTGAGGGCTTCATCATGGTATACCTCAATAAATACATTGAGGTTTTGCTGTTGCTCGATGTTTTTTAAATAGTGATGAACAAGCTCTTTGCACGTAAGAGTTCCTGCTTTCAGGTCTTCACGAATTTCCTGAAATGAAGTATATACTTTCACGGGATGTATTTAGTCTTCTTTTTTGTTGTCCTTCATACCGTCTTCAATGCCTTTTGTGACTTCGTTAGAGGCATCTTTGAATTCTCTGATTCCTTTACCTAAACCACGAGCAAGTTCCGGAATTTTTTTAGCTCCAAAGAAAATTAAAATAACAGTGAGTAAAAGGAAAACTTCCCAAGCTCCTATAGGGCCTAAGAAAAGAAACTGATGCAACGTTACCATATGCGATAAGAGATTATGTTTTAGTCGACAAAGATACGGAATAATGCCTAGGCAAACAATTTTATTGGAGTGCCAAATAAAACTTTATGGGTTTAAAAGCAGCTGATTTACAGTTATTTATTGTAGAGCCAGGTTTCGGGATCCAATTTCTCTTCGTTCTTCCAAATCTGAAATTGGATTTCGCTGGTATTTCCTTTGTCTGTGTGCACTTGACCGAGTACCGTGTTTCTTTCTATGCTTTGCCCTGTAGTTACGCTTACGGACTTTAATTTCGCATATACGGTAAAGTATTCTCCATGCTGAACCATGACGACATAATTCATGCCTGGTACTTGTGCAACAGTCAATACTTTACCTCCAAATACGGCTCTCACGGGCTCTTCTGCAACGGTGGCAATATCGACACCTAAGTTTTCAATAAAGACTCCTTTCAATACAGGATGGGCTTGTCTGCCGAAATGTTGAGATACGCGCCCTTTATTGACAGGCCAAGGTAATTTACCTTTGTTGTTGGCAAAATTGGAAGAAAGGGTCACATTGGTATTTAATTCTTTCAAAGCGGCATTGCTCTTTGTGGTTGCTGCTTTTGAAGCGGCAGAAGAAGGGTTTTTCAAGGCGGCATCGGCTGCTTTTTTTGCATCGGCTTCGGCTTTTTTCGCTGCTGCAATGGCTTTTTTGCGTTCTTCTTCAATCAGATCAACAATCAGTTTTTCTAATTTCAGTACTGATTTTTTCGATTCTTCCAGTTCTTGATGAAGTTGTTTTTCCTTACTACTCAGTTCTTTCAGCATCTCATCGTGCTGTGATTTTGCCTGGGAAAGATTACGCGCTTCTACTGTTTTAATACCTGCTAGTTTTGCTTTTTCATTTCTGCGTTTAAGCAATCGGGTTCTTTCTCTTTCTAGTGTCACCGATACCGCTTCAATCTGTTCAACTTGATTGGAGCGAATGGCAGAGTATTGTTTAAAGTATTGGTAGCGGTTTACCATTTGGCGAAAGTTTTCCGCACTGAACATATAGGCTAGTTTGTCAAAGCTACTGGAATATTTGTGTGCCATGATGACCATGCGCGCATACTCTTCTTTCAAGGCTTTGAGGTCTCTGTCCAGTGCCAAAATGATGGTTTCAGATTCCTTGATTTCAATGTCGAGGTAGTTGATTTCCTCGTTCATGGTTTGAATCAAAACTTCTTGTGCTTTAATTTTTTGCTTGATGAGGTTAAGCTGTGTAAGGCTTGCTTCTTTCTTTTCGCGCGTTTGATTTAATATGCGATTGGTCTCTTCTATTTTTTTTAAACTTTCCCCTTTTTTTGCTTCCAGTTGTCTCCTTTGTTTGGTTTGAGAGTATACGTTTACCGTTCCTGCAAGCAATAGGAATATGAGTGTGAATACGTATAGGGGTAAACTACTTCTCATATTTTTTAGGTACTGAAAATGGGAATGCAACATTTTTAGAAGGGAATTCTATTTTCTGGTGTGAGGTTTCCACAAAGGAAGAGTCTTTGTTATTGACGAGTAACATGGATTGTGTTTGATGTATCAAGAGTGAATCTATGGCAGTGAAATTGGTATAGTTTACACGAAGGTATTTTTCATCTTGATTTTTCGCTTCAAGTTGAGTGACTTTCTTTTGTATTTTCGATAAAAGGCTTGATGCTAAAACAGTTTGTCTTTCTTGTTTAATTTCCCATAACTCGTCGGTGTCTTTTACCTGGTCTTGTTTTTCTAAAGGGAGCAACAAGTCTCCGACCAGTAAGTTTTGTAGGTTGTAGAAATTTAAATCTATGCCTAATGTTTCTTTAATGTAGTTGATGCTGTATTTGTCGTATTTGTTTTCAAGGCGATTAATAAGTTTTACAGAGTCTGGTGTGATGATGCTTCTGATAATTTCTATCCCCATACCTGGCGTTACAGAGATCCAAATCACACTGTCTTTTTTCATGCGAATATTGGCTGTAGCATTGATGTTATGGTCTTTTGTTTTAATGTTGATTTTGCTTTTTAAAATCAAATAGTCAAATGCCAGGGGTTTCCAGTCGAGAGTAGTAATCGCTGAACTGTCCTTGGTTTGCTGAGAAATAGAAGGCTGTTTTGTACAGGCAGAAAGTATGATTGCTAAGGCCAAAAGAGGTGTGAGTAATTTATTCATACAACTTCCCTTCTGTTATTTTTTTATCAATTAATAGGGATGCACCGCCAACAGATTTTGCTTCTTTCCACATCGAGAGAGCATTGACTTTGTCTCCAAGTTGGTAGAGTACGTCACCATAGTGTTCTAATAAGGTTCCGTCCTTTTTGGTAGCCACCGCTACTTCCAGATATTTTTTAGCATTTTCGTAATCCTTTAGTTGATATAATACCCATCCGTAGGTGTCAATGTAGGAAGGATTACCGGGATATTTTTTCATTAAGCGCTCCGAAAGTTCTTTTGCGACATCGAGTTTTTCTTTTCTTAAAGAAAGGAAATAACTGTAGTTGTTTAAGGCATGTTCGTTGTTTCGATCCAGTTTCAGCACTTCTTCGTAGGCTTCATCTGATTTTTGATAGTTTTTAAGTTCGTTGTAGGAGTCTCCTAAAAGCGATAAAGACATGGTTTTAATTTCCACTTGTGAAGAGGAAAGTTTTTTTGCCTGTTCCAACGAACGGACTGCTTTGGTGTAGTTCTTTTTTAGAAAATAACCCATGCCCTGGTAATACCATATGGCAGATTGATTGGGAAATAATTCCAATGCGCGGTCTGTGTCGCTGATTAAGCTGTCGTAGTGTTGGGTCTGGTATTCTAAGTTGAGCAATTCGATCCAGTCATTATATTCTCCTGAACCGTATTGTATCACTTTTTTATATTGCAGGAGAGCTTCGTTTTTTCTGTTCGTTCTGAGGTAAAGTTCAGCAAGAAAAGCATGTGCCTTGGCATTGTTAGGGTATTGTGTCAAGGTGATGTTGGTCAATACGATGGCTTGTTCTTGTGTTTCAGGAGTAGAGGCTGTTTTAATGAATTCTGTTAATGCTTCGATTTCTGTTTCTAAGTCTAAATTAGGGTTTTCAAAAGCTCGTTTTAATTCTTCGAAATAACCGTTGTTGTTATTTTGAGCTTTGTATACACTGGCAAGATTAAGATGAGCGAGTGGGTTTTCTGGATTATGTATACTTACATTTTTCAGTAAGACAGCTGCTTCTTCATATTTGCCGTTTGTGAATAAAAATTCGGCATGTGCCACTTTAAAGTCATCTTCGTCTGGATATTCTTTCATCAAGGCTTCTCCTTCTTTGATGGCTTCATTAAGCTTGCTGGAACGAAGAAGGATTTGTTGTTTTTGACGTGTGAGTTCAAGTGATTTTCCGAATTTTTGTTCAATGCTAGCGTATGCTTTTAGAGCTTCATCGGGTTGGTTTTGGTAAAAAAACATGGCCGCTAAATCGTAATAATAATCAGCGACTTCAGGGTATAGTGCAGTTAGTTTTTTGTACACTTTACCTGCTTCTACATACTGAAGTTGGTATTCGTAGATATGGGCAATTTGTTCGTAGTAATACTTGTTTGTGGCATCTAATGCTACGGCCAATTCAGAATAAGCACGTGCTTTGGGTAAATTCTTCTGTGCCAGGTATAATTTGCCTAAGGTATAGTAGGCAGCGGCCGACTGGTTGTATATCGCTACGGCTTTTTCTAAGGACTTAATCGCTTCCGGGTAGTCTCCAATCATGGAGTACTTCATCCCCTCATTTAATGATGCTTCGAAGGCTACACGAGTTGTTTCTTTTGCTGGAACAGCCGAAGAAGAAATGCTTTGCCTGGACGGAGAACTTGTTTTACAAGCCAGAGTAAAAAGCAAAAGAAGCAGGCCTGTGAGGGCCTGCTTGTAGACTAAGGATGAGGTGTGTTGTTTCAATTTATAATTTAATGACATTGTAATCTCCGACACTTAGATCGATTTCTGAACCATGTAAATGTGCGTGATTACCCAACATCGAATTATGAAGTCGCGCATTCAATACGTGAGCTTCTGTTTGGATAATGCTTCTGGTGACCACGCTGCTTTCTATTCTTGTTTTGTCTCCTACGGAAACGTAAGGTCCTACTACGGAATTTTTGATGGAAACATTTTCTCCAATATAAACAGGAGGGATGATGGTACAGTTCTCCAATACAGCAGATTTAGCAACCAATTGTTGGTCTTTTACATAATCCAGGTACCTGGCGTTGGTATCTACTGTAGAGTCTTTATTTCCGCAATCGAGCCAATCGGTTACTTGACCAGGGAAGAATTTAACGCCGCCTTGACGCATATTTTCCAAAGCACTGGTCAATTGGTATTCTCCTTTGTCTTTGATTTCGTTGTCGATGACGTACTGAATCTCTTTCTTCAAACGATCGCCATCGCTGAAATAGTATATTCCGATGATGGCTAAATCACTGATGAAGGTTTCCGGCTTCTCTACGAAGTTGGTGATTTCGTTTTTATCGTTCAATTGAACTACACCAAATGGACGGGGATCTTCTACTTTTTGAACCCAAATGATTCCTTCTTTGGAAGTATCTAATTTGAAGTCTGCTTTGAAAAGCGTGTCGGCAAAGGCTACGACCACTTTACCAGACAGAGAGTCTTTTGCACATTGTATGGCATGTGCAGTACCTAAAGCTTCTCTTTGGTAATAGATGGTTCCTTTGGCTCCAATGGATTCTGCAATGTTAAGCAGTTTCGCTTCTACTTCTTTTCCAAAGTCGCCAATGATAAAGGCTACTTCGGTAATTTTTTCACCACAAACTTTTGCAATGTCTTCTACCAATCGGTTGACGATCGGTTTTCCGACAATCGGTACTAGTGGTTTGGGTACTGTTAAAGTATGGGGTCTCATTCTTTTACCCATACCTGCCATTGGAATAATAATCTTCATTTAACGAAAGGGTTTAATTCAACTTATATTTTTCCGGTACTTCCGAAGCCTCCAGCATTACGAACACTTGTTGTAAGTTCTGCAACTTCTTCCCATCCTATGGTTACGTAAGCGGCAACGATGAGTTGTGCTATACGTTCGCCATTTTGTATCGTAAAGGCTTCTTGAGAGAGGTTAATTAGTAATACTTTCAATTCGCCACGGTAATCAGAATCGATGGTACCTGGGGCGTTTAATACGGTAATCCCTGATTGGTATGCTAAACCACTTCTTGGTCTTATTTGTGCTTCAACACCTTGTGGGAGTTCTATGAACAGACCTGTTGGAATGAGTGCACGTTCCATGGGTTTAAGCACAATGTCTTGACTTAGGTTTGCTCTTAAATCCATCCCCGCAGCACCTCCTGTTTGATAGTGAGGCAGTGGGTGAGCAGATTGGTTTACAATTTTAACGTTCATCGGCAATAGGAATACTCAAAAATAGAAAAAATTAGGATAGTTTACTGGGGATTTTCTTGATTTCGATCAGATAAATCAGTGCAGGGTAACATAAAAACAAACTTCCTTTCGAGGCTAAATCCATGAAGCTATTGTCGAAGTGGATGAAATGTGAGAGGAAGACTAATCCTATACTGATTCCAATATAAGCTACTATTTTTCCTGCCTGGTAAGGGATAGGGTAGTATTTCTGTCCAAAGTACCAACTCAGCAAGGCCATGATGAAATAACAGATCAAGGTGGTAATGGCACTTCCGAAGTAGCCGATGAATGGGATCAGTAATAAATTGCCTAAAAGTGTAATTACAGCTCCTGTGATACTCAGGTAGGTGCCAAAAATAGTTTTATCGGTGAGTTTATACCACATGGATAAATTATAGTAAATACCCAGGAATAAGTTTGCCAGTAACAAGTAGGGTACAATGTACAATCCTTCGCGGTATGCCGGATTTCTAAGCAATAAGCCAAAATAAGGAAGGAATAAACTCACCAATAAAAAGATAGATAAGCAAGTGATGACAAACCAGGACATGACTTGCGCAAAGAGCTCAGGGGCATTTTTATCAGAGGCTTTAGAGAAAAAGAAAGGATCGGCAGCATAACGAAAGGATTGTATGGCCAAGCTCATAAACATAGAAAGCTTGTAACAGGCTCCGTAAATGCCGACGGCATATAAGTTTGTTTGCCCAGGGTAGAAATGGTCGGGTAAGAGGTATTTTAATAAAATACGATCCATGACCTCATTGACCATGCCTGCAAGTCCCATCCACAGTAAGGGGATACAATAAGCCAGTAGTTCTTGACGGATGTCTTTGCGTAAGGTAAAAACAAAGTCTTTTAGGCTAGAAATTAAAAAGACCATGGGCAGAAGGTTTCCAATGAGATTGGCCAAGAGTATTTTAGATACTTCATCGAGGTGTTTCAAGTATTCAATGAGCGGATCAATGATTTGATTTTCTGAGCTTGAGACCTGTGGTAAAACCCATAAGAAGAGCAGGTTCAGCCCGATGTTGACCAAAATGGAAAGTAGTTTTAGTGAAGCGAATACCCCGGGTTTACCTTGCCAGCGAAGTCGGGCAAAAGGTAAAGCCGAAAGACTATCGGTGGCTAAAATTAAGGCAAGTAAAATAATGTATTCACTGTGATCTTTATAAAGTAGTAGTTTGGACAGAGGATTACTCAGCAGCACGAAAACGATTGTGAACAGTGCTGTCGATACGATAAGACTGCTGAATGAAATGGAGAAAGAGGAGGATTCGTTGAAGCCTTCTTTTTTAGCGAACCTGAAATAGCCTGTTTCGAGTCCATAGAGGTAGATGATGTTTAAGAAACCAACATAAGCATAGAGCTCTGTAATGATACCGAATGCACTGGGATGTAGGAGTGCGGTATAAATGGGGACTAATAAAAAATTTGCTGCGCGTGCCACTACACTACTGAGTCCGTAGAGGGCGGTTTGACCGGCTAGTTTTTTGAGGAGCGTACTCATTAGTTACCTTTAAATACAGGTTTTCGTTTTTCTAAAAAAGCGGTGGTACCTTCTTTAAAATCTTGTGTTTTGAAACATTGTCCAAAAAGCGATGCTTCTAAGGAATAGTCAGGGATAGGGTCTTGGGTAGCTTCGATGACTTTTTCTAAGGCAATCGGCGCTTTTGTTGCTATGGTTTGTGCAAGTTCAGTTGCTTCTGTAATCAGGGTGTCTTGATCTGTAACGGCATTCACCAGTCCTGCTTGTAATGCCCAAGTGCTGTCCTTGGGCGTACCACTCAAGATCATTTCGAGTGCTCTGCCTTTTCCTATGATTAGAGGTAAGCGTTGTGTCCCTCCATATCCGGGAAGTAAGCCCAAAGAAACTTCAGGTAAGCCAAATACAGCATTGGAACTTGCTATTCGAATGTGACAAGCTAAAGCCAGTTCACAACCTCCTCCCAGCGCATAGCCATTGACGGCAGCAATGACGGGCTTACTGAACTGTTCTATCGTGTTGAAAACGTTTTGTCCAAAAGCAGAAAGTGCCATGGCTTCTTCTTGGTTGAAGGAAGAAAATTCCGAGATGTCTGCTCCCGCTACAAATGCTTTCGAACCTTGTCCTGTAAGGATAATGACACGTACGTTGGGTTTTGAGGCCTCGTTTTTGAAGACAGTATTAATTTCTTCAATCGTTTTACGATTCAAGGCATTGAGCTTTTCCGGTCTGTTGATGGTGATGTACAGTATACCGTTTTTTTCTTCGGTCAGGATATTTTCCAAGTTGTTTCCCATACGCTTTATTGGCTTGCTTCGAATAGTTTCCGTTTTTCTTCTTTGCTTAAACTTTCGTATCCTGATCGTGAAATCTTATCCAGTATGGCGTCAATTTCAGCTTGCTTTTGTTGAGGAGAAATTTGCACATCCTCATTTTTATAAGAGACTTTAATGCGGTTTCTTCGGGTGAAGAGGTTTGATATTTTATCTTTTAGTGTATAAAATAAATTTCCTAAATCGTTTCCTTGACGAAGTTGACGAATGAAGATAAAACCCATTAAGGCACCTCCTAAGTGTGCGATGTTGCCTCCTGCATTGGTTCCTACGGCTCCGATTACGGAAATAAAAATATAGAAAAATGCGATGTAGGATATTTTTATAGGTCCTAATAAGATCATGTAAAACTTGTAGTCGGGAGCAAGTACTGCGGCTGCTATAACAATGGCATATACACTTCCCGAAGCACCAACAAGGCCGCCTGCGTGATGGTTTTCTGCAAAATAAGGGATGAAATTGGTGACCAATAAAAAGACAATTCCGGCGACCAAACCTCCTAGTATATATAACGAAGTGAGTCGTTTACTACCGATTAAGTCTTGTACGACCATACCAAACCAATAGAGCCCCATCATATTAAAAAGGACGTGTAAAGGAGAAGGGATGTCATGACTGAAAAAATAGGTGATCAAGGTCCAGGGTTGGTAAAGTAATTCCTGCCAGGTACCAGGGAGCGTTTGTTGATGGTAAACGGCTTGAAAGAGTATCTCCATGCCTCCCATTTTTGAAACGACATATAATAAACAATCGAATACGTAAACGATGACATTGATGAGGATAAGTTTCACCAAGGCATTGTTAGGACGTTGAAATTGTTCTTTGATGTCGTTTATAATGCTCATGAGTTTTTCTTAATAAAATAAATCTCGTTTGTTTCGCCAGTAACGCACGAGAATATACGCAAAAACCATACCTGCAAGGTGCGCAAAATGCGCAATATTATCGCTTGGGGCTTGTTGCATTTGCAAATACACTTCCATTAAGGCGTAAAATCCCACAATATATTTTGCTTTTATGGGTATAGGAGGGAAGAGTAGCATTAAGATGGTGTTCGGGAACAGTAAGCCAAATCCCATAAGGATACCATACACACTTCCTGAGGCTCCGACCATGGAGAAGTTAGAGGCATTGCGATACAGTGTTTCAGCATACTGTTTCGTTTCTGCTATTTTGAATGAATTGTTAGGGTCTTCGCTGAAGGCCTCAATGTATTCTATTAAACTTCTATAGTGGCTCTTATCATGGTTAGAGATAAAATGAACGAAGGCATCTGGTCCAGGATTTTGTAAGTAAAGGGTTACGGCTTCCTGGAGTTGATAAACTTCGTACGCATTGACAGCCCAATACGATAGACCGGCACCGATACCGGTAAATAAGTAGAAAAACAAAAAGCGTTTTGCTCCCCAATAACGTTCTAACATAGGGCCAAACATGAACAGGGCAAACATATTTCCAAAGATGTGGAAGAAATAGATCTGACCATTTTCCATGTAAGCATGCATGAAGATATAGCTTAGGAATTGGTAAACGTGAAATTGATCGGAGAAATAAGAATGTAATCCGAAGAGCTCATTGATGTCTATATTGGCCTGTGTATTGAGAATAATGGCTAAGACATAGATACCGAAGTTGGCAATCAATAAGTTTTTTACGGTAGGTGTAATATTGAAATGCATAAATAGAGACTATGAAAACAGTTGAGAAACTTGGGTTAAGTCGAGCAACACCATGGTTGACTTGCCGGATGCATTGTATTTGGGGTTTTCACAAGAAAACAACTGACCAATGATGGCATTCATTTCAGGTAACGATAATTTATGTCCTGATCGAATGGCAGAACGCTTGGCTAAAGAACGAGCTAGGTTTTCTGTAGTATCGAGTTTTAACTCTGATTTGAAATTTTTATACTGTTCTAATAAGCCTTCGAACAATTCTTTTTCGCGACCTTCTCCAACTTCTGGTGGCGTACCGTTGAGTTGAATGGTGCTTGTCCCGAAGACATTGAACATAAAGCCCAGGGCGTTCAGTTCCGTTTCCATACTCATGACCAATGCAAAGTCTGGAGGAGATAATTCCAATTGCTGAGGGAAAAGCGATTGTTGAGAAGCCCCGCTTTTTTGACGCAGCATTTTGATGAAACGTTCGTACAAAATACGTTCATGTGCAGCTTGTTGGTCAATCATGACTAAGCCGGACTTGACTTGTGTAATGATGTATTGGTTATGTAATTGAAACGTTGTTGGGTTTTCAGAAGATACTCCTGATGTTGCTGTACGGTCAGAATTGACTGCACTGGTGAATACGATTGATTCGGTACTTGTCTCCTCTTGTTTCAGCGTTTGTATATTATCGTATAGGCTTTCCCAGTTTTCTCCCCGTTCATTCTTTTCATGAGGGAAATGCTGAGGCCGGTATGTTTTAGTATACGTTTCTTGTTGTTGCTGAGGTTGGCTATAGGTTGGTTGCAAGCCCATCATGCGTTCGATGTTGATGTCTGCATCAAAATCCAGCGATGGAGCCACATGGTGTTTGGCAACAGATCTTCTGATGGCAGCGGCTAAGATACCGTATACCGTTCGCTCATCGTCAAATTTAATTTCTGTCTTGGTGGGATGGACATTCACGTCAATCATTTCGGGAGATACTTCCAACATCAACAGGTAAAAGGGATGTGTATCGTTTGGAATTAGTCCTTCATAGGCGTTGATCACGGCATGGTGAAGGTAAGCACTTTTGATGAAGCGTCGGTTAACAAAAAAGAACTGGTCTCCCCGTGTTTTTTTAGCAGAGTTTGGTTTCCCTATGAATCCCTTTATTTTCAATGTGTCTGTTTCTTCTTCGCAATTGATCAGTTGTTCTCGGTGGGCATTGCCCAATAAGTCAACCACTCGTTCCGACAACTTTTTAGCTTGTAAATTGAAGGTTTGAATGTCGTTTTGGTAAAGAGAAAATGCGACTTCCGGATAAGCAAGAGCTACCCTTGTAAATTCATCCAGGATATGTTTTAATTCTACCGAGTTTGATTTTAAGAAGTTTCTTCTTGCCGGGATATTAAAAAACAGATTTTTTACCTGAATAGAAGTGCCTTTGTTCATGGCACAGGATTCTGTTTTTAAAATTTCGGAACCTTCTATGCGTATGCAGGTCCCCACATCCTGACCTTCTGGTTTTGTTTTTAATTCTACCTGAGCTACAGCTGCAATCGATGCCAAAGCTTCTCCTCTGAATCCATAAGAATAAAGGGCAAATAAATCTTCTGCTTTGGTAATTTTGGAGGTAGCGTGTCGCTCAAAACTCATGCGTGCATCGGCTGGACTCATGCCTTTGCCATCATCTACCACTTGGACAAGTACCTTGCCTGCGTCTTTGATGATCAATTGAACGTGTTGGGCTCCTGAATCAATACTGTTTTCCAGCAATTCTTTTACTACAGAAGCAGGCCGTTGCACGACCTCACCGGCAGCAATTTGGTTGGCAATGGAGTCTGGTAATAACTTAATGATGTCAGGCATTCCCTAAAAAGTATCGGTTTAATACCTTACAAAGGTATAAATATTATGCTTTAATCGCTTTCAATAAGGCATTGTTTTCAATAAAATGCACTATTTTTGACTATTCTTATTTCATCGATCAATCTGTACATAATTATACCCTTGTGAAACCCCAATCCCTTTTATTTTCCTTAGGCATCGTTCTGTTTCTTGTTGTGGTTACAGCTTTTAAACCGAATTTGAATCCTTTGCATATTTCGGATAGGGATCAGTGGGTAGACAGTATGTTGTCCAGTATGTCAGAGGAACAGGCCTTAGGACAGTTGTTTATGGTGGCTGCATATTCTAATCGAGATGCCACCCATGTGGAAGAGATTGAAAATTTAATTACGAAATACCATATCGGAGGCTTGATTTTTTTTCAGGGAGGTCCTGTTCGTCAAGCCGTATTGACCAATAAATACCAAGCCCTGTCAAAAGTACCTTTGTTCATTGCCATGGATGCAGAGTGGGGTTTAAGCATGAGGCTTGACAGTACGGTGGGTTATCCCAAGCAAATGACGCTTGGGGCGATTCATGATGATGATCAGATTTATATGATGGGCAAAGAAATTGCTCGTCAGTGTAAACGGTTGGGTGTGCATATCAATTTTGCTCCGGTAGTAGACATCAACAGTAATCCCAACAATCCCGTGATCGGTATGCGTTCTTTTGGGGAAAATAAAGATAAGGTTGCTCAGAAAGGTATTGCTTATATGAAGGGCATGCAGGACATGCAAGTGATGGCCAATGCGAAACATTTTCCTGGACATGGAGATACGGGATCAGATTCTCATTTGTCGATGCCTATTATTACGCATGATCAGCTACGACTTCATGATGTAGAGTTATATCCATTTAAAAAGCTTATCGATGCGGGTGTGATGAGCATGATGGTTGCTCATATCAATGTTCCGGCTTTTGACAAAACAAGTAATTTGCCATCTACTCTTTCAGAGAAAGTGGTGACGGATATCTTAAAAGGAGATTTGGGTTTTAAGGGGTTGGTGTTTACCGATGCCTTAAACATGAAAGGGGTAAGCAGTTTGTACAAGCCGGGAGAAGTCGATGTGAAGGCTTTGCTGGCAGGTAACGATGTTTTGTTGTTTGCGGAGAATGTTCCTCTTGCCATTAAGAAAATTCAAAAAGCCATTAAAGAAAAACAGATTTCAAAAGAAGAAGTGTACTCAAGAATTCGTAAAATTTTGGAAGCGAAATATTGGGCAGGATTGCATCATTTAAAACCTGTTCAGGTAGAAGGCTTGTACGAGGATTTAAACAGCTCATGGGCCAAGTCGGTGAAGTGGGAAACTTACAGTAAGGCCATTACTTTGGTGAGTAATAAAGATCATGCGATTCCTGTTCAACAAATCGAAAATCAAAAGTTTGCGAGTTTAGTCATAGGAGAAAAAGCAGGAAGTGTTTTTCAACAAATGCTTTCTAATTATGCTTCTTTTGATCATTATAATGTAGCGGACAAAACCTTAGCTTCTTTGAATACAGAGGAGATGATTAAGAAACTCAACGAGTATGATGTTGTGGTTGTAGGTCTTGTCAATACGAATATGTTTAACAGTAAAAATTATGGTATATCTGAAAAGTCCAGAGATTTTCTGGCAGGCTTAGCTTCTAAAATTAAAGGTAAAGTCATTGTTTCGGCTTTCGCTAATCCTTACAGTTTAAAATATTTTACCAGTGTGCCTCATTTGATTTGTGCTTACGAAGATAATGAAACGACTCAAAATATTGTTCCGCAAATTATTTTCGGGGCATTACCCGTTGATGGAATCTTGCCGGTAACGGCCTCTCCTGAATTTAAAGAAGGGAAAACGATTGCCTTAAATACGACTTTAAAAAGGTTGAGTTTTTCATATCCTGAACATGCTAAAATGGATTACGCTACGTTGGCGCGGATTGATACTTTGATAGAGCGTTGCATCAAAGAAGGCGTAATGCCAGGGTGTCAGATTTTGGTCGCAAAATCAGGTCATGTGGTATACAATAAATCTTTTGGCTGGTTGGATTATACTAAAACAACACCAGTCACTTCGTCTACAGTATATGATTTGGCTTCGATCACGAAAGTGGCATCGACTACACAGGCGGTGATGTTTTTGGAAGAAAGAGGGTTGATTGATGTTGAGCGGACGGCGGGATATTATTTACCCGAACTTAAAGGATCCAACAAAGAAAATTTATTGATTAAAGATATTTTAACACATCAGGCTGGTTTGATTCCATTCTTACCGCATTGGAGAAGAACAGTGGACACCAACGGATTTATGAAACAGTTTTACGATACCATACAAAGTGATGCTTATCCCAACGCTGTTGTAGACAAGTTGTATAGTATTGGCAGTATGGAAGATACGATTTGGAAATGGACGGTAGAGTCTCCGTTATTGAAAAAACCTAAAAAGGCTAAGAAAAACTATCACTATCCTTATACTTACAGTGATATTGGATTTTACATCATGAAACGTATTGTTGAACGTATCGTTAATCAACCCATTGATGAATTTATGAACGACAATTTTTATCAGCCATTGGGATTAAGCACGTTTACATTCAAACCTTTAGAAAAGTATAAAGTGGATCAGATTGCACCTACAGAAGACGATAAGTATTTTAGAAAAAAAATGGTAAGAGGATATGTGCATGATCAGGGAGCATCTATGCTTGGTGGTGTTGGAGGTCATGCAGGTTTGTTTGGTAATGCGACAGAGCTTGCTGTACTTTTACAAATGAATATGCAGTATGGTGAATATGGAGGACAGCGTTATTTAATGCCGGGTACGATCACTAAATTTACGTCAAGGCAATTCCCTACTAACCGCAGAGGATTGGGATGGGACAGGCCAGAACGAGGTCACCATGGACCAACATCGTATTTGGTTTCAGATAAAACATTTGGTCATTCTGGTTTTACAGGTACTGTCGTGTGGGCAGACCCTTCTCAAGAAATCGTATATGTTTTTTTGTCGAACAGGGTTCATCCGAATGCTTCGAACAATCGTTTGATTAAAGACAACATCAGGACATTTATTCAAACCCTGATTTATAAGTCTGTATTGAACTACAAAGCCCCTTTTTGAACTAATTCAATAGAATATTGTTTACAAACTATAAGATTTTAAAGCATGAATATAGGCATAGTTTGTTATCCTACTTTTGGAGGTAGTGGTGTGGTAGCTACTGAGTTAGGTAAATATTTGGCATCGCAGGGACACAACGTTCATTTTATTACATATTCTCAGCCTCATCGTTTGGATTTTTTCAATGAAAACATCTTTTACCATGAAGTCGTGATTTCGTCTTATCCTTTATTTGAATATCCTCCATACGAATTGGCTTTAGCGAGTAAAATGGTGGATGTTGTTAAACATGAAAAGTTGGATTTACTGCATGTGCATTATGCGATTCCCCATGCGTCAGCAGCTTACATGGCAAAACAAATATTAAGAACACAAGGTGTTCATATTCCAGTCATTACAACTTTACACGGTACCGATATTACATTGGTCGGTAAAGATGCTTCTTATGAGCCTGTTGTTACGTTCAGTATTAATGAATCCGACGGAGTAACAGCCGTTTCGGAAGATTTGAAAAAAGACACCTTAAAACATTTTAATATCAAGCAACACATCGAAGTCATACCTAACTTTATTGATGTGAAACGATTTAAAAAACAAGGTAAAGAGCATTTTAAAAAGGCCATATGTCCTAATGATGAAAAGTTAATGGTCCACGCTTCTAATTTCAGAGCGGTGAAAAGGGTAGAGGATATTATCTATGTTTTTGATAAAGTGAGAAAGCAAATCCCTGTGAAGTTGTTGTTGGTTGGGGATGGTCCAGAAAGAATGAAGTTGGAACAACTATGTCGGGATTTGGGGACATGCAACGATATTCGTTTTTTAGGTAAAATGGAAGCCGTTGAAGAAATCTTATCGGTGAGTGATGTATTTATCATGCCTTCTGAAAAAGAAAGTTTTGGTTTGGCTGCGCTTGAAGCCATGGCTTGTGAAGTACCTGTCATATCTACCAATACGGGAGGTTTGCCAGAATTAAACATACATGGAAAAACAGGTTTTATGAGCAATGTAGGGGACATCGATGACATGGTGAAAAATGTCATCACATTATTGGATAATAAGGTGTTACCTGAATTTAGAAAAAATGCATTAGCAAGAGCAAAAGAATTTGATGTAGAAGTTATCGGTCCTCTTTATGTTGACTTTTATAAGAAAGTTGCTAATCTTGCCTTAGAGAAAGAGCAAAGTATGAATCTATCATAACTTGCTGGAATTTTTTGTTGGAACAAAAGTATAATCAGGTCATGAATCAAGATATACGACCAAAGCATTCTGGTACCAAGCAAATCTTCAAGAGTCCCTTGCTTGAAAAATTAAGTCGCACGCATATTTCTATTCCTATTTCCTTGTTTGTGTTGTTGTCTGTTGTATTGCTTTATATTGCGATTCAGTATACTTCATTGTCTGTTTTCTCTGTCGTATGGTTGTTTTTTGCAGGCTTATTAACGTGGACATTTGTGGAGTACATGGCTCATCGCTACGTGTTTCATATGAAACCTACCAATGAATTGAAAAGGAAACTACAATATGCTTTTCATGGAGTCCATCATGAGTATCCTAAAGATCAAACACGGTTAGCGATGCCTCCACTCATGAGCATTTTTATTGCTACGCTTTTATTTACAATTATTTATTCCCTGATCAATACATCTGTCTTTGGTTTTCTGCCAGGGTTTTTGTTGGGTTATGCTTCTTATTTATTTGTGCATTACATTGTACATGCTTATCCTCCACCCAATAATTTTTTTAAAGAGCTGTGGTTGAATCATGCGGTGCATCATTATAAAGACGATAAAATAGTGTTTGGCGTATCTTCGCCTTTATGGGATTATGTGTTTGGCACGCATCGGAGATAAAAAGGTAATTATATCTTTAATAAACCTTGACTATAAACTGTCATAAAATATTTTTACCTGGATTCAGCATCTGTTATCATCCTTGTTTTATTTTATCTACATTTAAAATAACATATGCGACCCCTTCAGCGTCGTATTGTTATTATGATATACTGAAGTGAATCCTTCGGATGTTAATAAATCCCGAAGGGATTGCATAGTTATAGCATGATCATAAACCATGGTATCGACCCTGAAGGGGTCGCATAATATAAGTAGGTTTATTAAGTCACCTAAAAAATAAAAGCCACACCTTTCGATGTAGCTTTTGCTCCCCCTCTTGGGCTCGAACCAAGGACCCCATGATTAACAGTCATGTGCTCTAACCAGCTGAGCTAAGGAGGAATCTCTTAATTGGGAGTGCAATATTAATTCTTGAAGAAGAAGAAAGCAACAGTATTGCCTAAAAAAATACTTTTTTTCGCAAAAAAAGTAGCATTTGTGACAATCTGACACATTTAAGACTTTTCTTAAAAGAAGAACCGGCTATAAATTACGATCGATCTGCCATTTTAAAAGTCTGGTCTGATTTTTTCTATAGTTTTCTATAACAAAGTTGTTAATGCTTGACGTTGATTTATAAAACCAAGAACAATAATTTTGACTTCCTCTTTGCGTTATAGGAGGCATCGTTTCATTTAATTCTTAACATATAGACTGTATTATGATGAAGAACTCAATTCCTTCCTTAGTCTTAGCCTCTTTTATTGGGGCAGCGGTAGCCATGACGGGTTATCACTTTTTAGTACAACAACCTGTTTTTCAAACAATAGAACAAAAACAGAATTATTACCTTTCGAACTATAATGCCGATAGCATTGCATCTAAGGTTCCAGAAGGTTTAAACTTCATATATGCCGCCAAAATGGTGACTCCAGCTGTTGCGCACATAAAAACATATTATAAGGTCAGTGCACAAAATCATCCCAATGAAGACATGTTCAGGTACTTTTTTGGTGACCCGGGTATGCCTCGTGGAGGAGATAAAGGAGGCGAAGCCTCTGGATCAGGTGTCATTATTACGGAAGATGGTTACATCGTGACCAATAACCATGTAGTGGAGAATGCAGATAAAATTGAAGTCGCACTAGACGATAAAAAAAGTTATGAGGCGACATTGATTGGTACTGATCCTACGACCGATTTAGCCTTGTTAAAGATCGATGAAAAAGGCTTGCCTTTTGTAAGGTATGGCAATTCAGACAATGTATTGGTGGGAGAATGGGTGTTGGCGGTAGGGAATCCGTTTAACTTAACATCTACTGTAACAGCGGGTATCATCAGTGCTAAAGCCCGAAACATTAACATCTTAAGAGGTAAAAGTAATTTCGCCGTGGAGTCGTTTTTACAAACCGATGCTGTGGTTAATCCGGGCAATAGTGGTGGAGCATTAGTGAATTTAAAAGGAGAGTTGGTGGGCATTAATACTGCCATTGCTTCCCCAACAGGATCTTATACAGGTTATTCTTTTGCTGTTCCAGTGGCTTTGGTGAAGAAAGTGATCGATGATATTTTAAAATATGGTGAAGTACAAAGAGGTTTGTTGGGGGTGAATATTACCGACATGACTACCAACTTGGCAAAGGAAAAAGGTGTTGAGTATGTCAAAGGAGTTTATGTTGCTGGTGTGAACGATGGAAGTGCTGCCAGAGAAATGGGCATGAAAGAAGGAGATGTGATTACCCATATCGATGATAAAGCAGTGGCCACTTCTTCAGAATTACAAGAAACGGTTGCGCGATATAGACCTGGAGATAAAATAAAGGTTTCTTATATCAGAAAGGGTGGAAAGCTAGAAGGTTTTGCAGTGTTGAAAAACAAGCTTGGAGAAGATAAGATTGTCAGGAAGGAAGACTTGAGTGTCAAGAAAAAATTAGGAGCCGATTTACAAGATATTGAAAAAGAGGAAAAGAAACGTTTGGGTCTTATAGGTGGTGCTAAAGTGTACAGACTGTATGATGGCCTTTTGAGTGATGCAGGGATTCGGGAAGGATTTATCATTACGAGCATCGATAAGAAAAATGTCGTATCTCCGGCCGATATTGATAAGATATTGAATACTGTACCTAAAGGCAGTGGAGTACTTGTGGAGGGGATTTATCCCAATGGCAAAAAACAATTTGTTGGAATAGGTTGGTAATTACTCACAATCATTGATAAATCGGTGCTTTATTTTTAAAATGAGGCACCGATTTATTTTTATACCTTTATTGATATGAATAGAGAACAAGAACTTCGTCTTATTTTAACCAGGTTGAATATTGGTTCGGTGGTGAATCCTTCTTATTACACAGGCTTACAACAGGGCTTGGTGAAGAAGGATCATGGGGTCATGGTTTCTTTTTCTCCGATCGATCATATAAAAATAGCATCTGTTGCACATGCTTCATTAGAAGATTATGATCTGGTGGTAAAACAAGCTCAGCAAGCATATGCGATTTGGAAAACCTGGCCTGCTCCCAAACGAGGAGAAGTAGTAAGACAATATGGTCAAAAATTGCGCGAGTATAAGCACGATTTGGGGACCTTGGTGACGATAGAAATGGGTAAAACCTTGCAAGAAGGCTTGGGAGAAGTACAAGAGATGATCGACATTTGTGATTTTGCGGTAGGCTTGTCCCGGCAATTGTATGGCTTAACCATTGCTTCAGAACGTCCTATGCATCGTATGTTTGAGCAATATCATCCTTTGGGTATTGTAGGCATCATCAGCGCATTTAACTTTCCGGTAGCAGTATGGTCATGGAATGCCATGTTGGCTGTAGTGTGTGGGGATGTGTGCATTTGGAAACCCTCGGAAAAAACACCGATCACAGCGATTGCTTGTCATCAGTTGTTGCTTGAGGTCTTAAAAGCGAACGATGTTCCTGAAGGGGTATTTAATCTGATTGTTGGTGGTGCTGACATTGGTAATGCCATGGCAGAAGATGAACGTGTTCCTTTGGTTTCTGCGACAGGTTCTACGCGCATGGGTAAAAGTGTGGCCATGAAGGTGGCAGCGAGACTTGGGAGACCATTGTTAGAACTAGGGGGCAACAATGCCATCATCATTACACCGGAGGCTTCTCTTGATCTTGCCGTAAGGGCAGTGGTGTTTGGTGCAGCAGGTACTTGTGGTCAGCGCTGCACGACAACAAGAAGGGTGATTGTGCATGAACGTGTAAAAGAAGAATTGTTGGCGAGGCTTTCTACAGCATATTCATCCTTGACCGTTGGAAGTCCTTTGGAACAAGGCGTGTTAGTAGGACCTTTAATTGATGAAGCGGCGGCTAAAAGTTTTGAAGAGGTTATCGCTGCTTGTCAAGCGGAAGGAGGTAAACTCTTAATAGGAGGGAAGCGTCTCCGGGGAGGTATTTATGATCAGGGAGCTTATGTCAGTCCAGCCATTATGGAAGCAGAAAACCATTACAAGTCTGTTCAAAAAGAAACGTTTGCCCCTATTTTGTATGTGATTTCTTATCGTGGGGATGTAAGTAATGCTATTGATATTCAAAATGATAGCTTATATGGGTTATCTTCGGCGATTTTTACAGACAGTATTCGGGAAGCGGAAACCTTTTTATCGGCAACAGGATCAGATTGTGGTATTGCGAATGTAAATATAGGAACGTCCGGAGCTGAAATCGGAGGAGCTTTTGGAGGGGAGAAACAAACAGGCGGAGGCAGGGAATCCGGTTCAGATGCTTGGAAGGTCTATATGCGTCGACAAACCAATACGATTAACTATTCTACCGCTCTCCCTTTGGCTCAAGGAATAAATTTTAATTGAACGATGTAATATTTTTATCTTTTTATACTAAATTGCTCGAAGAATAGTATTTAATAGAATTGTAACGTGAAAAACGCAGAAAACAAGTACCACTCGATTATGCTCATCGACGACAATGAGATTGATAATCTCATCAATCAGAAGATGATCGAAGCGGCCAATATTTGCGATCGTATTTTTGTACATACTGGAGCCAAAAGTGCCATTGAATTTTTGAAAAATATGGAAAAATTGGCCATTTCTTCCAAGGAAGGGTTTTTGCCGGAAATTATTTTTTTAGATATTGATATGCCCTTGATGGATGGGTTTCAATTTTTAGATGAATTTGAAAAGCTTACAGAGTCGACAAAGGAACATTGCAAGGTCATTATGCTAACTTCTTCTTTAAATCCTTTGGATATGCAAAAAGCGAAGAAAAACAAGTTGATTACCAAGTATTTGAATAAGCCTTTGAGTCAGGAAAACCTGAAGAAGTTATAGGTTGAACACGCATATGGTGCTTTTAACCTATAACTTCTTCGATGTTTAAATATGCCAAAGGGCTGAATCGTTGAGGAAGGGATTTTTCGAATTTTTTAACCAACAAAGAAAGCTTGCTGTTTTTTTCTCTTCTGTTTTCGTTAATCAAGACTTTCAAAATTTTGATGAACGTAACCACGTGAGCACAATTTTCTTTGCCCAAAAGTCGTATTTGTCTTTGTATACTATTGATCAATTGGCCTAAAAGTTCTTGGTCCTTGAGTAAGCAGTATTGGTATGCCAAGACAAGCTTTGTTTCCATGTAGATATAAGGGTATTTTTTTACACTTGCATCGTTTAGGAATTGATTGAGCCATTTAGCGGCTTCTTCATACTTGTCGGCGTGATAACAAGATATCGTTCTGTACAAGATGTAAATCAAGTACTCATTGATGTTCTTCTTATTGATTTCAAAGTCTTCGAAAAGTACTTTGTTCTCTTCATAAATAGAAGCCTGACTTTTATTGTGTAAATGGTATCTCAATTTGCTCAAAAGAAAATTGGGAGTGGCCGTATACAGGTTATAATTGGTCAATAAAGAACTTAAGGATTCGTTAATGTCTTCATAATACTTCTCGGCTTTTTTAACGTCTCCGATAGAATAGTAGTATTCGAAACGCAGGTATTCTAATACTAAGATTAAATGATAATAAGAGGCATCTAAGTAATAAGAATCGAAGGTGGTTTGTATTTTATCAAATAATCCTTCGAAATCGGTTACCAGTTTTTTCTCGGGTTCAACAAAAAGCTGATGAAAAATATTAAGAAATGATTCGTATACAAATAAGCGGTGAGATTGGTAAAGGTTAGCGACATTCACCAATTCTTCTCTCATGAGGTTAAGTCCTAGCTTATCGGTCTCATCAAAGCTAAACATATACTCTCCGTATTTTTTAAAATAGTTGGCCAATAAATCTTCTGATTTATCGAGGGCTAACATGTAGGCTACATGCCTGTTATAAAGTTGAGAGTAATGAAAATGATCTTCTGGACTATGGATCAATAACTTCTTCAAAGACTTATAGACAATGGTCAGCTCGTTGGCAAGGTCATAGTCCAGTAGTTCCTTTTCTAATTTCTTGAGTGTGGCTACAGCAATGGTTTTTTTCTTTGTAAAAAGAATCTCATTGATGGTAGATACTTTCTTGATCAAGGAAGCCCTGGGACTTTCCATTTGCTCAAGAAGGTACTCTTCTATTTTTTGATTTAATCGGGAGCGGAGTGTGTAATATGCGTTATTGTTGACTTCCAACTCTTCCATGATTTTAGCATCGGAAAGTTGTTTCTCACGCATAAACTTTAACAAGTAGGCAGATTTCTCAGCATTACTATTCAGCAGCGACTCGTATATCGCAGAGTAGTCTTTGGTGGAGAGCTGCTTTATTATGTTTTTTAACTTCGACATCGATGGATTAAAAAAGCAAAGTTTGTAATGGTTTGACTAACTAGGCTATAAAGATATAAAAAAAATACAAAAATAGAAGAACTGTGGAAAATCTCTGTACCAGAGGGCATAAAAAAAGTCCCCGTTTAAACGGAGACTTTTGGGACACTGTGGAGAATATCGGATTCGAACCGATGACCTCTTGACTGCCAGCCAAGCGCTCTAGCCAACTGAGCTAATCCCCCATTGAGATATAATGACTTTCGAATCGGTGACCTTCCCGATTGTCATCGGGACGCTCTAGCCAACTGAGCTAATCCCCCTTTTTAATTAGAAGCATGCAAATATAGTGCTATTTTATCAATTCGCAACAGAACCTATAGGACACGCCTTGCTTTTATAAATAAAGGCCTGTAATAGCCATTCATCAATTCGTTTTCGACTACACCCAACTTGGTAGAAGCATGTATAAATCGAATGCTTTTGGCACTGACTTCCGTGACTATACCTACGTGTGTGATTTTTTTACTTCCTTTTCGATCGGAAAAGAAGACCAAATCACCGGTTTGTAATTCGTTGAGAGAAACACTTTTTCCTATCGTACTTTGGTCTTGAGAGGTTCTGGGGAGGGTGATGTCGACCGATTTATAAGAGAGGGATATGAGTCCTGAACAGTCGATTCCAGCCCTCGTTGTTCCTCCATATTTGTAAGGGGTTCCTGTATATCCTCGAGCGGTCTTTATGATTTTATCGGCGGTTTTAGCGGAAGATGATTTTTTGTCCTTTTTTGACTTTTTATTTTTTGCTTCATCCTGTTCCGGGACCTTCGATTCTGAGGTTTGGGTTTTATGCTGCTTAGAAGACGTGCTATTGGATCCTCTTCCTTTACTACTTTTGCAAGCACTACTTAGGAGGAGGAGAATAAAAAAGAAAGAAAGGATGGCTTGATAAATACGCAATGCGAGTATTTTTAGTAAATTTCAGTAACGAGTACAAATATAGGTTTAGTTTTTATAAGGTAAAAGTCATTTTAACACCAAAGGTTTATGTGTGGTATATCTGGAATATTAGCATTTAATCAAGTAGGCGCGTTCTACATGATAAACCTTGCTAAAAGCTTAGACTTATTATCGAAACGAGGACCTGATGCAAGAGGTACATACATCGAAGATACATACGCTGTGGGACATCGTCGGCTTTCTGTCATTGATACCGATTACCGTGCCAATCAGCCGATGAAAGATGAAACCGGACGTTACGTGATTTCATTCAATGGAGAGATTTTTAATTATAAGACGATTCGGAAAGCGTTGGAAAATAAGGGTGTTGTTTTTCATACGCATTCAGATACAGAGGTTCTTCTTCAGAATTATATCTTAAAAAAGGAAAAAGCATTTGAAGACCTGGTAGGGTTTTTTGCCTTTGCTATTTACGATACGCAGGAACAAGAATTAGTATTGTGTCGGGATCGTTACGGGATTAAACCTTTATTGTATTATCAGGACGAAGACAAGTTTGTGTTTGCTTCTGAATTAAAAAGTGTGGTAGCATACAATACGCCTCAGGTGCTTGATAAGGCTAGTGTTCATCAGTATTTTCAGTTTAATTATGTTCCTCCTCAGCATTCAATCTACGAAAACATTCACAAATTAAGTCCAGGTAGTTTTATCAAAATAAAAAACAAGCAGGTTCAGTACGGTTCCTATTATCAACTTCCATCAACGATCTCAACCTATACGAAATCCTATGATCAAGCGGTCAGCAGGTTTAAAGAATTGATGGAACAGTCGGTCGTAGACCGATTGGTAGCAGATGTGCCTTTGGGTGCTTTTTTAAGTGGAGGGATAGATTCTTCCATTATTACAGGAATAGCTGCGCAGCATTACGATAACCTGCATACATTTTCTATTGGTTTCGAAGGTTTGTCGGTCTTTGATGAAAGTCAATATGCTTTAGCTGCCGCAAAACAATTTAATACCAGACATCATGTGTTTCAGCTCACAGAAAAAGATTTTTCAGATCATGTATTTGATGCCTTGGATTATATTGACGAACCTTTTGCGGACTCTGCTATGTTGCCTTTGTATATTTTAAGTCAAAAAGCATCTAAGCACTTGAAAGTAGCACTTTCTGGAGATGGAGCCGATGAGCTTTTGGGAGGTTATAACAAGCATGCAGCAGAATTGAAAATACGTACGGGAAATTATCCGAAAATGCTTTTTTCGTTTTTTCATCTTTTTGCACCGTGCTTAAAAGAAAACAGGAATTCTTTTTGGGGTGATTTTGTGAGGCGTTTGAAAAAATTTGATCAGATCAAGAATAAAAGCATTAAGGATCGTTATTATACACTGTGCTTGACGTCTAGTCCACAGCATCTGGAGAAACTTTTTACGCATACTTTTCATAAAGAATCATTGGACTGGAAAGAACGCAAACAGGATCTCTTGAAACCTATAGGTACAACCGGTTTAGACATGAATGATGTATTTTATGCCGATGTGCAAACCGTATTGAATGGTGATATGTTGTATAAAACAGACATGATGTCTATGGCAAATGGATTAGAAGTCAGGGTTCCTTTTTTAGATCATCGTGTAGTTGATTTTGTGATGTCTCTTCCGGGTGAATATAAAATTGATGGAGAACGTCGCAAAAAAATAGCAAGAGATGCTTTCGGGTCGATTCTCCCTCCTGAAATCTTACATCGTAAGAAGAAAGGATTTGATGTACCTGTTCAAGATTATCTTTATCAAAACGATCGTGTTAAATCTTTCTTAAACGATTGCATGCAAGGTGATTTTATAAAGGAACAAGGTGTTTTTGATCCCGTATTTGCCCAATCCATGATCCCTTCAAAAAACAATAAACTTAAGGTAGATGCTGAATTATGGTGGGCTTATGTTGTTTTTCAGTATTGGTATAAGAAAAAAAATATAAGTTTTGGTTAATAACAAAATGCGTTGTAACTTATATGTAATTCTAACGGCACAGCTGATTAAGCATGACCGTATATTTTTGATGTTATAATGATGAAACTTTCAATCATAATACCGATATATAATGGATCCCTTACGATCAAGGAATTAGTTGATGCGATCAAAAAAGAATTGATTGAAATTGATTTTGAAGTGGTATTGGTGAATGATGGAAGTAAAGATAATAGTGAAGAATTATGCGAAGAATTAGCTATCCTTGATTCAAGGGTTAATTTTGTTTCTTTAAGGAATAATTTTGGAGAGCATAATGCTGTGATGTGTGGTTTGCATGTATCAACAGGAGATTATATGGTCATTATAGATGATGATTTTCAGAATCCTCCTAGTGAAATTAAAAAACTTTTTAGAGAAGCAATCGCAGGCAATTACGATGTTGTATATTCTAAATACGATACGAAACATCATCATTGGTTTAGAAACTTGGGAAGCAAATGGGCAAATCTGGTCGCATCTTATGTATTGGATAAACCATTGTCGTTGTATTTGTCTAGCTTCAAAATTTTAAAAAGAGATATTGTGGAAGAAGTGGTAAAATATCGAGGGGCTAATTTGTATTTAGACGGCCTATTACTCCGCATTACTAGTAATATTGGCGTTTATAAAGTATCTCATTTACCCAGAAAAGGCGGAAAATCCAATTATAGCTTTATGCGGTTGTTTTCATTATTTATGAATATGTTGATCAATCATTCCATTAGACCCATCAGATTATTTATGTTTTTGGGTTTTGTGGTTTGTATACTTGGACTAGGCGCATTTTTTTATTTTTTAGACGCCAGTTTAATAAAGCAATCTCCTTCATTAAATTGGAGACTCTTTCTTTCTGGATCTATAGCGCTTGCGGGTTCCAATGCAATCATTATGGGATTGATAGGAGAGTATCTTGGCAAAAATTTGATCAATGTAACCACTATGCCTCAATTTGTAGTGAAGAAGGTTGTATTGCATAATGGAGCTCATGCTAAATTTTCAAGTGAAGATAAGTTAGTAAATGCTGAATCGAGAAGAAGAATATAATAAAATGCAACTGGCAGAAGGCCAGCTTTGGTGGTATAGAATTTTGCATGAGCAAGTTTTGTCAACGCTTCAGTCGACGTTCAAGTCTAAGGAAATAAAAATTTTAGATGCAGGTTGTGGTACAGGTGGATTGTTGAAATTTTTAGGAGCACATGGTTATGTTAACATGAAAGGTTTTGATTTATCCCCTTTTGCAGTAGAAGCAAATAAAAGATCCACCAGCTTTAATTCTATAGCGCAATTGGATATAAAAGAAGTATCGTCTTTTTATGCTCATGATCGTTTTGATGTGATTATTTGTAATGATGTTTTGTATTTTCTTTCAGAGATAGAATTTTCGGATGTCTTGAAATCCTTATTACAACGTTTAAATCAAGACGGTGTTTTGATGGTTAATTTACCTTCTTATGCCATCTTTAAAGGAATGCATGATGTAAGTGTTGGCATCAAGGAACGTTGGACATTCAGAAGATTCAAAACATTAAGCAAACTAGTGCCTACAGATTATATTAAACTGGAATACTTTTATTGGCCGATGTTATTGTCTCCTTTGATTTTATTGGTGCGATTATCCCAGCGTATGATGATGTTGTTGTATCCCTCAAAAAAAATAACTTCGGATGTATCGATACCATCTCCGGTTATTAATAAATTATTTTATATTATAACCAAGTGCGAGCGTTACTTACCTTTTAGAAAGGTCATTGGAAGCTCTTTATTTATTACAATCTATCGTTAGTGTTTAAATGAGATCTAAAACCGGACCATATTTAATTGAATTGAAAGCCATAGGAGATTCTTCTGAAGGTTATCTCACCGTAGCAGAGGGCTCCTCGGATATCCCTTTTGATATTCAACGTGTTTTTTGGAGTTACTACACTCCTCAAATGATTACAAGAGGCCGCCATGCACATATTCTATTAGAACAGGTATTGGTTGCGGTTTCTGGTAAAATTATTGTTACCAACGAAGATGTAAATGGAAGGACGACAGTACATGTACTGGAAGATCCTAATATTGGGTTGTATATACCACCTATGCATTGGCACGTCATTCAATTCTCTCATAATGCTGTCATGATGAGTTTGGCTTCAACGAAGTATAATGAGGATGACTATATTAGTGATTATGAGGCTTTTTTAAAAATGTCAAAATAGCACATGATGCCTATTGAAATCCCTTTCTATGATTTTAAGTTTCAAAATGAACAAATCAAGGCGGAGGTCTATCGGGCGTTAGCTGAGGTGTTTGATTCAGCGTGGTATATTTTGGGGAATAAGCTTACTCGTTTTGAACAAGAATATGCCAAGTACATAGGAGTAAAACATTGTATTGGTGTTGGTAATGGGTTAGATGCTCTAAAAATTTCTTTATGTGCTTTGGGTATAGGACCAGGGGATGAAGTTATTGTTCCCGCAAATACTTACATCGCTACTGTTTTGGCGATTACGGCTGTTGGTGCTACCCCAATACTGGTAGAACCCGATAGTTATACCTGTAATATTGATCCGTATCACATCAAAGAAAAAATTACCGGGAATACGAAGGCTATACTACCTGTACACCTCTACGGTTTGCCTTGTGAAATGGATATTATTATGTCGATTGCTCAAGAATATGGATTGTATGTATTAGAAGATAATGCACAAGCCGCCGGTGCTCATTACAAGGGGAAGAAAACAGGGAGTATAGGTCATATCAATGCCCATAGTTTTTATCCTACTAAAAACCTTGGAGCGATTGGTGATGGGGGAGCTATTACGACAAACGATGATGATTTGGCTCGTAAGGCAAGGCTGTATAGAAATTATGGGTCAGAAATTAAATATGAAAACGAAGTCCCGGGTTATAATTCTAGGCTTGATGAAATTCAAGCTGCAGTATTACGTGTAAAGTTAAAATACCTTGATGCCTGGAATGAAGAACGGAGATTCTTAGCCAAGGCATATACCGAAAAATTAGCATCTGTAGATGGGGTGGTTTTATTCGATGACAATGCTGTTCCTTTGAAAGGCCATGTTTATCATCTTTATGTGATCAGAGTAAAAATGCGAAAGCAGTTGATGAGTCATTTGCTGCAAAAAGGCATTGCTACCTCTATACATTATCCTATACCTCCTTATGCACAGCATGTTTACAAGGGGTATTTCAGTATACTGGATTATCCTATTACGAATAAGATAAGTGAAGAAATTTTATCATTACCTTTTTATCAAGGCTTAAGGATAAGCGATATAAATCGTGTAGTCCAAGAAATTCAAGCATTCTATCGAATGCACTAGGCGTTATTTATGGAGAGAATTACTGTTGTAAATCCTTTCTATAATATCGACTACTTTTAAGCCTTCTAGGGCGTTGGTTGTAGCCGATGTGCCACCCTTTAGAGTATCCACTACATTTTCGAAAATATAATGGTGATTAGCTGCCGAGCCTTTGTAGTCTCCGTAGTCATTTGGAGGATTAGAAGGGGCGAGTTCTGGCATCGTATAATCTTTAATATGGCAGTATTCTACTTCGTTCATGTATTGTCCACCTACTTTAATACTTCCATTTGAGCCTATGATGGTCAAAGAACTTTCTAAATTTTTATCGTATATCGAAGTTGAATAATTGATACAGCCTAGACCTCCATTGATAAAATCGAATGTTACAATTCCGGAGTCTTCAAACTCAGTGAGTGCGGCATGGTTAAAATCCCTTAATGTTGCTTTAATGTTGGTAATATCTCCAAACAACCAATACATGATGTCTACAAAATGAGAGAACTGAGTATAAAGAGTTCCTCCGTCTAGGTTTTTTTTACCTTTCCACCCGTCTTGTTTGTAGTAGCGTTTATCTCTATTCCAATAACAATTGATTTGAACCATGTAGATATCGCCCAGCATATTTTTACTGACGATTTCTTTAAGCCAAACAGAAGGAGGAGAATATCTGTTTTGCATAACACAAAATACCTGCTTGGAGACTTGTAATGCTTTGTATATAACATTTTCACATTCTGCTTTGGTCAATCCCATTGGTTTTTCACACACCACATGTTTTTTGTGGTCTAGTGCGAGTGCTGCTTGGGAAGCATGAACTCCGTTAGGACTGCATATGCAAACGACATCGATGAGATTGTGGCTGGATAACATTTCTTCCATGGAAGAAAAGAAGGGTACTGATGAATAATCATCTAATTTTAGAGATGATTTTGGCTGGGTATCGCACAGCGCAGTCAATTCGCATTCTGCATTGTTTTGTATCATGGCGGCATGTCTTTTGCCGATGTGGCCACATCCTACTACCGCGAATTTAATTTTACTGCTCATGCTATTTTGCTTACAAGGTTATTTGATATTTTATATTTAGCACCACTTTCTGGGCATATGGCTTCGTGATTACGGTCGAAAATTAATTTGTGTCCGTATTCGCTCATCCAGCCTTTATGAATGGATGGATTCCCATAAACAAGTGCATAGGCGGGTACGTCTTTGGTCACTACTGCACCTGCTCCAATGAAAGCATATTCCCCAATGGTGACTCCACAAACAATGGTCGCATTGGCTCCTATGGATGCTCCTTTTTTGACATTGGTTGGTTTGTACTCGCTTTTACGTGCAATGGCACTTCGTGGATTAATGACATTGGTAAATACCATCGATGGGCCTAAAAATACATCGTCTTCGATCTGAACACCTGTGTATATCGATACGTTATTTTGAACTTTTACATTATTACCTACCTGTACACCTGGGGAAACAACTACATTTTGGCCGATATTACAATCGGTTCCTATGGTACAATTGGACATGATATGAGAGAAATGCCATATTTTTGTATTGTCCCCAATTGTGCATCCTTCATCAATGATGGCGCTTTCGTGAGCAAAAAAGTTTTTATTCATGAGCAAAGAAAAGGGCTATATTTTCGCAAATGTATTGTATTTCTTCTGGCTTACTTTCGGAGTGAATGGGTAGAGAAAGTACTTTTTTACACAAACTTTCCGAAAGAGGTAAATCTCCTTGGCTATATCCAAGTTGGGTATAGCCTTTTTGTAAATGGGTCGGTAAGGGATAATAAATCATAGTCGGAATGCCTTTTTCCTTAAGAAAGGCCTGAAGTTGATCTCTGTCTTTTACCTGAATGGTATATTGGTGAAATACGTGACTGGAAAAAGGGGCACGAGTCGGAATTTTTATTTGAGGGATTGCTTTTAAAAGCGTATCGTACAGAGCAGCAGCTTTTTGTCTTGCAGCCGTATAGTCCTCGAGGTACTTTAGTTTTATATTTAAAACCGCTGCTTGTACAGAATCTAAACGAGAGTTTAAGCCAATGCTGTCGTGGTGGTATTTTTGTTTTTGACCGTGGTTGGCAATCATTTTTATTTTCTCTGCCAATTCATCGTTGTTTGTCATCATGGCTCCGCCATCGCCGTAGGCACCAAGGTTTTTCGAAGGGAAAAAAGAGGTAGTACCTATATCACCGATACATCCTGCTTTTGTTTTTGAACCATCAGAAAAGGAGTAGTCGGCATTAATGGCCTGTGCATTATCTTCTATTACTGATAAACGATGTTTTTTAGCCAGTGCCAAAATGGGTTCCATGTTTGCGCATTGTCCATACAAGTGAACGACAATCAGGGCTTTGGTGTGGGATGTAATGGCTTTTTCAAATTGTGTTTCATCCAGATTAAAGGTGTCGGGATTGACTTCTACAAAAACGGGTTTTATTCCCAATACTGCTGCGGCTTCTACCGAAGCGATATACGTGAAGGAGGGAACAATGACTTCGTCTCCGGGTTTTAAATCCAATGCCATGAGACTGATTTGTAGTGCATCAGTACCGTTGGCACAAGAAATACAATGCTTCACGTTGAGTTGAGCCGCTAAACTTTTTTCAAACGTTTTTACTTCTGGTCCTTGAATAAAAGCGGAAGATGAAATGACAGCCTTAATCCTATCCATTACTTCTTTCTCGATGCGAAGGAACTGGCCTTCGAGATCCACCATGGCTATGTTCTTCATAAATCCCTATTTCTGAGTTTTCCAAAAGCAATTATAACATAAATCTAATCAGATTTAGCAAAAAAAGGTATCTTACTCAAGATAAAGCTTGTGAGTTGTTTTCCTGTGAAAGGGCATTAAAAAGCGCTGAAAAAGTAAATTTTCAGAAATTAAGGGATTATATTTGAAGTGGATAGATCGTATAAGTTAAGAATGAAAAGGGCTTTAATTACAGGTATAACAGGACAAGATGGGGCTTATTTAGCAGATTTTTTGCTAAATAAGGGTTATGAAGTACACGGGATAAAAAGAAGGTCTTCATTATTTAATACCGATCGTATTGATCATCTCTATCAAGATCCACATGAAAGAGGAGTGCGTCTTAAATTACACTACGGAGATTTAAGCGATTCTTCTAATATTATTCGTATCATTCAAGAAGTGCAGCCCGACGAGATATACAACCTTGGTGCAATGTCTCATGTAAGGGTGAGTTTCGATACTCCAGAATATACTGCCAATGTAGATGGTTTAGGAGCATTGAGAATACTAGAGGCGGTGAGAATGCTTGGTCTGTCTTCTAAAACAAAAATTTATCAAGCTTCTACTTCAGAGCTTTATGGTTTAGTACAAGAGGTTCCTCAAAAAGAAACGACACCTTTTTATCCTCGTTCCCCCTACGCTGTAGCTAAACTGTATGGTTATTGGATTACGGTCAATTATCGTGAAGCCTACAATATGTTTGCTACCAATGGGATTCTTTTTAACCATGAATCCCCCTTGAGAGGAGAAACATTTGTGACAAGAAAAATCACAAGGGCCGTAGCTCGAGTGGCTTTAGGCTTACAAGATAAATTGTTTTTGGGTAATCTTGATGCCAAAAGAGATTGGGGACATGCCAAAGATTATGTAGAGGCGATGTGGTTAATATTACAACAAGACCAACCAGAAGATTTTGTGATTGCTACGGGAAAAACCACTTCGGTGAGGGATTTTGTACGCATGGCATTTCAGGAAATAGGAATAGAATTAGCATTTAAAGGAGAAGGCGTCAACGAAGTAGCTTTTGTTTCCAGCGTGAATAATCCAACGGTGCCTTTGAAAGTAGGTCAAGAAGTTGTTCATATCGACCCTCGCTATTTTAGGCCGACAGAAGTAGACTTGTTGATAGGAGATCCGACAAAAGCCAATACCGTACTGGGATGGAAACCTAAATATACCCTGGCCATGATGGTGAAAGAAATGGTTGAGGCTGATATCAAATTGTTTAAAGCAGATGAGCTGCTTAAAAAAGAGGGATATCAGGTAAAAAATTATTTTGAGTAGTTCAGCGTGGAAAAAAAAAGTAAGATATATGTAGCTGGTCATCGAGGTATGGTAGGTTCTGCCATACGGAGAAAACTTGAAGCAGAAGGCTATTCAAACTTTATCGGTAAAACGTCAAAAGAGTTAGACCTTAGGGATCAGGGACAAGTCAAAACGTTTTTTGAAGAACATCAACCAGAGTATGTTTTTTTAGCGGCGGCAAAGGTTGGTGGGATTCAAGCCAATAATATATACAGAGGCGATTTCTTGTACGATAACCTGATGATTCAGAATAATGTGATTCATCAAGCACATGTCAATAAGGTCAAGAAATTGATGTTTTTAGGGTCGTCTTGCATTTATCCGAAATTTGCTCCGCAACCGCTGAAAGAAGAAAGTTTATTGACTGGATTATTGGAACCTACGAATGAACCTTACGCCATTGCTAAAATTGCGGGGATCAAAATGTGTGAAGCATATAGGGATCAATTTGGGGCTAATTTTATTTCTGTGATGCCTACCAATTTGTATGGGCCAGGAGATAATTATGATTTAAATACATCTCATGTGTTGCCAGCCCTTATTCGTAAAATACATGAAGCCAAGACGGCCGAAAAGGACGAAGTTGAAGTTTGGGGAACAGGAAGTCCTTTGCGTGAATTTTTACATGTGGACGATCTTGCCGATGCCTGTTATTTTCTCATGAAAGGTTACCATGAAAAGCAATTTGTGAATATAGGTTCAGGGGTTGAGATCTCCATTAAAGATTTAGCCTTGTTGATTAAAGAGGTTGTGGGTTATGCTGGAGTTTTAAAATTTGATACCACGAAACCGGATGGTACTCCAAGAAAATTAATGGATGTAAGCAAGCTAAAAGACATGGGATGGAGTTCAAAAATAGCATTGAGGGAAGGTATTCAGTCAGTGTATAAGGAATACCTCAAACGTTTTTAAAATAAGCTTTTATCTATCATTGCACAGATCTTCATAAAGCATATAAATTCATGGTACGATCGTTAACCTTCAATAAAGCATGAGCAAGTTTATTCCATTAATGAATCCTTTGCTGAAGGAAGAAGACATTGATGCTGTGGTGAGCGTTTTAAGGAGTGGGATGCTCGTGCAAGGAGAACAGGTGGCTTTGCTCGAAAAGCAGTTGTGTGATTTTACTTCTTCTCATGCGGCTGTTGCCGTGAGTAATGGGACCGCTACGTTGCATTTAGCTTTAGTCGTTTCGGGTATTGGACCAGGTGATGAAGTCATCGTTCCTGCATTTTCATACGTGGCTACAGCCAATGTAGTGGAATTGGTTGGTGCTACTCCGGTATTTGTGGATATCGACTTGCGTGATTTCAATATTGATGTTAAACAAATAGAATCAAAGCTTACTTCTAAAACGAAGGCGATTATACCGGTACATGAATTTGGCTTGGCTTGTGATATACACGAGATCAAAAAAATAGCAGATAAGTATAAACTGATCATTATTGAAGATGCAGCTTGTGCGTTGGGTGCCAAGGATCAGGGTGTATACACTGGTACGGTAGGTAATTTTGGCTCTTTTTCTTTTCATCCTCGAAAGGCGATTACGGCTGGAGAAGGAGGTGTGATTTTTGCTAAATCGGAAGCTCAAGCGTTGAAGTTGAAAGCACTTCGAAATCATGGCATGGAAATCGTGAATCAGAAAATGGAGTTTCCTTATGCTGGTTTCAATTATAGGATGACAGACTTTCAAGCGGCTTTAATATTGAGCCAACTTGCTCGTTTAAGAGCACAAATAGAATACAAACAAGGGTTAGCAGAAATATATTATCAAGAAATAAAATCTTCCAGGGTAGTTTTACCTCAGTTTGACGAGAGAAACAAAAATCATACGTGGCAAACATTTCACGTATTGATAGAAGGTGTTGATCGGGACGAGTTGATCGCTTTACTGAGGAAAGAAGGAATAGGAACAAATTACGGAGCACAGTGTATTCCAGATGTAACGTATTATAAGAACAAATACCAATACCAGTCTGAAACGCTATTCCCTTCTGCTTATACATCCTATAAACAAGGTTTGGCTTTGCCTATATATGAGCGTTTAACCAAGGAGGATGTAAAATACGTATCAGCAACTTTGAACAAATTATTAAACAACTAATTCTGCAAATCGATGAAAGGTAAAACTATTTTCATAACAGGTGGTGCTGGCTTTATTGCTAATTCAATCATTAAAAATTATGTAGCTGAAAACAAAATTGTCGTGTATGATAATTTTCATCGAGACACGTTAAGCAATAGTGAATTTGCAAATCACGATCATATTAAAATTGTCAAGGGAGATGTATTAGATGAAGCATTGGTGAGATCTTCAATGGAGGGTGCCGATGTTGTTATTCATGCAGCGGGTATTGCAGGCATTGATACGGTGATTAAAGATCCGGTAAAAACGATGCGTGTCAATATGATGGGTACAGCCAATGTATTAGAGGCGGCAAGGATTAATCGTATTCAAGATCGATTTGTTGATTTTTCTACGTCGGAAGTTTTTGGTTCTATGGCATATAAATCATCGGAAACAGATCAAACAGTTTCTGGATCTGCGGGTGAAGCGAGATGGGTTTATGCGGTATCTAAATTGGCAGGAGAGCATTTGGCTCATGCGTATTTTAAGCAGTAT
This sequence comes from uncultured Chitinophagaceae bacterium, assembly GCA_964454665.1. Lineage (GTDB taxonomy): Bacteria > Bacteroidota > Bacteroidia > Cytophagales > Cytophagaceae > JACMQM01. The sequence continues at coordinate 456,170 of CAYVTO010000001.1, forward strand.
AATTTACCGGTTGTAACGGTAAGACCATTTAATATATATGGACCAGGGCAAACAGGAGAAGGAGCAATGCAGATTTTTATTAAAAAAGCCCTCAAGAATGAAAACATCACGATAGATGGTGATGGGGCTCAAATTCGGGCATGGTGCTATGTCGATGATTTTGTGGATTGTATTTTACGTTGTGTTGAAGATCCTAAAGCGATAGGGGAAAGTTTTAATATAGGCAATGCACGTGCAGTCATCACGATCCTTGGATTAGCACAAACCGTATGTAGAGTGCTTAAGTCCGATTCTAAAATCTTATTTAATCCGCCATTAAGCGCAGATATTGCGCTTAGAATTCCTAGCGTAGAAAAAACGGATAAGCTACTTGGTTTTAAAGCTAAAGTAGATTTAGAAGAAGGTGTCGAAAGAACAGCGGAATGGTTTAAAAAAAACAATCTCATATTCTAAATTAAATGAACAGAAAAGAATACCTCAGGGATGATCCGGAATTACTTAGTTTATATGAAAAGCTACAAGCTCTTTCAAATAAGTTAGGTCGCGGGTTTATTGAAAAATGGAATAGGCTTTTACCCTTTGGAGATTTGCTTAATGATCGTTGGGATAAAGCCAAGGTGCTGGGATTTGGAGAAAATACGAATATTTATGATAGCTCGATTGTCATAGGGAATGTTAAAATAGGGACAAATTGTTGGGTAGGTCCCAATTCATTGTTGGATGGATCAGGAGATCTTACAATAGGGAATTGGTGTACGATTTCTGCTGGAGTGCAGATTTATACTCATGATAATGTAGCACAGACACTCACATCAGGAGAAAGCCCTATAGAGAGGGCACCTGTTTCGATAGGTAATAATGTTTATATCGGTCCTAATACTGTAATCATCAAAGGAGTTAGCATAGGCGATAATGTTGTTATTGGTGCGTTCTCTCTGGTTAACAAGGATCTTCCTAGTAATGTTGTTGCATTTGGACAACCTGCTGTATATAAGCGAAACATCTAAGTATAGTTTTTTAAGACCTTTTAGTGAGATGATTATTTAATTACAATGGCTACACTATTCAGGATAGTAACAATCTTATTCGAAAAAAAGAGACGTTGATATGAAAGTATTGTTCTTGCCTTTAAATGTAGCATCTATCCCTTCTATATCTGCAGAAGCTATCAATAAAAAGAAAGGAGTGGAATCAATTTGTATTTCACAACAATTGCATCAGTATCATGCTAAATCTCCACAAGTAAAGTATTTGCCTTTACATTCATGGAAAACGAATCCGTTGTTATGGCTGATGGATCAGTTTTTCTATAAGAGAAAAATTAAAAAATGGATTAAATGGGCTGATGTCATTCATTATACTTGGGGTACAGCACTTGATCAAGGAGAAGATCTTGCATGGGCAAAAGAATACGATAAACCTGTTTTTATAGAGTTTGTCGGCAGTGAGCTTCGAAACCCCGATTTGTTACAAGCGGTAAACCCTTATTATAAGCGAGCTTGGTTAGAGGGCTATGAATATAAAGGACTTGAAAATACGACAAGAGCATTGTCTCTGCAACGATTATTCGCCAAGTATGGAGCTATTCCAATAGTTTGTCCTGAGATGAGTTTTTTCTTAACGGCTTCCTTATTTAAGGAACAACATTGTGTTTTTCAGAGGATGAATGTAAAAGAGTTTGTTCCGGCATATCCATCTTTGACTAAGAAAAAAATATTGGTGGTTCATTCACCTACGGCTCAAATTGCTAAAGGATCAAAGTATATTATTCAAGCAATTGAAACCTTACAGCAAGAATTCGAATTTGATTTTAAGTTGTTGCAAAATATGCCTAGAAGTGTTGTTTTAGAGTGGATGACTAAAGCAGACATATTTATTGATCAATTAATTTTGGGTAGTTATGGTATGGCTTCTATAGAGGCGATGAGTTTTGGTAAACCTGTTTTATGTTATATCATGCCTCAGCTCGTTGAATATGGATTACCTCAAGATTGTCCCATTGTCAACGCAAATCCGGATACATTGAAAAAAGAGTTGACTTCATTAATTGTAAATCCTGAATTAAGAAATAGGATAGGAGTCAAGAGTAGGGAATATGCAGAGAAATATCATGATTCAGATGTCATAGCAGAACAGCTGATTGGAATATATCGCTCTGCGATAGAAACAAAAAAAATAATTAATGAGCTTTGATAAAATAAAATCTTTAGCTAGCGATAGTGTTATTTATGGCTTATCTAATGTGGTTAGCCGAATGATATCTATTTGGCTAATCCCCATGTATACATACATTTTTACACCTTCTGATTATGGTATCCTGACGTTAATTAACAATACTTTTTTTTTAGTGGGTATTTTATCGATATGTGCTTTAGATAGCAGTGCATCTAGGTTTTTTTATGATAATGAAAATGAGTTAGACCGTAAAATAATTTTTGCTTCATGGTTTTGGTTTCAATTGTTTATAAGCACATTATTAGGATTGGTGATGTTGATCAGTTGTCCTCTTGCTTCAACGTATTTATTTGAATTGCCATTGAAAAAGGTAGGGCTTCTTTGGACTTTAGCTTGTGGTACTTTAATCGTTAATATATTACCTAACATACTTTTAAATTGGTATAGATTACAACGCAAGCCAGTTTCAACGGTATGGTTTTCGATATCTCAATCTTTGTTCACCATAGGATTGACCATGTTGTTTGTTTTGTATCTCAAAATGCACATTGTTGGTGTTTACATGGCGTTGTTTATTTCAGGATTTTGTTTTAGTATCATTGCACTTGTAAATTTAAAGTCATGGTTGCATGTTAGTTTTTTTGATCGAACAAAAATTCGAACCATGCTTCGTTTTTCTTTCCCTTTAATGCCTGCAGCTTTGGCATATTGGATGTTAAATTCTACCGATTCTTATTTTCTACTTTACTTTACGAATAAAACAGAAGTCGGTCTGTTTTCGATAGGAGCATCTTTTGCTTCAGGTATGTATTTGTTTACAGGAGCTTTTCAGCAGGCATGGGGAGCATTTGCCTATTCTATTCTACACGAAAAAGATGCTAAACAAACGTATGCCAATGTGTTTTTAATCTTCGGGAGTGTAAGTTCTATTTTAATTTTAATCATGTTTTTATTTTCTCCTGAAATGTTAGTTCTATTTACTAATGCTAAATATTATGATGCTGCTTGGGTTGTACCTATCTTAAGTCTCAATATCATATTGATTGCAATTACTTACATCGCTTCATTGGGAGCAAATATTGCTAAAACATCTCTTCCATATTCGTATAGTATTATGGCAGCTTCTTTTTTAAATATCATTTTAAACATTCTCCTTATCCCAATATGGGGCAAAGAAGGATCTGCTTTGGCAACTGTTTTTGCTCAATTACTAGTCCCTATTTATTTGTTCCGGAAATCTCAATCGTTGTACTTTATTCCATATAAATTTAAAACAGTCATATGGGTGATGGGTGCTTCTGTTGTTACAGGTGTCTTGGTAAGATTTATAAGTTTTTCCAGCAGTGAGGTTGCATTATTCTGGAAAATGATTACTCTAATATTGTTTATTGGTTTTACTTTGTTCTTTTTCAAAAGAACATTGAATGATATGATGAAGAAACTGATTTAATTATGTGTGGAATAGCTGGTATTATTAGTTCAGATCCTGCTATTGTCAATAGTAGAAGATTGAAATCTATGACGGATGCAATTGCTCACAGAGGTCCAGATGCAGAAGGTCATTGGTTTTCTCCAACCCAACAAGTTGGCTTGGGTCATCGTAGACTTTCTATTATTGATTTGAGTGAAGGTGGGCATCAGCCTATGCATTATTTAGATCGTTATACCATTGTTTTTAATGGAGAAATTTACAATTACATAGAACTAAAAAAGAAATTAATTGATAAAGGGTATGTTTTTTATACCAATACAGATACCGAAGTAATCCTTGCTTTGTATGACGATAAAAGGGAAAAATGCCTAGAGGATATGGATGGCATGTTTGCTTTTGTTTTATATGATAGAATAACAAACCAATGCTTTGGGGCTCGAGATCGTTTTGGAGAAAAACCTTTTTATTATCACATAGATCAAGACCATAATATTTTTTTCGCTTCAGAAATTAAATCATTATGGGCTGGAGGTATTCTTAAAAAATACAGGCCTCAAGCCTTGTATAATTATCTGTCACAAGGATTGGTAAGTGATCCTGAGCATCAGGATAGGACTTTTTATGAGCAGATTTATAAAATTCCTCAAGCTCATTATTTTGTATTTGATATAGGGAGTAAAGAATTTAATGTTATAAAATATTGGGAAATTGATTATCGTAAAGTAGATGAAAGAATTTCTCTTGAAAAGGCGAAAGAGACCTTTCAAAACCTTTTGTATGATTCGATAAAGAGAAGATTAAGATCCGATGTACCGATAGGAAGTAGTTTGTCTGGAGGACTGGATAGCTCTTTAATTGTAAGCTTAATGGATGAGCTTATAACAAAATCGTATGGGAATAATCAGAAAACGTTTTCTGCACGTTTCCCCGGGTTTAAGAAAGACGAATCATATTTTCAAGATTTAGTCATTGCAACTACTCATGCACAAGCGCATTTTGTTTTTCCAACAGAGTTGTCCATGATGGAAAATTTAAATAAAGTGATTTATGCACAAGATGAACCTTTTGCCAGTGCAAGTATTGCTGTTCAGTATGAAGTATATCAAAGTGCTCGCCAGAATGGGATAACGGTGATGTTGGATGGGCAAGGAGCAGATGAGGTATTAGCAGGATATCACGGCTATTTTTATAGTTATTTTTATGAGCTGAAAAAGAAGTCTTTAACTTCATATAAAAAAGAATTTGAAGCGTATCAACTATTACATACTGACAATCATATTAATCCTAAAATAGCGAAGGGGTTATTACGTTTTTTAAAAGAAACGTTATCTCCTGCTTTATACCATTATATTAAAAACAGGTATACTGCCAGAGGACAAGCGAAAAAAATGTTTACAAAAGATTTTGTAGCGGCCAACCAATGTTCTGATTTATTTATAAAAGAAGATTTTCACAGCTTGAATGAGGCGCTTAATTATAGTACTTTTAATTATGGGCTGGAGGATTTGTTGAGGTATGCAGATCGAAATTCAATGGCACATTCTTTAGAAGTAAGACTTCCTTATTTAGAACATGAGTTGGTTTCTTTTATATATAGCCTGCCTGCTTCTATGAAAATTAATCAGGGATGGACTAAATGGATACAGCGGATTTCTTTTGAAGAGATCATGCCCAAAGAAATAGTCTGGAGAAAAGATAAGATAGGGTATGAACCACCTAAAGATGCCTGGCTTAAGAGTAATGGTTTAAAAAATGAAATTCATGAATCCATGGGGAAATTGGTGGATGAAAGAATCGTAAATCATAAACTCGTTTCGTCGATGGATGAGATGGGAAACGATGAATTATGGAGAATACTTCTGGCAGGAAAGATGATCAATTAGTTAAAGTTTAAATACGATTGTTTAATGGCCTTATCGTAAAGAATATTTAAATGAAACCTAAAATTCTAACCATTGTAGGGGCTCGGCCTCAATTTGTAAAGCATGCACCGATGGAAGTTGCATTGAACCTCTTTTTTGAGGTCGTGACTATACATACGGGTCAGCACTTTGATGAAAACATGAGTCAGATATTTTTTGATGAGCTTAAAATTGCTAAACCTACCTACCTGTTGGAGGGAGAAATGCCTTCGAAGCATGGAGCCCAAACGGGGTTTATGTTAAAAGAAATAGAAGAGATATTGCTTAAGGAAATCCCGGCTGCTGTTTTAGTATACGGGGATACTAATTCTACATTATCGGGAGCCCTTGCGGCGGCTAAACTTAATATTCCCCTTGTTCATATAGAATCTGGATTAAGAAGTTTTAATCGTGAAATGCCAGAAGAAATCAATAGGATTATAACAGATCAGGTTTCTAAGTTCTTATTTGTTCCTACGCAAAAGGCTTTGGAAAATCTCGCTCATGAAGGTATTGTAGATGGAGTTTATTTTTCTGGAGACATTATGTACGATACACTTCAATTGGTCAGGCCTTATTTGAATCGATTAAATGATAAGGCGTATTTTTTTGTTACGCTACACCGGCCATATAATACAGACGACCAACAACGAATGTTGTATATCCTGAAAAACTTAGATGACTTGCCCTTGAATATTATATTCCCTTTGCATCCTAGGACTAAAAATAGACTTAAGGAATGGGGTATTTTATTAGATCATTATAAGAATATTTCATTTATCGATCCAGTAGGTTATATTGATTGCTTATCGTATCAACTTTATTCTGAAGGAGTCATTACAGATTCTGGGGGAATTCAGAAAGAAGCGTATATGTTGCATAAAAAATGTATTACAATACGTAAGGAGACGGAATGGGTTGAAACCCTTGATGGAGGATGTAATACTTTGCTTTTTGATAATTTGGAGAATATGTCTAATATATTGACAAATTCTGGAGGATTGAACTTTAAAGATTTATATGGAGATGGGAAAGCTGCGTTTCAAATTGCTGAAATAATTTCAAAACATATCCATTGAGTTAGTTATATTAAGATATCGATTTCTTGCATGATAAATTAGTTTATAGGATCTCGTGTTTAAATCAATACTAGGGCATTAAGTCCATGAAAAAAATTTTAATCATTAGTTATTATTTTAACCCTTGTAATATGACTCCTGCTTTCAGGACGTATAGCTGGGCGAAGTATTTTAAACAAAATGGCTATTATCCCGTAATTGTAACCCGTAATTGGGATATTCCAATTACCAATCAGCTCGATACCGATATACCTACAGGATCTCAGATTAGGCAGGAAAAGCATGAAGATTATGAAGTCTATTATTTGCCTTTTAAAGGTAATTTAAGGACTCGCTTACACCTAAAACTACAAGGATCCGTTTTTGCTTTTATCACAAAACCGCTCATATTGATAGAAATGTTTTTTCAGAATGCCTTTCCTTTTATTTTACCTTTTTCTAATTTTTTTCAATTTGCCAATGATTATGTTAAAAAGAATAAAAACCTGGATTTCATTATTATCTCGGCAAATCCGTATCCCCTCTTTAAAATTGGTTATACCATGAAAAAAAAATTTGGTGTCAAATGGGTTGCCGATTACAGAGATGATTGGAGTACATCTGAAATCAAATTAAAAAACAATTATATTTATAAGCTCAAATACCTTGTAGATGCCTATTTTGAAAAAAAATGGGTTCGTACAGCAGATATTGTAACTACGGTATCTGATCATTATGTCAATAAAATTCAAACACTGCTTAATAAAAAATGCAACCTAATCGAAAATGGCTATTATCATGAAATGTATAATCAAGTAGCTCTAAAGCCCTTGTTTTCGGAGTATACCATTGTATATAATGGGACTTTATACGATGAACAGCCCATAGAATTGTTTTTGGGTGCATTTAAGCAAATTGTAAGGGAATTTAACTCAAAACTAAAGTTAAGAATCATGTTTTTAGGTTTGGCTTTTAATAAGCGTCAAACCGAACGTGTAAAGAATGAGCTTTCTGATTATACGGATTATTATCTCATTACAGAGCGAATGGATAATAGTAAAATCATCGAGATCCAGTTACGGTCACATTTACTTTTAATGGTATCACATAAAGGGTTAAAGGGTGTTCCTGGGAGTAAATTGTACGAATATATAGGAAGCCGTCGTCCTGTATTAATATGTCCGTCAGATCATGATATTATCGACCAAACGCTTAAAAAAACAGGTCAGGCAATTATTTGTAATACTTACGATGAGGCTTATTCAACCTTGAAGAAAAATATAGAAGATTACCTTTTGAATAAGAAAACAGATATATCCATAAATACGCAAGAAATACAACAATATTCGAGGGCTCATCAATGCAAGTTGTTTGCAGAATTGTTGAATAATAACTTGTTAGAAGGCTAATTCAGTTTTTGGCCTTATGAATTGAAAATAGAATACATTAAATAGAGTAGATGAAATCTGGTAGTTATTTTCCGAATTTAGACGGAATACGATTTATTGCATTTTTGATGGTTTTTAGTTTACATTATTATGCTACAGCTATAGATACATTAGGTATAGAAGAAGGGAATTTCAAAGCAATACTGTTGCAGTTTATTGCCAATGGTACTGCTGGAGTACATATTTTCTTTGTTTTGAGTGGCTTCTTGATTACATACCTTTTATTGAAAGAGAAAGAAAAAACGGGTAAGATCAACGTAATTTATTTTTACATCAGAAGAGCCTTAAGAATCTGGCCTCTTTATTTTGTGATCATTGGTTTTTCGCTGGTGATATATCCTGTTATAAGAATTTACTTCGATGCAGATGCTCCCTTATATTATAAACCTTTATATTATATCTTCTTTTTAGGTAATTTTGATATTATAAATATTCAACGATTTCATGATGGTATAATCCCTGGATTTTTGGAGGTGACTTGGTCATTATCTATTGAAGAACAGTTTTATGCGGTATGGCCTTTACTTTTTGTTCTTGTACCGAAGAGGGCTTATGTTTTTATCTTTTACAGTACAATATTATCAAGTATAATTTTTAATGGTTATGCAGAATTCAAAGGGTTAACTTATATCGGTAGACATACGCTGAGTGTGATGTATCTTCTGTCTTTTGGAGGCTTAGCGGCTTACTATAGCATTTATTCAAAACCGTTTATTGCTTTTTTTCAATCGCTTCCTAAACAAAAAATACGGGTAGTGTATATGATTGGATTTATAATATTTGCATTCATGGGATTAGTCAACGAAAATGATCATATAGGGTATATGGTTTTTTCGGTGTTATTGGCTCTCTTTTTTGTTTTTGTAATCGTTGAACAAAATTACTGTGATCATTCTTTTTTTAAATTTTCTTCTAATAAGTTTATTACGAAATGGGGGAAGTATACCTATGGCTTGTATATGTTACATAATATAGCGGGCATTATTATACTTGGTGTATGCAGATTACTAAAAATCGAATTGATAACTTTTACAAGTTTGTTTTTTTCAAGCACACTCATTTTGTTGCTGTCTTTTCTATTGAGTTATATCTCTTACCATGTATTAGAAGAGAAAGTTTTAAGATGGAAGAAAAAGGTAGAAGTGCTTTAGCCTCAAATTAAGAGGTATATTCCTTTTTATTATAGGATGTCCATTGGGTAAAATATGCCATAAGTGGAATAATCATTAAGGTATCCGCTTGAATGAGGTATCTCATTTCTATATTTCGTAAGAAAGATGTTGGTCCGAAACACATGAGGGCATACCATGAAATAAAATAGATTAATGAAATAGAGAAGAAAAAACGATAAGGATGATGTTGTAAAATTAAAATTATACATCCTATAATTCCTGCAAAAAGAATGACTGTTCTAAACAAAAAAATAAGAGGTATGAGTTGTGCAAGGACGGATTTCCCAGGTTTAGAAAGCTCAGATTTAAAAAAGCATTTGTTTAAATTACTGAAAGGTTGTTTAATCCAATAATGCCACGGGTTATATTTAATCTGGTGGTCTCTGAGTTTTAAAAACAATTCATACACGATAGAGTCACAATTATCCCCTTCAATTGGTTTTTTGGGATATCCAGCCCAATGACTGAAGCCGGAGCCACAGTTTTGAGCCAGGTAAACAGCACGTGCAAGGTCGGAGGAATCAGATGGGCTGACGTATGCGATTTTTTTGTTCACCTCAAAAGGTTTGTTTTGAACGATCTGATTAAACTGGGGATCCCAATTGCTTTGAATAGAAAAGATATAGCACATAAAGCCATATACGTCATTGCTCCAGCATTTCATAGATCTAATATCATGTGTAAATATAAGTTTGTCGTGTATGATATAATTTCTAGCAGGCCAAATACCATAGGTGATTCCTAAGAAAAAACAAAATAGCAAACTATTCTTTAATCCAATGGTTTTTATGCGTTGGTTTTGTAATGAATAGTATATCATTACCATGATGATGACAATCGTTAAGATTGCGATCTGAGGTCTTACTAAAATATTTAACCCAAAAATAAATCCAGCCAGTGAATACTTCCATTTATGATCGGATGCAATAAGAAGATAAAATCCTATGATCATTAAAGAGATGGAAAGACATTCTGACATGAGAACAGGAGTCCATATGATGTTTATAGGGTGAATGGCATAAATGAGTCCGGGTAAAAAAGTAAAAGAGGAAGACGGGAATATTCTTTTTGTAATAAGGTATATTAAAACAATGTTAAACGAATCGAGTAGTATCTGAACGACGATTAAGGCATATAAATAGTATGTATTACCGAACACGAGGTAGAATGCTCCTATAAAAAAGGAATAGCCAGGCATTCGTCCAAAGAATCCGTATGGATGGTCTGGATTTACAGTAAAGCTTCCTGTGTTTATTAATGATTTAAATGCGTTAAGCCAAGCTCCAAAGTCTGCACCATCATATACAACACTATTGGTATTGAGGTAGCTTTGGGCAAAAAAGTGAGAAAAATAAAGCGTATAGACAATTCTAATACATAACCCTAGGATAAATAATGCTAAGGCATTATTTATAAATGAGAATACCGTGTGTTTTTTTATCATTTTGATCCTGCTATCGATTACCTTTATCAAGGGTTTCCTAATTAACCATTTAATCGCTTCATAATTTAATATTAAATATTTTAGACTTCAGTTTTTACCTATATTGAAAAGTAAATTGTATTATTTATATTGTAAATATGGTGTATACTTGCAGTTTTTTTGCCTGTTTTTTTATTAAAAAGAGCGTTTTTTAGGGTGTAATTTATTGAATAGAGTATGATGAAAAACGTTTTGATATTAACCTCTTGGTCTTACAAGGATGCTCTTATTCAAACCTATACACTTCCCTATATTAAAATTATTCGTTCTCATTTACCAGAGAATAGTAAAATATATCTTGTAACGACAGAACAGAAACATCTTTTATTGTCAAAGGAAGAGCTGAGTACAATTAATAAAGATTTTGCAGCGGTTAATATAGAATTGATTCCCTTTTCGTTTCAAAAAGCATTGGTTCAAAAAGGGGCCAGTTCTTTTTTTCATTTTTGTTATCTGTGGTACCTGATTGGATTTAAAAAGATAAGTATCATTCATACCTTTTGTACTCCTGCAGGAGGTTTGGGTTATTTATTGTCACTGATTACGGGTCGGCCATTGGTTATCGACAGTTATGAACCTCATGCAGAAGCAATGGTTGAGAATGGAGCTTGGAAGAGAGGAGGGTTGAAGTTTCGTTTATTATTTTATTTGGAAAAGAAAATGAGTCAAAGAGCTCTTTGTGTAATTTCAGCAACAAAGGGGATGAGAGAGTATGCTAAGCTGAAGTATAACGCAACTTTTTCGAAGTTTTATGTAAAACCTGCGTGTGTTGATTTAAATGCGTTTTCAGATCGGGATAAAAAAGCCCCTCAACTCGTGAAAGATTTTGAATTAGACGGTAAAACAGTCTTGGTATATGCAGGAAAATTTGGAGGTATTTACTTAGAAAAGGACGCATTTGATTTTTTTAGAGAGGCCCAGCTTTTCTATGGAGATCGACTTCGGATCCTTTTATTGACAGCTCATTCCAAAGAGCAAATTCATAGTTGGTGTGTACAATCTCATGTTGATTTCTCTCAAATGATCATTTGTTTTGTTGCTCATCATGAGATTCCCAAGTACATGGGATTGGGAGATTTTGCATTTACTCCGGTAAAACCTGTGCCAACTAAGCGGTATTGTACTCCCATAAAGAATGGAGAATATTGGGCATTGGGCTTGCCTATCGTGATCACCGAAAATATCTCTGATGATTCTGAGATTATCGAAACGGAAGGCGCAGGAGCTTTGATTGAACCTGGAAATTTGAAATCTTATCGTATGGCTTTAAATAAAATAGAGGAGATGATCAAGTCTTCTTCAAAACCCGAATTATATTCAAAAATTCGTATTTTAGCAGAACAATACAGGAATTTTCAAATCGCAGAAGAGATATACGGCAAAATATATAAATAGAATTTATGAGTAAAAAAAGTATCCTTATCACAGGAGGTTGTGGGTATATTGGATCCCATACTGCAATTGAATTTTTGAGACAAACAGATCTGGAGGTCATATCTGTAGATAATTATTTAAACTCATCTTCTGCTACATTAAAAAGAATAGAAGAAATTACAGGAAAAGTAATCAAGAACTATCCAGTAGATTTGAGGTCTTTAGAAGATACACGGGTTATTTTTGCTGAAAACCCTGGCATTCAAGGTGTAATTCATTTCGCTGCCTTAAAGTCAGTACCAGACTCTGTGGCAAATCCTGAATGGTATTACGATAATAACATAAATTCTCTGTTGAGTATTTTAAAATGTTGTAAAGAATTTGGAGTAAATAAACTTATTTTTTCTTCTTCATGCTCTGTTTATGGTAATGTTTCTGTTCTTCCTGTAACTGAAAATACTAAACTGGAAGTACCGGAGTCTTCATATGCACACACAAAACGTATAGGGGAAGAGATCATAGCCTTAAGTATTCAGAATACACCCATTAAAGTGGTAGCCTTAAGGTATTTCAATCCAGTAGGGGCCGATATGAGTGGACTTAACGGGGAATTGCCTAATGGAAGACCTAATAATCTTGTACCTATTATTACTCAGGTAGCAGCAGGCCTAATGGAAAAATTGAGTGTTTTTGGAATTGATTATAACACGAGAGATGGTTCTTGTGTTAGGGATTATGTGCATGTGTCGGATATAGCAGATGCTCACTTAAAAGCGTTTTATTATATTGATAAAGGAGAATCTGTACCAGCCTTTGATGTTATTAATTTAGGAACAGGCAATGGCGTAACCGTACTGGAAGCCATTTCAACGTTTGAGCAGGTCTGTGGAGTGAAGTTGAATTATGAAAAAGTAGGGAGACGGTCAGGAGACGTTGCTGCTATATATAGCGATTGTACTAAGTCTAAAAGATTGCTTAATTGGGAAGCTAAGTATAGTATTGAGGACATGATGAGATCAGCTTGGGCGTGGCAAAATAAAATAACGAAATAAATATGGCTAAAATACTTATTACCGGAGGTGCTGGTTTTGTACCTAGTTCATTAGCAGATAAGCTAATACTCGATAAAGAAAATGAAGTATTTTTAGTTGATAGTTTAATTACTGGAAATTTAAAAAATATTCCTAAAGCCAATAACTGCAAATTTATAAAAGCAGACGTCAATAACTATGCAGAGATTTCAACAATCATGACCAGGAATTACTTCGATTATGTATTCCATTATGCCGCTCTTGTTGGAGTTAAAAGAACGTTAGAAAATCCTGTATTAGTGTTAAATGATATTACGGGTATTAAAAATATACTTGAACTTTCTAAAAATACAGGAGTTAAAAGAGTGTTTTTTTCTTCTTCTTCAGAAGTATATGGAGAACCTGTGGAGTTTCCTCAAAATGAAAAGACTACGCCATTGAATTCACGTCTTCCATACGCTATTGTCAAAAATGTAGGGGAGGCTTTCTTAAAATCATATAAGCATGAGTATGATTTGAATTATACGATTTTTAGATTTTTTAATACGTATGGACCTAAGCAAAGTACAGACTTTGTAATTTCGAAATTTTTAAATGCAGCGTTAGCTAATCAAAACATTACGATTTATGGTGATGGTAGTCAGACAAGAACTTTTTGTTATATCGATGATAATGTCGACGCGACTATAAAAGCAATGAATGATGTGACGTATGAAAATGAAACCATTAATATTGGGAACAATAATGAAACCTCAATTCTTCAATTGGCTAATTTAATAATAAAACAGACTAACTCGGACTCTAAAATAATACATCTGCCTCCATTGGAAGAAGGTGATATGACACGTCGATTGCCTGATAATTCTATCATGAAAAAAATAATCGGAAGAGAGTTTGTGGATCTTTCAAGTGGAATACAAAAAATAATAGATCATGTTCGTGTCCAGTAAAAATATTTTATAGTCGTATTTGAATGTATAATAACGAAGAACATAAGGCTTGTTTAATAAGTGGCGATACCAACATAAAAAAGCTAAGAGGTTATGAGAAGAACTATCTTGTTAAAAGTAGTTCTGTAGGATTTGTTTTTTGTTCTAAGATACCATCTGAAAGTGAGCTTATCGAAGTATATAGTAGCAAGTATACAAGAGAAGATTATTTGTCTCCTATCACAGTTTTAAGATATAACAAACTGTTGGATCAGTTTGATAAGTATAGAAAAACTAATAAGTTATTAGATGTTGGATGTGGAGTAGGTAATTTTTTAGAGTTGGCAAAAAAAAGAGGGTGGGAAGTATTTGGTACAGAATATACTGATAAGGCCATACAGGTTTGTCAAAGCAAAGGAATCAGTATGCATCAAGGTGTGTTGACTTCTAAATGGTTCAATCCAGAAGAATTTGACATCATAACTTCTTTTGAGGTAATTGAACACATTAATAATCCGATTGAAGAAGTGAACAACATCAATCAATTGTTGAGAAAGGGTGGCCTTTTTTATTTTACAACACCTAATTTTAATGCACTAGAACGGTTTATATTAAAGGCAGATTTTAATATCATTAGCTACCCGGAACATTTATGTTACTATACTCCTAAAACAATAAACTATTTATTGACCAACAACAATTTTAAAAAAGTCAAACTCTCTACAACGGGGTTTAGTTTAACAAGAATAAAGACAAGTATAGAGCTGTCTGAAAACAGGAAAATGACGGAAGAATATGTTAGTGCAAATTCTACAGATGAAAAGTTAAGAGTTAAAATAGAGTCTAATTTTTTTCTAAAACTCATTAAAAATACACTTAATACGGTCCTTAGTTTTATTGGGATGGGGAATGCCATTAAAGGTTGGTATGAAAAAAAGTAATACCTTATTTTATTTATTTTGTCTTGCTTCTTTCTCTCTCTTTCCTAAAAAATACAAGTAGGATAAACCCGAAGTATATAAGGGAATGAGAGGCAATTTGTACCTTGCTAAGGTCCCAAAATTCATCGTTGAAATGCCAATAGCGAACGCAAAAGGAATGATGAATGCAATACAGGCAAATAGATAAGGTGTTTTATTGATAATCACCAGTGACCTTATAAAGCCGGTTTTATAAAAAACGTACAAGGTAAATAAAAGTAAAAGGGTGTTTTCTAAAGCAGAAACCAGCATCAGTACGTTTGATACTTCCCATAAATAGGGTCTATAAAGAGTAACATTAACTGCAGCAGGTGCTGCTTTAATAAAGCCTGTAAAAGAGTATTCGATGTCTCCAATGGAATAATAGGACCCCCCTGCTATCTTACTTACTCTGGCGATGTAATCGCCAGTAATTTTTGAGGTTTCAAAAATATTTTTAAACCCATATCGTGAATTACTCTGTGTTATTTTATTGATGATAAGGAATATGGCGGTGACGGACAATATTAACACCAGAGGTTTAGATATGTTTTTAACAAATACAGATCTGATTTTGATATGGTATTCTAAGAAGAACCATATCAATAATGCAGCTAATAGACTGATCGTTACATATATTTTAATTACGGTAATGATATAGACTGATATCAGGATGATGATTGTTGATTTAAAATATTCTTTACGAAGAATGAAGGCATTGTAAAAACCATAAATAAGCCAACCAAATGCACTAATAACGAGGGTGTCTTTGATTAGACCAGATCCCCAAAAACAAATGGAAGGAATATATAGCGTAGCAAAGGCAAACTGATTTTTTAGAGCAGGTTCTATTTTATAGAGTGTTATTAATAATGCCCAAATTCCGGATAATCCTATAATCCCAAAAACGATAGACGTAGGCAGAAAAGATGAAAGGGTTAATAGGTTAATAAATCCTGCTACTTTACACACCAAAAGCGTACTGGGATCTTTGAAAAAGATCATTTTATTGGTGTAGCGACTAATGTCACTGTCAAATTTTAATGCATCTGTAAACGTAATCTTGAATGCAGTGGTGGGTGAATTTGTGAGCGCATCGGTTACGTTTAAGCTATCTATAAAATAAGCGGAGGTATCTCCTCCAGTATAGTAAAACTGGTAAATTAGAACCATCAGCGTAGAGCCGATTATTTTTAGAGATAGAGCAGGGATGAAGAATTTTTGTAAAGGATCGTTTTTAAGTACCTTGGTGCTAATAATTAATGCCACAATAAAAATCATGCACAGCATGATTGGAGTCATGATAAGATCTACCCAAGTAAGACAAAAGTAGTTCATGTTAATTGACTGTACTTAGAAGATAGGACATATGATGAGCAAGGTGTTTGTACGTGTTTTGAATAGTAGTATACTACCAAAGATCTTTTAGATCTTCGGCAGTATATGTTTTATTTCTGTCTACAAACAAAGAATTGAGTTTGTTTTTCTTAAGGTGTAGATTGTCTTTTGACGATATTTTATAAATGAAAGCGATAGGTGAAAGAATGAAATAGAAGATAATAGATAGCAATATTTTTGAATTGATATAGCCCAATACTTCTGCTAATTTCATCCATAGCCAACTTATCTTTTGTGCAATTACGTCAGAGATTACCGTTAGAATGATAACCACTAGAGCGAGCACGACAAGCACTTTAATCTGGTATATAAAATAGAAAACTAAAAGTCCTCCTGCTATGACCAAGTTGTTTTCGAGTACTTTTTCTTTTGGTATTTTCATCATCTTATTTTAAAAAAGAGTATAAATAAACGGAGCAATAGCACTTCCTCCTCCTAATACAATAAGTACACCTAGAAGTAATAAGATAAGAATGACAGGGAATAGCCACCATTTTTTTCTTTGAGATAAAAAGCGAAAAAGATCTTTTAAGAAATCCATACTGTATTTGTTTAAAGGATAAATAGTTATTTTACGTTTGTTGAATCAAGTTTATCTTTTAATAGTTCAAAGATAGCATATGCGGAGACTTCAGCTCCTTTGGGAGATAAATGACAGTAGTCAATGAAAAGTTGTTGACTACGATATGTCTCTTGATTAAAGACAGGATTAAAGTCTATGTAAGGACATTGATATTGAGTGGAAACTTTTTTTAATTCTTCATTAATTAATGGGTACAAACTTTTTTTCATTGGTTCTGCACGATTAAAACTTTTTTCAGCAGGAGATAACAATATGGAGTCTCTAAGAGATAAAATAGGTTGAAAACAAAGTAACGCATCTACATGATATTGTTTTAGAAGAGACAGGTTGTTTTTAATGGCCCGTAGAAATTGTTTTTCAGCAGCTTTTTTATGGTCAGAAAATAATTCGGCTTCTGTTTTGTAGGGTGCAATGAAATCTATTTTACGATCATTTGCTATAGCGTCATTAGGGAGTCTATAATAAAAATAGCCTTTAGCTAGAGCGGAGTATTGACTAAGGTACAATGCAAAATAGTCAAACAAATAGCTTAACGTGGGTTCTTGAAGCCTTGGTTTCCAAAATTGATAGCGAAAGTTTTTATACGTATCGAACTCAGGATTGTTGGTAAAGTGATCATTTATGCCATCGAAAAATATGATTAGATCGGGATTATACTGAAGCAATTCAGAGGCTAAGTAAGCATGATGTTGAAATGTTTGATATCCAGTGACTGCTGCATTGATCACTTCGAAGGTTTTTTCAGGGTATTGTTTTTTTAGCAAGCTTTCTAGATAAAAGTCAATGGTTTCATTTGGATAGATATGTTTAATAGGATAAGGTGGGGCACTAGAAATACCATGAGCAGCAGAACCTCCCAGTAAAAAAATTCTATAGGTGTTTTGTGGTTTTTCAAGGCTCACATCCGATGTTCTTCGGAAACCTTGATTATTGATTACGATCCAGTCTTTCCCATTTTTCCCTTCATGAAAACCAGGAACGTGTTCGTATACCCGATAAGAACTAAATCTAAATTTTGGATCGAATGATTTTTCTAAAATTGAGCCAATGTATATCCTGGCAAAAATTTCCAAGCATACTAAAGTGAAAACAGACATCGCCAAAAGCCATAAAATATTGCTTTTGCTAAACATTGTTTTAAAAAAAGATTTTATTTTATTCATAATCACAGGTTAAAATACACTAATCTAAAACAAACTCCTCTTGCCAATGGTCTGTTTTCTTCCATTCTGGCTGATCTTTTTTACTGAAAATAAAATTACCCATGACTAAATAATCCATTTCTGTTCTCATAAAACAACGATAGGCATCTTCTGGTGTACATACAATAGGTTCTCCTCTTACATTAAAACTGGTATTTACAAGTAAGCCGAATCCAGTTTTCTCTTTAAAGGCTTGAATAAGATGCCAATATTTGGGATTTGTATCTTTATGAACGGTTTGTATTCGAGCTGAAAAATCGATATGCGTAATGGAAGGAATGTCAGAACGTTTAAAGTAAAGTTTTTCCCTAAGATTCATGGTATTATAATTCGTCGGTAACGTGTTTCTTCTACTTTCTTTGACATCTTGAACTAAAAGCATGTATGGAGATGTACCCTGTAGTTCGAAATACTGATCGCAATCTTCTGCTAACACAGAAGGAGCGAAAGGACGAAAACTTTCTCTGTATTTTATTTTCAAATTTAATTTTTTCTGCATTTCTGCATTTCGGGGGTCTCCTAAAATACTTCTATTCCCTAGTGCCCTTGGGCCAAATTCCATTTTCCCTTGAACCCATCCAACCACCATGCCTTCAGATAGAATACTTGCGGTTTTTGTATTTAACTCACGATCTTCTTTACAATACTCGTATTTTGCTTTGTACTTGCGAGACATTGATTCAATGTCTTGGTTGAAAAATTCAGGACCTAGATAAGAACCTTTCATTTGATCCCTTTCGCCTTCCATTTTTTGTAAAGGGTTGTTAAAATAAATATGGTATGCTGCGAGTGCTGCGCCTAGTGCGCCGCCTGCATCTCCTGCAGCAGGTTGGATGTAAACATTTTTGAAAATCCCTGATTTCAAAAGTTTACCGTTGGCAACACAGTTTAACGCTACTCCTCCCGACAAACAAATGTTATCCGAGCCTGTAAGCTTTTTGGCTTCTTGGGCCATTTTGATTACAACTTCTTCTGTTACTTTTTGAATGGCGAGAGCAAGATTGCATTCGTCTTGACTTAATTCCCCTTCTTGAGATCTTTTTTTAATACCAAACAGTTCTTCCCATTTGTTCTCTTTAGCCATTTTCAATCCAGTAGCATAGTCGAAATAACTTTGGTTAAGCCATATTGACCCATCTGCTTTTATATCAATTAAATGGTCCTTTATTTTAGTTATGAATGCTTTCACCTGTTCTGAATCTTCATTCCCATAAGGTGCAAGGCCCATTAATTTATACTCACCGGAATTAACCCGGAATCCTAAATAATATGTGAAAGCGGAATATAATAATCCCAATGAATGAGGAAATCTAAGTTCTTTTAGAATTTCAATCGTATTTTTTTTGCCATGACAAATTGAAGCAGTAGCCCATTCTCCAACTCCATCGATCGTTAAGATAGCAGCATCTTCGTATGGAGAAGGATAGTAGGTACTTGCTGCGTGAGAGAGATGATGTTCAGGGAATAAAAGAGTGAGCTTACTTTTATGATAAGCTTGAATTTTAAAAAGTTCGTCTTTAATTACCTTTTTTAAGAACATTTTTTCTTTTAACCAAACGGGCATTGACATGATAAATGATCGAATGCCTTTGGGGGCAAAATGATAATAGGTTTCGAGTAAACGTTCAAATTTCAAGAGTGGTTTGTCATAAAAAACGACCGCATCAAGTTCGTCTATCGTAAAGC
Organism: uncultured Chitinophagaceae bacterium; assembly: GCA_964454665.1. Classification (GTDB taxonomy): domain Bacteria; phylum Bacteroidota; class Bacteroidia; order Cytophagales; family Cytophagaceae; genus JACMQM01. Next base: position 476,001 of record CAYVTO010000001.1, read on the forward strand.
CGGAATGTTCCAAACAATATTGGATGGCATGTGTAGGAAATCCTGGGTCATGTTTTTTTCTCGTGAAACGTTCTTCTTGTGCAGCTGCAATGATTTCGCCATCGCACACAAGTGCCGCTGCAGAATCATGATAAAAAGCAGATATTCCTAAAATTTTCATTTAACTGGGTTTAACAAATACAAACAATGGCAAGATGATTGTTCCCATGAAGTTACAAAAAAAAACTAAAATGATTTGATTCTCCCTAAAGAAATCCTCCGCTTAAATAAAGCCGTTTTAACCTCATTTTTATGAAGACAGAATATCCTGATTTATACGAGACCGGACGTTCTCTTTTCTCTTGCATATCGATTTCATGGATTTCATCTTTTAGCGTAAGAAGCTATGGTGTTTGTTGTTAATTATGAAGTGTAAATAGTATATTTGATTCATTCAGCATGAAAGTATACGTCTTTGCCTTAAGTCCATGTGGTTATGCTCCTAGTCAGAGGTTCAGACACGAGCAATACACTCAGTTTTTTAATCAAAAAGGGGTGTCATTGGTTACATTACCTTTTTACAGCGAAAGTACTTATCAGATATTATATCAAAGGGGGTATTGGTCGATGAAGGCTTGGGGACTTTTTTATGGTTATGTTCGGAGGATTGTCGATTTGTTTAAACTTATAGATACACCTGTTGTGTTTATTCATAGAGAAATGGCACCATTGGGTCCTCCAATTTTTGAATGGGTCATCGCTAAAGTATTAAAGAAAAAAATAATATATGACTTTGATGATGCGATATGGAGGTCTCAATATACCCAAGAGGTAAAATGGATCAGGTTTCTTAAAAACCCATCAAAAGTTAATTTAATTATCCGTTGGTCTTGGAAAGTAAGTTGTGGAAATGATTATTTGGTAGCACATGCCTTAAAATACAATACATCAGTTTTTCTTAACCCTACTACAGTTGATACTGATACCAGGTATGCTGAAGTAAAAGATCAACATTCCTCAGACGTTGTTGTTGGGTGGACAGGTTCCCATTCTACTTTAATGTATTTGGAAGCTTTGGTTCCGTTGTTAGAGAAAGTATATGATAAAGTCCCATTTCGTTTCACCATCATCTGTGACCGCCCGCTTTCTTATATGCCTTCATTTGCAACGTTTATACCGTGGAAAGAGGAGACAGAAATTGAAGACTTGTTAAACTTTAACATTGGCATTATGCCGCTTGTTGAGGATCCATGGACAGAAGGGAAGTGTGGATTTAAAGCGATTCAATACATGGCTTTGGCAATTCCTGCATTAGTTTCTCCTGTTGGGGTAAATAAACAGATTGTAGATCATGGCATAAATGGTTATATATGTGCAACTGATCAAGAATGGGAATCTGCTTTAACTACTCTTATTCAAAATGAAGCATTGAGGATAGAAATGGGCTTGAAAGCCAGAGAAAAGATTATTCAACACTATTCTGTTTCTTCAAATAAAACCAATTTCTTATCTTTCTTTAAAGACCAAAATTAGGGTGCAATCCGCTTTTATCATCTCGCTCGACTTTGAGCTCCTTTGGGGAGTTAAGGATCATCGTACGATAGATTCCTATGGGCATGCGATTTTAGGAGGAAGAGAAGCAATCTTAGCCATGCTTGATTTGTTTAGAAAGGAAGAGATTCACGCTACTTGGGCTGTTGTAGGCATGTTGATGTGCGAGGATAAAAATGCGTTGTTATCCCTTATCCCTTCTACGTTACCTCAGTATGAAAACCGTAACCTTTCAAATTATGAAAAGTTAACGGATGTAGGGTTGAATGAGCAAGAGGATCCTTTTCATTATGGATCAAGTTTGATTCGTCAAATTGTTACGACACCTTACCAGGAATTTTCTAGTCATACCTTTAGTCATTTTTATTGTAAAGAAAGTGGGCAGTCGGAAACAGATTTTGAAACCGATACCTTGGCTTTTGTAAACTTGAGTAAGGAGAGAGGATATTATGCTCGCTCTATCGTTTTTCCCAGAAACCAGTACAACAGGAGCTATTTTCCTGTATTAAGCAAACTAGGGTTTACTTCGTTTAGAGGTAATGAAACCCACTGGTTATATGAAGCGAAGTCCAGAGCAGAGGAGAGCTTAACGAGAAGGTTTATCCGTTTGGTCGATGGCTATTTAAATATATCGGGTCATCATACCGATAAGGTACGTACATTAAAAAAGGAAGCAGGATTATTGAATATCCCTGCCAGTCGTTTTTTTAGACCATATGCGAAGTCATTATTTTTTCTAGAACCATTAAAAATGAATCGTATTAAAGCTTCAATGAAGCATGCTGCGATTCACGGAGAATTGTTTCATTTGTGGTGGCACCCGCATAATTTTGGTACTCATCCTCAACAGATGATGAGGCAATTGGAAGAGATCATTGGGTATTATAAAGAACTTAAGGCCCAATATGGCATGCAGTCGATGAATATGAATGAGATAAGTGATCAATACGATAAACTTAACGCGAAATGAAATATAAAGTGTTATTTGTAGGCGTTGATTGTGATGTGAGTCGATTAATTTTTCACGCCCTAAAAGAAAAATGGCATATAGAAAAGGTCGTTTTCGAACAACCGGTTTCGTTACGTCAAAAGATAAGGTATCGGTTTAAAAAATTAGGTTTCTTGACTGTTGTGGGGCAGCTTTTATTTAAAGTCTTCCTCTCATTTTTTATGGTTCCGTTTTCTGGTAGGCGTAAAAATGCAATACTTGATCACTATAGATGTAGTATTGAAGCGATTCCTGAGTCCCTTATTAGTCAGTTGCAGGACGTTCATGAAGGAGATTGGACTACGTTATTGTCTACTTATAAACCTGATTTTATTCTCATTAACGGTACTCGTATTTTAAAAAAGAAGTTGTTGGATGCAATGACTGTTCCTGTCATTAATATTCATGCAGGAATAACTCCTATGTACAGAGGTGTTCATGGAGGTTATTGGTCACTAGTCAATGATGAAAGACATCATTTTGGAGCGACCATTCATCTGGTAGATGCAGGTGTTGATACGGGACCTGTTTTAGGACATGTACATTCCATTCCAACACAAGAAGACAATTTCTATACCTATCCTTATTTACAGTTTGCTGAGGCTGTTCAGGTTTTAGAAGCCGTTGTAGGTGGCTACATGTCTCATGCTCAAACAATAGAAAAGCAGACAGATCCGAATGTCATTTCTAAATTATGGTATTATCCCACACTATTTGAGTATATTTATTTCAGAATTACCAAAGGTGTAAAATAAACCGGTTATGATTAATCAGCCTATCAAACTAGACCAAATCGATAAAAAAATATTAGAAATTTTGCAGTCCAATGCCAAGATTACTAATTCTCAACTGGCTCAAGAGATAGGATTATCTCCGGCACCTACGTTAGAAAGAGTGCGTAAGCTAGAAAATGCAGGATTGATATTAAGCTATCACGCTGAAATTGATGTCAAGCAAATGGGCCTAGGTACAGGGGTGTTTGTTTTGATTTCTTTATCGGGACATAAAAAAAATCAGATCATGTCTTTTGTCGATAAGATCAATAAAATACCTGAAGTCATAGAATGTCATCACATTACAGGTTCAGGAGATTTTTTACTGAAAGTATTAACACGTGACATCAGTTCTTATCAACAGCTTATCTTGAATACCTTGGTCGATATAGAAGAGATTGGCAATATGCAATCGATGATGATCTTGTCGACCTTTAAGGATTCGAAAGTGATGCCGATATAGTGGTCAGGTATCAGTAAACAAAAAGATTAAACAGTGGTTTAGAGTTCAAGGCTACGCATAAAACAAAAGGATCCCGTCGTTGCACAACAATGGGATCCTTTTGTTTTATGCGATCTTGTATCACTATTTACTGACACCTGACCACTGATACCTGACCACTAACACCTGTCTACTTCCCCCCCTTTTTCTTACTAAAATAAGATTTCGCTTCTTGATGTAACTCGTGGTCGTTATCGGTATTATCGACTACAATTTTGTAGTATTTTCTGGCAGAAAGAATGTCTCCCTCTTCGTTCGCCAATCTTGCCAATTCTACTGTTGCGAATAGATAGTAATTCATCGTTGTTCCATCCGATTGTAAGGCATACTCCTGTGTCTTTTGGAAATACCCTTTTGCTTTTTGTTTGTCCCGGTAATAATATTTCTGAATATGACCGAGAAAAAAACTAGCATATCGTCCCGATATCGCTTCATATCCTGGCATGCCGATGTTTAGTTTGTACAAAATTTCTTTAGCGACCTTTTCTGTCTCCATCCATTGCCCTTGCGAAAAAGAAAGTCGGGCGTGCATGCGTTGAAAATAGGCATTGTCAGGGAATGTGATCCCTAAGTAACGGGCTGTAGGTAGAGCAAGATCTTCCCGACTTTCCTCATTATAATAAATCCGCATTAAGAAATATTGAGCTTCTGTTCTGGTGTAGAAGGCATTGTAAGCAACTTGCTTGAGTTGTTTGATGCCTAATTCTTTGTTCCCATTAGGGAAAAATACAAGAACAGGTCTAAGGAGAGGATATTCTTTTTTGAGCCATTCTGCATAATAGTTAAATAAAGCATCTCCAAAGATAAATTCAGGATTGAGTTTTGCACGGCCTTTAAATTTGAACATGTAATGGAGCGCTTTATTGCCAGCTCCCGCTGCTTTAAAAAAGCTGTGTAGTTCAGCGTAGTAACGGCCTTTGAAACCGTATGCGGCGGCCAAAATGAAGGCAAGCTCTTCGTTGTCTTCATCTTTTTCCAGGGCATTTTCTCCTTTTTCAATGGCGGCATCAATGTATTTAAAAAAACCTTTTACATAAGGTTTGGTATATTCCTCGTTATCTAAATCGGGCATCATTCTCCACCAATAACTTAAGGCCATGAGAAAATCTGCCATTGGATGCTCAGGGTAGCGTTCTTTAAATTCTAAAAATTTAAGTTCGGCTTCGTCAAACTTAAAATTATACATCGCGTTGATCGCATCTGTAGCTTCTAATTGCAAGGCATCGTTGAGAAGCAGCATTTCACGTTCTTTATCTTGAGCCAAGCTCTGAAGAGAAAGAAGTAAGGCGGCGAAAAACGATAGCAGCAATTTCATGAACCTTGATTTTATTTCAATCAAATATAACGATATTGTCACACCAATATGCATTTTTAATGGGCCATTGGTATTACTCTTAACGAAGATGTAAAACAATAGGGTATGGATTTATTGAAAAAATTATGTGCACTTCAAGCCCCTTCAGGAGATGAAGGCGTAGTAAAGGCATTTTTATTGGATTATTTAAAAGAATATGCTTCAACGTGGGCTGTTAAACCAAGCGTGATTGAAGGAGAGGCGTTTCAAGATTGCATGATATGGCAATTTGGTACACCACGTACCGCCATATTTGTTCATATGGATTCGATCGGTTTTACAGTAAGGTATCATAATCAATTGATTCCCATCGGAGCACCCCATGTGGATGAAGGCGATTGGCTCGTGGGAGAAGATCAAAAAGGAATCATAGAAGGACAGGTTCATTTTACTGAAGAGGAAGCAGTACAATTGATTTTTGAAAGAGAAGTGGAGCGAGGAACAACATTGACATTTAAACCTCATTTTATAGAAGACAAAGAGTCGGTGCAGTGTTGTTATATGGACAATCGCTTAGGTTTATATGTCGCTTTAAAATTAGCAGAAACACTTCAGGATGGGTTGATCGTATTTTCTGCCTGGGAGGAACACAGTGGAGGTTCCGTCCCTTACTTAGCCAAGTATGTATATGAACAATACCATGTCAGTCAAGCCCTCATTTGCGATATTACTTGGGTTACGGAGGGGGTAGCACATGGAAAAGGGGTTGCTATATCGATGAGAGATCGACTGATTCCTCGTAAGACATGGTTAAAAAAACTTATTCAGCTTGCTCAACAATCGGACATCCCGTTTCAGTTGGAAGTCGAGGGTTCGGGTTCGAGTGACGCACGGGAATTGCAATCCTCGGCTTACCCTTTTGACTGGTGTTTCATCGGTGCCCCTGAATCGAATGTCCATAGTCCAAGGGAAAAGGTTTACAAATCAGACATTCAATCGATGATTGATCTCTATGCTTATTTAATGAAAAAGCTTTAAAAAGGAGGTACGGGTAAGTCACGTACGGGTAAGTCGCGACTTACCCGTACGTAAGATTTTCTGAAAATAAATCGTTCAATACCAAGTACATTTTGTATTTTTGCCTTCCACAAAAAAACTACTTCTAAAAATGTTGAATATCGTTTTGTTCGGCCCTCCAGGAGCCGGTAAAGGAACTCAGAGTGAAAAAGTGATCGCTAAGTATGCATTAACTCACCTTTCTACGGGAGATATTTTCAGAGAAAACATCTCTAAGGGAACAGACCTTGGTAAAAAAGTAAAAGAGTATACAGAAAACGGACTACTGGTTCCGGACGAAGTAACCATAGACATGTTGAAGTCTGCTATGGACAATGCTGTAGGCGCCAAAGGATTTATTTTCGACGGATTTCCTCGTACCGTTGGACAAGCAGAAGCATTAGATAAGATGTTGACCTCTTCAGGTTCAAAAATTTCAAGCGTTATAGCATTGGATGTCAATGAAGGCGAGTTGAAAAAAAGAATTGAAGAAAGGAAAAAAGTATCGAATCGTGCCGACGATGAAGAAAGTAAGGTATTGAAACGTATCGATGAATACTTCAACAAAACGGTTCACGTTTTACCCTACTATGAAAAACAAGGCAAACTCCACAAAGTGAATGGCATCGGAAACATCGACGAGATTTTTTCTACCATCACCAATGTGATTGATGCCGCTCATTAAAAGAATAATCAGTGGACAGTAGTAGTGAATAGGTTTTACTAACTAACTACTGACCACTGTTCACTGTACACTGACTACTATTTTAAATGGCATCATCGAACTTTATAGATTACGTAAAAATTTACTGCAAATCAGGTGCTGGTGGTGCAGGCTGCTCTCATTTTTTGCACGATAAACGCACAGCCTTAGGTGGGCCCGATGGAGGGAATGGTGGCCATGGTGGCCATATTAAGCTCAGGGGGAATACACAACTGTGGACGTTGTTGCACTTGAAATATAGGAAACACGTCTTGGCTGCCGATGGTAACAAAGGAGAGGCTGGGAGAAGATCGGGTGCCGATGGCCCCGACGAAATCCTGGAGGTTCCTTTGGGTACGATTGCCAGGGATGCCGATACGGGAGAAGTATTACTCGAAATTACCGCCGATGGACAAGAAGAAATCTTAGTTCCAGGAGGTTTGGGAGGTCTGGGAAATGAAAATTTCAAGAGCTCTACCAATCAAGCTCCTCATTATGCTCAGCCAGGGCAACCGTCTCAAGACAGAGCAGTGATTTTGGAACTGAAAATATTGGCGGATGTGGGTTTGGTTGGATTTCCTAATGCGGGTAAGTCAACCTTACTATCGGTGGTCTCTGCTGCAAAACCTGAAATTGCCGATTATCCTTTTACGACACTTGTGCCGAACTTAGGCGTAGTACAATACCGCGATTATAAATCCTTTGTCATGGCCGATATTCCCGGCATCATTGAAGGAGCAGCGGATGGGAAAGGGCTAGGTATTCGTTTTCTTAGACATATTGAAAGGAATTCTATTTTATTGTTTCTTGTGCCTGCCGATGCCGGTTCTGGTTCCATCAAGAAAGAATATGAAATTTTACTTGGAGAGTTGGGGAAATACAATCCTGAACTTTTGCATAAAAAGAGAATTCTTGCCATTTCTAAGTCTGATATGCTCGACGATGAATTGGAGTCAGAAATGAAAAAAGAATGTCCTAAAGATGTGACAACCTTATTTATTTCTTCAGTCACAGGGAAAGGCATTCAAAACCTAAAAGATTTGATCTGGAAAGCCATTAATGGATAATTTAACAATTTGAGACAAAATGTCAGGAGATTTTCCTTGGCAAAATAATTGAGTTATAGCATACCGTTAGGGAATAAAAGCAAAAAACAATGCAAGAGACAAAATCAGAGAAGGCAATTAACGAGGAAGAAATCAAGGATTCTATAGAGCAAGACGAAACTCCATCAGAAACGCCTGAGGTACAGCCAGAGCTTGATCCTGTTCAAAAGGTAGAAGCTGAATTGGCTGACATGAAGGATAAATACCTGCGTTTGTATTCCGAGTTTGAGAATTTCAGAAGAAGAACCTCTAAGGAGAAGATGGATCTTGTCAAAACGGCAGGTGAAGACATTATTTTGTCTTTATTACCTGTTTTAGACGATTTTGAGAGGGCTTTAAAAGCCATGGGGGATGATGAAGCGGTGAAGCCTATTAGAGAAGGTGTAGAATTAATTTATCATAAAACTTTAAAAACACTACAGGCAAAGGGTTTAACAAAGATGGAGTCGATTGGTGCAGCGTTCAACAGCGATTTTCACGAAGCCATCACTCAAATACCTGTTACAGACGACAAGCAGAAGGGTGCGGTTGTGGATGAAGTGGAGTCAGGATATTATTTAGGAGAAAAGGTGATCCGTTTCGCTAAAGTAGTCATAGGAGCATAGTTATGGCAAAGAGAGACTATTACGAAGTATTGGGTGTTTCCAAAGGATCCAGTGCTGAGGAGATCAAAAAGGCCTATCGTAAAATGGCCATCAAGTACCATCCCGACAAAAATCCAGACGATCCTTCGGCAGAAGATAAATTCAAAGAAGCGGCTGAAGCCTACGAAGTACTAAGCAATCCAGAGAAAAAAGCACGTTACGATCAGTTTGGTCATCAAGCGGCTGGACAAGGCGGTTTTGGCGGTGGTGGTATGAACATGGAAGATATTTTCTCCCAGTTCGGTGATGTATTTGGCGGTGGTTTTGACGGGTTCTTCGGTGGTGGCGGAAGAAGTGGAGGACGTTCGGTTCGCAAGGGATCTAATTTGCGCATTAAGTTAAAGTTGAGTCTGGCTGAAATTGCAAACGGTGCAGAGAAAAAAATAAAGGTAAAAAGACAGGTTGCTTGCGATCATTGTCATGGCAACGGGTCTAAGAATGGCACCTCATTGAAAAAATGCGGAACCTGTAATGGTACCGGTCAAATCCGAAAAGTGGTGAATACCATGTTGGGCCAGATGGTTTCTGCAACGACTTGTCATACTTGTCAAGGAGAAGGTCAGATTGTGTCGGAACGTTGCGATCATTGTCACGGAGCCGGTACACAAGAGAAAGAAGAGCAAATTTCCATTAAAGTTCCTGGAGGTGTAGCCGATGGCATGCAACTTTCCATGAGCGGAAAAGGAAACTACCCTCGTAATGGAGGCGTTGCCGGGGATTTGATCATTCTAATTGAAGAGCAAGAAGATGATATTTTAAAGCGTGATGGCTTGAATGTCGTATACGATTTGTATGTGAGTTTTACCGATGCCGTATTCGGAACATCGGTAGAAATTCCTACCATCGACGGAAAAGTGAAGATAAAAATTGAACCAGGTACTCAAAGTGGAAAAGTCTTAAGACTTAAAGGCAAAGGGATTAAAGACCTCAACGGCTACGGTAAAGGAGATCAACTCATTTATGTGAACATCTGGACGCCACAAGCCTTGAATAAAGAGGAGAAGGAATGGATGGAGAAATTGAAAGATTCTGAAAATTTCAAACCCAATCCAGGTAAAAACGATAAAGGCTTCTTTGAAAGAATGAAAGAATTCTTTTAGGTATTAGACCCTAACCAACTTTTATAGCGAAGCTTTTGTTCCTCAGAAGCTTCGCTATTTTTTTGAACACTTACTTTATCCCAATATGTTTGATTGTCGGCAGTCAGTTCCACTTCTAATTCACGACCTTTCCGCAGTACGCAGAAGGTAGCCAATGTTTTACCCGTCAATTGTTCTTCTAATCCTGTCGCATTACTGATGTTGATCCCGTCGACAGACAAGATCAGATCGCCTGGCATCAGTTGTGTTGCTGCCGGAGAATGGACTTGTAGTTTGGCAATCTCAGGTTTGTTTTGAACAGGTTTTAGTTTTATGCCGAACAAACGTTCGTGTCTTAATGTCGAAGGGATAGGATTCACTTCTATTCCAAATTCGTTCAACAAGGTTGTGACATATTGGTCAACGTCTTGTCCTGTAATGCAAGTTTCCCAAAACACTTTACAGGCCTTATTCCCAATTAAATCGGTGATCTTATGTTGAAGAATGGCTTCTGTATAGCCCATCTGCTGTTGAGTGACGTCGACGTATAGGCTTCGCATCAAATCGTGAATAGATTTTTCTGGATGGGTTAAGCGAATGTTGAGATCTAATGCAATTGCGGCTAAAGCACCGGCTACGTATATGGAAACTTTGTAATCAACAGCACTGGGAATGTATCCATCTACCCATAAGTCAAAGGAAGAATCACTCAGCGAAGCCCTCTTGAATCCCCGATGAGTACGGTGACGAAGAACCCATTGTTCAATTTCTTTTAGAAAGTCTTTTCGGGAAAAAAACTTACTTTTTACTAAAAAGTATTCGCCCAGATAAGAAGTAATTCCCTCGGCTACAAAACCGGTACGAAAATAATTTTCTTCCTCGAATCGATAGGGCAACATTTCTTGAGGTCTTATTTTACAAATGTTCCAGGCATGGTAAAGTTCATGCGATGAAATACTGATCAGTTCTTGGTACAGGGCAGCTTCATTCAATTCTTGTGAAGGACCTAAGGTGATGACCGTTGATCGATGGTGTTCTACGCCATGGTAATGTTGAAAGGGAAATAAGAGCAATAAAAAGTGGTATTCTTTTTCGGGAAATTCTCCCATGCTATTGATTTGGGCTTCTGTGAAATCTATAAAATGTTGTCGCAAAAGTTTTTTGTCGTAAGCGATATGGCCATGTGTCCATATATGAAAGAGCGCCCCTTTCACTTTATAGGTATCGTGGGCTTGCTGTAAAGAAATAAAAAAAGGACTATCGGCCAATTCGAAAAAATTGGGACAATTGGCTGTTCCTTTTTTGAAGGTAAGGCTAGAAGCCGGTGAAATGGAGTTCAGGTCTTCGAAGTCCAAATGAAGTTGACAAGGTTCATGAATCAGGTTGGGCAGGTAGAGAAGACAATTGATCGGATTAATATAGATGAGTTGATCATCTATCCAAGATCCCCCGGCATCGAGTTGCGTACAAGAATAATCGTATTCGACCCTGATTTCTCCGCTAGGAATGTGGACAATTTCCCAGACATTTCGAGCTGTTTTCTGAACAAGAAGCTCTTTTCCCTTGGGCCCGTATGCTCTTATGTTGATGATATTTCGTGCATAATGCTGAAATTCGTATCTCCCAGGCCTCCAGGCAGGGAGGTGTAGGCGAATAGACTCTTCCTTTTGACCCTGCTTAAAAGCCAGTTTTATGTGTATAATTTGACTGAGGCGATGGCTATAGGAGAGGGAGTAATGCATCATAAAGGTCTTTTTTCCAAGGCAAATAAGGTTTTAACTATTAATTTTCAAATATTTTTTGAAAATGTACATAAATAACTTAGCTTTGCACCCCTTACATTATTGAATAGGGATAAAGAGAATAGTTGATCTTCTGTAAATTATAAGCATATGAAAAGGACATTCCAACCTTCGAATAGAAAAAGAAAAAACAAGCACGGTTTCAGACACAGAATGGAATCTGCTAACGGTAGAAGAGTAATTGCTGCTCGTAGAGCAAGAGGTCGTCACAAATTGACGGTTTCAGACGAGAAAAAAGGCAAGTAGTCTTGCGCATTCTTTTTGACAACTCGAAAAGAAACCAAGCCCTCTTTTGTCTTTCCTTCAGCTGAAAAGCTGAAGAATAAAGCATTGATAGATGAACTTTTCAAGAAAGGTTCATCTTTTTTTATATACCCTTTTAAGACGTGGTATTATAAACCTGTTTCTCATGCCACAGGTAAGCCTCTCTTTTTAGTGACGGTACCTAAGAAATCCTTTAAAAAAGCGGTCGACAGAAATTACATTAAACGTTGTATTCGCGAAGCCTATCGACTGAATTTTAGGGAGCAAGCCATAGCCAGTGCCGCAGGCTATTGTTTAGGCATTGTCTATGTCGGGAAAGAAAAATTAACGTACAAAGAGCTCGAAAAGAAATTAATTTTGGTTTTCAACCGTTATATTCAGGAAATTAAGTCATAGTCCTTAAAAAGTAAGCCAAGTCTAAAACCTGGCCTCTTTTCATATAAAAACACAAAGAGATGAGTTCGATCAATAAACGCTGGTATCTTTTACTCTTCATTCCTGTTTTAGCCTTTGCTACGGCATTTGCCACAACCGATAAATACTTCGAGATTGTTCGTAACCTGGATATTTTCGCTACACTTTATAAAGAGGTCAATGCTTACTATGTCGATGAGGTTAATCCGTCGAAGTTAATGAATACTGGTATAGAGGCCATGTTGGAGTCACTGGACCCGTATACCAATTACATTCCTGAAGACGATATTGAAGATTACAGAACCCATATGACGGGTCAATACGGTGGTATTGGCTGTGTGATTGGAAATCGTGAAGAGAAGTGTTTGGTATTAATGCCTTACGAAGGGTTCCCTGCACACAAAGCGGGTTTTACCATTGGCGATGAAATTATTGCGGTCGATGGCATTGCAGTGAAAGGAAAAAATACAGGAGACATCAGCAAGATTTTAAAGGGGCAGGCAGGTACGCCTGTTAAAATAACCATACGTAAAGTGGGCAAGGAGGCAAAAGAGGAATTGTCTTTAATGAGAGAGCGCATTAAAATAGAAAATGTGCCATTCTATGGTATGGTGAATCTGACAACAGGGATCATTAAACTTTCTGAGTTTACCGGTAGTGCAACCAAAGATGTAAAAAAAGCATTACACGAATTGAAGCAAAAGGGAGCGAAGTCGATCATTCTTGATTTAAGAGCTAATCCTGGAGGATTGTTGAGCGAGGCCATCAGTATTTCTAATTTATTTGTTCCTAAAGATAAATTGATTGTAAGTACCAAAGGGAAAATTTCAGAGTGGAATAAAGAATACTTCGCTATGGAATTAGCCGAAGATATTCATATTCCGATAGCGGTTTTAATTAACAGTCGCAGTGCTTCTGCTGCAGAAATTGTATCGGGTGTTATCCAGGATTACGATAGAGGAGTAGTCATAGGACAGCGCTCGTTTGGGAAAGGATTGGTCCAAGCGACACGTCCGTTGAGTTATAACTCTCAGTTAAAAATTACGACGGCTAAATATTATACACCGAGTGGAAGATGTATTCAAGCGATTGATTACAGCAACAGAAATGAAGATGGAAGTGTAGGTAAAATACCCGACTCTTTACAACACAATTTTAAAACGACGAATGGAAGAGTGGTTCGGGATGGAGGAGGAGTATTACCTGATCTGGTTGTAGAAAAAGAAAATTTGCCTGCTGTTATTGCAGGACTGGTGAATAAAAATTTACTATTTGATTATGCTACGCAATACTATCTAACACATCCTTCCATTAAACCAGCACAGGATTTTAATCTTTCCGATGCAGAGTATGATCTTTTTAGCAATTGGTTGAAAGATAAAGATTACGAGTATTCGACACAGATAGAGAAGACTTTGACTCAATTGGAAGCTGAATCGAAAGAAGAGAAATACTATGATGCCATTAAAGATCAATTGGAATCCTTTGAGAAGCAAATTAAACATAGTAAGGAAAAAGATTTAATAACGTTTAAGGAAGACATTAAAAGAGTTTTGGAAGAAGAAATTGTATCGAGGTATTATTTGCAAAAAGGGATTATTGAGGCTTCTTTCAAATACGATAAAGATTTGAAGGAAGCATTGAGAATATTGGCTAATCAAACCGAGTATACTAAAATCTTGTCTGGAAAATAAGATGTCTTGGGAAGTATACACGCTTTTAGTTTTAGCGGGCGCTTTAGGGGGCTTTATTTCTGGTTTGGTAGGCATAGGAGGAGGAGTGATTTACGTTTTTGTTATTCCTTATGCTTTAGCATATTGGCATGTTCCTTTGGAGTGGCAAGCCCAGTTTGTGATTGCTAATTCATTAGCAGCGATATTCTTAGGTTCTGTTGCGGCAAATTACACCCATTTTAAAAAAGGGTACTTCTACATGCGTCCTGTTCTTCTTATTAGTTTTGCAGCGACCGTATCTTCATGGTTATCCTTAACTTTTTTCGTCAATACGCGCTTTTTTTCGATGGAGTTTTTTTTGTTTTTGTTGATACTGATTATGGCATATATGCTGATTTATATTCTGAAAGGAGCTACTCAACACATCGATGAACCGGTGGAAAAAATACCATGGACAGGATTACTTTCGATTGGCATTGCCAGTGGCTTAGTGGCTTCGGCTTCTGGATTGGGAGGAGGGATTGTCATTATACCGATGTTGAATCGTTTTTTTGGAATTAACATTAAAAAAGCCAGTGCTATTTCTTTAGGTGTGATTACTGTTTCAGCCTTGGTCATATCCATTACGAATATGAATGTTCATCTACCCATAGAAGTAATGGGTAGTATAGGACTTATTATTCCTGTCATTTGTTTAACATTGTCGCTTTCGGTTATATTCACATCGCCTTGGGGTGTTTTAGCGGCGCATAGGCTTCCATCGCATTATATCTCTTATATATATGCCGTTATTTTATTGGCCGTGATGATGAGTAAAATCAGTACCTTATTGACCTTGATTTTATGATACTTTGTATAGAAACCACTTCTTTTGTTTGTTCTGTCGCTCTTTTTCATCAGGGAGAATTGTTGGCGATAGAAGAAAGCATGGAGGCTAAAAATCATTCGAGCGTCATTATCCCTATGGTAGACCAGGTGATGGTTTCTGCACAGATCGGCTTTAGTGATTTAACCGCCATCGCTGTGTCTTCGGGACCGGGTTCCTATACCGGCTTAAGGATAGGAGTTTCCACGGCCAAAGGTTTTTGTGCTGCATTAGGTATTCCTCTTCTATCGGTTCCGACTTTACAAGCTATTGCGAAAGGATTTATACAAACTTCTACGATGAAAGAAGGATTCGTGTGTCCTATGTTTGATGCCCGGCGTATGGAGGTATATTATTGGTTAGGCGATTATCGTGGCAAAGAAATCCAGAAAGTTGCGCCACTTGTACTGGAGGAGAATTCATTTCGAGAACTTTTAGAGCGTAACAAAATATATTTTATTGGAGAAGGATCTAAAAAGGCGTCGACGGTGTTAGATCATGACAATGCGCTCTTCAATCCGGAATTCCATCCGTCTGCGCGATGGCTTGGAGCTATTGCACAGGAGCAGTTTAATCGGGGGACTTTTGAAGATTTGGCATATTTTGAGCCTTTTTATTTGAAAGAAACCCTTGTAACCATCAAGAAAACCTAGTTGCATGAGTGAGATTGTCAATAGAGTAGCCAATAGTGCACTGATCAGCATCGATCTGGACGATTATTATCCTTTAGGAGAGCGAGTATTGTTTGACATGAAAGATCTACTTTTCCAAGGATTGATTTTGCGTGAAAAAGAGTTTAGGTCTTTTGTTTTAGAACACGATTGGTCCCAATACCAAAATAAGTATATCGCAGTTTTTTGTACAGCAGATGCCATTATCCCTTCTTGGGCGATCATGGTATTAGCGTCAAAACTTCAGCCCTATGCTCAGAAAGTGGTGTTTGGGACACCCGAAGAATTAGAGAAATCCCTTTTTGCTGATGCATTATCTGTCATCAAACCTGAATCTTACAAAGATGCGAAGGTGGTGGTAAAGGGTTGCGGAAAACATCCAGTACCGGCTTTTGCTTTTGCGGAACTCACTCGTTTACTGACTCCTTACGTGTCCAGTTTGATGTATGGGGAGCCTTGTAGCACGGTTCCAGTATACAAGAAAAGAAATTAAATTCTTACTTGAGTTTGTAAAATCCGATTCGGTGTTATACATTTGTATCCCCCTTCAGAGAAGCTGTAAGGAAAAGGCTTGAAAGGTTTGATAAGATTGGGGGTAGCGAGTTAGAAAATTCCTATTTATAACTCCTTTCTAAAGAGGCAAAAAGCTCGAAAATGAGTAAACAGACAAATAAATTTGCAAGTTTTATTTGGTGGTCTCAAAAAAATCCAACACCTTTGCATCCCGTTTCAGAGACGACGAAACGAAGAAATAAAAAAGCTGAATAAAATTATTGCGAATTGTTTGGACTTCTCAAAAAAATCCAACACCTTTGCAACCCGTTTCAGAGATGATGAAACGAAAACATACTGAGATTTAAACGTGATAGTTTAATTTCAAACAAGGTTTTTTAACTCGAACGAGAGTAAGAAACAGTAGTTCTTTGGGATATTGGAATGAATAGCAGACGAGAACATTCTTCGG
>CAYVTO010000002.1:0-33371 GCA_964454665.1 uncultured Chitinophagaceae bacterium
ATCGATGATTTAGCTTATGGAGTATATTTGGTGAAAGCGAAATCAGGGGAAGAAATTAAAGTGGTTAAATTGATTAAACATTAATCAAAAGCCTATATTATGATAAAAAGTCCTCCCGTTTCAAGACGGGAGGACTTTTTTTATGGGACCTATTCTAACCCCTTTGAGGCTTCTTTCGTAAGAGTTGAAAAGGATAATTTTAATAGACGTGATGTTAAAACCATTGATTTTTTTCAGCCTTTGTGTAAGCTCGTTTTTAGGGTATGCTCAAGAATCGCAAAACGATATAGGCGAGGGGGTTTTCTATAACCTGATGGAAGCAAAACAGGATCCTGGTCTTGTGAGGGTGCTCATTTTAGAGCATCAAAATTATAAAGAAGTTCCAGCCGATCTTGCCTTATTTCATAACCTGGAGGTGTTAAGTTTAAAAGGGAACAGTTTGTCTGAACTTCCTGATTTTTTTACCTCATTAAGGGCATTGCATGATCTCAATTTGTCAGAGAATGCCTTTACTGTTTGGCCGATGCCATTATTCAAAATGTCCAACATGAAGATATTGACGATGTATGGAAATCAATTGGCGGAGATCCCCGAATCTATTGCTTCATTAAAAAGCCTTCATCGGTTGAATGCTTCGTTTAATAAAATTTCAACATTAGCTCCTTCTCTGTTTGAATTAAAGGCATTGAATACCTTAAATCTGAATCATAATGCATTAAGTCGTATTCCGGAAGGAATATGTGGGTTGACAGCATTACATTACTTGTATTTAGGACATAACACATTCGATCATATCCCTTCTTGTATGGTGAATATGATCGAATTGTCTATGTTGGATTTAGATAAAACGAATATGATTGAATTGCCTTCTCATTTGGAGAAAATGAAAAGTTTACGCCTGATTAATTTGAGGGAAACTAAAATTAATAAAGGAGATATTGAAAAGTTGAAGAAAATATTAAGTCATACCGTAATCGACCATTAGTAGATTAAAAACGAAGGTTTGTTTTTTAATACATCTTCTGTTTTTTTAATAACATCTTCGCTTAGCAAAGCCGTTAATTCAAGTGCTTTTAGGTTCTCTTTAAATTGGAGTGTTTTTGAAGCACCAAGTATAACCGTGCTTACGTGTTTGTTTTTTAAACACCAAATGATGCTGAGCTGTGCCAAGGAAATTCCTAATTTATCGGCTATTTTTTGCAATTCTTTTACTTTGTTTAATTTTTCTTCGGTAAGAGCGAGGTCTTTTAGCCAGTTGAGTTTATCCATTTGCAGACGGGCATCGGCAGGGATGCCATTGGAATATTTCCCCGTAAGAAGTCCTGAAGCGAGGGGCGACCAGATTGTAGTGCCTAATCCTAATCCAGCGTATAAGTCTGCGTATTCTAATTCTACCCGGTAGCGATGAAACATATTGTATTGAGGTTGTTCCACTACAGGGCCTATTAAATGGTATTGCCTGGCAATCATATGAGCTTCCATAATTTGTTGTGCAGACCATTCCGAGGTACCCCAGTACATGACTTTGCCTTGTTGGATCAAGTGGTGCATACTCCACACAATTTCTTCAATGGGTGTAGAAGGATCGTGTCTATGGCAATAGTACAGGTCCAGATGATCTACTTGTAGTCTTTTGAGAGCAGCATGACAAGCCTCGGTGATGTGTTTTCTACTCAAGCCTGTCTGGTTAGGTTTTGTACCTCCTGCTCCAAAAAAAACCTTACTGGATACAACGAAGCTGTCTCTTTCCCATTGGGCATCTTTGATGATTTTACCCATGACCAATTCAGATTTACCAGCGGCATATCCTTCCGCATTATCAAAAAAATTAATGCCATTGTCGTAGGCTAAATACATCAGTTCTTTTGCTACTTCATCACTGATTTGGTTCCCGAACGTAAGCCATGAACCTAAACTTAAAGCGCTTAGTTGAAGTCCTGTTTTCCCTAGTTTCCTATATTCCATAATTCTTTAAAAATAGTCCTGGTTAGATTGAGATGTTAATTTAATGTTTTTTAATTTAAAGCAGATTATCTCTAGCGTTAAGATATAAAAAAATGAGAAGAAACTATATCGTATATCAAGCCTATGGTAGCGATGACATTTTAAATGAAGCACTTTATTCGATGTTATCGTTCTACAAGGTACATGGGCTTGATCAAAAAGACATTCAATTGGTGATATATACAGATCGTCCGCTGCATTTTGAATCTGTTTTAGGAAAAGAACGTGTGGAGTGTAGAAAAATAGATGCTTCAATCATTAAAAAATGGAGAGGAGATATTGATTTTGTACATCGTGTAAAAGTAGAAACCTTGATCGATTTTACCCAGTCGTTGAAGGATGAGAATATTTTATACCTTGATTCGGATATTTATTTTACTCAAAAAGTGCATAGCATTTTTGATGGAATTGCTCAAGGGCAATTGTATATGCATGAATACGAAGGGGCTTTGAATAAAAGTAAATTTCCTTTGATACTGAAAATGGGAAAGTTTATCAAGTCGCATCAAGCGGCTTTAAAAGTGTCAGGCTTTGAGGTTCCCATCGATACAAAAACCTGGAATGCGGGTGTGATTGGATTTAATGCCTCTAAAAAATACATTCTCAATAAAGTGCTTTGCTTTACGGATGGATTTTATAAAATGTACCCTAAGCATATTGCAGAGCAATTTGGTTTTTCTCTTTATCTCGGTAAAGAAGGAAACGTTTTGGTAGCGAGTCAAGAACTTTTTCATTATTGGAGTTTTAAAGAATTTCGTGGTGTGTTAAAAGATTTTTTCGAACATCACAAAACCTCTTCCTCTGATTTGAATACGATGATTGATGAATTGGATTTAGTTTCTCCCATTCGTTTAGGCGAACCTAAGAGCGTTTATGATCGGATGCATTGGTTTCCTAAGGCATTTAGAAAAATGAGAAAACAGAGGTGGATCATACCAGAATATAAATACTGGGAAAAACGATAGTACGATGAAAGTACTACTGGTTCCTGATTCTATGAAAGATAGTTTGTCAGCTGTTGAAGCTGTAGAGGTCATGTCAAAAGCGATTTTAGCTGTTTTTCCTTTGGCAGAAATAACATCTTGTCCTTTGTCTGATGGAGGAGAGGGTTTAGTTGAGGTGTTACTGGCATCTGGTTGTGGAGAAAGAATTTTGATCGATGCTGAAGATCCTCTTGGACGAACGATTACAGCTTCTTTACTGAAGTTGAGCGATGGTATTTTCCTCGTTGAAATGGCTCAAGCTGCTGGATTGGAATTGTTGTCTGAGGACGAAAGAAATCCGATGTATACCAGTACCAGGGGAGTCGGACAATTGATCAAGAATGCAATCAGTTTAGGTGCTCATACGATATATGTAGGTTTAGGAGGTAGTGCTACCCATGATCTTGGTTGTGGTATGGCGCATGCTTTGGGGGTAAAGTTTTACACACTTGAAGACCGGGAGGTATTTCCTGTAGGAGCTTCTCTACAGCAAATTTCAAGGGTAGATCCTTCGGCTTTGAGTGTCTTGAAAGGGATTCGGTTTATAGGGATTACCGATGTGAATACGTTATTGCTGGGAACAGCAGGTGCTGCTCAAATGTTTGCGCCACAAAAAGGAGCTTCAGAAAAAGAGGTTGAAGTACTTGAATTTGGAGCTGTTAAACTCATCGAAGTGCTTCAAAAAACACCGTTAAAAACAGCAGAACATCTGCCTGGATCGGGTGCTGCGGGAGGTTTGGGATTTGGATTGGTTACTTTTTTAAGAGGAAACCTATTAATGGGGTTAGAAGTAGTTGGTCGTTTAATATCATTAGACGAGAAGGTGATGAATACCGATATAGTGGTTACTTTAGAAGGTAAAACAGATCAACAAACCTTACAAGGTAAACTTCCATACAGCATGGCATTGTTGGCAAAAAACTACCATAAAAAGGTCATTTTGTTTACTGGTTCATACGATAGAAGTTTAGTTTCAAACCTTAAACATGTATTCGATACTGTTATTCCCATACAGGACAAACCGATGAACCGGGAAGAGTCTGTTCGTGAGGTGAAGATATTGTTAGAAAATGCTGTTTTACGTTCGTTTCAATTGATAAAAATGGGAGCTTCATTGACGAAGAAGTAAGGATTAGTTATTAGAATGGATAGTGAATAGAAGGCATGCACCTTGGGGTATTGAATAGTGTAAAGTCGATCGACAAAAAAATGTGGCATTATGCAAATAATTGGGCTGATTATAGGCGCAATTATATCTGTATACGATTGTATTTTACGTTGTTTCTGGCCATGTCTTTACAATCTTTTATTTTGTATAGAGAAGGCGTTGAAGTTTCTGCATTGTTTAGCTTGATTCTAGCCTTGCTTTATTTAGGGGCAATTTATTTTTTTTATATCGGTAAGATCACACTTACTAAAAACCTCAGCTTTTTGGTTTCGAATGTATTGTTATTTATAGGATCTTCTTTTTACGGCAGAGAAAGTTATAATTACCTCAGTTTTATTCCGTTGTTAGTGGCCGTTGTTTTTATTTATGGTCATTATGAAATGAAGTCTATGGTCATTATGATGACTGTGACGGTTTTTAATCTTGTGTTATTAGAGCTTACAGATTACGCTTTGTTATCTTATTGGTCAGATGGAAAAATAAATTCAGAATACAATAAATGGATGGTGATTTTTATTTCTGTTGTTTTTGGATTTTACATGCTGTATGAGCTTTTGAAAATTAATAAACATACAGAAGAAAAATTAAAACGGTGGAACCGTAATTTGTCTTTAAGAAATGAAAAACTAAAACGAAGCAATGAAGACTTGGATAGTTTTGTATACCGTGTTTCACATGATTTAAGAGCTCCGTTAACCTCCATTATGGGTGTGATTAATGTGGTTAAAACGGAAAGTGATGCGTCGAAGCTAAAAGGATACATGAAATACCAGGAGCAGTCGGTAAAGAAACTTGATGAGTTAATACAAGATGTATTGGATATTTCTCGTAATGCAAAATTAAATGTGGTCATAGAGCCTATTTTATTAAAAAACTTTATTCAGGATTGTGTAGATAGTTTTTCGTACATGGAAGATTTTTCTAAACTCATCATTACTGTTGATATACCAGAAGAGTTGGTTTTATACTCAGATTCAAGAAGGTTGAAATTTATTTTCAATAATTTAATATCGAATGCCATTCGTTATTACGACCCCACCAAAGAGAAATCTTTTCTTATGATCTGTACTGAGAACCAAGCGACAGAAACAATCTCTATTTTATTTGATGATAACGGAATAGGTATTCATGAAGATCATTTGGAAAAAGTGTTTGATATGTTTTATAGAGGGACATATGAAAAAACAGGATCTGGATTAGGTCTTTTTATTGTGAAGGATTCAATAGAAAAATTAAGTGGAAGCATCAGTCTTCATTCTGTGTATAGTAAAGGAACACGTGTGTTGACCAGTATTCCGAACGCTAAAAAATATTTTCACAAGAAAAACACAACAATAAATTTTAATGTTATCTAAGCTAAGATATATGACTCATGCATTTTTCAGGCCTGTTCATAAAAGAATATGGTCGCATACGAAAAATTGGGTTGAGTACAGAAGAGACCTGATTATATTCAGAGTGTTATTGATTAGCTTACTTTCTTTGGTGGTATCTTCTTCATTTTACTTGTCACAAGGTATCATGAATAGTTTTTATATGTGTTGCATCCAGTTTTTTATTCTTAGTTTTTGCACCTTATTGTTGGTTATAGGCAAAGACTTGTGGGCAAAAAATGCCACACTGTTTTTAGTCAATATTACTTTTTTTATTTCGGCATCGATGTTAGGTAGAGGTATCCCTTTTTATATTTATTTTCTTCCTATCATTACCGCTACTTTATTTTTTTATAGTACCAGCCAAGTAAAGCATACCGTGTTTATGTTGTCTATGGCATTTTTATCATTGGTTGTATTAGAGATTACCGATTATTCTTTGTTTAAAACAGACCATGTCATTACGCCATATCAATCTCGTTATAGAACCATCATCATGTTATCGATTAGTGTTGTTTTAGGAGGAATCATGGTGAGAGAACTGATCATGATGAATATATATAATCAAAGGAAACTCAGAAGGTTAAATCATAAATTAAAGAAGAGAAATGAACGCCTTAAAAAAATCAATGCTGAATTGGACAGTTTTGTGTATCGTTCATCGCATGATTTAAGATCACCTTTAACGTCCATTATGGGTATTATCAATATCATCAAGTCGGAAAATGATATTAATAAGATTCAGGAATACATGAGTTTTCAAGAACGGTCGGTAAAAAAACTGGATGGCTTGGTACAGGATATTTTGGATATTTCCAGAAACTCGAGATTGAATATAGATGCTCAACCTATTTCTTTGAATCCTTTTTTACATCAATGTGTTGAAGGCTTATCGTACATGGAAGAATATAAAAAAGTAAAAGTGGATATGGATATTCCATTATCGTTAGCATGTTATTCAGATCCTAAGCGATTGAAAGTGGTTTTTAATAATATTTTGTCAAATGGATTTCGTTACCACGATTTTTCGAAAGAAGGCTGTTTGATTACGATTTCATTGAAGTCGATTGATCAGGATGGAATCAGTATTCTGTTTGAAGATAATGGCATGGGTATAAAAGAAGAACATCAGCACAGGATTTTTGATATGTTTTATCGGGGGACAGATCGAAATAATGGCTCAGGACTAGGTCTGTACATCGTAAGAGAAGCGATTACTAAAATAGGAGGACGGGTAAAATTAAGCTCTGTATACGGACAAGGAACATCGGTATTAGTAACGTTTCCGGATTTGCATCCTAAGGAAGATCTCAATGCCTTGACGAATGGCACATTATTTGTTAATTAGATCTTCAGATGGGAAGATGTTAAATGAATTATTATGAACGTAAAAAGCCTTTTCTATAGTGTTATTTTAATCGTTGGTTGGGTTGGAATGAGCCATGCTCAAGCCGATTTATCGTTCCAAGAAACAACCCATGATTTTGGTGTGATCAAACCAGGTACGGATACCTTATGGCACGACTTTGTCTTTGTCAATAAGGGATTAGATCCTCTTCAAATTACATCGGTCAATACGTCTTGTGATTGTACCCTGGCAGAATGGCCCAAAGGGCGTACGATTCAACCGGGTCAGAAGGCTGTGATTAAAGGAGGGTTTAAGATCGCCGATAAATCAGGTCCTTTTGATAAGTCGATCATCATTATTGCGAATACCACTCCAGCGACGACTTTTTTAACGATAAAAGGGGAGATCAAAGAGTAAGCATTAGTGTACCATCTTCAACATGGTCATGATGTTTCCATAATGTAAGTTCTCATGTCCATAGCTGTATGGAATCGCTTCGTCTATGGTCGTTAATGTTATTCCTGATGCCGTGGTGTAAGATTCATAAGGTGTCAATAAACCCGATTGAAAATCTTGTTCAAACCGTGCTGCTGTTTCTATAAACAAAGGTTTTAGTTCCCGAAGGGCAACGGGGCTTTCCCAACCTTTAGGAGAAGTACCTTTGCGGTATTTTTCGATGACATCC
Organism: uncultured Chitinophagaceae bacterium; assembly: GCA_964454665.1. Classification (GTDB taxonomy): domain Bacteria; phylum Bacteroidota; class Bacteroidia; order Cytophagales; family Cytophagaceae; genus JACMQM01. The sequence goes on from CAYVTO010000002.1 coordinate 7,562, forward strand.
TGTGATAGTCGAGGTGTAGCACCACTCCTTACATAACATAAGATTTGTTGCGATGCCATCATGTGCCCAATATGCCAAATGATATTGTTGGAACATTTTTCAGGTATTTTATTCAATTGTTCCGTGCTTAAATGTTCTACCACTTTAAGGGTGTTTTGGCGAATTTGGATGAGTGCGTCGAATAAAAACATGGTTTTTTCTTGAAAAGTATCGAAAAACAGCCTATTGGGCAAGAATAAGTTTAATAATATAAAGGTTGGGCTTTTGGAAACAAATGAATAACTTTATTTCCAGTAGAGAAGCACATTTATGAAGAAGTTATTATTTCCGACCGATTTGACGAATAATTCAAGAAAAGCATTGGATTATGCTCAATATTTATCCATTAATGCGGGTTTTGAGTTGGTTTTATTCCATGCTTCGATGGATCAGGCAGAAAAATTGGAAGCGCAAGCCGGCTTAAAAAAGTTGATCGAAGAATTGGAGCAGTCGGAAGTAAGAGGAGCTAAAACCATTCCTTATGATGCCGTTTGTGTCGATGGTTTACCTGTGGTTCAAGTAGCCGATTGGATGAGTAAATCAAGTTATAAGATGTTGTTGATGCCTACAGCAGGAGGACATCGTGATCATTTTCAGGGAATTTACTTGAAAAGCAATACCTCGGCAGTTATGGAAAAAATTCAGAAACCGGTATTGTTTTATCCGGTTCAAACCTCAGTGGATAAAATATCCAAAGTTCTCATTGCGGTTGATGTCATGAAGTATTCGAAGGAAGTCGTGATCGAGTTCTTAAGTTTCCTAAAGCATTTCAATGCTAAAATAGAATTTGTATACGCATGCAGTAGTGATTCTGTCCAAGTCACCGAAGCAATAGAACGGTTCAGGTATTTCCTTTCTAAAGAAGTTCCTTTCTCGAAATTAGAAGTCATGATGACTGATTCTTTTACCGACGCGGTAGGCCAGTTGATTGCACGTGATGGAATAGATTTATTGGTCATGACCAAATACAAGCAACAATTTTGGGAGAAGTGGTTCACTAAAAGCACTACCCAGGAAATGGCCTATACTTCTACCATCCCCGTTATGGTGCTAAGCGTTGATTAGTTCCTTGTTCCAAAGGGGTTAATACCCTCTCTCATGGATTTTATGTTCAAAAAACTAGCCGCAAGAAAAGAGGAAGGTGTTTTACGTTCCTTGAATCATCATGTCGGTAAAGTTGATTTTGCCTCGAATGATTATTTAGGCTTAGCTTCTGATCAGCACTTGGCTGCTGCGATAGAAGCGAAATACCATGCTCATTTTCCACAGGCCTTAAATGGTTCTACAGGGTCGCGACTTTTAGCAGGACATCATTCGTTTTATGATGAAGTAGAAGCGTTTCTTGCGGATTATTTTAAGGTAGAAGCGGTCTTGATTTTCAACTCGGGATATGTCGCTAATTTAGCTTTGTTATCTTCCATTCCTCAAAAAGGCGATACCATCATCATGGATGAATACATTCATACCAGCTTGAAAGATGGAGCCCGTTTGAGTTTTGCTTCCAGGTATTCTTTCAAACACAATGATCTGATTGATTTAGAAACCAAGCTGAAAAAAGCAGAAGGTAATACGTTCATTGTCATTGAAACACTTTATTCGATGGATGGAGATTTTGCTCCTGTGGAAAAGATACTTCAGTTAGCCAGGCAATACGATGCTTATCTTATAGTCGATGAAGCCCACACGACGGGGTTATACGGACAAGCAGGTAATGGTTATCTTCACGAAACCCATACAGCAAAGGAAGTACCTTTTAAAGTATATACCTTTGGGAAAGCCATGGGGATCCATGGAGCCTGTATTGCGGGATCGAACGAGTTGAAATCGTATTTAATTAATTTTGCACGACCTTTTATTTATACCACAGCCATGTCGCCACATTCTTTTGCAGCGGTCGCTTCGGCTTTTGATTGGGTGTCTAAAAATGAAGGACTCAAAGTGCCATTGTTCAATAATATTGCTTATTGGAATAACGCTACGCAAGGTCTTGACGGTTTCAGTCATAACCAAAGCCCTATTCAAATGTATGCCTGTAGTGGTCATGAGTCCGTAAAAAAACTTGCTCAACAGCTACAAACCGGAGGTTATGATGTGAGGCCTATTTTAGCTCCTACTGTAAAAGAAGGAGCAGAACGATTACGGATTTGTTTGCACGCGTTTAACTCATTCGAAGAAATCGAAGGACTTATTCAAACCATTCGTTCATATCATGAATAAATATTTTGTTACAGCCATTGGAACAAATTCCGGCAAAACGATTGTCAGTGCAATCTTGATGCAGGCTTTTCAAGCCGATTATTGGAAACCTGTACAATCGGGTACTGAAGATCGGGATACAGATACGATTCAATCTTTATTGTTGAACGATTACAGCATCATTCACGAAGAAAGGTATTGGTTGAAAAAAGCAGCATCACCCCATGAAGCTGCTCAGGAAGAAGGAATAACAATGAAGGTGTCTGATTTTATTTTACCTCATACCGATGGCAATGATTTAATCATTGAAGGTGCAGGAGGATTGATGGTTCCCTTAAACGACAAGGAGACCATAACCGATTTGATTTTAGCTTTAGGCGCAGAAGTAATTTTGGTTTCTAATTATTATTTGGGTTCGATTAATCATACCTTATTGACAGTGGCTTGTTTGAAGCAATATCATATTCCCATTAAAGGCATTGTTTTTAATGGAGAAGAAAATATTCACAGCAAGTCTATTATTTTAGAGAAAACAGGATTGCCTTGTTTGCTTGATATTAAACAGGAAAAAAATTGGGATGCGTTTCTTGTTCAGCACTATGCTGTGAAATTATTTGATCACTGGAATTAATTTTAGCTATGCTCGATTGGGAAAAACACGATGATCTTATTTGGCATCCGTATTCTGCCTTACGGACAACATTACCTAATTTGGCGGTAGAGCGTGCAGAAGGGGTTTATCTGTATTTGAAAGACGGTAGCGTATTGTTGGATGCGGTCTCTTCCTGGTGGGTGAATATTCATGGTCATGCACATCCTGTCTTGGCTGAGGCCATCTACAAGCAAGCATTGACCATGGAACATGTCATTTTTGCTGGTTTTACACATCAACCGGCCATAAACTTAGCACAGCGGTTGCTTCACTATACCGCATCGGATTTTACCAAAGTATTTTATTCCGACAATGGAAGTACATCGGTAGAGATAGCACTAAAAATGGCCTTGCAGTACTGGTTAAATACAGGACATCCACGTGATAAAATCATCGCTTTAGAAGGAGCTTTTCATGGTGATACCTTTGGAGCAATGTCTGTAAGTGGGAGAGGTGTATTCAGTGAAGCATTTACCTCACTCTTATGGGAAGTGGATTATTTACCCTTCCCTTCTGCTGATCAGGAAGAAGCTTGTATCAATAAGTTTAAAGTTTTACTAGGACAAAAGCCCGCAGCTTTGATTGTAGAACCGCTTCTACAAGGAGCTTCAGGTATGAGGGTATATGCTCCTCATGTATTGAATACGTTATTTAAGATGGCGAAAGAAGCAGGTGTGATTTGTATCGCCGATGAAGTATTGACAGGTTTTGGAAGAACAGGCAAACCTTTTGCTTCGCATTACATTGAAGAGAAACCAGATATCATGTGTTTGTCTAAAGGTCTTACAGGTGGTACAATGGCCTTTGGTGCGACATTAGCGAATAAGCGTATTGAAGGTGCCTTCAATGTTCCGGATCTCCATAAAGTTTTGTACCATGGACATTCGTTTACCGCTAATCCATTGGCATGTAGTGTTTCTTTGGCCAGCTTGGATTTATTACAATCGGATGAACGTGTCATGCAACTTGAACAATTGTCTGCTTGGCAAAAAACATTTGCAGAACAGTTGAGACGAGATTACCCATCCTTGAAGCGAGTAGATCAACTGGGTACAATGGTGGCTTTAGAATTGGATGTAGAACCAGGTTACCTGAGTAGTATTCGGGATGAATTGTACCGGTTTTTCATTCAGCATGGTATCTTATTAAGACCTCTTGGGAATGTAATCTACTTCTTACCGCCTTATGTGATTGAAAAAAAGGATGTACAACGGGTGCATCAGCTCATTTTAACCATGTTAGAAAGTAGGGGGAATTTCATTAAACATGTTGTTTAGAATCACGTAAATTACAGTATAATCTAAAAAAACGATACGCTCGAATGCGAGGACTTTTATTACTTCTTTTCTGTTTTACCTTAATGGGTGTAAATGCTCTGGCGCAAGTTTATCATAAAACGGTAGGGTTTAGCATTGCAACGACATATTTAGAGCCAGATGGTAGGGATCTTGCTGTGAAAGTAAGTGATCAGGAGTTTGTCACGTTGGCTAAAACGAAAGGCAGTGTCATGGGGCCATCGAATTATGTATTGGAAAAAATGTCCAAGGAGTTTAAAAGTATGTTTAAAGTCAATTGGGTGGCAGAGCCAGAGGAAGATTTTTTTCGTATGGTTGTTCTGACCGATACATTACGTTTGTTTTCTGTTGTCCATAATGCCAGAACTTCGATGTCTCAATGTAAGGTGTACGATTTCAATCTGGCAGATGGTACGCTGAGGAACTCCAACGTTATAGCAGAACATCCCGTTAAAAAATGGTATTCAGAACCTACAAAAGCTACCGTTTCTGAAAATTTTAATGAAACCATTGCTTCAGGTCAACCCAGAGGTTTTGTAACTCCCTTGGATTACCTCTATCGCATCAATTTTTCTCCCGATAACCAAAAGTTTATTTTGTACATTTTTGATCATTCTCAAAAATACCTTATTGCTCAAGCTATTATTTTTGACAACCGGTTGAATGTACTGTCAAAAGGTATTGCACCCATTGATAATAATTTTGTGAATTATGGGTTACATATTAATAACAAAGGGGAATTGTTTATTCTCAATGTGGATCGGGTAGGGCGAATTGCACTGATAAAGTATAACATGGAAACGCGGGATAATATTTTTCTCGATATCTCTTCTTCTGCTTCCAAACGGTATAGTTTTCGTTTGAAATTTTTCAATGACGATGAGGTATATGTATTTAATATTTCATCGAGATCGGATAAGTTATCAGGTGTGATGTACAGTAAATTTAATTTTAAAGACAAATTGATTGATAAAGTCAATCATCATGATTTGTCGGAGGGAATGGTACAAACGTCAAATGTGTTAAGGCAAAACAATAAAGAATACGAATCTTCTGACGATTGGATGTATTATGTCATTTCCGATGTATACTTGAATGCGTATGAGAAAATTATTTTGGTTTTAGAAAAACAGAAGATAGAAAGCGCGCTATTTCGTTATGAGTCAAATGCCGTAGGTAATTTAGACAATTGGTATGAAAAATCAGGGCGCGTGATTGCAGGCCCTTTGTTGCTGTATTCGTTTAATGCAGACGATGTTTTATTATGGGAAACCTATTGCCTGAAAAACCAATCCAATGATTTTTCCTCAGGGTTATTGTCGGCATCTTATGCGATGAATATTACAGATGCGGGAAAAATATTGATGACTTACGCTTCTTGCTCTCATGCTAATGGGCCTTATAATGAAATCAACTATTCAGAGTTTGAAGAATTGTCCGGTTCCCGCATTAAAAATATTAAACTGGAGAATAAAGAAGGGTTGAGTATGCTGAAAGATTATACCGTTTGGTTTGAGGATGCACTGATTTTAGGAACACGTAAAGGTTTGTTTGGAAACAAAAGCTTTTTGGTTCGTTACAATTTAGAATAAGGTACGATTTACCATTTCAAACTTTTTTTGTTTAGAAAAGCGTCAATTCCCTTTTTACAATCTTCAGATCCTCTTGCCTTCGCATTCATTTCGGCTCCATATACTAAACTTTCTGACAGCGACATGTTTTGAATGTCGGCCAGCATTTTCTTGGTTGTTGTAATCGATTGTGTTGAATTATGGATGCACAATTCTTGTGCGAATTCGTATACTTTTTTCTCCAGCTCATTTTCTTCTTCTATGATGTGATTGATTAAACCATAGTTCAACGCATGTTGAGCATTGATGACATTACCTGTAAGCAGCAATTCTTTGGCCCTGGATTCTCCTATTTTGCGTACTAAAAATGACATGACAATAGCGGGAATAAATCCAATACGGGTTTCGGTGTATCCATAATTGGCATCCGAAACACTGAAGGCAAAATCACAAACGGTCACCAAACCACATCCCCCTGCAATGGCATGGCCGTTGACTTGTGCAATGACAATTTTAGAAAGGGTGTAAATGGTTTTATATAACTCCATCAGTTGCATGGAGTCTTTTAAATTTTCCTGGTAAGAATTCTGTTGAAGTTTTTGTAAGTATTCCAAATCCGCACCGGCACAAAAGGTATTCCCTTCACCGGTAAGAATAATGATTTTGACTTCATCGTTATTTTCCGCTGCTTTTAGCGCTTGAAGTAGTTCTAATACGACTTCTTCGTTTAGCGCATTCCTTTTTTCAGTTCTACAAATGGTCAGGTAAGCCAGGCGCTCTTTGATTTCTGTTTTAATCCATTTCATAATGATAGCCGTTTTATATAGGTTGTCTGCTTGCCGTCAGAATAGACAAGTGTAGTGTCTTTTATAAGTTCTTTTGTGGGAAGGTACGAATATTTGTTTTTATAATCTATGATACAACAGGTAGTTTTTTTGACGTTTATAACGCTGTTAAAATCCTCTTTCCGACCAATAGAATAGGATTGAGGACCCAGATTCAATCGGAAATTATCTTTTTGTGGTAACTTTATTTCAATTGTTTTTTGTACGAAATGTTGACTCAGAAATTTCTCTGTAGCGAAGGTATTGGGGTGTTGAAGAGCATCTTTTAAAATATAGGCATGGATTCCTTGTATAAACACGTATTGCCTGCTTTTTTTATGACCACTGATCAATAGGCTATGACTTTTATAAGCATGGATCATATGCATTTGTATGGAGCTCATCAGTACAATAGAAACAGTGGTACATATCCATAGCCAATATTTTTGTTTCGAATATATCGCCATGATAATGGATAGAAATAAAAGATAGATGAATATCATTTCGAGTACACTGAGTGAAATATGGTTTAAAAGAGCGTAAGGTAAACGATTTATACCGCTCAGTGTGTAGAATAATACATCGCATGATACATTAATCAATCCAATCAATACATTCGACAGGTAGGGTAATGAATGAAAGCAAACAAGTCCGATAGCACTGAACAATAGCAATGTTGATAAAGGGACGACGATCAAATTGGCCAATAAAAAATAGACAGGAAATTGTTGAAATAGAAAAACAGAAAGCGGTAAGGTTGTAGCTTGTGCTGCAATGCTGATGGTAGATGATTGTAAAAGGTATTGTTTGATGCCTTGGTGATGAAATTGAATACCAGAGCTCAGTAGAATGCCGATGATGGCGAGGAAGGACAAACAAAATCCGATGTCAGCGATATAATAAGGATTGTACAGCAACATGATCAATGCTGTAGCAAATAAGCTGTTGATGTGTTGAGGGTGCTTATGAACCACTTTCCCGATCAATACGATAGAAATCATAATCCCCGCCCTTACTGCAGAGGCATTGAGTCCTGTGATAAAAATGTAAAACCAGATTAAGCACAAGATGAGAAGATTGGCGAGTGGATTGTTTTTGTTTATGCTACTGTGAAATAAAAAGAATACCATCACCTGGTAGATCAATACGATATGCATACCTGAAATGGCGAGAATGTGGATCGTACCGCTGTTGGTGAATAATGATCTGTCTTCGGTAGATAAGTTGGTTCGTTTACCTGTTAAGAGGCCGATGATTATATTTTGATAGAAGGTGTTTTTGATGGCATGTGTAATGACCGATTCAATGGATGTTCTGCATTGAATCGCCATACGTTTAATGGAGGTGATGATCTCGTATGAAGAATGAGAAGGTACGGAGTAGCTTGAATTGGAATAGAGCGTGTAATAGGTTTTTTGGTAAGCAAGGGATGCTGCATAATTGAAATCAAAGGGAGTTTCCACCCGATGAATAGTATTCAAATCTCCTTTGATGACAAGGCATTCACCGAGGCTGTAGTGGCCTCGGTTATTCAAGGTTGTTTTTACTAGTCCTTTTCCGGCATGCCATTTTTTATGAAAAAAGACAGAGTCGATGGAAATGGTAAAGGTGTTTCTCTCATTTTTAATTTCGGGTTCAGTGGTGACATGACCTAAGATCGCTTCAATGTATTTTTCATTCTGTTCACTAATGTGTCCGTGCCGAGTTCTGGGATCTTCGAGTAAAAAACGCAATAGACCGATGAGAAAAAACAGTACGAGTACAACGAATAGGTTAGGTTTAATGGCTATAAAAGATTGTTGTATGGTCATGATGAGCAATAGGGCAAGGCCATAACATAAAGTTTCCCATTGATGGGTACTCCATTTAAAATCGGGGAGGTCTATGATGTAATAGGCTAAAAAAATACCCAGTATAAAAGCAATTCCTACCCGAACAAAAGGATATTTTGTCCAGAAAAAAGTAGTCATGTTAAAAAAGTTAATTCAATACTTGAAGGCGTTTGTAAAATTTATCGTTGTTACTTGTTTTCATGACAATATAATAAAGTCCATCCGTCCAATAAGATACATTGATGAATTTATTATACCTCGTTACATGCTTGTCTTGTTCTTGGTATACGAGTTTACCAATGCGATCGTATATATATAGATCAACATCAGTAGCATTTTGAAATTGTATTTGAATTTTTACCGTCCCATTACTTGGATTGGGAAATACATTCAGTTCAGTATTGGTGGTGCAGGTATCGCAACATCCTTTTGAGTTAATAAGTGCGGCTCTTCTTGGACTCAGTGTTAAGGCTGTTTGCATTCTGGTTTTTTGATCAACCGTATACAGGTTCATGCAGGCATCGTCGGAATAGTCCATGTAGTTTTCGATCATACGTCTGCCTCCACATTGGATGGGAGCTATACATGTTAACCGATCAGAAAAATATTGATCGTCACAGTTAGGTGTATCGTCAATGTAATCATCAACGCTACAGTCTCCGTCACCCCATGTGTGTAGTAGACCGAGCCAATGTCCCACTTCATGGGTAGTTGTTCTTCCTAAGTTGTAGGAAGCATCCGATGTCATTCCGAATACAGTATAGTGAATGACAACCCCGTCTGTTGAAGCTGGTCCTTCATCGTTACTTAAACCTCCTAATGCTGTGTTGCTTGGGAATTGGGCATAGCCTAATATTTTATTGGTTTGACTGTTGTCCGACATCCGACAGACCCAAATGTTTAAGTATTGGTCACTTGGCCAATAGGATAAAGACTTTAAGAGAGCATCATCGTTGGGATAAATAAAAGGGCTTTTGGCATTATACACTCTGTTGATGCCTGAGGTAGGAAAGCCTAAGGGATCCCGGTTGGCTAAACAAAATTCAATTTGAGTATCGGTGGCAATACCATTGTATATGATGGGCGTATTGATGGCATCAGCATTGGCTCGTCTAAAGTCTCTGTTTAAGGTGACGATTTGTTCCAATACACGCTGGTCAGGAATATTTTCGTCCGTAATGGCCCCGTTGGCTTCATTATGAAGGATGTGAACAACGACAGGGATTTTTAATAAAGCTCCTGCCTCAACACGGTTGTGTTTTGAATTTTTTAATTTCAAGACCTGTTGTTTTAAGTCTTTTTCAAATTGCTCTCGTTGGGATTTCCATTCAGGATAGCGTTGCTGATTCAATTGTTCCAATTCTGTGGTATAGCATTTATGCACGCCATCGTGTTGACTATATCCTTGAACAGATATAAAAAATAGTACAGCTGTAAAAAATAAAATGAAGTTACGCTTCATTGGTACCCAGTGCTTTCTTTTCATAAGCGTTAATGATTTTACCGACCAATTTATGTCTCATGACATCGGATTTGTTGAGTTCTATAAATCCAATTCCTTTAATTTTTTTTAAGGTGTCGACCGCATCGGCTAAACCGGAGCGTTGACTTTTCGGAAGATCAACTTGAGAGCGGTCTCCCGTGACAATCATTTTACTGTTGTTCCCCATACGTGTTAAAAACATTTTCATTTGCATGGGTGTGGTATTCTGTGCTTCGTCTAAGAGAATAAATGCGCTATGCAATGTTCTTCCTCTCATGTAGGCCAAAGGGGCAATTTCTATGATTCTATTTTCGTAATAATACTTCAGTTTTTCAGGAGGAAGCATGTCATCCAGGGCATCATAAATAGGTCGTAAATAAGGATCTATTTTCTCTTTCAAATCTCCGGGTAAAAATCCTAAATTTTCTCCTGCTTCTACTGCAGGACGAGTGATGATGATTTTTTTGATTTCTTTATGTTTTAATGCCCTTACCGCCAAAGCCACAGAAATGTAGGTTTTTCCTGTACCGGCTGGACCTACTACAAAGGCTAAGTCATTATCCTGTATGGTCTTCACCAGTTTACTTTGGTTGACGGACTTGGCTTTGATGACGTTGCCCCGGTGTCCGAATAAAATTACATCCGAACCTGAAGCATCGTTGGTATCGATAGGATTTTCTTTGGTATAGTATTTTACGTATTCCTCTGTTAAAGCACCATAACGGGAATAGTGTTCAAGCAATACCGTGTACAATTCAGTAAAGCGTTCGATGTCGATACTTTTAGCAATGACTTTTAATTGATTGCCTCGGCATACTAATTTGGCTTCAGGGAAAGCTGCCGCCATGGCATTGAGGTTTTTGTTCTCTGCTCCTAAGAAGTCCACAAGGGAAATGTGCTCCAGGGTAAATACTTTTTCTACCAATGTTGTGTATAATTGATTATTAGACTGATAAATTTCTTAATTTTACGCCAATAAATCATACCAAACGTCAAATAAACTTGATTTTTTATGGGACTGATTACATTTATGTCCGATTTTGGTTTTAAGGATCCCTACGTAGCCGCAGTGAAGGCGCGTATATTCTCTATAAACCATACTATACCCGTGGTGGACATCAGTCACGAGATCGAGCATTTTAACATTCCACATGCGGCATACGTTCTAAAAACGGTATTTAGGGAGTTTCCTCAAGGCAGTGTGCACTTGGTATGTGTGAATGTACCCATTACGGGCGATGAGCGTTTGGTGGCGGTAAAGCTCGAAGAGCATTATTTTGTGGGGGTTGATAATGGCTTTTTTTCTTTGTTAAGCGATAAAAATCCAACCGCCATTGTTGAGATCATGAAGGATGCCCAGTATTCCAAGGTATTTCCTGAAAAGGGAGTGATGGCTAAAACAGCGGTGGCTTTGGCCAGTGGCACACCGATTTACAATGTAGGGAAGCAAGTGGCTGAACTTTATAAAATGTTGAATCGGCAAGTTCGTCTAGGGAAGGATCAATTGGCAGGCCACGTGATCCATATCGACAATTATGGCAATTTGATTTCCAATATTCGTGAAGAAGACTTTATCAGAATCCGGGACGGTCGTCAGTTTTTAATCCGTATTTCTCGCTATACCGCCTCGGCTGTTTTTGATTCCTATAATCATTTAGAAGATGGAGAAATACTTCCTGTTTTTAACAGCAGCGGTCATCTGGAAATAGCCATTCGTCATGGCAATGCGGCTCAGTTGTTGGGTATGGGCTATGATAGTCCAGTCTATATCGATTTTATTTAAGTTCTTGTAGCCAAGAAGTTAGGTTTTCTAAAGGCCTTGATCCTTCAAAAAATAGCTTTGACGATTCGCTATTGCTTGCTTAATTCAAACTCATTCCTTAGATTTGCCCTCCCTTAAATTCAAAGAGGAGGTATTCAAACGGAATGCCTGGATGGCGGAACTGGTAGACGCGCACGACTCAAAATCGTGTACCGAAAGGTGTGTCGGTTCGATTCCGACTCTAGGTACTATAGGAAGTGTGAGTTGGAGTGTGAGTGTGTCTCAATACTCACACTCCAACTCACACTTATTTTTTTACTACCTCAATAAATTTATTTTTTCATGTTTGACTTCGAAAAACTCATTGTCTATCAAAAGGCAAAAGAAATTAACAGGGAAATTTATCAATCTATTTGTTCCGATAAAACTATAGATAGAGCAATAATCAACCAGCTTAGAAGAGCTTCTTTGAGCATACCCCTTAATATTGCAGAAGGAACAAGTCGTTATAGCAAAGCCGACCGGCGTAATTTTTATGTTATAGCCCGTGGTTCAGCTTTTGAATGCGTAGCTATTCTTGATATACTCAAAGATGAAAAAAACATTAGCGGAGAGAAATATATTCACTTATATAGAAAGACCGAAGAATTATCTCGCATTCTTTTTTCGATGATTAAAACCTTAACTAATAATTCTCCATAAAATCCAAAATTTGATGTATTTCCTTGACCCAATAGACAGTTTGAGTATGAGTGTGTCTCAATACTCACACGCTTGCTTTTTTTAAATTTAATTTAGAACTTAAAAATGGATCGATTAATTGTAGTACAGTAAACAGCCCAATGAAGAGCGGCTTGCTGTTTGGTGATTAACAATAAACTTCATTTGAATAACTCGGCTATGAAAAGTCTTTTTCAAAAGATCAGACAAGAACTGCTCTCGAAAAATAAATTAAGTAAATATGTATTTTATGCTCTGGGTGAAATCATCTTGATTGTCATAGGTATTTTGGTTGCTTTACAGATTAATAATTGGAATGAAGACTTGAAAAATAAAATAGCAGAGGCTGAATTTTATTGTAAAATTTTAGAAGATTTCGAACTGGATCGTCAGAATATAACCCGGCTTTATGAAGAATCTGAAAACAAAATAACGCTCAGTAAACAGCTTCTGATTGAATTGTCTCAAAAAAATAAAGAGAAGAGCTATTTAATAGATGCCTATGCAAAAGCCGTTCGAACAAATGCTTTTGTACCCAGTAAAGTTGCCATAACCGATATTATATCTTCTGGAAAATTGAATTTGATCACGAATGATTCGATAAAAAATAATTTGATCCGTTATTATGCTGAATTAGACAACCTGCTTATTCAACTTGAAATTCATCGTACAAAAAAAATCGAAAAAGTATTCTCCTATGACAGCGAAGTTCGTTTTGGATTTCAAGAAGTTGAATATGTAAAAAGAACATTGGGGAATGAAATACTGCAAATGCTCCCATTTAACCCTTGGCATTTAGACTCTGAAAACAAGTATTACAAACAATTTCAAAGCGATCTGGTCTTTTTTATAACAATGACCGAAAGAGAAAAGCAACATTTTAAAAATGTATTTACTGCGATGGAACCGACCTATGTCTTATTAAAAAAAGAGTGTGGGGCAAATCATTAGCAGTAAAGAGCGGATTGCCTCTCCATACTCACTCTCACACCCTCAGCGATCCCCGAAACCCTCTTGCCGCATAGTACGATTCTGCACCGTTGTGATACAGGAAAACAGTATCGTAGCGGCGATCGCAAAAAAGGGCGCCGCCGAGTTTTCTGATTGCAGCAGGTGTTTGTATCCAGCTTGATGTTTTCGTATCGAACTTTCCAAGTTGCTGTAATGCTCGGTATTGTTCTTCTGTCAAAAGCTCAATGCCCATGGCAGCAGCCAGATCCATAGCACTAGTTGAAGGTTTATGTTCTTTCCTTGACTCCAACGCTTCACGGTCGTAACAAATACTTCTACGGCCTTTAGGACTTTCTGCTGAACAATCGTAAAAAATGTATTCCCCTGTCTTTTTATCATGACCAACAACATCCGGTTCACCGCCTGTTTCTTCCATTTCATGGAGTGACCACAGTTTGTCCGTATGCGCTTCCAGCTTTGTTTGTACTTTAGTCCATTCAAGGCCTTTATGGCGGGTCATGTTTTTCTCAAAACGGGTTTTCAATGTGTTGAGCAGGTCTTCATATTGTTTGGAGGACAATTTCTTTTTCATACTATTCATTGATTAGTGAACGGAAACAATTTTTCTATCCGCAGGTCTGAAATACCACGATACCAACGTCAGGGTTAAAAGGAGTAACGAAGGAAACAGTTCATTTACGGAATTACCCGATGCGATATGCGAAAATATCGCTCCCGATAGGGTAAAGAAAAAACCTGCGTAAGCCCATTCTTTTACTAAAGGAAATTTAGGAATAAGTATGGCGACTGCTCCCAGTATTTTCCAAATCCCGAGTAGGGTTAGAAAATAGAGAGGATAGCCCAAATGTATGATACTGTCTACATCCGCTTTCACTTTCATTAACTGTACGATTCCTGTGGATAGCATGCCTAATGCAAGCCAGAGGGTAGCAATCCAATAGATTATTTTATTTCTCTTTGTCATCATCTCTTATTTTAATTTGTTTACGAAGTCTTGTAATCGGTTATGGGCCATATTGATGCCTTGAGCAAAGGGGAGTTGAAGCATTTGGTCTCTGAGTGTGACGGACCTGTATACGATGTGCATCGTGAGTTTGCTGGTCTCGTCAGTAAGTTGTTCAAATGCTAAGAACTCAAGCTGGACATCAAAAGGCATATTCTCCATTTCAAATGTCCGGGTGATGTTCTGGTTCGGGCTAAACTCGTGGATGGTTCCATGGAATCCGTGTTTATTTCCTTTCGGATCGGTAGTTTCAAATTGATAGCTGCCGTGTTTTTTATTTTCGAGTTTTAGGACTTTCGTTCCCATCCATTGTTCAACAATGTCTGGCTCTGTATATGCTTTAAAAAGTAATTCCAAGGGTAAATCAAATTCCCTTGTAATCACGATTTCCTGTTTGCCGTCTTCGGCATGGATTTTTGTTTTTCGTTCCATAGTCTGCTATGCTTTTGTCCCGATGTTATCGGGAGTATTTTTTCATGATGCTTTCCAATTTATTGAACCGATCATCCCACATGTTGCGGAACGGTTCAATAAAATCAGCGACTTCTTTCATTTTTTTTGCATTGATGAGATAATAAATCTCTCTACCGTTTTGCTCTTGTTCAAGCAATTCACACTCGGTGAGTATTTGCAAGTGCTTTGAAACCGTAGGTCTCGCGGTATCAAAGTTCGAAGCGATCGCCCCTGCTGTCATCGATTGCGAAGCCACCAACAGCAGTATAGCCCTTCTTGTGGGGTCGGCTATGGCTTGAAATACGTCTCGTCTTAAATTCATTATGTAGCTATTTGACTACAAATATATGTGTAGTTATTTAACTACGCAATTTTTTCATGGATATTTTTGTGTCTTTAAGTTGTAGGTTTGAATGGTTGTCAGCGGTTATGGACAGTAAAAGTAAAGAGAAACAGAAACAGAGCGAACGAACTCTTGATCTCTCTTTCTACGCTCTGTTTCTGTTTCTCTTTACTTTTATCTCAAATACAGATTCTCTATAGAATCCAGCGTATTTTTGTTATATTAGGGCCTAATTTGTGCCTACGTCCAACATTGAATAATTTATAGATGAGTGTTCTTTCTATCACCCAGGAAAAATTGGGGAAAACGTATTCGGATCTTGAATTTTTGTTGATCTGTTTCAAAGAAGTTTTAGAGGAAAATGGAGAGCTGGAGTTGTCTAAGCAAGTGCCTTGGATTAATCCCAAGCGCAATAGACCTACGATAGACGTATTTTGTGATAAGCACACGCAACTTTATTCCATTGCCTTTCAATTGTTGAACATGGTGGAAGAAAATGGAGCCATGCGGTTGAGACGGAAAGTGGAAGACGAGAAGAGCATGACTGCCGTGAACGGCATGTGGGCTTATAATTTTCAAAAGCTGAAGCAGAAAAAAATTACGGCAGAACAAATTGCACAGGAATTATCAAGTACCCGCATTGAGCCTGTATTGACGGCACATCCTACGGAAGCCAAGAGAACCATTGTATTGGAACATCACCGCCATTTATACCTTTCGTTTTTGAAATGGGAAAATGGTAATTATAATTCCTTAGAGAAAAAGGAAATCAGAAACGAAATTAAGCTTCACCTCGATCGCTTGTGGAGAACAGGAGAAATTTATGAAGAGAAGCCGGACGTTAAATCCGAATTAAAAAACGTTATCCATTATTTAGCCACGGTTTTTCCGGCGGTTATTCCAGCCTTGGATCAGCGTTTGCACATGGCTTGGGAATACATGGGCTTTGATCCTACGTTGATTCAAACCTACGATAAACTTCCTAAAATCTCTTTCGGTAACTGGGTTGGGGGCGATCGTGATGGTCACCCTTTTGTCACCAGCGATGTGACTAAAGAAACTTTAGAGTTGTTCCGTTTGAATGCTTTCATCATCGTAAGAAAGGCATTAGAGAAATTAGAAAATAATTTAAGTTTTTCATGCCAGTTGAACGATTGTTCAAAGGCATTGAGAAAGCGTTTGAATGAATTGACGGTAGAAACAAATACCGTTCACTTACTCGAGAAGGGAGCAAACAATTCAGAGGTGTTTCGTTTTTATGTGAGCTTGCTCATGGCGAAACTTCCACTTGATATTGAGCGTGGTTATTCTTTGAAGAAACGAGATAAAGACCATTGTTATGTCCATCCGGGTGATTTAACCAACGATTTGGTTATACTCAGAGAGGGCTTGGTAGAGTACGGTGCGGCGATGGTGGCTTATGCCGATGTGAAGGAAGTGTTGCGTTTGATTCAAACCTTTGGATTCCATTTGGCTCATCTGGACATCAGGCAAAACAGCCGTTTCCACGACTTGGCCATTTCTCAACTGATGAATGCTGCCTTCCTTGATGGCGATAAGTTTTTAACCTGGTCTGAAGAAGACCGTATGAAATTCCTGACCAAGGAATTGCAATCTCCTCGTCCTTTTACTCAACCGCATACCCAGCAATTGGGTAAAGAAGCCGAAGCGGTAGTCAGCTGTTATAGGGTGGTAGCCGATCACATCAATAAATTCGGAGAGGCAGGCTTGGGTTCTCTGATTGTCAGCATGACACATTCGGTATCGGATTTGTTAGTCGTTTATTTATTAGCGAGAGAATCTGGTTTGGTAAGAAATACCGACAAAGGCTTAGTTTGTTTACTCCCTGTTGTTCCTTTGTTTGAAACCATAGAAGATTTGCAAAGCGGTAGTGCCATCTTGCAAAAGTTCATGGATCATCCTTTTACTAAGCGTAGTTTGGAATACCAACGTGTAGCAAGAGGAGAGAAGGATAAGGTACAACAAGTCATGATTGGTTACAGCGACAGTAACAAAGACGGTGGTATTTTGGCCAGTCAATGGAACTTGTATACCTCGCAATTGAAAATGGTAGATGCCGGTAAAAAAGCAGGGGTAAGAATTCGTTTCTTCCATGGTAAAGGCGGTTCCATCAGTAGAGGAGCAGGTCCTGCACACTGGTTTGTGAGGGCCTTGCCTCATGGTTCCATGAATGGAGACATGCGTTTGACCGAGCAAGGAGAAACGATTTCCCAGAAATATGCCAACAAAACCAATGCGGTATACAACTTAGAAGTACTGGGCGCATCGACAGCAGGGTACTCGATCATGCAGAAGTATACCAAGCATAAAAAAGATAAATTCGATACCTACTTTGAATTTTTGGCCACAGAAAGCCAAACGCATTATGTGGGTTTGATTTCTAAACCTGAATTTATTCAGTTTTTCAGTCAGGCTACCCCGATTGATGTCATCGAGCAAAGTAAAATAGGTTCTCGTCCTGCACGTCGTACCGGAAAAAGAACCTTGGCCGATTTACGTGCCATACCGTGGGTGTTCAGCTGGAGTCAGTCGAGGTTTAACATTACCAGTTGGTATGGGGTAGGACATGCGTTGGAATTATTGAAAAATAACAATCCGGAGCAGTTTGAAATATTGAAAGAATTGGCACACAACGACAGTTTAGTGCGTTATGTATTTACCAATATCGATACCAGCTTAGCTGCTACGGATGAAAAAATCTTCAAAGCCTATGCTGAATTGGTAGAAGATGAAGAGGTCAAGAAAGAAATTTTAGGTTCTATCGTCAAAGAATTGGCCAAGACCCGTAAAATGATGGGCTTAATTTTCACAGAATCCTTTGAAGAAAGACGCCAGTACCATTATTATTCTAATGTGCTTCGTACAGAAGGCCTGAATGAATTGCACATGAAGCAAATCGACATGCTTACGAAATGGAGAAAGATGGGCAGTCCGCAGACAGAAAAAGGACAAGCTTTATTGAAAGAGCTTTTACTTACGGTCAATGCCATTGCCAGTGCATTGAGAAGCACAGGTTGATCCCGGATATAAAAAAAACGTCCCGATAAATTTTATCGGGACGTTTTTTTATATCTAAAAGAATAGAATATCTTTTGGAGTATGATTAATGATGACTATGAGGTCCTGGTTGGTGTTTATGGTATTTAATGCCGGAGTTGGCATAGGTAGGACAAGTATGTTGAGTACAAGAAGCTAAACCAAGTAAGCCAGCCATTAACAAAAGTAAAACAATCTTCATAGGGTATAGAATTTTTAGGTTCGTTGGACTAAAACTAATTTAAAACATTATATATTCAAAATAAAATTTACGATGGCGAAAGAAAATTTTAAAAATCGTTCTGGAGTCGTTTATTCAACGTCTTCCGATTTTAACTACCAGTACGAATCAGAACAGGAGGAAGAAACATTGGCTGCAAATCAACAGGATCTCAGGGTGATGCTCGACAAAAAGGCCAGAGGAGGTAAAAAAGTGACTTTGGTGACGGGTTTTGTAGGTAAAACGGGTGATATTGAGGCTTTGGGGAAAATACTAAAAACAAAATGTGGTGTTGGAGGCAGTGTAAAAGACAGGGAAATAATTATTCAGGGCGATTTTCGAGACAAAATTGTTGAAATCCTCGTCGGCTTAAAATACAAGGTGAAGAAAGTCGGAGGGAATTAGCAGTATGGAGTATGAAGCGCGAGTAGAGGGGGAAACTCTCTTTTCAGGCCGAGTTGCTTCTGAGTACAGAAGAGTGCATAGAAAAGGCAAGTTTGAATCAGAAGAACTCGTCCGTCGCCCGAGATCAGAAAATTCCCCGCCTGAGTTCTCCACAAAACAACGGGTTATGTTATAGGAGGTATTGAGTGCGGAGCAACTCAGGCTAAAAAGTAAATTCCTTCGGATTCAGGTGAATGAATAAAAACGATCATTTTATTTGGGCTTAAGTTGATGGCTATTATGGCGAGCTGTAGGTCGGATTAGCAGTATGGAGTATGGAGCGCGAGTAGAGAGGGAAACTCTCTTTTCAGGCCGAGTTGCTTCTGAGTACAGAAGAGTGCATAGAAAAGGCAAGTTTGAATCAGAAGAACTCGTCCGTCGCCCGAGATCAGAAAATTCCCCGCCTGAGTTCTCCACAAAACAACGGGTTATGTTATAGGAGGTATTGAGTGCGGAGCAACTCAGGCTAAAAAGTAAATTCCTTCGGATTCAGGTGAATGAATAAAAACGATCATTTTATTTGGGCTTAAGTTGATGGCTATTATGGCGAGCTGTAGGTTGGATTAGCAGTATGGAGTATGGAGCGTGAGTAGAGAGGGAAACTCTCCATACTCCTCTTCAACCGTCCTTTTTCACTTTCAACGATCCCATATTCTGCTCTATGATGACAATCGGACTGTCTTTTTCAATATACTCGCCTGTGGTGTAGCCGTCGTATACTTTTCCATTAAGGCTTATTTTTCCTGAAGGCCTGAGGTCGGTGTAGGCCAATCCTCTTTGACCAATTAATGTTTCTGTTTGATTGACGGTATAGCCTTCCGTACTTAGGAATTGTTCTTGTAAGGTAATCCGTTGGAAATACTTGCTTTGAAGTATTCGACGTCCGAAAGTGAAGGCCAGGACCATCACCACAACACTACTCAATCCAGTGAGCAATAAGGTCAACTCCAAGTCTTTTGAGGAGACAAAGGTGAAGTCAAATACCTCGTTTTTGATCGAAACCAATACCAACGCCGCAAACGTACAGACTACACCTGTAATACCAATGATGCCAAAACCGGGTATGACAAAGAGTTCGATTACAATCAGGATAAGGCCAACAATAAACAAGGCAATCTCCCAGTTTTCAGAAAGACCATTCATATAAGATGGTACGAAATACAAAACAGCACCGACAGCAGCGGCAGCCAAAGGAAAGCCAATACCAGGCGTTTGTAATTCGAAGTAAATGCCACCTAAGATCAACATGAGCAAAAGACTTCTCAGGTAAGGATTCATGAAAAAGGCGATGAAGCTGTCTATGGCGCCATGTTCATAGTGTTGTATGACATAAGGGTTGATTTGATTCAGTTGAAGAATCTCTTCTATGGTAGATGCTTTTCCTTCACAGAAGCCATGGGCTATGGCTTCTTGCGTGGTATAGGAGATGACATGTCCAATGGTGGCACTGTCTTGTGCAAGCGGTTTCCCTACCATGCCTTCCGCAATGACAGGATTACGTCCTGAAGCTTCTGCTGTAGAACGCATCATGCTTCGCATGTAGGCTTGGTATTTGTCGGGAGCAGGCTCTCCATCTCCGGTAACGACTGTTGCAGAGCCGATGTTGGAGCCTTCTTCCATGTATATTTTATCGCAGGCAATGGCAATTAAAGCACCTGCTGAAGCTGCATTTTTATTGATAAAGATCCAGGTGGGGATGTTACAATTCAGTAACAGCGTACGTATTTTATCGGCATCGTCTAATGCACCACCAAAAGTGTTCATATCGATGAGGATATAGTCTGCTTTTTGAAGTACAGCTTCGTTTAATCCGTATTCTACATAGCGGCTGATCCGGGGATCGATTTCGGCATGAACTGTTAAGACCATCACTTTTTTAGGAGTCAAGCTGGCCTGAACCTTGGATGTGGATAAAACAGCACTCCATAAGAGGCCGATGAGGACGAGAATGTTTCTGCTCTTTTGGTACAACCCTTTCAATGTTTTTAGAATTAAAGAGGAATATGTTCATTTTAATTAGAAATGTGATCTAATTTCAGTTAAAATTTGTTCTAAGATTGATTTTTCCAGAGAGCATACTTTGCGAATGATTATTTTTTTATCGGCAGAAAACAAACGGTTCGTTCTTATTTCGCATGTAATTAAGGCCGGTGGATTTTGAGCTTCCAAAGGGATAGGAATAGAAAAACGTTGTTTTTTTACAGAAGATGTGATGTATGCAAGTATTACTTTGTCAAAACTAACTTCGTCATTTGATATAATCAAAGCTGTTCTGATTTTTGATTCTGATGGATTGTCACTAAAAGGGAAAGGAATCATGACGATATCTCCTTGTGAAAAATTTGACATGTTAAAAAGTGTTACTGATCCAATTATTAGGATTTCATTGTTTAATCTAAATAGGGATCTTCTGCTATATAGATTGGTAAGCTTTGATCTGAAAGTAAAGCTTGTTCATGTAAAATGAGCAATTCTTTTAAGGAATCATATAATTTATTGACAGCCAACTTTAAATTATATAGGCTTGGATTTTGGTCACTTTCAAGTAGCTTATTAAAGCGGTATACCATTGCAAATAATTTTTGAAAAATGAAATGACTTTTTGAGTCGACTTCAATTTCATTATTTTTTATCATAGAAACGATTCCCAGTATTTCGACTCTTAATACATCAAGTTTCTTGATGTACCATGTTGATAACAGCTTTGCAAAAAAGCTGATGATATTCAACTTTTCTGGGATTTCAAAAAGCAATAGTGATTGCTTGTTAATATGTTCTGTAATGATGCTCACGTTGAGTGTGTTTTTATTATAAAACGAATGTTGTTTTAAATAGTTCCAACGACTAAGTTTTATTGCATAGCCTTTAAATATACAAACTAGTGGTATAAAGTACAATTTTTAACGCTTATTTACCTTTAATGTCCTAATTTTATGTGTCGTTATTGAGGGTTTCTCTTGGAGGATTGATGACTAAACAAACTTATTTTTATATTTTTGGATAAAAAATTAACGAAACAAAATTCGAACTACTTCTTTATTAATCTTGTCAGATTCAAAGCTTTCATCTTTTTTGCTCACGAAGCAAGAACAATTGCATCAAGTCATTCCTGTACAGGAATTACAAATGGTGTTATTACAGGGCATAGCTCAGGGTAAATCCGAAAGTACCTTGTATGCCATTAGTCTTCCCGATGTACAAGAACGTTGGCAATTGGAATTGCATAAGGCATTACCAGGTTGGCCTTCTTTGCAGTTGGTTATGGATGGAAAGGCTTGTTTTACCTGTTTTAAAGAGCCCTCTTTACCTGTAGCAGAAGGGTTGTATATCTATGATCTTCGTGCCAGGCAATGGGTCTTCAGAGCAGATGACCTTACCTTTGTCAATGCGCAGGGGCATTCGCTCTTGGTCAGAAAAAAGGAAGACGAGGAGCATTACCATGTATTGGATTTAACACATCTTACGTTAAGCCTGTTGGATAATCCTGCCAAGTGGTTCAAGACGGCACAATTGTCGAAACCGCTAAGCAAGGATGTATTGTATCCTTACCATATAGGAGAAGAAAATCCTTTGTACAAAGACTTAACTGAATTTGTGCAAGAGAAAACGTCGCATGCTTTAGTGGGAATGGTCGAATACTTGGAGTGGTCGGATGAACGTATGCTTGTTTCTTATTATATTGAGGCAGCAGAGGGTTGGGATCAATACATATTGATCACCGATAAGGAGGGAAATGTGATCGTACAAGAAGGGATCGATCAAAAATTAAAAGGGATGGCTTTAGATGTATTTATGGTCATCGGCAAACAGTGTATTTATATTAAAAACAAAACACAGCTTTGTGTTTATAATCTTGTTTAGTATGAAAAAGATCATCGGTATTGTAGTTGTCATCATGAGTTTATGCCTGAGCAATACGTTGTATGCAGGTATTCAGGATTCCATTGGTGTCGAGAAAAAAGATGGCAAGCGTTATGTCTTGCATCGTATTGAAGCCAAGGAAACCTTGTATGCCTTGTCTAGAAAATATGGTGCAAGTGTGGATGACATTAAAAAAGCGAATGGCGATGTGAACATCAACGACTTGAAAGTAGGTCAAGTCATTCGTGTTCCTAAAGAAGAAAAATCAGCACCTAAGCAAAATGTAAGTACACCTTCCAAACAAATCCATATTGTATTGCCGGGAGAGACCTTGTATTCCATTGCGAAGAAGTATAATGTAAGTGTCGATGAATTGAAGAAAGCCAATCCTACTGCAGCTTCTGGTGGTTTGGGTATAGGCGATGAAATTACTATTCCGGGACAAGCTGTTGTAGAAACGAATAAAACAACAAGTCCACCAAACAATGTTCAAAATCAATCCAAAGCAATAACACACAACGTGGTTGCAGGTGAAACCTGGTATAGTATTTCTAAACGCTATGGAGTGTCTGTAGAAGAGCTTAAAAAAAATAATCCTGAAGTCGCTTCGGGTTTACAGGTGGGACAAACCTTGAAACTTTCCGCTTCGGCTGTAACACCGAAAGAAGATCAAATCATTGCAGCGGAGAATAAAATCAAAGAAACCATAACTCAGGAAGTGGTTAAAAAAGATACACAGGAAGCTGTAACTCCAGCTGCACCCGATACAGTACTGACGTCTGAACAAGAAAAGGAAAAAAGGTATTTAGACAGCATGTCGAATATTAAAGTGGTGCCGAATGGAGAATTTAAAAAAGTGACAGAAACCGGTTTTGCAGAAGTCATCGAGGGAGGAGACAGTGATAAATACCTGGCTTTGCATAAGACCGCTCCAGTAGGGACCATCATTCAAGTCATCAACGAAGCCAATAACCAACGTATCTTTGTTCGTGTGATTGGTAAGCTACCTTCCAATGGCATGAATGATAAGGTGGTGCTTAAAATTTCTAAAAAAGCATTTACCCGATTGGCAGGCGTAGACAAAAAAATTCCTGTGACCTTGAGTTACATCATGTAAGAGTGAAGAGCGTAGAAAGAGAGCGGAGAAGCAGAATTTTTTTCACTCTCTTTCTGTTTCTCCGCTCTGTTTCTCTTTACTGACTTTTTGCATGATCCTCATGTTTTTTCTAATCCAGTCATGCCTCTTTTCGAGGTATGCTGTGGGTTTGAGCGGAGAATATTTTCGGGGATTGGGTAAGATGCAGGCTAACCAGGCGGCTTGGTCCTTGGTGAGTTTGGATGCATCGCACTTAAAATAATTCCTTGCCGCAGCCTGTCCTCCATAAATTCCATCGCCCATTTCGGCTACGTTGAGGTACACTTCCATGATGCGTTCTTTTGACCAAAAGACTTCAATCAATACGGTGAAATAGACTTCCAATCCTTTTCGGATATAAGATCGTCCAGGCCATAAAAAAACATTTTTAGCTACTTGTTGGCTGATGGTACTTGCTCCCCTAATGCTTCGTTTCTTTTGATTGTTTTTATAGGCTTTTGCTATGGCATCGAAATCGAAACCATGGTGAGAGGTGAATTTTTGATCTTCAGAACAGACCACCGCCAAGGCAAGATTGCTTGATATGTTATCAAGGCTGGTCCAATCTTTTTTTAAGGTTACAGGTTGGTTATTGCTCCATTGTTCGACCATACGAATGATCATGAAAGGTGTAAAGGGAATAGGTACAAAACGGAAAAATAGTACGGAAAAGATACTCGTACCTAAAAAGAGGTAGATCGCTTTCTTGAGGGAGGGGAGTATTTTGCGATAAGTTTTTTTTATATTCGTACTGAAAGACATTACAATAAATTTTGATACAAAGCTAAGGGAAGTTTTATCCTTTGGAATAGTTGTCGCTTATTTCAGGTTTAAAGCCATAGAAGGGATGTGATTGTTGTCGAAGGGCTTGTGAATCGTTTTATGCCCATGACCTGGCAAGCCGCAGTGGGGAGTAAAATTCAAGAGAAAGAATAATTTAAAGTCCCACATTAACCCAATAAAGCATGACGGAACGAAAATCAACCAATCTTTATGTGGGCGTTTGCATTGCACAGTCCATCCTTATCATTGCCTTGGCTTTTTATATGGGTCGGGAGAAAACGACCAACGAAGAACTGCTCAAAGAAAATGAACGTAATCAATTTGCCTTACAGATGAACGCATCTGAAATGGCTCGCTTGAAAGAAATGCTCGATACCTGTGGCACGAAAAAATAAACAACAAGACATCAAGTCTTTATTGGACGAGTGGGTAGAGCGGTATAACCAACCGCTTTTTATTGCTGATGATCCGATCTGTATCCCTCATCAGTTTACCCTCAAACAAGACATTGAGATCATGGGCTTTTGGGCGGCTACACTTGCCTGGGGACAACGTAAAACGATCATTGCGAAGTCTAAAACACTTATTGCCTTGATGGATGGGAAACCCTATGACTTTATTTTACACCATTCCGATCAAGACTTAAAACGGTTTCAAGGCTTTGTCCATAGAACCTTCAACGATACCGACACCCTTTATTTTATTGATTTTTTCAAGCGCTGGTACAGTAAACATGAATCTTTAGAACAAGCCTTTACGGGAGGCATGAAGAAAAAGGATGAAACGGTGGAAGAAGGAATTAATCATTTTCGGAAAACTTTTTTCAATGTGGACTATGCTCCTGCCAGAACAGGGAAGCATGTTGCTTCTCCCGATCGGAAGTCGGCATGTAAACGCATCAACATGTTTTTGCGATGGATGGTGAGGCAAGATCAGAAAGGTGTAGATTTTGGGATTTGGAAAGAAATTAAACCTGCTCAATTGGTTTGTCCCTTGGATGTACATGTAGAGCGGGTTTCCAAACAATTGGGTTTATTGAAAAGAAAACCCACCGATTGGCAGGCTGCTTTGGAATTGACAGCAGTCCTGAGAACCTACGATCCCCAAGATCCCGTGAAGTATGATTTTGCTTTGTTTGGTATGGGCGTTGACAGAGCGTAGAAAG
>CAYVTO010000002.1:33471-158460 GCA_964454665.1 uncultured Chitinophagaceae bacterium
AGAGCGAAGAGCGTGATCACTCTCTTTCTACACTCTACGCTCTGACTTTTAGTTTCTTTTCAGGCCGAGTTGCTTCTGAGTACATAAGAGAGTATGGGAAATGAAGGTTTGAATCAGAAGAACTCGTCCGTTGCTCGCGACCAGAAATTTCCCCGTCCATCACCGCCCTGGTTCGTGAGACACGAACCAGGGCGGTGATGGACAGAGCATAGAAAGAGAGCGAAGAGCGTGATCACTCTCTTTCTACACTCTACGCTCTGACTTTTAGTTTTCCATCAAGTAAGCCTTAATGTACTCATTGAGGTCTCCCGCCAGTACATTGTCAACATCGGTTCTTTCCACACCGGTGCGTACATCTTTGATGAGTTTGTAAGGATGCAAAACATAATTCCGTATTTGAGAGCCGAAGTCGATGCGTTTCTTACCGCTTTCTACGGCTGCTCTTGCTGCATTTTGTTTTTCAATCTCAATTTGATAGAGCCTTGACTTCAACATTTTAATGGCTTTCTCTTTGTTCATGATCTGAGAACGCTCTTGTTGACATTCAATGATGAGTCCGGAAGGTTTATGGTGCAAACGTACCGCTGTTTCTACTTTGTTGACATTTTGTCCTCCTGCTCCACCGGAACGAAACGTATCCCATTCGATGTCACCCAGGTTTACTTCAATGTTGATGGTGTCGTCTACTACCGGATACACATACACCGAAGCAAAGGACGTTTGACGTTTACCGTTGGCATTGAATGGAGAGATGCGTACCAAACGGTGTACACCAATTTCAGATTTGAGGTAACCGTAAGCAAATTCACCGTCAAATTCTATGGTTGCCGATTTGATACCGGCCACTTCACCGGCTTGGTAATTGATTTCACGAACGGTATAACCTTCTTTCTCTCCCCACATGATGTACATGCGCAAGAGCATATCGGCCCAGTCGTTACTTTCTGTTCCCCCGGCACCAGGATTAATTTCCAGGATGGCACTGAGCTGATCTTCTTCGTTGCTCAGCATTTTTTTGAACTCCAGTGCCTCTATGGCTTCGGCTGCTTTTTCCGCTTCTTTTTTGATTTCCGCTTCTTCTACGTCGCCTGCGGTATAAAACTCATACAGTGTTTCCAAGTCGTTCACGACCGCTTCTACTTGCAAGAAGTGGTCTGTCCACACTTTTTTTAATTTGATGTTTTTGAGTAGTTTTTCCGCTTCCTTGGAGTCATCCCAAAAATTGGGAGCGAGTGTAGCTTCTTGTTCTTCAGCTATTTCAGCAAGTTTATTGTCGATGTCAAAGGTACCTCCTCAAAGCCAATACACGGCCTTTTAAATCCTTCATTTGTTCTTGTGTCATAAGGAATATGAATTGTAGAGGTTGAAGGTAAGCTTATTCTGGCTGAAATAAAACAGAAAGAGAGCGGAGAAACAGAAACAGAGTGGAGAGCGGAGAAAGAGAGCGAAAACCCATCATCGTCTTGGTTCGTGTCTCACGAACCACAGTTGAGCATTCTTTTCAGGCCGAGTTGCTTCTGAGTAGATGAGCGTGTATGGAGCATAAAGGAGGGATTCAGAAGAACTCGTCCGTCGTTCAAGGAAAGGAAGATAAAGAAGGTGTAATATTAATCATTTTTCACCTTTCTATATAACCAATATTTCGATCAATATTTTCTACCAAATCATTATAAACAACCTCGCCTATATGTTGTATTTCTTCTTGGCTGAGTTGTTCATGGTAGGCTTTCTTTACAAAAGGTTGTTGATTATTGTGATTGATTAAAGTAAAAGTGTAACAATAAGTTTCTATGCGGAATTTCAATTCAAAGCTTGCATTAAAGCTGTTCACTCCAGCTTTTTTAAATCCATTGAGTCTATAGTTGAAAACAAGATCTGGGTGGCTTTGTAGTAGTTCTTCATTTTTCCATTGCTTAGCTAAATCTTCCATGTCATCAGTCTGATTACTTTTTACTATCCATAAGCATTTGTGAGACATGAACAGTTCATCAAAGTCTTTTAGTCTCAAAAGCAATGATTGATACAAGGGTAATAAGCTGTTGTCAAAAATATCACAAAGTCTAGGATAGGTAGCGACCTCCTTTAACTCGTCTTTGTTCCATTCTGCAATTTTATGTTTGATGGCTTCTAACTTTTTCTCTGCAGGACTTTTAAGTGCCAGGTATTCTTTATCCAGTTCTGCTTCCAATTCTTCCATGCTAGGCAATTCACCTCTCAGCTCTTTCGGCAGAGCTTGTGCTAGTTGGTATTCAGATACACCGATAGGTGCAGTAATGCCTTGCAAGGAGTATTTAACTACGGTTTCATTAGGGGTTTTACACAACAGTATTCCAATAGTGGGTTTATGCTGATCCCCTTTTAGCTGTTCATCAACAGTATTTACATAAAAGTTAAGTTTACCTGCGTATTCAGGTTTGAATTCTCCCAACTTCAGTTCGAAAATCACAAAACAATTAAGGTGATAATTGAAGAACAGCAAATCTAAAAAAAAGTCATCTCCCTTTACGTTCAAATTCTTTTGATTGCCGATGTAAGCAAACCCTTTCCCTAGTTCCAGCATGAAAGCTTTTAAATGATGAATTAGTGCTTTTTCAACATCGCGTTCTTTCATTTCCTCAGTGATAGAAAGGAAGCCAAAAATATAGGGATTTTTTATTGTTTCTTGTGCCAAATCTGAATCAACAGGTGGAAGAGTGTTTGAAAAATTCGTAATAGCATTTCCCTGTCTTTCGAATAGTTGACTTTCAATTTGAATACTTAAAACATTTCTGCTCCAGCCATTTTCAGCCGATTTTTGAATGTAAAAAAGCCGTTTTTCTCTTTCCTTTACTTTATCAAGAATCACTTGATGCTGTGTCCAGGGCAATTTTGCAGCAGGGTGCTGCAAAATTGTATATATCTGATTATCAATAATTTGAAATTCTGCAGCACCCTGCTGCAAAATTTCATCGGAGGTGGTATTTAAAGAGACATATTGTATCTGTAGAAACTCGGGATAAGCTTCTGCAAAAACCTTCATATAGCTTAAATTTCTGCGAGAAAATCCCTTAATATCCGGAAATTCCTGTTTAAGATCATCTGCTAACCGGTCTATAATTTTTGCTCCCCAACCTTGTTCATGTTGTTCTGCAAGAATGGTATTTCCTATTTCCCAATAGACTTTCAATAATTCATAATTAACCTTAATGGAGGTGCGTATCCTTGCACTTCGGATCTTTTCTTTCAGGTCTATTAGTATATTTTTGTAACGGCTGTCTAATAACTGACTCATACTTTTAAAAAATAATTTGCCTGTAAAATACACATTTAGATGCGATTTTTAGTACTAATCTACAGCTTATAATGGTGTCATTATGTACCTGTTTATGAGTTTTTTGATCCGTCAGGCATATAGATTTGCGACAATTTCGGAAATTTTATTTCAGACACGAAGATTAATAAAACCTAACAAAAACTCAATTTCCATATATAGGATAAAAGGAGATCAAGCAAGAGAGTCTTTTGATTTAAAAAGGTCAACATTAGAGCTTAAAGGAGTTTTTTGAAAAAAGTAAAAAAAGTTGTGCTGAAAATAAACAAAAGCAAGATGAGATAATATTTAAATATAAAAGTAAGAATTATGGAAATAGAAAAGATGCTTAAAGAAGAAATTGAAACCTTGGATTGGGAGATTAGATATTTATCTCAAATGACACACATTAAATGTGATGAAACAGTAAAAATACTTAAATATAGGAGAGATGAGAAAAAACGAACATTATTATCTTTGAAGAGGAAACGAAAAATAAAGAACGTTTTAAATACGAAGAAGTAATTTTCATTCTCTTTACTCTCCCTTTTCAGGCCGAGTTGCTTCTGAGTAGATGAGCGTGTATGGAGCATAAAGGAGGGATTCAGAAGAACTCGTCCGTCGCCTACAGAAAGAAACAGAGCGGAGAAAGAGGGATAAGGTTTTGAAAGAGAGCGAAAACCCATCATCGTCCTGGTTCGTGTCTCACGAACCACAGTTGAGCATTAAAAACGTATTGGTTTGATAGATAGCCAGAGAGCGAAAATGTTATCCCTCTTTCTTTTTACCTTGTTATTTTTTAACGAAAGAAGCGTTTTTAATCATTTTAGGGTCTTCAATAGAATAAATTTCTTTTCAGGCCGAGTTGCTTCTGAGTAGATGAGCATGTATGGAGAATAAAGGGTTGAATCAGAAGAACTCGTCCGTCGCTCGAAGAAAGAAAAAAGAAATAACCCCGCCCCGCATGAGTTATTTGTGATTTTTCTCAATTTTTTATTAATTTTGAGTATAATCACAAAAAATAATCATGAAACGGTCTCTTCATAAAGATGAGTTAGATGGAATTAAGTTTTCTAAGAATCAACTTCTTATACAAGGGTTAAGACAATTTTTGCCTAAAGAAGAGCCATTCAATAAAGAACTGATCAAAGATTTCTACTTAAAAAAAATGGAATTACTTTCTGACGATAATTTGAGAGTTCGGGTAAATAGATTGAAAACACAGGGAGTAATCGTAAATGTAAGTCGTGGTTGGTACAAGCTTAATACTAAAAAGCGTTTTGAACGAGAAGTAAATCCTGTCCTCAAAAAGCTATCAGCCAAAGTTAAAAAAGGATTTCCTTACCTCAGTCATTTGTTATGGTCATCGTCCTGGCTAAATGAATTTGTTAACCTCCAACTGTTTCGTAATGTCTATGTAATAGAAGTCGAAGCTGGATCAGAGGAAGCCATTTTTGGGAGTATAAAAGAAATCTTTCCGACCAGAACTTTCCTTAACCCCAAAGAAGACGATTGGGTAAATTACATAGCGGAGAAAGACGAAAGCATCATCATTAAAACAAAGATTTCCGATTCACCTAAGGCAATAAGCCATGGAGTGAGCGTAGCCAAATTGGAAAAATTACTGGTGGACCTTTATTGTGATAAACTTTGGCATCCCATATTCTCAAGTGAAATGGATAATATTTATACAGAAGCTTGTGAAGGATATGTTTTGAACTTCAGTACCTTACTTAGCTATGCGGGAAGAAGAGGCAAGCGAAAAGAGATCTGGGACTACATAAAAAGTCTCAATGTCTTAGATCAGGCAACAATCAATCTGCTAGAGAAATGATACAGGCACGATCCTATACTACCGAATGGCTGGAAGCCAAAATAAAAGAATACGAGGCCAACAGCTATGTCTTGGCAGAGAAGATGACCTATGCCTTTACCTTGTTGGAGCAACTGCGTTTCAAGGGACTGGATTTCATCTTTAAAGGAGGCACATCATTGGTCCTTATGCTGGATCATTTCCACCGCTTCTCAAAAGACATCGATATCCAGATGCCGACAAGACCCGATCACCTGACGGCTATATTTGATGCCATTATAGCAGATACAGGTTTTATAAAGTGGGAATTAAGCGATAGAAAAAATGATGACTTTCAGGTGCCGAAAGAACATTATAAATTCTTCTATAAGCAGAGTAAGCCGGATAAATATTCTGATCAGCCAGTATTGCTTGATATCATCTTTGTCGAAAATACTTATCCGGTTACTACCACAACCAGCATCGCGCACCATTTTTTAGACACGGCAGAGCCTTATGCAGATGTAACTATACCTACGTTCGATTCTATTGCCGGAGATAAGCTCACTACTTTTGCACCTACTACCATCGGTATTCCCATGGGTAAAGGCAAAGCCGTGGAGATTGCCAAGCAGCTGTATGATCTCACACTGCTGTTTGAAAAAATAGAAGATCATCAGGTCGTAGGACAAAGTTTTGAAAAAACTGCAGCCATGGTGATTCATTACTATAAGAAAGATTACACCACGGTTCAGGTCTATCAGGATATCATTGACACCGTATTTGTCATGGCCATGACCGGCCGGGAAAATCCTGCGCTGTACAATGAAATAAAGACAGGCATTACCTCGCTGAATCAATACCTGAACAAGAAGACAAACTTTGGTTACAACATAGCGCTGACAGGTGCGGCTAAAATTGCATGGTTAGCTACTTGTTTAATGACTGGCAATGCCTGTGAAAAGCTCGATTGGAAATCAGCCGATCAAGCGGCTTTAAAAAATGTAAAAATTAACCATTCAAAGTATCACGTGCTTAATAAAGCGTTAAAAGCCGGTTATCCTGAAGCATGGTATTATTGGTTGCATACCAGTCAGCTGCTTAACAGAAACAGAAACAGAGCGGAGAAAGAGGAATAAGGTTTTGAAAGAGAGCGAAAACCCATCATCGTCCTGGTTCGTGTCTCATGAACCACAGTTGAGCATTAAAAACGTATTGGTTTGATAGATAGCCTGGTTCGTGAGACACGAACCAAGGCTGAGTTTTTAGCAGAAAGAGAAACAGAGCGGAGAAAGAGGGATAACGTTTTCGCTCTCTTTCTCCGCTCTGTTTCTCTTTTTTTGTACACATGTAAATTTTTTATATATCATTGTAAATTTAAAATTTACAAACGCTTGGATTAAGTTAAAACCTTCTTTATTTTTACATTCGACAAAATGCTTTATCTTATCGATTAATAAAACACATGAAAAAACGCATCTTTTTCTTTATTTTTTCTCTTGCTGCCATGCCTTCGCTTCATGCACAAGATTGTACGGGTGTAGCTGAATGGTCTGCTTCGGTAACCTATGCTACCGTAAACACGAAAGTGGTTCATTTGGGTGTACTTTACCGTTCCAATTTTTGGACGAATAACCAAGATCCTCTTACGAACAATGGAGCCGATGGTTCAGGTCTGCCCTGGACATCTG
Organism: uncultured Chitinophagaceae bacterium; assembly: GCA_964454665.1. Classification (GTDB taxonomy): domain Bacteria; phylum Bacteroidota; class Bacteroidia; order Cytophagales; family Cytophagaceae; genus JACMQM01. Next base: position 40,244 of record CAYVTO010000002.1, read on the forward strand.
AAGGGACTTGTCTCGTTGGTACAGACGGTGGTACAGGAGGGACCGGTTCAACGGGTTCTTCTTCGGGTTGGAGCTTGACGGGGAATACAGCCGTGGACGGTGATTTTGTAGGAACGACCAACAACAAAGCCTTGGTGCTGAAAGCAAACAACCACGAAGGTTTATTCGTTAACCCGGAAACGGGCAGTGTATCCATTGGCAGGGCGGTTTATCCAAGCTATTATAAATTTGAAGTCAACGAAGGCCTCACTGCTTTTTCGGGTCCCAATCAAGCCAACCAAAACAATTTAATGGTATTGTACAGCGGGAATAAAAGTACTGCGAAGTATAGTCAGGGTTTTCGTCATTATATCGGTTTTTCTCATGCCTTGTATCCTACAGGTGTGGAATATGCGATCATGAATGCCTTCGAATACAATGCCACTTCAGGCATTGGTGCTGGCAAACACATGCTGATACAAAATACTCCTGAAGGTAACTTAGGCATTGGGGTATATAACAATCCTCCTTCCCATAAGCTTTCGGTGAATGGAAGTGCTGCCATCGACGGTTCCGATTTCGCCTTGGGTCGCCTGGATGGAAGAAGTCAAGGGACAAAAACAACCAACAGGGCTTTGGTGCATGGAACGCAAGATGAGTTATGGATCAACTATGACGGTGATTTTGAAGGGGGCGTGAAAATTGGGGGCAAGGGACTCATGGCCAAACAAATATGTGTGAACCTGACCTTAGCGTGGTGTGATTATGTGTTTGAAGAAGATTACAAGTTGATGCCCTTGAAAGAATTGAAAAGCTTCATTACCCAATACCATCGCTTGCCGGAAATACCGAGTGCGAAAGAACTGGAGCAAGAAGGTTTGAACCTGAACAACATGGTCACCTTGCAGATGAAGAAAATAGAAGAGCTGACCTTGTACACCATTGCGCAAGATCAAAAGATCGAAGACTTAGAAGAGCGTTTGAAGAAATTGGAACAATTGATGGAGAGTAAATAGTGTGATTTATGCATTATACGTTGTTGTTTTTATTCTTCATGATGTATGCTGTTGATGTATTGGCTCAGGCTCCTCTCCGTTTGAGTACGAATGAAGTGGATGCTTATTATACAGCACAAGCTCACAGGGAGGAGCGCTCTATTGATTTACGATTAGGGGAATGTGCGGGTAGAGGGACAGAAAAAAAACGCAAAGGGAAAGCCTTGATTTATTCGGGCTTAGGAACTATGGCTTTAGGTATGTTGGGTGTGGTGTATGCATCAGGTCCGGACTTGAAAGGGCGATACCTGATTGATTCGCCGGAATTGTTTTTAATTGCTCCCTTTACCCCTTTAGATGCAATGGTAGGAATTGCTTCTATGGCAGTGGTTTTGGGTGGATCGGGTTTGACGGCATGGGGAACTGTTAAATATATAAAATCGAAATAAGGTGAAACGATTACTAACAGGTTTATTGGGCTTGCTGTTAGCACAAATATCTTGTTCTTCCTGTAAAAAAGAAGAGGATGTGTATTTGTACTTAACGTTGGAACAAAAGGCTTTTATATTGGGAGCTCGTACGGGGGATACTGTGGTATGGGAAAATTCTGGAGGTCTTAAGGATACGGCTGTAGTAGAGCCTCTTCGATATGAGCGTTTTTTGTTCGAAAGGAGCGATGAGAGTGATCCAAAAGTTTATGGAGAACGAGCTGAATATACTTATAGGGTTATTGGTGTAAATAAATTTATGGGAGCTAATCTTCCTACTATAGAGGTAGAAACATATAAAAGATATTCTAATCCATTAATGCAAGCAACTAATTGTTATGGGCATGTAGCTCAAGGTATTATCCTCAACAGGGTAATTGGAGGAGTTAATTATCACAATATATTTTGGACAACTTTTCGAGGAGGTACGGATACCGTTTTTTGGAATAACAAAGGTTTTTTAGGAGAGTATTGGTTGGGTGATCGAATTAATAAAATAAGATAAAAAAATACTTATGTACAAGAGCAGTTTATTCTTTTTATTGTTTGTGTCAATACAAATACAATTGCAGGCACAAGATGCTTATGTCAATGAGTCGAAGTATTGGTTTTACCGTTATCGCTTGTTAACCGAGTTTTTAGTGAATGGAGAACATTTTTGTGGAGAACCCAGTGGGTTTAGTATACCTTGTGGTAGTGCTTATTCTGAAGTTATAATAGATCTCAATAAATATTTAAAATCGAAATAATATGAAGCATATACTTTTCACGACACTTGGGGTTCTTTTCTTATATGTGTTTAGTACCTCTTGTAAAGAAAATAAAGACGATGTGTACCTGTATTTAACGTTGGAACAAAAGGCTTTTATATTAGGGGCTCGCACGGGTGATACGGCGATATGGGAGAGTGATGGAGGAATAAGAGATACTGGGGTTGTAGGAGCTATTAATTACGGTCAATATGTTGTTGAAGAGCCAAGAAATGCTCCTAAAAAAATAGGTGAGTCTGCTGGTTATACTTATAAGATTATAGGAACCAATAAGCTAGAGCCTCTCCTATCAACAATAAGTATACGAGTTTATGCGCATCCTCATTATAATACATTAAAATATGTAGCAAGATATAATTTTCATTTGACAACAGGTGTTTCATTAACTAGACATTTTGGAGGGGTTCCTTATTCACCTGTTTATTGGTGGGTTTATGGAAATGGAGTTGATACCGTTTTTTTTAATCAGAAAGGTTTCTTAGGCTATTATAAGGCTGGAGTTAGAGTTGAAAAAGTTAAATGAAATATTAATGAATACGAGAGTTGTATATACTGTAGTATTGGTTTTACTAATAATGCAATTACAAGCCCAAGATGCTTATGTCAATGAGTCGAAGTATTGGTTTTACCGTTATCGTTTGTTAACCGAGTTTTTGGTAAATGGTGAAAATTTCTGTGGCGAACCCAGTGGGGTTAATATACCTTGTGGTAGTGCGTATTCTGAAGTTACAATAGATCCCGATACTTATCTTCCGGTGAAAGATGAAAATGAAGAGTCTTTCGACACCCGTCACAATTACGGAGACGGTTCTTCTTTTTTGGGTTATTACATCGGTGTATTGGCCACAGAACATAAATTGTTAAAAAACAACGGAGCTCCTCAATGGCAAACGGATAAAGTAAAACAAGAACTTTATTATGCCATGAAAGCCTTTGAACGTCTGGATAAAAATGCAGAAAGGCTGATCAACAGTGTCAAGTTGAATCAATATTGCGACGACAATGCCAATGGTTTTTTCTTGCGCGATGATGTGCCTGCTTCCTTCAATGATCCCATTAAGGCGAGGCAGTTGAACAACGGATTTCGTTACCGGGATGAAAATGGAAACCGACTGAACCGACAATTTACCTCTAACCATGGTGATCGAAAGAACGATCCCTTGGAGGCATTAGGCATTGAACATGCGTATGTGTCGGTAGATCAGTGTGCCGATTTGATGGTGGGCTTTTCCCTGGTCACCAAACTTATGGACAATGAATCCTGGGCAGGTTATCCTTTCAAGTATTGGGCCCGTGAATACACTCACCGTATGGTGTCTTATATTAAAGACAATGATTTTTTTATACCCATACCGGGGCAAGACGGTAAATGTACCCAACACCTGAATTTAGAAATTCCTGCCAATGAAAACATAGCGGGTGCTGCTGTGGTCAATTATTTCTTAAGTCCTCTTTTCCAAAGCATGGGACCTCAGACCTTGATTCCTCCCTTGTTGGGTTTTAATGCCAGTGTTGCAATTCCGAATAGAGACTGCTTGGTTAAACATGGCGGTATTGAAACCCGAGGCTTGGCTTATCCTTTTGCCCAGGCAGGGAATATGATTTACAACGATAAACTGGGAGCTTATAAAAAGCTGTCCATCAATCCTAATTTTCCTACTACCTATCATAATACCATTACAGGTTTAACCAAACCGCTTTGGACGAATTTAGACTATCCGGTAGGGAAGTTGTTTTTTGAACATTCACGTGCCCTGGATGGCAATGGTCGCCTCAAGCCCTCAAGCAACGATTACAACAATGCCATCATCGCCACATTCGCAGCCATTGGAAATTCATGGGAAACGGGATTTTCCCCGACTAAAGTCCTGGATCAGGAGCTGACGATTCCTAACCTCTTACCTTGTTGGAAAGATGGTGGGCAAGAAAAAGTCTGTGGCTGGTGGCCTTTTGATAATGATTGTCATTATGTGGATCTCCCACCTTATTTCGGTTTATGTGATTTGTATTTGGGACGCGTGCAGGTGCATTGTTATAACATGCCGAGTTATATTCAAACCAATGCTTTTTATGAATTGACGAGTACACTATACCCGACCAACAGTACCTGGCCTCCGGGGCTGTCCGCTTTGCTCTCTAATGCCATTTCGCTCACCCCTTATTGTATTCCGATTTACAATGCCACAGGCTACGAATTGGTACCGCGCATTACGTACAACACCACAGGCCATGCCTTGAGTAAGTATGCTGACCTGTACGATTTGCAATTGTTTCCTCTCTTGCATCGCGTTTTGCACAACAGTGAAGGCGATTATAGTTATAATGAAACGGGCGTAAGGTACAGAATGAACACTGCTCCATGCAACGGACCTCATTATAAACCGTTCAAAGATCCACATGTCAACCCCAACGGATTAGGAGGGCAAGGAGTAGAAGGATGGAACAACGATAACAATTTTCAGAAAACAATCAGTCCTACCCGAAGAAATGAAACGAATGCCTCTTTCCCTGGCTTGGATTACATGTTGTATTATAATCTATACAGTTTGATCTATGGCAATTCCACCACAGCCGACGGGTACAGGAATCAAATGAATGTGAATGTAGAAAATCAGGCGTATCCATACATTCGTGCCGGGTTTATTGTGGGAAGTGATTTGACGAAGAAAAAGGAAATTGCCTACGATGAGTTGTATGCGCATAATGTATTGGTGAATGCAGGACAGTCGGGAACATTTTTTAACGGAAATGTAACCTACAAGGCAGGGGAGCGGATTAAAATCGAAAACATGGTCGTTAAAGCCGGGGCTAATTTTAAAGCGCACATTGAGAAGAGCATTCCTTGTACAGAATACAATACGGCAAGGGTGGTTTCAGAAACGTCGACAGAAAATTCTTCAAGTCCTAAAAAGCCTTTAACGGATGAAGAATACCAGGAACATGTAAAAAATACCCTGGAAAAAGAAATAGACAACTACAAAGCTTCAGTGCAACAAGAACAAAAGAAACACTACCAATCCATAGAAAGTTATCTTGTATCGAGACCGGTAACGAAATCTTCCCATCAACTCAATGTCAATGCGTATCCCAATCCTTTTACAAGCGATGTGACACTTTCTTCTTTATTTCAAGGTTTGGATCAGGTAGAAGTGATGGATGCCATTGGGAATCAAATATTCGAAAAAAAGTTGTACGGGGAAAAGAGCGTAACGATACCTACAGAAAATTTTTCTGTAGGCGTATATTATGTGAAGGTGTATGCACAAGGAAATGTAGAAGTCAAAAAAATAGTGAAAGCGAAGTAATATGAAGAAGATGATGATACTCTTATCGGTAGTTTTGTTTTTCGCCAGTTTAAATCAGGCACATGCAACAGACGATAAAACGATATTGAAGCAAGTTTGGAAAATAGAGCAAATCTATTTTGATCAAATTCCAGCATCGGTAGATTCCTTGTTGGTGAATTTTCGAATGATTCCGGCCTCAGATTCTCTTTTTTATTTGCACGATGGTAAATCTCCCAAGCTCATGTATTGGAATTTAGAAGGTGATGGACAGAAAATGACGGTTTACCAGGAACGTGATTTGATAGGGATTACACCTTTTATTGAATACCATATCCATTATGCCGACGAACAAAATTTAATATTAACCTTAGATGTGAGTGCCAAAAACATAGGCGTTGCGCTCATTGAATACCGTTTAGTTCCAGATTTAGATTTTTTTAACCCATAGTCATTATGAAAAAGTACCTTGTTTTATTATTCGTCTGTACATTCCCCTCCCGCAGAGTCTCTCTTCAGAGGACTCTGCGCCTTGAATGCTTAAGTATTCTATTATTCGTTTGTACATTTTTTGCATGTGCCAAAAAAAGTGAAGACCCCACCGAAAACCCAATACCATTCATTCCTCCCTCATCTACTTATACTCCACAATGGAAGTCACTTAAGCAAGGAGAATACGATTCTTGTTACATCAAGAATGGCAGCATGTATATTGCCAATAAACATCATACGAAGGAATCTGGAGGAGGCTCAATCAGTAGTGGCGCCAGTTCTACATTTAGAATCTCCGGTGACTGTGAAATCAAAATTAAGTTTTCTGATTATGCTCCAACGGTAACGAGTGTATTGAAAGATCTCGTTAACATCACGATTCGGGATGAGGCATTCAGTACGGCCGCTTTGTTTTATGCATACCTGTCAAATGGGTATATCGCCATTCAAAATGTCGGACATGCCAATCCATCGAAATCAACCTATGGAAAAGAAGGTGAGTTTTATTTAAAACGAGAAGGAGGTACTTATACCACATGGTTCAGAGCCGTTGAGGATACGGTGTTTTATGATGTGGTAGATTATCCTACCGGAGACTTAACGATTACCTTGGGTATTGCCACAACACAGGATAGCGATCCTGTTAAAAGAGCACATGTTCAAATTGATGAAGTGTTGGTTTATGATCACAGCGGAAAACAGTTAGTGGCTCCATTCAACAGTAAGAGTATTTCTTATATTGATCCTGAATAAGAAAAGTGAGAAAGAGAAACAGAGCGGAGAAACAGAGTGTGGAAAATGCGAGAGCGAAAACTCTAATTTCACATACTCACACTCCAACTCTTTTCAGGCCGAGTTGCTTCTGAGTACATAAGTGTATATAGAAAATGAAGGGTTGAATCAGAAGAACTCGTCCGTCGCTCGAAGAAAGAAAAAGAAGAAATAACCCCGCATGAGTTCTAACCCCGCATGAGTTCTCCGCAAACAAATGGTTGATGTTATCATACGTTATTGCATGCGGAGCAATTCATACTAAAAAGAACACACAAGACTTGCGACAGTTTCGGGAGGAGGAAGAGAATACATCCGCTCTCTTTCTCCGCTCTTCGCTCTCACTTCTTAGGTTTCCATTGGATCTCATCAATATCCAGCTGATAGCCGATATACCGGGCTAAGACAAATAAATAATCCGCCAGTCGATTCATGTACATCATGATCAGTGGGTCGACGGCTGTTTTTTGTTGTAAAGCGACAATGTTTCTTTCGCTGCGCCTACAAATGGTACGGGCCACATGACAAAAAGAAATGGATACATGTCCACCAGGAAGAATAAAGTGCGTCATCGGAGGGAGCGATTCATTCATCCGGTCGATGGCTTCTTCCAGAAAGAGCACTTCTTTTTCTTCCAGTACAGGAAGCTTCGTTTTTAAGGCTTCTTTTTCACAGGCTAAATGAGAGCCGATCACAAACAAGACATGTTGAATTTTCAATAAGGTAGTTCTACCGTATTCATCGTTGATGCTGTCCCTGACGACACCGATGTAGGCATTCAATTCATCTACGGCCCCGTAGGCATCGATGCGTAAATCGGATTTGGCTACGCGTGTTCCTCCCAATAGAGAGGTTGTTCCTTGATCGCCTGTTTGGGTGTAGATCTTCATACTCAATTTACAAAAATATTTTTTTTGATGTTTGCTTTCCAAAAATCATAACGATCGGAAGAAAGGTAAGGTTCAATGCGTTGTAATTCTCCTTCCGCAAAACTGTTCATACCGTTGTTGATGCATAAAATCATATAGGCTTCAGAAAGTTTCACCGACTCAGGATAGGCCAAGAGTTGTGCTAAGATGAGTTCGTAATAGCCCATAAAATCACGTTCGCCCAGGAAGAATACCGCACGCGCAGCCAGTGTTTCGTCTAAAGGATCTGCCGACAAGGCTTTGATGAAATTTTTGGCTGCTGTAGTCGAATCTTTTTGGATGAGGGCATCAATGCCTTTGTAATAGGCTTGTTGGTCAGAATTTATTTTTTGACTTTCTGTTTTTAAGGTTTCCCAATCTTGTAAAGCCACCAATAGTTTGAGGTACAAAGCATCTCCCCATGCCAGCGTTGCGGATGTCGTTGCTTCTGATTTAGGCAGGTTATTCCATAAGGTAAGAGCCGCCTGGTACTGTTGTATGCCAATCAGTTCTTCTATTAAACTGAGGCAGGCTTGTGCTTTTATTTCGTCGCTTTTAATAGAAAAGGCGACGGCTTGACGTGCTCCAATCGTTTGTTGGGTAATGTTCCAGCGTACATAACGGAGTTTTACAACATCCCCTTGAGCAAGCACATCCGAGGTGTTTTTTAGTGAGGCAACAGTGTTGGCTAATTTCGCAATGGTCAACTTATCTTGCTCCGGAGAGTTGATCCATTGTTCTAAGAAGATGTTTGCTCTGTCGTATTGCTGTGATTCCAGCAAAGCCAATACGTGCATGATTTGTGCTTTGGGAAAACCATTGTTCATGGCTTTGAAATAATAGTCAGCGGCCAGGTCAAAACGATGCTTATTCACATACCAATGCGCAAGTACGATGGGATAGAAATAGGCAGCAGGATGTTGTAAGGCTAATTCATGAAACGTAATCAATGCACTTCGTGCTTCATTCGAAGCATAATATTGATTCATGCTTTTAGCAATCATTAAATCCTCTCTGTAATTTTCATTCGCTTCGGTTTGTATCCAGGTATTCAGCTTATGAATCATCACGGTGTCGTTTACATGCATGTGATTGATGCTGTAGTTGTACATGTTGGTGAAACGTTGTGGACTCAGGATACTGTCGTTGGCTTTTGTTAAGGCTTTATCAAATCGTTGGGATGGTGTGTTTTTTCCGATGGCAGCATGAACAGCCATGAGGTTATTTTCAAAAGGCATCTCGTCAAACGTAGCTAATGCTTGAGTTAACGAATCGGCTTGACTGTAATCACCTGATTTAAGTATAAGGTAGAGTAAGTTTGTTGCGGCATCGGAAGGTACACTCTTATAGGCTTCTTGCAACATAAAGACTGCGGAGTCTTTGATGTTCAGTGCATGGTAAGTAAGTCCTAAATTGTTTTTTAATTCCCCTGACTGAGGGAATAAGTGTACTCCATCTTTGAGCATGAAGAAAGAGGGGAAAAGTTGTTTTTGATGTTGGTATACGCCCGACAAACCAATGATAGCAAAGGTGCTGGGTTTTCTACGCAGGCAATTGTCGTAATGTTGATACGCAATATCCCAACGATCTTCTTTTTCCGCAAGTTGTGCTAAAGTATAGTTTGCACGGTGACCAAGGTTATCCCACAGTTGGGCTTCATGATAATATTCTTTTGCCAGGAGGGTGTCTTCGGTATTGGCGAAATAATCTCCCAGCTGTATATAATGAGCAGAAACCGCTTGTTTATAAGGGAAATAATGGCTTAAGGCGATCAAACTGAATATTCCGATAATGCCTAAACCTTGTGCGATGAACAAAGGCGTAAATTTGGCTTCAAATAAGTACGGATATATTTTGATGTTTTTTACCATGGGTGCTGCAAAATTGATCCATACATAAAGCACGAAGGCAATGGATAAGCACAATTGAGAAAATACAATCAAGTATTCTATGCTGTTATGCAGTGCATCGTTTGCACTGAAGTAAGCATAACCCAGTGTAACGGTGGTGATGATGAATAAGCACAAATAGAAGATGGCTCCGAGTGGTTTGAAGGGAAGGGTGTCTGAAAAGAGTACCGATCTTTTTTTATACCCATAAATGCCGACTAAGGCCGCCGATAGAAATAGAAATAAGGGATGGATTAAAATTAAGCCCAGGTCTTCCTGAAAAACTTTTCCTTTGGTCCATAAGAGAAAGGTGTTTCCTATGTACAGCACAGAAATGATACTGAAGTGTAATAAACTTTTTTTGCCGTCGTGTTGAGCAGATACGGAGGTGATGTATAAAAATGCACGAATGTTTTCATACCCAATCATGAATAAGAATAATAAGGCTGCTCCAAACGAAAGCAGTAAAGAAGATTGGGCGAGTTGTAAAAAAGGTTGAGGCGCTTGTGCAAAGCAAGCCATGCCAATGGCCAGAAGAATACTCAAGGCAGCAAATAATTGAATACGTTTAAAAAAATCAAGTTCCGTTTTAAAGGCATGCATCCAATAGGCCAGCCCGGCATACAAGATGATCAGCAAGATGGTGAATCCACGGTGTTGCCAGCCAAATATTCCCAACAGTTCTACATTCAGGCTTACCAAAAAAGCCACCATGGCGGTCATGCCGATGAGGAAATAGGCTAAATCTAAAAAAGTAAAAATGGTGAGCATGACTACAAATACGGCAGTGATGATCAGGAAGTAAGCATAAGCGACTACGGGATATAGTTTAACGGTTCCATTGTTGATCCAACTTTTGGTCATGTAGACATTGGTTTCAAGGGAATAGTTGAAGAAGTCGATCGTTTCTGTATCCGTGGGAATCCCTGTGACTTCAAGGTCTACATCCTTTTCCCAACCGATGGTGAATGATTCTCCCATGAAATAGGAAACCCCTAAAAATAAAATACAGAGGGCAAGTAAGGACAGCAGTGCTAAATAAAATGCCCGGAATGGTTTATTCCAGGCGTTCCAGAAAAATAAATTTTCTTGCATAATTCAATAAGCAATATAAATGATAATGATGTGTAGAATTAACTTAAGAATTTAGGAACCCTGAAATAATCAGAGTCTTTCTTAGGCGCATTAAACAGCGCTTCTTCGTGGGTGATGCTGTGCTTCACTTCGTCTTCTCTCAATACATTCACCTCTTCACTCATGTGAATGAGTGGAGCTACTTTTTCAGTATCCAATTCATTGAGCTTGTCCATCCAGTTTAATATTTTATTGAAGTCGTTGCTGAAGGCCGCCGCTTCTTCTTTGCTGAATTCTAAGCGAGCCAAATGTGCTATTTTGGCAATGGTTTCTTGATCGATGTTCATGCGATGTGTGGATTAAATTGTTTTAATTCTTTGTCAATGCTCTCGTATGTTTTTTGTTTTAATTCATTGATGTCGTCTAACGATAGCCCTTTGGTGTCAAGCGGTTCACATACTACGGTGATCATCGTATGCAGACGAGGGGTAAAAGAGCCATCGTCGGGTAAGATTTTCCAGTTGTTGATGATGGCCACGGGAACGATAGGCACTTGTTTTTCAATGGCAAGTCGAAAGGCTCCGTCTTTGAACGGAATCATTTTAGGTAAATTTTCTCTTGGTATGGTTCCTTCCGGAAAAATAGCTAAGCTATACCCTTTGTCCAAAGCTTCTTGTGATTTTTTGATGGCTTCCGCTCTGCTCTTTGCTTTCGAACGGTCTACAGCAATGTAAAACGAGGTAAACATGTATCCAAAAAGTGGAGCTTTAGCCAAGCTTGCTTTCCCCATAAGGATAAAGTAACCAGGCAAGGCATAGCAGAGCGATGGAATGTCGAGGTAAGAAGAGTGGTTGGCACAATAAACGTATTGGTCTCGGTTGTTGGGTTTGAATTTGTAACGAACATCCGTTTTTAAGGCACAACTCCAGAATACCACGTGTGCCCAAAGTTTATTCATAAAGTGTCCATAACGTTTCCAGGATTCTCTTTGCGCAAAAAGGACAAAGAAAGGAAAGATCATGAGGAACACGATGATGAAACAAAAGATGACCCAGAATTTAAAAAGTTTTATTCGTGCTTTTTTTAACATAAGTCTTTCTTAATATCCTAGTTTTCTGGCAGCCATGAGTATACCGGCCATGCTCATGCTGTCCGTAATACTGCCGTTCATGACCAGTTCAACCGCTTCCTTCATATGTACTCTTTTAACCATGAGCTCTTCGGTGTCTTCAGGTTCACTGTCTCCTGCGGTTAAACCCATAGCCAGGTATAGAAAACCTTCTTCGTCGGTGACAGAGTTAGATGTATGAATGCGACCTAATGCTTCCCAATGTGCAGCGGTATAACCGGTTTCTTCTTTCAATTCACGTTTTGCTGCGTGGAGAGGAGCCTCATGAAGGGGAGCACCACCTTCCGGGATTTCCCAGGAATATTCGTTGAGTGCGTAACGGTATTGTCCCACGAGGTAAGTGTATCCCTCATCATCGATGGGAATAATGCCAATGGCTTTGTTTTTAAAGTTGATTACGCCGTATATTCCATGACCTCCAGCAGGATTTACAACAGCATCTTCACGGACATGTATCCATGGGTTGTCGTAAATTTTTTTAGTCCCAAGGGTTTTCCAAGGGTTTTCGGTAGGTTTCTCCACTTTTTTCTTTGCAAATTGCATATTCGGAGGCTAAATTCCGAATTAGGAAACTATAAATTTATGCTGGAACCCTTTTACCGTGTCCATCGTGTAGAAGCTGGTCTTGATGAGGCCGGTAGGGGATGTTTGTCGGGTCCTGTTGTGGCGGCAGCAGTGATACTCCCTGAAAAATTTAATTTGCCCGGATTGAACGATTCCAAGAAACTGACCGCGGCCAAGCGAGAGGTATTGGCACTTGAAATCAAGCAACAGGCCTTGGTGTATGCTGTGGGTTGGGTTTCCAATACAGAAATCGATGAAATTAATATTTTAAATGCCTCTTTTTTAGCCATGCACCGGGCTTTAGACCAGTTGCTACAAGTCCCTGAACACTTATTGGTAGATGGTAATCGCTTCAAAAAGTATAAAGATATTCCTCATACGTGTATCATCAAAGGAGACGGGAAGTACGCTTCTATTGCCGCCGCGTCTATTTTAGCGAAAACGGCACGGGATGAATTCATGCAGGCATTGCATTTGGAACATCCTCATTATGCCTGGGATAGAAACATGGGATATCCTACGAAGGCGCATCGTAATGCCATTCGGACACATGGATTTACACCTCATCATCGCCTTAGCTTTCAATGTTTACCTGATCAGATGGAGCTCTTCTAGTACGCGTGAATATCTTTTTTTTTGGGCGGGCTTAAAAAGTGTTAAATTAGTAGATTATTTAGTCACGATGAGTACACAGACAGAAACAGAGAAATACTTGCCTTTACATGATGTACATGTTGCATTAGGAGGTAAAATGGTTCCTTTTGGAGGATTTATCATGCCGGTGAGGTATTCGTCGGATATTACCGAACATAATGCGGTTCGTCAAGGTGCCGGGATTTTTGATGTGTCTCACATGGGAGAGTTTTGGGTAAGGGGAGAGCAGGCTTTAGCTGCTTTACAATACTTGACCACCAACGATGTTTCTAAGTTAGAAACAGGACAGGCTCAGTATTCTTGCATGCCCAATCAAGAAGGAGGTATTGTTGATGATCTGCTGATCTATAAAGTCAAAGAAAAAGAATACTTGGTGGTGGTCAACGCTTCCAACATCGATAAAGATTGGGCATGGATGACAAGCCATGATCCTGTAGGTGCTGAATGGGAAAACCGTTCGGAATCTACGTTTTTATTTGCTGTTCAAGGTCCCAAAGCAGCAAATCTGCTTCAATCGCTTACAGCTTTCCCATTGGATCGTTTAACGTATTATACGTTTACCACGACGGAGTTTGCAGGGGTGAAAGATGTCATTGTTTCGGCCACAGGATATACCGGTGCCGGAGGGTTTGAAATCTATGGTCCGATGGATAAAGCAGAACAGGTGTGGAATGAAATTCTAAAAGCGGGTCAACCGCAGGGACTTATCCCATGTGGCTTGGGGGCTCGGGATACCCTTCGTTTGGAAATGGGTTACAGTTTATATGGAAATGACTTAAACGATACCACCACTCCACTTGAAGCCGGCTTAGGTTGGATTGTGAAGTTTACGAAGGATTTTATCGCCAAAGATATTTTATTACGTCAGAAAGAAGCAGGAGTAAAAAAGAAGTTGGTGGCGTTCGTACTTTCAGACAAAGGAGTACCGAGAAGTGGATTTTCTATTTTATCTGAACAAGCGGACATCATTGGTGCCGTAAACTCAGGAAGTATATCCCCTGTTTTGGAAAAAGGAATAGGCTTAGGCTATGTCGATGCAAGCTATTCCAAAGTGGGTACTCCCATTAAGATCGATGTCAGAGGAAGACAATTGAATGCTACGGTATGCAAGTTGCCATTTATTAATCAAAGCGTAAAATCATAAGATGAGGACAGTAGAGGTTTGTGTAAGTCCGGATTTAATTTCTTGTCATGAATTAGAAGGGAAGATTGTTGTCGTGATTGATATACTACGCGCTACATCTTGCATGGTAACAGGCTTGGGAGAAGGTCTGGCAGGGATTATTCCTGTAGAGAAATTAGAGGAATGTCAGCAATTAAAAGATAAAGGGTATATCGCCGCGGCAGAACGCGACGGTAAAAAAGTAGAAGGATTCGACATTGGAAATTCTCCTTTTAGTTACCAGGATGAGAACTTGAAAGGCAAATGGGTAGCGGTAACGACAACCAATGGAACAAGGGCTTTGGTACATTCCGTAAAGGCTAAAGAAATATTGGTGGGGGCATTTTTAAATCGTTCCGCTTTGGTAAAATACTTATCGGGCAAAGAAGAAGATATCGTATTGGTATGTGCAGGTTGGAAGGGGCAATTGAATTTAGAAGATACGTTATTTGCCGGTGCTGTGATTGACTCGCTGAAAGGGAGTGTAGAGATTAAAAATGACTCTTCACTGACGGCTTATTATTTATATGAAAGAGCCAAAGACGATTTGTTTACCTTTTTAGGAAATTCTTCTCACTTCAATCGTTTGAAGGGATTGGGGATAGAAGAAGATGTGAAATTTTGTTTGAAAGAAGACCTCTACGATGTGGTCCCTCAATTTGTCCATGGCAAATTGACCTGTGCTTTGGTGAAGAACAGAAAGAGAATGGAGAAACAGAAAGAGATATAATGTTTTCCCACTCTTTCTGTTTCTCCATTCTCTTTCTCAGGTCGAGTTACTCCATTTTTCATGAGTTCTCCGCAAGCAAACGGTGTATGTTATCATGAGGTATTGTGTGTGGAGCAACTTATGCTAAAAAGCGATGCCTCGCAATCCCAAGTTTTTCCACTCTTTCTCTTTCTCTTTCTGTATTATTGTTTTTTGCAGATTGAAGCAACAAGTTGAACCAATTGATTTTCGATCACAGCTTTATGCGCTGTTAAATTTTTATTTACGTTTTCCGTAATTTTTTCCTGAGTAATGTATTTTGCCAACGATTTGATTCTTTGTTTGCGGCTGCCTTTGTCTTTTATATCTTCTAGGAAAACATAAAAATCTTGAGCCTCATACATGTAAAAGAAAAATTCTTTTTTCTTATCGGTAAGGGTTCCGTCGATCGGAGAGTTTCCTGATCCTATACAAATGGCGGGAATCCCCATCCTCCAGGCATTCAAGCACAGGTGATAGGTATCTGTAACAATGTAATCGTAGGCTTTTAAACTTTCATACAATGCCATGATGTTTTCTTGTTCGGGTAAAAACACGACACCCGGTAGATTGTATTTTACACTTTTGTAAAACTCTTCATTTTGCCAAAACCAAGGAATCCATTCCATGTTAGAATGCAATTCTTTTTGCAGGTCATTGACAAATGGAAATAAAGGAGGAAAGTCTTTATGCATTCGTCCCAGAAAAACACCGGCTTTGTTTTTGGGTTTACCGGAAAAAAGATTCTTTATCCAGCTTGGGTTTGCATGATTGTTCTCGTGTTCGGTTTTATTTTTTTTCCCTTTGTCAAAGAGAAAAGAACAATCTGTTCCTAAATAGTTTTCGGTGTAATTTCTTTTCAGGTGACTGATGCGTTGTGCAGAAAGGATATCTCGAGTCCAAACCCTTTTGATGTTGTTGAAGAAACGGGTTGTATTTTGCGTATAGGTTTCGTCTAACATGTCTTCCGAGCCATTGATGAAAAAATTGCTCCCGAAAACAACTGTTTTTTGCAGGACCTCTAGTGGTGCATCGGTAAGGAAGAAATGTTGTTGAACGGTATCGAATGCTTTTTCCAGATTGTCTATAAGATTGTATTGTACTAATCTTTTAGCTAATTCTTTATGGTAAGGCAGATTGTGTAGAAAATCACCCCAGTAAAAGATCAAATCACTTGCGTAGATTTTATCCAGTTGATTTAAAAATAATTCATACTTAAACGGGAGCTGATCGTTTAGAAAGTTTTTAAGTCGCAGTTCTGGTTCATGCAGAAGATAAAAAGTAGGTTCTATCTCTTCCGTAAAGGTATGGCGTGAGAAAAAAGAAAATGCAGCTAAGTCTACAGAGTGCATTCCCGGATTGAATTCAAAATGTGGCGCAGCGCAAATGATCGCAATTTTTTTCATTCAGATGAAATAATTTTAGTATGCTAATATAATTGTTTTATCTTTAAGATACATTTAAATTTAATGATAAAACAATAAAGTAATGGGTTTACGAAACACATGAAATCGGTGAACGTCGTGTCGTTTCCGTCATGCAGAAAATGTTGTAAAATAAATGAAGACATCATCTGGATTTTAGATTGTTTTAGAAAATTAATAGTTAAGCTTAATACTTACAATGACCCAACCTGTTGTACATGTCTACACATTGTGTAAAAATGAGATAGAAATTCTTCCGTTTTTTTTAGCCTATTATGAAACCATTGCCGATAAGATCATCATCTTTGATAATGAGTCTACCGATGGTTCTCAAGAGTATATAAAAAAACATCCGAAGTGCACCTTAATAGAATTTAAGACGAATAATTTATTGAGGGACGATATTCAACGTTTGATTAAAAACAGTGCATGGAAAGAAAGTAAAGGAATTGCGGATTGGGTTATCGTTTCTGATATCGATGAGTTTTTGTTTCATAAAGATTTGAAGAAACAACTTTTGTTCTGTAAGAAAAACGGAGTGACCATTCCTCGTGTGGCAGGTTTCAATATGCTCTCTGAAGAATTTCCCAAACCAGGTCGACCGATTACAGATCAGGTAAAGTATGGGGCTTATTCTACGGTGTACTGTAAGTTTATTGTTTTTGACCCTAATAAAATAGAAGACATCAATTATGTTGTAGGGGGGCATTTTATAGAACCGGAAGGCGAAGTGAATTATGGTAAAGGATACTTGTTTAAATTATTGCATTATAAATTACTAGGCAACCCCCATCGATTACAAAAAAGATGGCAAGAAATGGGAGATTCTTTGAGCCAAGTGAATGTCACGAATAATTGGGGGATTGAAAGAGTAGAGCCTACCTATTTAATGAAATGGTTTGACTATACGCAACAACATGCAGAACTTGTTGTTGATTACAGCTTGTGGCAATGGCGTTCCCGCATGAGGAGACTTTTTAAAAGGAGAGATCCTAACCCTCCTTATTGAGTGTAATTTTTATGGTTTAATGCGGTATATCCATCCGTAGGTATCTTCAATATCGCCATATTTCAGTCCTAAAATATGGTCGTTCAATTTATTCGACAGTTCTCTTTTTTCAACTGGAGGAAGTTCAAGATCTACTCCATTATGATTGATCACTGCAATGTGCGTAATGGTGGCAGCAGTACCTGTACCGAAAGCATCTTTCAAGGTACCGTTTTTATGAGCTTCTAATACCTCATCCACACTAATTCTTCGTTCTTCTACTTTTACTCCCCATTCACGGGCAATGGTTAAGATGCTGTCGCGTGTAATGCCTGCTAAGATGGAGCTTGAAAGAGGAGGAGTGATCAGCGTGTCTCCAATTTGAAACATGACGTTCATGGTTCCACTTTCTTCGAAGTATTGATGTTCTTTACTGTCGGTCCATAGAATTTGTTGATATCCTTTTTCTGTTGCTTTTTTAGCCGGGAGTAAAGAAGCGGCATAGTTGCCACCTGCTTTGGCAAATCCAATACCACCTTCAGCAGCACGCACGTATTCGGTTTCAATAATTACTTTTACAGTACCTGTATAATAGCCGGCTACAGGACATGTAAAGGTTATGAACTTGTAAGTAGAAGAAGGTTTTACACCAATGAATTCATCCGTTGCAAAAACAAAAGGACGTAAATATAAAGAGCATCCTTTTTCTGAAGGGATCCAGTTTTGGTCCATTTTTACCAATTGATGAAGCCCTTCCATGAACAGTTGCTCATCGACAGGAGGTATGCACAAGCGCTCACAAGACCTGTTTAAACGGGCCAAATGGGCATCCAATCTGAAAATAAGAATGTCACCATTTTTAGCACGATAAGCTTTCATCCCTTCAAATATGGTTTGTCCATAATGCAATACCGAGGCTGCGGGACTCATGGTGATGGGTTGATAAGGAACAATGCGGGCGTTGTTCCACGTTTTATTGAAGTAGTCTGCCACCAGCATGTGGTCCGAATACACGGCTCCAAACTCAAGATTGGAAAAATCTGTTTCACTCAGCTTCGAATGCTTTGTTTTTTCGATGGTGATGTTGGTGGTCATCTGTTGCATAAAATTATCTTCCCATTAAATCAATGGCCTAAAATATTCAATATTAATTCACGGTCAAAATGCTCGTAAGGTAAAACACGTTTTTATTTCAATTAGGATTTTAGTTTTGGATTGCCTTGATGTCTATTCTTGTCTCGGATCTCTTTTTTGACGAGGTTTTGTTTCAAGGCTTCTTCCAGGTTTATGCCCGTTTGGTTTGCCAGGCAAATCAATACAAACAGCACATCTGCCATTTCATCACCAAGGTTTACCGTTTCATCTTTTTTCTTGAACGATTGCTCTCCGTATGTTCGGGCAATGATTCGGGCTACTTCTCCCACTTCTTCGGTGAGTATAGCCATATTGGTCAGTTCGTTGAAGTAACGAACACCGGTGGTATTGATCCATTGATCAACTTGTTTTTGTGCTTCGTTGAGGGTCATATTAAATCTTGTTTTCGGTATCGATGATGATGGTGACAGGGCCATCGTTGACTAAACGTATCTGCATGTCGGCTCCGAATGAACCGGTTTGTATTTTATTAGGAAGCTCTTTTTCAAGTATTTGTATCATTGCTTCGTACAGCGGTATAGCCACTGTAGGATCTGCCGAGGCAATAAAAGAAGGCCTGTTTCCTTTTTTTGTAGCCGCCAGCAGCGTAAACTGGCTCACCAGGAGAATACTTCCCTGGATGTCTTGTACAGAAAGGTTCATTTTCCCATCTGCATCTCCAAAGATACGTAATTGACAGATTTTTTGAGCCAGCCATTGTACGTCTTCTAATGTATCTTTATGGGCAATACCTAATAAAACAACAAGGCCTTGTTGAATGGTTCCTTTTAAGGTTTCATGGATGTGTACTTGGGCTTCTGAAACTCGCTGTATTACTGCTTTCATGCTTAGGATCTATTATCTTTGCAAAATAATGCATTCTAAACAATCATTTACTAAATTGTTTTTTTATTCAAAGAGAGGTTATGAAAAAAAGCAAGCTGCTGATAGTCATATCGGTAATACTAGTTTTAGGATTTGCGGGTTGGGGAACATATCAATTATTTCAATCAAAAAGGGTAAAGGATGTTTTTTTACTTGTTCCTGAGGATGCTTCCATGGTGGTGGAAATTAATGATGTAAAAGGCTTTTATAAAAAATCGAGCGAGCAGAAAATGGTCAAGGGTTTAATGACGATTCCAATGATGGGTCGTTGGATGGACCGGTTTGAAGGACTTGCTATCTTACTTGATTCCACTACATTTTCCGATGCCTTACCTCAAGGGCAGTCCGTATATTGTTCTTTGCATGGTTCTGCGAGCAAAGAATTGGGTACCGTTTGGTATGTCCCCTTTGAAAGTGATGCTTGGGAAGAAAAAGTGTTAACCTACGTAAAGGAGCGTGTTACTCAGGGGAATTATCTTTTTGAGCAACGTCATTATGAGGGATACCCTGTCTATGATGTCATGGATAAGGCGAGTAGGGAAACCTTTACTTTTACTTGGTACCAAAATGTTTTTGTTGGTAGTTATACCGGTTATTTAGTGGAGGATGTGGTTCGATTGGTGAGAACTCAACATGAAAATCATTTCATGTCTGCCTTTGAAGCACAGCGCCAATCTCGAAAAATTCATTACGACGATGGTAATGTATTTGTAAACTTTGCACGTATGCCTCAGTTGTTGGCGTGTTTTGCTTCTGATAGTACGAGTACGTTAATCCAGGGTATTTCATCGTTTGCAGAAATTGGGGTTTATGATTTGACCTTAGATCAAAAAAAGTGGCTTTTTCATGGCTATACCCATTATAAATCAGGCGAGGGAAATTACAGTTCCGTTTTTGAAGGCCAATCCCCTCAAACGTTTACACTCAATGAATACATTCCGATGAATACCTCGCTTTGTTACTTCTGGGGTATCGATAAACCGAAAGAATGGTTTAGGAAATGGGAGAAATATAAGGGCTTAAGCGATAAAGAATATTTGAACAGTTTAAAAGATTGGGAAGTGCAGCACCATTTGGGGATAGAACATGAGTTTATTTCCATTATGGGTAATGAAATGGCCTTGCTTTCTTTTCCTATGGTATCGGCTACAGAGCCTTTGGAGAAGGTCTTTTTGATGAAAACGAAAAATCAAGATCAGGCCCTTGAAAAATTAAACGAATGGCGAGTTCGAAATAAATCCATTCAGCGTGAATTGTATGCAGAGTATTATGATGGACATAAAATTCATCAATGGGGAGCCGCTCAATTGCCTTATTGGTTATGTGGAGATATGGCGAAAGGATTTGATGAAGTATACTATACATTTGTGCAGGATATATTCGTAATGGGTAATACTGTAAGTGCCTTGAAGCATATCATCAAATCATACAATAACCAAGATGTATGGAGGCGCAATGTCAGCATGATTTCTCGTTGGAAAGATTTAACAGCTTCTAATTTCAGCATGTTTATTCAACCCCAAACCATGAAGAGTACCTTGGTCCAAAACGGGTTGAATCCTGATTATGTGAATGCTTTGCAACAATATGATCAACAGTATAACCTGTTGAAGTCTATAGTCATTCAGTTTGCTTTTACGCAAGATAAATTATACACCAATGCGATTGTCGAACACGATTTTTCAGCGGCAGTGCGTCATGAACGAAAAACACTTGATGCGCTTTCTCAAGGAGTAACAGTTCCATTAGATGTTGACCTGTACGCCGTTTCCGTATCTGATAACTGGACCGATGTTTTTTATACCGATTCGACTCATGCCTTGTGTTTGATCAATACAAAAGGTCAAAAAGCCTGGTCATTCCAGATGGGAGGAAAATTACAAACTCGCATCAGTGCCGGAGATTTCAACAAAGATGGAAGTTCCGATTATATTTTTATTGCAGCGAATAAAATACATGCCTTGTCGAATAAAGGGCAAGAGTTGGCGGGATTCCCGATGACCTTGTCGGATACGTTAAATCCGGAACATTTGGTGGTCATTGATTACGATCTGACTAAGAATTATAGGCTTGCTATTACCGATGTATACGGTACGGTATTTTTACTGGATATGAAAGGTAATCCCCTCGATGGGTGGTCTGCGAAAGATTTTGGGACGAAATTGTATTTGCCGGCAACACATCTTCGGGTAGGGACTAACGATAGAATTATAGGTTATAATGCCAGAGGTGATTTTTATTGCTTCAATAGAAGAGCAGAAATGCAGTCTGGGTTCCCTTTATCGACTGGTCAGCCTACAATTTCTACTTCTTTTGTAAATAAGGGAACCAAATTGAGTGATACTTACGTATACACCCTTTCCGATAAAGGATTGAAGTGTAAATTTAATTTGGAAGGGAAGTTAGAGTCAAAAACAGAATTGCCCCGAACCTTACCGAGCGGCAAGTTTATGTTGATTAAAGTACTGAACAATACCCGTAAGTTTTATATGATCAATTGGGATCAATCGGCAGCACAGGTATTGGATGAATCCGGAGCTCCTTTGTTTCGTATACAAGGAAGTTTTTCTAACGATTTGAAAGTGAGTGCTGTGGTTCAAGATGAGCTCACGTTCCTGTTGGTACAAGATAAAACAACAGGAACACAACGCGTTTACGACCAAAAGGGGACATTATTACACGATGCCTCTGGCAAAGGAAATAACCTTTCTTTAATTACAAGAAAAGATCAATCGGGATATGGAGCTTACCTGCTTGAGATGAAGGGAGGACAAATGAGGTGGTTGAAAATAGGGAAGGCTGTAGAGGAAGTGTTATAAATTTATTATATTTCATCATGAGGCTATTGTTAATTGTTCTGTTTGTATTTGCAACGAGCGTGTCATTTGCTCAGAAAAGACCTACCCTTTGTAGAGAAGGTTGTGCACCCTATGTCAATTTCTTTTTGATTAAAGGAGATAGTTTGTTACCGATTAGTTTTTTAGATAAAAATAAGCCCAATAAAGTGAGGGTGGCCTTGGATGGAGGGATTGAGAAGGTAAAGCATAAAATGATCATTACTTCAAAGAATGCGAAGGTGACTAAAATTGAAGGTACGGAACACGATTATTTCATTGTCCCTCAGTCTTCCATTTGTGAAGTCATTGTCGATATCAAAACCTATGAAGATTATCAAGAAGTTCAAAAGGTGAAAAAAGACGGCCAGGAAATGAAAGAGGTGGTTAAGACATTCCCTCCTAAAACCTACATGGTAGGTTATGAACGGTTCGCTTCCCGTTAATTCTAATTCAAAAATCGATGAGTCAAATTCATAATACGCAAGAGTACCAAAGGGTAAGTTTTGCGAAAGAAAATAATCCGTGGAAAAACTGGGGACCTTTTTTGACCGACCGCCAGTGGGGAACCGTGCGGGAAGATTATAGTCCTGATGGCGCAGCATGGGAACATGTAACCCATGACATGGCACGCAGCAAGACTTATCGGTGGGGAGAAGAAGGTATAGGAGGAATTTCAGACAATAAATCTTTGCTTTGTTTTGCCTTAGGATTTTGGAATGGCAAAGACAGAATTATCAAAGAACGTTATTTCGGTTTGAGTGGCAATGAAGGGAATCATGGGGAGGATGTGAAGGAATTGTACTATTACCTGGACAGTACGCCAAGTCACTCGTACATGAAAATGTTGTACAAGTATACCCAGGAAGAGTTTCCCTACGATGAAATTACAGCAGAAAATGGTCGCCGTACCCGCATGGATCCGGAATGTGAACTTGTCGATACGGGTGTATTTGATGACAACAAGTATTTCGATATTTATATCGAATATGCGAAAGCCGATAAAAATGATATTTTAATTAAAGTCAGTATTGTGAATAGAGGTCCTGAGTTGGCCGAATTGACAGTACTTCCTACGGTTTGGTTTCGTAATATTTGGTCTTGGGGTTACGAGTGCAGAATACCTAAGATGTCTAAGGAATCTGCTCAAAATATTAAAATAGACCACGAGCTTTTACCCACGTATCGTCTGTATACCGATACAGAACAAGAGCTGTTATTTTGCGATAATGAAACGAATACCGAGCGTTTGCATGGTACTCCCAATACTTCCGCTTATTGTAAAGATGGTATTCATGAATATGTGGTGAACGGCATTAAAAAAATGGTTAACCCGGCTCAGCAAGGAACCAAAGCCGCCGTCAATTATAAAGTTTCGGTGAAGCCAGGGGAAACCTCGGTGATACGTTTACGCTTAAGCGATAAAAATTTAGATGCCCCTTTTGATCAATACGAACCTATATTTTTTGATCGTGTCAAAGAAGCCGATGAATTTTATGATGTCGTTCAACATGGGGTAGAAGATCCTGAATTGAGAATGATTCAACGTCAGGCCTATGCTGGTATGATGTGGTGTAAGCAGTTTTATTACTTCAACATCAACCAATGGTTGAAAGGAGATCCTGCCATGAAGGATCTTCCGAAATCACGGGTGAATGGACGTAATAACAATTGGACCCATTTGAATAATTCCAATGTGATCAGCATGCCCGATAAATGGGAATACCCTTGGTATGCAGCGTGGGACTTGGCTTTCCATTGTATTCCTATTGCTCGTATCGATCCGTTTTTTGCCAAAAGGCAATTGACGATCATGTTGCGGGAATATTACATGCATCCCAACGGACAAATTCCTGCTTATGAATGGCATTTTAGTGATGTGAATCCACCTGTTCATGCCTGGGCCTGTTGGCGTGTGTATGAAATTGATCGGGATCTGAATCATGGACAAGGCGATCGTGTTTTCCTGGAACGCGTTTTTCATAAGCTCTTACTCAATTTTACATGGTGGGTCAATCAAAAAGATGCTACGGGTAAAAATATATTTGAAGGAGGGTTCTTAGGTCTCGATAACATAGGTGTTTTCGATCGAAGTCAACCTTTACCGATTGGAGGAAGAACAGAGCAAGCCGATGGTACGAGTTGGATGGCCATGTATGCGTTGAACATGTTGCGCATATCCACAGAATTGGCACTCACCAATCCTGTTTATGAAGATACAGCTTCCAAGTTTTTCGAACACTTCTTATACATTGCAGGTGCCATGACCGATATTGGCGGAGAAGGTATTGGTTTATGGGATGAAGACGAGCAATTTTTCTTTGACGTGATTCACTTGCCCGATGGACATAGTGAACACTTGAAGGTCCGGTCGATTGTCGGATTGATCCCTTTATTTGCTGTTGAAATATTGGACAATGAAGTGCTTGATCGTTTACCTGCTTTTAAGCGTCGTGTAGAGTGGATATTGGCGAATAGACCCGATTTGGCTTCCTTGATTTCTCGTTGGCATGAAGAAGGTAAAGATCATTCGAGGTTACTTTCTTTGTTGAGAGGACATCGGATGACGATGGTTTTGAAGCGTATGTTGGATGAAACCGAATTTTTGTCCGATTATGGAATCAGGGCTTTGTCCAAGGCACATAAAGAAAAACCGTATGAGTTTCATTACCATGGAAGAGTCTTTGCGGTTTCCTACAAACCTGCAGAATCTGATTCCGGGATGTTTGGAGGAAATTCGAATTGGAGAGGGCCGATCTGGTTTCCGATCAACTACATGTTGATTGAATCCTTGTTGAAGTATGATCATTATTACGGAGGCACATTTAAAGTCGAGTATCCTACAGGTTCAGGAAAATTATTGTCTTTAAAAGATATTGCTGCGGAATTATCGGCAAGACTTACTTCTATTTTTACCTTGAACAAGGAAGGGAAAAGACCATTCTATGGTGATGTCGAGAAGTTCAGTGCAGATCCGCATTTCAGAGATAACCTGTTGTTCTATGAATATTTTCATGGAGATAATGGAAGAGGTTGTGGAGCTTCCCATCAAACGGGTTGGACAGGGCTTATTGCTGATTTGATCCAAACCTTTAAAGGGAAAAAATAAGAGGTGATTGCAGCCTTCATAAACCTACGTTAAAAGAATATATGCGACCCCTTCTGGGTCGACACCATGGTTTATGATCATCATGCTACAAACATGTGAATCCTTCGGATTCAAGTACTCATTAATTAATCCCGAAGGGATTACATGTTTGTAGCATATAGTCACCTATTAAAATCCGCAAAGCCTGGTGCGGCTGGCGTCCACGAAAAGAGCGAATTGTAGCAGATAGACTTAGGAATTAACTTCGTATGCCTTCCTGATCCACTCTATCTGCTGCAATTGGTTTTCGTGGCTCCCTTTTCTTTTGTTTCTTTTCTTTTGGGTGAGCAAAAGAAAAGAAAAAGGATGGCACAAAGATCTTGATCATCTGATCTGGAGACCGATGAATGATGTCATAATTTTAGGTGACTATATGCGGATAGTCATTTAATATTATAAGTGGTAGCGTAGCACAAGGATGATAACAGATGCTGAATCCAGGTAAAAGCATTTTATGATAGTTTATCGTCAGGATTTGTTAAAGATATAATCACCGAAATAAAAAGATAAGACATAAAAAAAACCGCTGTGAAGCGGTTTTTTTGTTTCCTTGACTAGAGGAAAACTACTTAGCTACTTTTTTAGAAAGATCAGCACCTGCTTTGAACTTTACTACTTTTTTAGCTTTGATTTTGATTACTTTTCCAGTTTGAGGATTTCTACCATTTCTAGCAGCTCTTTGAGCAACTTTGAAAGTACCGAAACCGATCAATACTACGCTGTCACCTTTTTTCAAGGCTTTGCCTACGTTTCCTAAAAATGCATCAAGTGCTCTTTTTGAATCTGCTTTAGTTAAGCCTGATTCACCTGCGATTGCGTCGATTAGTTCTGCTTTGTTCATTTTGGTAAAGGTTTAGTTTGTTTGATTACTAATTAATTCTTTACAAAAATTACATATTGAAAGCGCATGTGCAAATAAGTTCAAGAAAAAAAATCAGATTGTTGATAACTTTGTTCCCGTCCTTAGCCTCCTAGAATAGGCGCATTCAGAGAAAAATACAATTTGTTTTATGTTCATTCGACAAGATGGTTTTAATCTTTGGGTATCTTTAATGGCCTTGTTTTATAGGGCCTCTAGCGATATAGAACCTTCCTGGAGAGTTATCCACATTGTTGTGGATTCCCTAAAAGGCCTTTAAAATCAAAGCCTGTGAGCTTTTATAGAGAGGAGTAATCTTTTTGTGGTATTATATATATGGATAGTCGTAAAAGCTGTAAGACCCTATTATTATGATGTACGTGCTTGCCTATGCTGTGAAGAGCCTGTTTTACTGCAATTGTGGATATTGCTAAAGTTCAAATTTGACAAAGCCCTTATGGATAAAGCCATACGGAGGGGACTACTTTTTTCTTTCACTCTTTATGTGGATATGTTAGTTCTTGATTTTGAATGTGGATAAACTTGTGAATTCTGTATTTAAGGCTTATCAAGGCACTTTTTATTTTCGCTAAACGCTAAGGCTTGTTCATAATCGATCAAAATCATACATGATTCATGGGAGCAGCATTCCTTCCTTGAAAGGGGATAAAGTGGTGTTTTAGGTGAATAAGTGGTGGTATTTATCCACAAAGTGGTAGAAAGTGGGGTAAAGTGGTTGGTTTTTGTTTTTTCTTACTTATTTTTGTATAGGCTCTAAAGGGTTAATAATGGCTTACTTATCAGGTGAATATGAGTGTAAATTGGATGCAAAAGGACGCATGGTGCTTCCTGCACGCATAAAATCTACCTTACCGGATACGGAAACGCCGAAGGTCTTTATTAAAAGAGGGTTTGAGGCATGTTTGGTTCTCTATCCTGAAATAGAATGGAAGAAGGTTTATTCTCGTGTAGCAGGTCTTAGTGAGTTCAATGAAGAACAAAGAAACTTCCAACGTAATTTTTTTAGTGGCAGTGCTGAATTAGAGCTGGACGCCAGTGGTCGCTTTCTTATTCCTAAGCTGATGTTGAAATATGCTCATATCGATAAGGATGCCATTGTGGTAGGTGTTGGAAATAGGGTTGAAATATGGAATCCTGATCAATATAATGACTACCTGATCAAGGATCAGAACGAGTTTTCTAAACAAGCAGAGAAGTTTTTATCAGGTCAATAGCAGCGAGTATGGAGTATCATGTGCCAGTCTTATTAGAGGAAAGTGTTAATGGCCTGGTTTGGGAGCAGAAGGGAGTCTATGTTGATGTGACGTTTGGAGGAGGAGGGCATGCTGCTCTTATCGTAAAGAAGATACAAGATCAAGGAATACTCTATGGTGTGGATCAAGATGGAGATGCCGCCAACAACAGGGAGCAATTTCGCTCAAACCGTTCTTTCAAATTTATTGCAGGGAATTTTCGCCATTTAAATAAGTACCTCAGAATGGAAGGGGTCTCTAAAGTGCATGGAATACTGGCTGATCTGGGTGTTTCTTCTCATCAATTTGATACACCTGATCGTGGTTTTTCCATTCGATTCGATGGAGAACTTGACATGAGAATGGACAAATCTCAGGGAATTTCAGCAAAGCAACTTTTGCACGATTATGCAGAAACCGACCTGGTCAGAATGTTCAGCATGTATGGAGAAGTTAAAAATTCGATCACCTTGGCAAAAGAAATCTGTCGCTATCGCATCGATAAAAAGTTTCAAACGACGGGTGATCTGAAAGAATCGGCGCTGAAAGTGGCTCCCCGAGGTGCTGAAATGAAATACTTAGCACAAGTATTTCAAGCGATAAGAATAGAAGTCAACGATGAAATGGGGGCTTTAAGAGACTTATTGCAACAAGCTGAAAATTTATTGGTCAAGGACGGAAGATTAGTGGTGATTTCATACCATTCGCTGGAAGATCGATTGGTGAAGGATTATATGAATGCAGGAAATTTTGAAGGTCGTTTGAAAAAAGATTTGTACGGTAATGATCAAAAGCCTTTTCAATTATTGACCAAGAAACCGGTTTTGCCAACAGAAGAAGAATATGCTAAAAACAGCCGGTCAAGAAGCGCTAAACTGAGAATCGCTGTCAAATTATAAAAGATGAGCAACAGCTATAAAATAGAAGAGGAAGAAGAAAGAGTCCCACGACCTGGTTCGGGGAAAGGTCTTTTTAGTGCATTTGAAGGAATCGCATCTTCTACGGGATTGTTCAAAGAGGGCTTGCCGGTAAAATATGTACCTTATGTGTTTTATGTCAGTGTATTTGTGATCGCATACATTTGGAATGCACATACCTCCGATAAATTGGTGCGTAACATTGGAAAATTAAAAACGGAGGTCAACGATTTAAGGGCTGACTATACTACGCTGAAAGCAGAATTCATGTTTAAAAGTAAGCAATCAGAAGTGGCTAAAGAAGTGCAATCATTAGGACTAGAGGAAAGCATGGTGCCTCCTCAAAAATTGAATACAGAAGAACTTGAATATTAAAGGTTCCATATTATTAAGAATACGTGTAGCATTTTTATTTATTGTGCTATTCTCTACGGCTATCGTATGGCGTATTGTTAAGGTACAGTATGTTCAGGCCGAACATTGGGAAAAACTTGCCCATGAAAATTTAGTACAATACAAAACAGTAAAAGCAACCCGAGGTAATATTTATTCTGACAACGGAAGTCTCTTAGCGACTTCTATCCCTTTTTATCGGTTATGCCTGGATCCGACTATTGTAGATCGTGAGGTCTATAACAAAGGCATCGATTCATTGGCTATGCTTTTGTCGCGCTTTTATAAAGATAAAAGTGTTGCGGAATATAAACGTAAAATTAATAATGCCCGCTTATCCGACAAAAGGTACCTCATTCTTAATAAAGACTTGATTAATTACCAAGCTAAAAAAATGATGTCAGCGTGGCCGATCTTTAGAGAAGGACGTTCAAAAGGAGGTGTGGTTTTTGAAAAAATTGACAAACGATTTAAACCGTTTTCTACACTGGCCATGCGTACGATTGGTTTTGTGAATGAAAACAATAAAGGTGCAGGTTTGGAATATACATTCAATAACCAGTTGGCAGGAAGAGACGGACAGGCTTTGTTCAGGAAAATGTCGGGAGGAAGTTGGAAGCCGATGCATGATGAATCAGAAGTTCGTCCTGTCGATGGGGTAGACATTCAAACCACATTGAATATAAATATTCAGGATGTAGCGGAATCGAGTTTGAGGAAACACTTGATCAGCCACGATGCAGACTATGGCTGTGTGGTTTTGATGGAAGTGAAAACAGGTGAAATCAAAGCAATCGCAAACATGGGTAAAGTAGCTCCTGGCGTGTATGCTGAAAATTATAACTATGCTTTGGGAAATCACGGACTTACCGATCCTGGTTCAACCTTTAAATTAGTTTCCATGATTTCTCTCATTGAAGAATCTGGATTGAGTGCTGAAGATACCGTAGATACTGGTAATGGAGAATATAAGTTTTATGACCGTATCATGCGTGACCATAAACCAGGCGGATATGGTAAGATCACCATGCAGGAAGCATTTGAGAAAAGTTCGAACATTGCTTTTTCAAAAAAGATACAAGAAGTTTTTGGTGGCAAACCAGAAGTCTTTATCGGCTATGTAAGACGGTTAGGTATGGCAGATCCGCTGGGTTTTCAGATGGAAGGTACTGCAAAACCACGCATTAAAACACCTACTTCAAAAAGCTGGAGTGGCATTACTTTACCTTGGATGTCGATCGGTTACGAATTAGAAGTTTCTCCTTTACAAACTTTGGCTTTATACAATGCAGTAGCCAATAATGGAAAAATGATTAGACCGATCATTGTAAAATCAACGAAAGTAGTAGACCATACCATTGATGAATTTGAGACTGAAGTGCTGATTGATAAGATCTGCAGTGACAGGGCTTTGTCAACCTTAAAAAAGATGTTAGAAGGGGTTGTGGAAAAAGGTACGGCTGTTAATATTCGTAATCACAATTATAAAATTGCAGGTAAAACAGGTACTGCTCAAAAATTAAAAAACAATTCGTATACAAGAACCTATTATACCTCATTTGTAGGGTATTTCCCTGCCGATGCACCCAAATACAGTTGTATTGTGGTCATCGATAATCCTAAGGGATATCAACAGTATGGAAGTGATGTAGCGGCTCCTGTGTTTAAAGAAATCGCCGATAAAATTTTCTCTACCGATTTAGATTTACATCAAATGGTAGATCTGAAATTGAAAAAAGAAAGTACAGTGCTTCCTGTCATTCGGGGAGGTAATTTTGAAGAACTCAAACAACTTTGTAAAGAGTATAAAATTGCGAACCATACCAAAGAAGAAATTAGTGAAGAATGGGTTTCTACTCGTGTAGACCATCAGTCTGTCGTATGGGTTCCTAAGAAAACAGCCAAAGATCAATTGCCTGATGTGCTTGGGTTTCGATTAAGAGATGCTTTGTATGTACTCGAAAATAAAGGATTAAAAGTTAAAGTGTCAGGAGAGGGACGTGTGGTAAGACAAATCCCAAGTCCTGGTACGATGATGCAAGGTTTATCTACCATCGTCTTAGAATTAGAATAATGAAGTTATTAAGCGACATAGCGTATAAAGTTTCGTTGAAATCTGTTTCAGGTAGGATGGATTTACCTGTGACTGATATTCAGTTCGATTCCAGAAAGGTTGAACCTTCTTCTTTATTTATTGCTCTGGTAGGTACTACTTCGAATGGACATGATTTTATTCCTCAAGTCCTTGAGAAAGGCGTTAAGATGATCGTCTGTGAAGTCATGCCCGATAACCTGTTATCTGACGTTACTTATATACAAGTGACCGATTCTTCAGAAGCTTTAGGGATTATGGCATCCAACTTCTATGGGAATCCCTCTTCTAAACTCAAATTGGTTGGTGTTACGGGTACGAATGGAAAAACAACGACCGTTACACTGTTGTTCGATTTGTTCCGTCAGCTGGGCTACAGTTGTGGAATGTTGTCTACTGTACATAATAAAATTAACGATGCTGTTTTACCTTCTACACACACTACACCTGATGCTGTAAGCATACAAGCCTTATTGGCAGAGATGTTAGAAAAAGGATGTACCCACTGTTTTATGGAAGTGAGTTCTCATGCTGCAGTACAACGAAGAATAGCAGGACTTGATTTTCAAGGTGCTTTATTTTCTAATATCACACACGATCACCTTGATTATCACAAGACCTTTGACGAATACATCAAAGCGAAAAAGTTGTTTTTTGATGGCTTAGGGAAACAAGCTTTTGCTTTAGTCAATATAGACGACAAGCGTGGTCGTATCATGTTACAAAATACGAAAGCGAGTCAGTATTCATTTAGTCTAAAAACGATAGCGGATTATAAAGCGAGTATCGTGTCGAATACGATTCATGGATTGGAGTTGGACATTGAAGGCCGTTCTGTATGGTTTAAGTTGATCGGAGATTTTAATGCCTATAATTTATTGGGCGTTTACGGTGCAGCCTTGTTGTTGGGCGAAGACAAAGATGAAGTACTTACCGTATTGTCTACGCTTTCTTCTGCCAAAGGAAGATTTGATCAAGTGATGTCTAATGCGGGTAATATTACGACTATTGTCGATTATGCTCATACTCCCGATGCGTTAGAAAATGTCTTGTCAACGATTCAGTCGATTAGACAAGGCAATGAAAAAGTGATTACAGTTGTAGGTTGTGGTGGAAATAGGGATGCTGGCAAGCGTCCAATCATGGCAGGCATTGCGTGTAAGTTCAGCGATCAGGTGATTATCACTTCTGATAATCCTCGCGATGAAGATCCGATGGAGATCATCAGGCAAATGCAGGAAGGTGTTAAAATTACAGATCAGAGAAAAGTGTTGGTGATTGCCGATAGAAAAGAAGCGATTAAAACGGCAACCATGTTATCCAATAAAGGTGATATTATTTTGATCGCTGGTAAAGGGCATGAAAATTACCAAGAGATCAAAGGCGTTAAATATCCTTTTGACGATAAAGAAATTGTGAAAGAAATGTATGACCTATTAGGTAAATAAGCTATGAGAGAGTTGGACGAAATTACAAAGAATTCATTTGTGCTGTCTGAAAAGATATTTGCACTCTTTTGCTTATTGGCAAAAGAAAATAATTCTGACATGGCTTCTAAAATTATGAAGAGCAATATGCCTATTCGGAAATACATCGATTATGCAGCAGCCTCTTCTTCTAAATCAGAATATTCTGAAAATATTGCGAAAGCATTGCAAAATGCAACGACACTCAGGTATTGGTTGAAATGCATTCAAATGAAAAATATTGTTTGTCCTCCATGTGAAGAATGTGTAGAGACGCTCAATGTATTGATCAATCAATTGATTTCTTGTGGAATGAGACAAGATTTGACTAAAGTTTTACTTCAAACACAACTGAACTAATGCTGTATTACTTATTTAATTACCTCGATACTGAATTTGACTTCTTGGGTGCAGGAGTGTTTAAGTATATTTCATTTAGAGCGGTATTGGCTGCTGTAGCTTCTTTGTTGATTTCTCTGTTGTGGGGTGGTAAATTGATCAATTTTCTTCGTTCTAAACAGATAGGAGAAAGTGTAAGAGATTTAGGGTTGAAAGGTCAAATTGAAAAGACTGGTACGCCGACTATGGGTGGGATCATGATTTTATTAAGCATTATTATTCCCACCTTGTTGTTTGCCAAATTGGATAATGTATATGTGATTTTGCTTTTAATCTCCGCGATCTGGATGGGATTGATCGGTTTTATGGACGATTATATTAAAGTATTTAAAAAGAATAAAGAAGGTTTAAAGGGAACATTCAAAGTCATTGGGCAAATATCGTTAGGTTTAATTGTAGGGCTGGTATTGTTTTTTAACGAGTCTGTTGTGATTCGCAAATACATTAATCCTGTCAATAACAGTATGTCTACTATCGAGGCATCTAATGTATTCAGCGATCAAAAAGATTTGATTACAACGATTCCTTTTCTCAAAAACAATGAGTTCGATTATGCAGATCTTATTTCTTTCATTTCAGAAGATTATACGTGGATCATTTACTTGTTGATTGTGGTGTTTATCATTACGGCTGTTTCTAATGGTGCCAACATGACCGATGGAATAGACGGCTTGGCGGCAGGTACGTCGGCAATTATTGCGAGTGTCTTGTTGATCTTTGCTTATGTTTCAGGTAATGCCATCTTTTCGAGTTACCTCAACATCATGTTCATTCCTAACTCAGGTGAAATGGTGGTTTTTTGTGCGGCATTGATAGGAGCATGCATAGGGTTTTTATGGTATAATTCTTATCCCGCTCAAATTTTCATGGGTGATACAGGAAGTTTGATGTTGGGAGGAGTGATTGCGGTGTTGGCTTTTGCTGTAAGGAAAGAATTATTGTTACCCGTGATTTGTGGTGTATTTCTGATTGAAAATTTATCGGTCATGATTCAGGTAGGTTATTTTAAATACACCAAAAAGAAATATGGTGCAGGGAGAAGGGTTTTTAAAATGGCTCCTTTACATCATCATTTTCAAAAAATGGAAATTCACGAATCTAAAATTGTAACACGGTTTTGGATTTTGGGAATATTATTGGCCATCATGGCTTTGGCAACATTGAAATTGAGATAATATACATGGGTAAAAATATTTCCATATTGGGCGCAGGTGAAAGTGGTACGGGTTCAGCTTTATTAGCAAAAGCGAAAGGCCATACTGTATTCGTTTCCGATCAAGGGGAAATCAATGCTAAGTATAAAGAAGTTTTAGAAGAACATGGTATTCGTTTTGAAGAAGGTCGACATTCTGAACAAGAAATATTAGCTTCTGATCTTGTGATCAAAAGTCCTGGAATTCCAGATAAGACGCCATTGGTGAAAAAAATAGTTGAAAAGAATATTCCTGTTGTCTCTGAAATTGAATTTGCATCGCAATACACCAATTCGAAGTTAATTGCCATTACAGGAAGTAATGGAAAAACAACTACCACCTTGTTTACTTATCATCTTCTCAAGGAAATGGGTTTACATGTGGGCTTGGCAGGTAATGTCGGAAAAAGTTTTGCTTGGCAAGTGTGGGCCGATGATAAAGACTATTACGTATTGGAGTTAAGCAGTTTTCAATTGGATGGTATGTATACCGTGAAACCCATTGTATCGGTTTTGTTGAACATTACTCCAGATCATCTCGATCGATACGAATATAAGTTTCAAAATTACATTGATTCGAAATTTAGAATTGCTCAAAATGCGGATCAAAATTCTTTCTTCATTGTATATACCGATGATCCGGTGATATCGAAAGAAATGACGAAGAGAGATTTTGATACCAATGTGTTAACGCTCTCTTTATCTAATTCGAGTGCTACTGGAGCTTATGCAGATGCCAATGTGATTACTTTAAATAACAGTGATTCAAAAGTGAATTTAGCAGTTGATCAATTGCCTCTCAAAGGGAAGCACAATTTGGTGAACATGATGGCAGGGTTTGTTGCGGCTTCTTGTTTAGGATTGGATGCACATAAGTTTGCAGAAAAAGCAAGTTCTTTTAAAAATGCTTCACATCGACTAGAGTTTGTAAGAATGTATAAAGACGTAACCTATATCAACGATTCTAAGGCCACGAATGTCGATTCGGTGTATTATGCTTTGGATGCGATGGATAAAAAAATTGTATGGATAGCAGGTGGTGTAGACAAAGGCAATGATTATTCCACGATTCTTGACTTAGTTTCTGAAAAGGTAAAAGCCCTCGTTTGTTTAGGTGCAGACAATTCAACGTTGCATGATTTCTTTGGGAATACCATTGAAACATTGGTTGATGCAGGGAGCATGAAAGAAGCCATTGAAAAGGCTTCAGCTATTGCACATGCTGGCGAAGTGGTCTTACTTTCTCCGGCATGTGCGAGTTTTGATTTGTTTAAAAATTACGAAGATAGAGGTGATCAGTTCAAAACCATCGTTTCTGAATTAATATAATGGTACAGAAAATTAAATATTGGCTCAGCGAAAACCTCAAGGGAGACCCCGTGATGTGGGCAATCATCATACTATTGAGTTTAGTCAGTATTATGGTGGTGTACAGCGCATCGGGATCTTTGGCCTATAAAAAAACAGGAGGGAATACGGAGCACTTCTTAATGAAGCATTCGATGTTGATGCTCGTGAGTTTTGTACTCATGTGGTATGCGCATAAACTCAATTATAAGTATTATGCAAAGTTGAGTAAACTGGGTGTATTGATTTCAATTCCTTTATTGATTCTGGCTTTCGCTGTGGGAAGTAAATTGAATGATGCCAATCGCTGGATTACCATTCCAATCATCAATCAGTCTTTTCAGCCTTCCGATTTTGCCAAGCTTTCTTTGATTGCTTATTTGGCAAGTATGTTGGCCAGAAATCAAAACAACATTGAAGATTGGAAAAAGTCATTTGTTCCTGTTTTAATCTATAGTGGTATTATCTGTGGACTCATTGCTTTAGCCAACTTGTCGACGGCACTCATTTTATTCAGTACTTGTATGTTGTTGATGTTTATAGGAAGAGTTCCTATGAAATATTTACTCATGCTGGTATTGGCTGGTGCCATTGTGGGTACTGCTGCATTAAGCTTTGGACAAAGAGGGAAAACTTCCATCAATCGGATCAAGTCGTTTATCTCTTCTGAAGATATACCTTTTCAGGCTGAACAATCTTACATTGCCATTTGGAATGGAGGATTGATGGGTAAAGGTCCTGGGAATAGTGATCAAAAGAATTTTTTACCGCACTCTTATTCTGATTTTATTTATTCTATTATCATAGAAGAATATGGTTTGATTGGAGGAATCTTTATCCTGTTCTTATACTTGGCCTTACTGTACAGGGGGATGAAAGTTGCAGCCAATAGTGATCGGGCTTTTGGCGGATTATTATCCGCCGGACTTTCCTTTAGTTTGGTCATTCAAGCCATGATCAATATGGGCGTAGCAGTAGGTGTAGGACCTATTACTGGACAGCCTCTGCCTTTATTAAGCATGGGGGGAACCTCGTTATTATTTACGGGACTTTCTCTAGGAATTATATTAAGCGTAAGTCGAGGAGATATTTCAGAAGAAACAAGCAATGCATAGTACACAAGCTACATATCGAATCATGATCAGTGGTGGTGGCACAGGGGGGCATATCTTTCCTGCCGTTGCTGTCGCAGAAGAATGGATGAGTCAATATCCTTCTTCTGAGATTTTATTCGTAGGGGCATTGGGTAAAATGGAAATGCAAAAAGTTCCTGAGGCAGGTTTTAACATAGAAGGTTTACCCATTAGAGGATTGCAAAGAAAGTTGACAGCAAAGAATTTATTGTTGCCTTTCTACATTATTCGAAGTTTGGTCCGTGCATTCCGTTTATTGTCCAACTTTAAACCACATGCCGTCATTGGTTTTGGAGGATATGCAAGTGCGCCTTTATTATTTGCTGCTGCGTTGAAAGGTATTCCTGTATTTATTCAAGAACAGAATTCTTATGCGGGTTTAGCCAATAAAGTATTGTCTAAATGGGCGAAGAAGATTTGTGTCGCATACGACGACATGCAAAAATTCTTTCCTACGGATAAAATGGTATTGACGGGTAATCCCATTCGCTTGAATGTATTGAAGGCTTTACAGCATAAAGAAAGCTATACATCCGAGTGGATGCTGAGTGAAAACAAAAAAGTACTATTAGTCATAGGAGGAAGTTTAGGAGCCACCACGATCAATAACAGCATTGCAGGATGTCTTCAGCAATTGAAATCATTGGGTCTTCAAGTGATTTGGCAAACCGGCAATAAAGATTATGAGACCATGTCGAAGTACCAAGACGGTGTGGTGAAAGTTGTTCCTTTCATCAAAGACATGTATAAGGCCTATGCTTCTGCTGATATGATTGTATCAAGATCAGGAGCCATAGCCATTTCAGAATTGGCCATTGTAGGGAAGCCGGTGATTCTAATACCTTCTCCTAATGTGACAGAAGATCATCAAACGAAGAATGCCATGGCTTTGGTGAAAAAAAATGCAGCAGTCATGATTAAAGATGCCAACGCAGAAAAAGAACTATTATCTGCGGTGGCCGATATTTTAAATAAACAAGATAAGGCGTTGAGTTTGTCGACTCATATTATGGCAATGGCAAAACCCAATGCCGCAAAGGATATAGTGCAACTTGTTGTAAAGGAAATGAAAGCATAAGTGAATAGTTTGTCTAACATATCGAAAGTGTATTTCCTGGGAATAGGTGGGATTGGCATGAGTGCCTTGGCACGTTGGTTGGTCATGGAAGGCAAATCTGTGGCCGGCTATGATAAAACTGAAACCCCATTGACCAGACACCTATCGGAAGAAGATATGTCGATCAATTATACAGATACATTGGCTGCCATTCCTAAAGAATACAAAGCGAAAGATGTGTTGATTGTTTATACTCCTGCTGTTCCCGTTACTTCTTTGCAATACCAATATTTTGTAGGGCAAGGAAATAAAATGATGAAGCGTGCTGAATTATTAGGAGCGATTGCTCAAAAATACTTCACCATTGCCGTTTCAGGTACACACGGTAAAACAACAACCTCTTCGATGGTGGCACACATCTTGAAACATGCAGGACGTAATGTGGCTGCGTTTTTGGGAGGGATCACGCAAAACTACCATACGAATGTCTTGTTTCCTGATTTTGAAAAGGGCAACATTTTGTTTGTTGTCGAAGCCGATGAATTTGATCGTTCGTTCTTGCATTTGAATCCAGATGTTGTGATTGTTAATGCAACAGATCCTGATCATTTGGATATCTATCACACGGAAGAAGCTTTTAAGAAAGCCTTTAATGATTTTGTGGCCAAAATCAGACCGGAAGGTACGTTGATCGAAAAGTGGGGTGCTGGTATTACGGTTCAAAACAAACTGAAAAAACATGTTTCGTTTGGTGCTCAAGGGGCAGATTATTATGTGTCGGCCTATGAAGTGAATCAGAAGGGCAGTGTTGATTTTACTGTAAGTTCTTCAAAAAACAAGCGGGTCTATTCTTTAGATATGCCGGGTGTTCATAATCAAAATAATGCTACAGCGGCAGCACTGGCATGTGAAGCCGTTGGATTAACAGAAGAAGAAATTAAAGCGGGAATAGCTTCGTTTAAAGGTGTAAAAAGAAGATTTGAATACCATGTACGCTCTTCTCGTTTGATTTATATCGATGATTATGCTCATCATCCGGAAGAGGTAAGTAATTTCATTCGTGGCGTTAAGTCGGTTTATCCGAATAAGAAACTTACCGTTGTGTTTCAACCTCATTTATTCAGCCGTACAAAGGATTTTATGAATGAGTTTGCGGCAGCATTGAGCTTAGCCGATGAAGTGTTTTTATTGGAGATTTATCCGGCGAGGGAATTGCCAATAGAAGGCGTTAATTCAAGTGTCTTATTGGATAAGATTACAAGTGCAAATAAACAATTATTGAGTAAAGAAGGAGTGGTCGATGTGTTGATCAATCATGAGGTAGAAATACTAGCTACACTTGGTGCTGGAGATATTGATCAATTGATTTTGCCGTTGAAAAAAATATGTGAAGCGAAAGTTGGACTATGAAGTTTCCTAAAATAAACATATCGCCTAAAGTTTATTTAATAGCAGGAGCTGTTTTAGTTGTGATGCTATCGATATATTTTATTGCCAATGCTAATTACAGAACGGTTAAGAAAATTAGAGTGGCAATTAATAATGAGTATGAAAATTACTTTATCGATGAAAAAGAAATATTACGATTAGTGACCTTAAACGATGCGGATCCGATTGTTGGGAAATACTTAAAAAATGTTGATTTAAAAGAATTGGAAAACAGGGTTAAAGGTTGTCCTTATATTGAAAGTGTTCAGGCATTTAAAAACCACTCTGGAGTGGTATTGGTAGAAGTGAATCAAGTAAATCCTTTGGCAAGAATATACCATCATGGATACGACGATCAATACCTGTTGTCCAATGGAAAGTTAATAGAAGTTTCTCCCCGATATACGACCAGAAGTTTGGTTGTAAGAGGAGAATATACGTATAAGTTTTCTGATTCTACGTTTAAACGTTCTCAGGAATGGAAAGATTACATGGCTTTTTTCAAAAAAGTCAATCAAGATAAATTGTGGAGTGCTCAGGTCGCAGAGGTTAAAATTTCAAAAGATGGAAGCATTATGGCTTTCCCTCAAATTGGAGAATATACCATTTACTTTGGTAAACCCGACGATTTAGAATACAAGTTTAAAAAGCTGGCTGTCTTTTTCAAAGATATATTGCCTTTGAAAGGATGGGACGCTTATCAAGCAGTGAATGTTCAATATAAAGATCAAATAGTTTGTGATTAAATTTTATGACTATGCAAAAAGTTAACGAATTAGTAGTAGGCCTGGATATAGGAACAACCAAGATATGTGCAATTGTTGGTCGTAAAAATGAATTTGGTAAACTCGAAATTCTCGGTATGGGAACAGCAGTTTCTGAAGGTGTCATCAGAGGAATGGTAACCAATATCAACAGTACCATGCAATCGATTGTGAAAGCCGTGAAGGATGCAGAAGACCAGGCAGGTGTAAACATAGAAGTGGTCAACGTGGGTATTGCAGGTCAGCACATTAAAAGTTCTGTACATCATGGTTCCAGAACACGTCATAATGGTGACGATGAAATCACGGTTGAAGATGTGACGTCTTTGACCTTAGACATGTATAAAACGGTATTTCCTCTGGGGAATGAGATTATACATGTAATGCCTCAAATATATACAGTAGATGGTGTGGAAGCCATTAAAGATCCTGTGGGTATGATGGGTGTAAGGTTACAAGCGGATTTTCATGTGATCACTGCACAAACCAATGCAATCAAGAATATAAAAAAATGTATTGATAAGTCGGGGTTGAAAATTGATGAACTTATTCTAGAACCGATAGCTTCAAGTTTATCGGTATTGACCAAAGAAGAAAAAGAGGCGGGTATTGTTTTGGTTGATATTGGTGGTGGTACAACGGATGTTGCTGTTTTTTACGATAATATCATTCGTCACACAGCGGTAATCCCATTTGGTGGAAACATCATTACATCGGATATCATTGAAGGGTGCAAAGTGATGCAAAAACAGGCAGAACAATTGAAAGTGAAATACGGTTCTGCGATGTCTTCTATGACCAAAGCGAATGAAATCATTTCTATACAAGCGTTGAAAGATAGACCGAATAAAGAAATCTCCAGAAAAAATCTGGCACAGGTGATTGAAGCAAGGATGACAGAGATTGTAGAAATGGTGCATACTGAGATCATTAATTCCGGATACTACGATAAATTAGCTGGCGGGATTGTACTCACAGGTGGTGGTTCTCAATTGGCCAATGCGAAACAATTGTTTGAGTTGATTACAGGTATGGATGTGAGAATAGGATACCCTAATGAACATCTTGGCAAATCGAAAATTGAAGAAGTGAAGAGTCCCATGTATTCTACAGCCATAGGTTTAGTATTAGCGGGCTTCTGGTCTATTGATGAAAGAGAAAATAAATACAATGAATTGACAGGAATTAAAACAACGGAAGTAAGAACAAATTCTTCTTCTCTCAAAATGTCTGATTTTACAAAAAAAATCAGCGAGCGTATCAAAGGATTTATGCTCGATGATTATAACGATACAGACTTTAAAGGGTAATTTAAATAAACAGAAACCAAACCAACTAAATATATGCTTACAAATAATTATCAATTCGAGGTGCCAGATCACCACAAGTCGATCATCAAGGTTATTGGTGTCGGTGGAGGCGGTAGTAATGCCGTAAACCATATGTATAATATGGGTATTAAAGATGTAGAATTTGTGGTTTCCAATACAGATCTACAAGCATTAAAAAGCAGTCCTATTCCTAATCGATTACAACTTGGAAACAGGAGCTTAGGGGCAGGTGCTAATCCTGAAATTGGGAAGCATTCTGCTTTGGAAAGCAAGGAAGAAATCAGAGAGTATTTGAGTGATAATACCAAAATGTTGTTCATTACTGCCGGTATGGGTGGTGGAACAGGAACGGGTGCAGCTCCGGTTATTGCTAAGATTGCAAGAGAAATGGACATCCTTACCGTAGGTATTGTTACCGCTCCTTTTTCTTTCGAAGGAAAAAGAAAAAATATGCAGGCAGAACAAGGTATTGCTGAAATGAGACAGTACTGTGATACCGTGTTGGTGATTGTTAACGATAAATTAAGAGAAGTATATGGCAATTTATCACTGAAAGAGGCATTCGGAAAAGCAGATGACATTTTGTTAACCGCTGCAAAAAGTATAGCCGAGATCATCACCATCAACGCCACGATGAACATTGACTTTGAAGATGTGAGAACGGTGATGAAAGATTCTGGTGCAGCCGTGATGGGATCTGGTCGGGCAAACGGTGAAAACAGAGCCAGAGCAGCAGCTGAATTGGCTTTATGTTCTCCTTTGTTGAATAATACGAATGTAAAAGGTGCGGGTAAAATTTTATTCTCCGTTACTTATGGTACAGAGTGTAATATGACGATGGATGAATTGTCTGAAATTACAGATTATATTCAAGAACAAGTTTCTAACGATGCCTTTATGATTTGGGGTTATGGTGAGGATAATGCGCTGGGAGAAGATCTAGTGGTGACGGTCATCGCCACAGGATATGAAGAAAATTCTATCGAAAGAGAAATTGAACAAAGAAAAGTGATTGATTTGGAAACGGATAGAGTCATTAAGAAAGAAGTACCTGCTCAAGAACGTGTGCAAAGACAAAATCCTTCTTTGTTTAGTCAGGAAGAACCACAAGCTCCCCGACCTGCAACGACTCAAAATTTCCAAACTAATTTCGTAGTAGAACCGAAAGAGACGTTTAAGCAGGAAGAAAAACAAGAATTTATTATTCATGATTTAGACAGCGATAAAGTAGAGCAAGTAGAAAAAGTAGTTTCTCCTGTTCAGTATACCAATAATGTTGTCG
Source organism: uncultured Chitinophagaceae bacterium (assembly GCA_964454665.1). Classification (GTDB taxonomy): domain Bacteria; phylum Bacteroidota; class Bacteroidia; order Cytophagales; family Cytophagaceae; genus JACMQM01. The sequence goes on from CAYVTO010000002.1 coordinate 82,477, forward strand.
ATGATTTTGAAAATGACATTCAAAGAAAGGTAGAACGTTTGAATGACAGAAAAGATAAGTTGAAGTCCATCAGTGCCAATTCGTCGGGAATGACTCCTGAAGAGTTTAAACAGATGTTGGAAGTCCCTGCATATAAAAGAAAAAATACGCCTTTAATGGATCATCCACATTCTTCTGAGAGAAATATTTCCAGGTTTCAATTGAATGAGGATAATGAAATATTGGGCAATAATAGATTTCTGCATGATAATGTAGATTAGTGAGTTTGGTTTGGTTTAGGTTTGAAAAAGTCCCGTTTATACGGGACTTTTTTATTTTAGAGCATTTGCTTTATTTCTACCATTTTTCATTTAATTTCAGCAAGGCAATAGAGATTTATATATTCAGTCTATGAAAATATTGATTATAGAAGACGAAAAGGAATTAAGAAAATCAGTCGTTTCGTATTTAAGTGGAGAAGGTTATTTATGTGAAAGTGCATCTTCTTCTAAAGAAGCCATTGAAAAAATCGGAGTATACGATTACGATTGTTTTGTGGTCGATATCATGTTGCCGGATGGGAATGGATTAGATATTATAAGAGAAATCAAACACAAGGGGATTGTAGGTGGTGTGATTATTGTGTCGGCTAAAAATTCATTGGAAGATCGTATAGAAGGATTGGAAATAGGATCAGATGATTATTTGGTAAAACCTTTTCATTTGTCTGAATTAAATGCCCGAATTAAATCCATTCTTAGGCGACGTAATTTTTCAGGATCAAATGAGGTAGTGTTTCACGAAATTACTGTTAATATCGATTCACGTGAAGTTCAAGTACATGGAAAATCTGTAAGTCTTACGGGCAAGGAATATGAAATATTATTGTATTTCTTATCCAATAAGGGACGTGTTATTCCTAAAGATTCTTTGGCTGAACATGTTTGGGGAGATTATATGGATAATGTAGACTCGTTAGATTTTATATACACGCACATTAAAAATACAAGAAAAAAACTATTGGATGCCGGTGCCAATGATTACATAAAAACGGTATACGGTGTAGGTTATAAGTTTACGGCTTAATGAAACTACTCGATAAATCTACTCGTTATTATTTAATCTATTCCCTATTCATTTTTACAATAGGGTCTTTGTTTTTTTATTTTTCAATCCAACAAGTTATATACGATGGTATAGATGAGGCTTTACACCAGGAAAAGATAGTATTGGTCAATAATTTGAAATACGAAAAAAAAATAGATTCATTAAAATTGAATGAATTTACCTTCATACAACGTCTTGAAACGAAGTCCCAAAAACAGTATGATAAATATTATACGATAAGCCCTGCGAAGGATTCTAGTTTAAAATATAAACACCGACAATTAGAGTCTGTATTCAAACACGATGGGGTTTATTATATGTTAAAAATAAAGCAGTCTCTGGAAGAAGAGGAAGAGTTGGTTGAATCTCTGGTTCCTGTCGGCATTGTGATGTTTATGATTTTGTTGGTAGGGATATTGGCCATTACTAATTTTATTTCAGTGCGTGTCTGGGCTCCATTTTATGGTATTATCGATCAGTTAAGAACTTATGATGTTAAAAAAGGCAATATTATTGATTATCAAAGAATGTCTATTGCTGAATTTGATCAATTGTCAAAAGATCTCTTTGTCATGACTTCTAAAATCAATGATGATTTCATTAAACAGAAAGAGTTTAATGAAAATTTTTCACACGAACTACAAACGCCTTTAGCTATTATACAAAATAATCTGGAGCTGATGATTCAGTCTCCTAATTTGAAGGAAGAAGAAATGAATCATGTGGCGGGTGTATTAGATGCCGTAAAACGAATTACTTCCTTAAGTAAGGGATTACTCTTGATTTCCAGAATAGATAACAATCAGTTTGTAGAAATATCCGATATTGACATGGTCGGTGTGGCTAAAAAACACATTCAGTTTTTTTCTGGAATTATTGACGATCGTAAAATTAGAATAGAAGAAACATACAGTTATAAGTTGTCCATTAGAGCTAATCCCATATTGATGGATATTTTATTTTCTAATCTTCTAACCAATGCTATTCGTCATAATATTGAAGAAGATGGATATATCTCAATAGAGATGACAAAAAATAAACTGATGATTACCAACTCGGGGAAACCTCTTGAAGGAGATGTAAGAACTATTTTTGATCGATTTGTAAAATTGGGTGCAAAGAAAAATTCAATTGGATTAGGTTTACCCATTGTAAAAAAAATATGTGAAGTTTCAGGATTTTCTGTTTTTTATGAAAATAACGATACGTTGCATACTGTTACGATAAGATTTGATTGATTATTTGTGATTCTCTTCCTCTTGTAAAATATTTAAATAGTTCTCATAACGGGAGAGGGGTATTTTTCCTTTTTTCACGTTCTCCAATACAACACATCCTGGCTCATTGGCATGTTTACAGTTGTGAAATTTACATTGACCAATTAATCCTCTCATTTCAGGATAATAATGTGAAAGCTCTTCTTTTGTAATTTCATATAATCCCCATTCTTTGACTCCAGGGGTATCTATAAGGTAGGAATCTTTGTCAAACTCGTGCATTTCTGCAAAGGTTGTAGTATGTACACCTTTATTCGAAAAAGATGAAATATCTGAGGTCTTAATGTCGAGGTGAGGACAGAGTAGGTTTAAGAAACTGGATTTACCTACACCTGAATGTCCGGCAATGAGAGAGGTCTTATTACGGAGGTGAGCTTTGATGTCATCTAGTCCTTCGCCTGTTAAGGTAGACGTAAACAATACTTCATAACCTGCTTGATTGTATATGGCCTTAAAGCCTTGAGCCGCTTCCGAGTCTTCAGCAGTAAAAAGATCGACTTTATTAATGACGAGTAAGGTGGGAACTCTAAAACTTTCACAAGAAATTAGAAAACGATCTACAAATCCAAGTGATGTACGTGGTTGTGCTAAAGTGAAGATCAAAATGGCTTGGTCTATATTCGATCCAAGAAGATGACCAAAGGCTGTTTTACGAGTGGATTGACGAATCAGGTAGTTTGACCTTCTGTCGATTTCTTCTATGGTGTAGTTTTCATTATCGTCTTCTTTTCGAAGTACAACAATATCACCCACGGCCAAGGGATTGGTAACTTTCAGGTCATGCGTTTTAAATTTTCCACGTAACCTTGCTTTTACAATGTCATGACTGGCGAGTCTTACATCGTACCATGAGCCGGTAGATTTAATAATAGTTCCTTTCGTTAGTTCTGGCATGAAATAGCGTTCAAAATTTTTTCGGTTGCTCCTATATGATTTTCAATCAGAGAACGATTGAATGCATGGATTTGATGAAGTTGGTCCGTTGTAAGGAGCTCCATAACTTTTGTTTGAAACATTTCTGTATTATGAATGCTGAAAGCTCCTTGGTATTTAACAAATGATAGAGCTTCAGGAAAACGTTTGTAATGAGGTCCAAATAAAACAGGAAGTCCAAATGAAAGAGGTTCTAATATATTATGAAGACCTTGTTTGAATGCTCCTCCGATGTATGCGACATCACCATATTTATAAAGGGCAGCCAACATACCAATGTTATCAATGATGAGTACACGAATAGAAGAAAAGTCTGTAGTATGATTGAGTGCAGAATAGCGAATGAAAGGGATCTTTATTTTTTCTTCGATCTGTTTTAGATGAGATTCACCAATTTCATGCGGTGCAATGATGAATTTAATATTGGAAGAAGATTTATTGATGAAAGGAATGAGTACTTCTTCATCTTCAGGCCAGGTACTTCCTGCGATCAGTAATTTGTGATTGTTTTTAAACTCGTTAATGTATTCAATGGTTTTATTGGTATTGACCGTATCTAGCACTCTGTCGTAACGTGTGTCACCGGTTACGACAGCAGATGTGATATGAAAGTCTCGTAACAGCAGCGCCGATGATTCTTCTATCACAAAGAGTCTGGTAAACTGATGAAGCATTTTTTTGTACCAGGTGCCGTAGAATTTAAAAAATACTTGAGATGGTCGGAAACTTGCAGAAAAAAGGTAAGTAGGAATAGTGTTTTTATGGAGTTCGTTGAGGTAGTGAAACCAAAAATCATATTTGGCAAAAAATACCATTTTAGGACGTGTGATTTCAATTAACGCATGCGCATTTTTTTTACTGTCTACTGGTAGATAGTCAACATGAAATACAAGTGCATCATGTTTTTTGACTTCATATCCAGAGGGAGAAAAGAAGGTGATCAAGATGATTTCAGAAGGATTACGTTTTTTTAATGCTTTGATTAGAGGAACAGATAATTCATATTCTCCTAAGGAGGCGCAGTGAATCCAAACTGCAGGAGGAGTATTTTTGAATTTTGTTCTCAGTCTATTTTTCCAGTTTTTTCGACCGTTTATCCATAACGAAGCTTTACGATGACCTAAAAGAGAGGCTAGTGATAGAAGTATAGCGTAAGCACGTAAGCCGATGTGATAAAATATAGACATTGAGTTTTCTTTCAATATATTACAGTGGACTAAGTTAATAAATTACTAAGTTTTATTAATTTTAATGTGGATTTTAAAATAGATTATGGAGCAAAAAGTTTTTAAGAATGTTTTTAATGTGACTGTCATCGTTGCTGCATTGGGTTATTTTGTAGATGTATATGACTTGGTTCTTTTTTTAGTCATCGGCAAAGACAGCATCAGGGAATTGTATAATCATACACTTACTCAAGATCAAGTATTGGATAAATTCCAATTTCTCTTGAATGTCCAAATGATCGGTATGTTGCTGGGAGGTATTTTTTGGGGAGTATTAGGGGATAAGAAAGGGCGTTTATCGGTTTTGTTTGGTTCAATTTTTTTATACTCCTTGGCTAATATTGCCAATGCCTTTGTTCCCAACATGGAATGGTATGTTGTTTGTCGTTTTTTTGCAGGCTTAGGATTGGCCGGAGAATTAGGGGCAGGGATTACCTTGGTTGCGGAAGTGATGGATAAAAAGTATAGAGGCTATGGTACCATGGTCGTGGCTTCTGTGGGAGTAACCGGAGCGGTGGTGGCTGCCCTTGTGGGTGCTAATATGGGGTGGAAGATTGCTTATATTGTGGGGGGAGCATTAGGCTTGTCATTGCTCTTATTACGTATTGGGGTCTTTGAGTCAGGGATATTTGAGAAAGTACAACACCAGAATATTAAAAAAGGTAATTTTTGGCACTTGTTTTCTAATGCTCAAATTTTTTTCAAATACCTTCATTGTATATTGATAGGTCTTCCAGTTTGGTTTATTATAGGCATCTTGGTGGGTAGAGCACCAGAGATTTCCAAACTTTTGCAGGTACAGGGAGAAATTAAACAGGGTATGTGTGTCATGCTTTGTTATAGTGGATTAATAGTAGGAGATTTGGCCAGTGGATTACTCAGCCAATTGTTACAGAGTAGAAAAAAAGTATTCAGTATATTTTATACCTTATGTGCCATTACGATTGTGGTGTATTTGAATTTAAATGAAGTGCCGGCATGGGTATTTTATACCTGTGTGACGATGCTTGGCTTTTCCGTTGGTTTTTGGGCTGTATTTGTCACGGTAGGTTCAGAGCAATTTGGGACTAACCTGCGTGCTACAGTAGCGACTACCGTTCCTAATTTCATTAGAGGTTCGTTGGTACTGATTGCTTTGGTATATGACTTTATTGATGATCGTTCAGGTGTATTTTGGGCAAGCTATAGTGTCAGTGCGGTGTTGTTGTTGATTTCCTTTTATTCCTTATCGAAGTTACAAGAGACGTTTGGTAAGGATTTGGATTATGTAGAAGAGTAGAGAAACAGAAAGAGAGCGAAGAAACAATAACTCTTTCTCCGCTCTCTATCTCTATCAATTATCAATTATTACTTTGCCAAGTATTCGCTTACGCTTTCAAGGGTAGGTTTAATGGCTTTTTTCTTTTGATTCCAATCGGCAGGACAAACTTCTCCGTGTTGTTCTACGTGTTGTAAGGCTTCTACCATTCTCAAGGCTTCGTCGATGTTACGACCTAGCGGGAAATCATTGACCACTTCGTGACGAACAATACCTTGTTTGTCGATTAAGAATGTACCACGATAGGCTATTGGTGAACCATTGAATACAAGACTTCCTTGATCATCTACATCATAGTCTCCTGCTAATACACCAAAGTTTGCAGCAATGGTTTTCCCCGCATCGGCTACGATAGGGTAGGTTACACCTTCTATACCCCCTTTGTTGCCTGGCATGCTTAACCAGGCTAAGTGTGAATTTTCGGTATCGGTAGAACAACCGACTACTGCTGTATTTAATGCTTCAAATGCTTTTAGTCTTTCCTGAAAAGCAACAATTTCAGTCGGGCATACGAAGGTGAAGTCTTTAGGATAGAAGAAGAATACCACGTATTTTTTTCCCAGGTATTGATCCAAAGAAAAGTTGTTTACAATTTCTGTTCCATTAACTACCGCTGGAACGCTAAAAGAAGGGGCTTTTTTTCCTACAAGAGCCATAATTGGGATTGGTTTAAGTTATAAAGTTGAAAATTTAATTGATTTGAAAGGATCTATTTTCCTTCCGCTGATTTGTATGGAGATGTTCGTGATTTCTAAGTTTTCGAAGTGTTTTGTCTTCAGGTGTTCTCTCATAAAGCTCTTCATTTGAGCATCATCAAAGTCTATGATTTCATTGGTTCCTTCAATGATGATGTGGTGATGATCTTCTGTTTTGCCATCGTATCTGAACGTTCCTTCTACGGTGGATACTTTTTGAGCTAAACCGTATTCTACGAGTGTTTCTAGTGTTTTGTGTACCGTAGCCAAAGAAATGGTGGGATGATTTTCTTTAATTTGTTCGTACACCAGCTCTGCACTGGGATGACTATGGTCGGCCAGAAGCGTTTCGTAAATTACGATACGTTGAGGGGTTGCTTTTAAGCCTTTTTCCGATAATACTTCCCAGGTCTTTTGCATAAAGATAATTATTAGTAGCTAATAATAATTATTATTTAAAGGTATAAAAAAAACTCCGAAGAGTCAAAGAAGAGTGTTTATTTTGACTAAAAACCTATAAAATACCATTTATTAAGCATTTGGACGAGCATAGGACTATCCAAAAAACTACCGATATTTGATACCGCAGTAATCATAGAAGTTTCCGAGCTATCACTTTTACTCATCCACATAGAAAGGAATATGCACAAGTGAAGAAGGGTTACTTTTAAAATGAAATGTTTGTTATTGGTAAAGCTGTTTTTCATACCGATCAACTTCTTTTCAAGTAGATACATCAAGGTAGCCATTTGTAAACGAGATTTAAAGAAAAAAAATACCTAACCATTTAAAACATGATTAAAAGAAGAATTTTGTTTGTTTGTCTTGGTAATATTTGTCGATCACCTATGGCTGAAGGGGTATTCAAGCAATTACTAAAAGATTGTAATTTAATACAATCTTTTGAATTAGACTCGGCGGGAACAGGAGCTTATCACATTGGTAGTAATCCGGATCAGCGGGCCATTAGCACTTGTGCCGTAAAAGGGATAGAACTCGTGCACAAAGCTCGCCAAGTCATCAAAGATGATGTAGACGTGTATGATTACATTTTAGCCATGGATGCTCGTAATTACCAATTTCTTAAACAGTTGTTTCCAGATCACAAGGGTTTGAAAATGATGAGGGATTTCGATCCTCAAGTTTATGATTCAAAAGATGTACCAGATCCATATTATGGAGGAATAGAAGGTTTTGAAGAAGTATATGATATCCTTTTGCGTTCATCGAAAGGTTTTTTGGAGTACTTAGTGAAAGAAAAAAAATAGCATACTGATCGTTGTGATCCATCTATTTATTGGATGAATACTTTTGTCGTAGTTCTATTTTTTGTTTCAATCGTTCAAGGATGAGTAAAGTCAGTTCTTTGCTGATATGCTCTTTCCCTTCATGAGATAAAAATATGTTCTTGACACTAGATTCAGCGATATCTATGCGGTAGAGCAGTTGAAATAGTTGATTGATCTCTTGATCGAGCAAATAAGCTACCCTTTCATGAATGATAGTGTAGTAATAGATGTCCTCTAATGCGGAACTTTCTTGTAAGCTTATTATTTTTGTAACGATATCGTTCACAAAATTACAATGTTTGTTAATGACTAAAGATCTTTCTATGAAAGTACGTTTTTTTTTATTCTTACTCTTTCTTTTTTCTACCCTTTCTCTTCATGCTCAGCAATTCAAGGGTTTTGTTACGTTGGGAATCAATGCTTCCCAAATCGATGGAGATCGATTAAGTGGTTTCTATAAATCAGGATTGATGTGTGGAGGCGGGGTAGCATGGCACTTTCATAACCGATGGAATGTGAGCCTCAGTGCTGAGTTTATGGAGAAAGGAAGTAGAACTAATTTTAAAGACTCGATCAATTATTTTAAATGGAAAATGCAATACATTGATTTCCCTGTTGTGCTATCGTTGAAGTTACACGAACGCTTTTCTTTTCAGGTAGGTCTGACTTCTTCTGTATTGATTAATGATAAAGTAGATACCGGTTATGGTTACAGGTCTAGCGATCCTAAGAATGATGTGTTACATTTTTTGATGGCTCCTGGTGTTGAGTTTTTCCCAATTAAAAATTTAGCACTAGTGATGCGTTACCAATACTCTTTAACACGTTTTAACAGTAGAGTGGAAAATACCATTCCTAAATTTCATAACCTGATCAGTATTGGAGTAAGGTATTATTTTAAAAGCGCACTAGAATGAAAAAGAGGTACCTCATAGCAATCATGAAGTACCTCTTTGAAAAAGCTTGTGTATTGTTAAGCGTCTTTTTTAGTTGTTTTTTTAGCCGCAGTTTTTTTCTTTGCGGCAGGTTTTTCTATGTCTTTGCTTGTTTCTTCTTTTTTTGTTTTGGGTTCAACAGCAGCAGCAGCTTGAACGGGATTTACCAATTCAGGATATGCTGTGCTTAATATGAGGTACCAAGAAACTAATTTTTTGATGTCAGATGGATACACCCTGTTTTCATCGTATTCAGGGAGTACACTGGAAAGAAAAGATCTTAGCTCATTCGGTTCAGATTTAGGTGTTACGGGCAAATTGGTATCAAATTTTGCTTTAATGGCTTTCAACACCTGATCTAATGGTTTGGAACCATCTGCATCGGTGGTGTATATCGATATTTCGTTTAAAATAGAAACTCTATCGTTACCATTGGCTACCAAGCGAGTTGCGGAGCTGTCGATACTTTCTAATATAACACCTGTGCGTGTTGGTTGTACTATTTTATATAGTCCTCCTCGTCCTGTTACTGCTGCAATTTCTTTTAGTTCCATGAAAATAAGTATTAATGTATTGTTATAGTCTGAAGTAAATTGATAGGTTTTGCCTGGAGCTGTAGCCTTGTCCTTTAAACTTCATAAGTTTTAAAACGCGAAGGGCTTCTTCTCCGCAACCTCCATTCACATTTTTTACGATTTCCTGATTCGTTGCTGTTCCATCTGCACCAATGTTAACCGATAAAACGACTTCACCTTGTACTCGATTACGTTTGGCGTTGATAGGGTAGTTAACGTTGTCGTTGATGAATTTGTACATGGCTTCTTTTCCTCCCTCGTAAAAGTCGGCAATAGGTACTACTTTCCCTGCAGGTGGGCCATAGTTAGCTTGTGCTTGGGTAGAAAAACTTCCCAATACCATAAATGCGAATAATGCAATCAGCTTTTTCATAGTGGTATATTTAAAGTACAATAATAAGACATATAGAAAAGATACTCAAATTTATTCTTGTGCATTGTAATTTGCACAGGCAACTTCAATGTGTTTTTGTAAATCTTCCATTCCTAGACCTGTCATAGAGGAGGTTACAATGTAGTCAGGAAAAACCTCCCAGGTTGTTTTGAGTGTTTTCCAGAGCTCATCTACTAACGTTTTGATGCCTAGTTTTGATTGTTTATCGGCTTTGGTAAAGGTAATTGCAAAAGATATGCCGTTTTCTCCCAGCCAGTTAATAAAGTCAATATCTGATTTCTGAGCCGGTATTCTGGCATCGATTAAGAGCAAGACCATGGCTAAATTAGGCCTCAGTAGAATATAGTCTCTGTTCATTTTATCCCATTTCTCACGGCTTGTTTTAGAGACTTTGGCAAATCCATAGCCTGGCAAGTCGGTTAAAATCCAAGATTTATTGACTTCAAAGAGGTTAATCGTTTGAGTTTTACCAGGAGTAGAGGATGTTTTAGCGAGTTTTTTATGGCCAGTAAAACTATTAATGAGTGAGGATTTCCCAACGTTTGACCTCCCAATGAATGCAAATTCGGGCATGTCTGTGTTAGGACACAGTGTATGTAAAGGGTAACTTCCTATAAACAAAGCATGCAATTGAACAGACATTTGGGAGTTGGTTGAATGATTTTACCTTACGTTAAAAACTAAGACAGAGGTTCAATAACGCTAATTTATGGGTAAATTAAAAATAAATGTATTGAGAAAAGTTCTTGTAAGCTTTGAATTCTTAAGTAATTTATAGGCATGGTAGACATCAGTGTAGACGATATCGGTAAGATTACACTTCTGGTAAAAGAAAAGATGGGTTATGATTTTTCAGATTATGCTTTTGCTTCTTTTAAGAGACGTATAGAAAGAATGATTGAATTAAAGTTTGTTCATTCGGTCGAAGATTTACTGTATAGAATTACAACGGAGACGATATCGAAAGAGCAATTCTTGAAAGAGCTTACAGTGAATGTGACGGAAATGTTTAGAGACCCTGGTTTTTGGGTTGCTTTAAAAGCATTAGTACAAGTAAAGTTAAAAGAACAGGGTAATATTAGAATATGGCACGCAGGGTGTGCTTCTGGAGAAGAAGTGTTTTCTATACTCATTATGCTGAAAGAATTAAATGTTTTGGATAGAGTAGAAATAATTGCTTCTGATATTGATATTCATAGTATCCAAAGTGCTCAAAAAGGATTGATGAGTGCTAGAAATATGGATCAGAATAACGTTAACTTTCTCGAATACAATCACGAAGGTGTATGGAGTGATTATTTTAAAAAAGAAGGAAGTTACTTTATCTTCGATTTAGAGTTACTCGGGAAAGTGAGATTTGTTGTTTCTGACTTGACGAATGCAGAACCTGTTCCGTCCTGTGATTTTATTTTTTGCCGTAATGTGATGATTTATTTTAATCATAAACTTCAAAATCAGGTGTTGGATTTGTTTTTAAAGAGTTTAAACATGAATGGGTATCTTTTGCTGGGGGCGAAAGAGTCTATTGCATGGTGTGAAAAATCGACTCGTTTTTTAGCAAGTGAAAGCCGAGAACCGATTTATCGAAAAGTAAAGGTTTAGTTTTTAAAAACTTATTTCTAGCCCTTTCGTTTAAGATGTTCAGGACATGTGAGGTCATCTCCTTCAAGAGATAGGTACTCAATTAACCTAAGTTTGGGGATTAATGATTGCGCGACGTATAAACGAATGAACCGAGTAAGTATGAAATATGTATACGATGTGCATAAAATTATGCTAGAAAAGAACCTTATACTCGTGTATGAAGGAGAGTTTACACAAGATATCGTGAAGTCTGTGTTGACTATGGCAGAGAAAAACTTGGATCATATTGGAGAAGAGTACAATGTCAAGAAAAAGGTTTTTAATGTAGCGGTCGAATGTCTGCAAAATATATGTAAACATGCCGATAAAGCTTTACAAAACAATGTTGAGAAGAGTGCTATATTTATGATTTCTAAAGATGCAGGTTATTATAAAGTAGTTTCCGGAAACACCATAGCGAATGATACCATAGTATCGTTAAAAGATAAATTGGATTTAATTAATTCACTGGATAAGGAAGGATTAAAACAACTTTATAAAGAGATGTTGATGTCGGCAGAACTTTCTGATCGGGGGGGAGCTGGTTTAGGTTTTGTAGATATTGCAAGAAAATCGGGACATAAGCTGGATTTTCATTTTGAACCGATAGATACGACAACGTCCTTTTTTTGTTTTAGTACGAAAATAAAAAGAATCAACGATTAATTATATGGATGCACTTATTATTAAATCAACAGAAGATACCCCTCACATTAGCTTTAATGCTTCTACAGGAGTGTTAGAAATTTCAGGAAGATCTTTGCCTGAAGATGCTGCAGGATTTTATGCACCTGTTATGGATTGGTTGAAAAATTACAAACAATCACCAGGTAGTTCTTCCGTTCTTATGATGAAATTAGATTATTTCAATACCGCTTCGTCCAAAATTATTTTAGATATTTTTAATTCCATTGAAAAGATTGCAAACGATAGAAAAATAATATGGCATTACGATAAAGACGATGAAGATATGCTTGAAGCAGGGCAAGAGTTTTCTGAAATTGTAGAAGTACCTTTTGAATATAAGCCTTATTAAATAAATCATGAGTGAGGAAATACTAAAGGCCCTTGTTCAACTGTTTGCTATTATTACAAAACAAGATAACGGTGTTACAGAAAAAGAAAGGGAGTATGTAATTGACCTTTTTACGCAGAAGCTAAACAAGGATTCTGTTGTTGAATATGTTGCTCTATATGATGAACAAGTGGGTTATGGTAAGGAACGTGATCTGAGCCAAGCTAAAAAACTGATTTCTGTTAAAGATTCAGTGAAAATGATGGCCATATGTAGTAAGATCAATAAGACACTCACTCAAATACAAAAGGTTATCGTGTTACAAGAGTTATTGGAACTTATTTATGCCGATAAACAGTATACAGAACAAAGAAAACAAATCATCGATACTGTAGCAGACAAGTTTAATATTGTTCCAAAAGAATTTGAGGTACTTGAGCGGTTTGTATTGAGCGAAGATGGTAAAGACCTCAATTACGATAATATTTTAATTATAGCTCAGGAAAATAGTATTGCTGATGGAGTCAATAAATTTATTCAAGCAGACGAACATGTAAAAGGGGTTTATTTATTTGTTAGGATTCCAAGTGTCGATATGTGTTTGTATCGTTATTTTGGACATGATTCGTGTATGATGAATGGGATCAAGATCATCCCGGAAGATACCGTACTATTTCCTAAAGGAAGTTCTATTAAGTTACAATCCGGAGCCACTTTCTTTTATTCGGATATTGTGGCTCATTTTTTAAGTGATGTGCAGGAGGTTAAGCTTTCATTTAATGCCTTAGATATCGAGTATCGATTTGCGAATCAAAAAATCGGACTTGTTGATGTCAATGTCTCTGAAGGAGCCGGTAAGTTAATTGCTATCATGGGGGCAAGTGGGGCAGGGAAAACGACCTTACTTAATGTGCTTTCAGGTTTAGAAAAACCCAATAAAGGCTATGTACGAATCAATGGGATTGATATCTACGAAAACCGGCGTGCAGTAGAAGGTTTGATGGGATACATTCCACAAGATGATTTATTGATAGAAGATCTTACTGTATTTGAAAACCTGTACTACAGTGCGAAACTCTGTTTTGGAGCATATAGCAAAAATGAAATTGTAGAAAGGGTCAATAAAACATTAAATGATTTAGGCCTACAACATATTAGTACTTTAAAAGTAGGGAATGTTCTTAATAAATCAATTAGTGGAGGGCAAAGAAAGCGACTTAATATTGCTTTAGAATTAATCAGAGAACCATCGGTTCTTTTTGTTGATGAACCTACTTCTGGTTTGTCAAGCAGAGATTCTGAAAATGTCATTGATTTATTGAAAGAATTATCATACAAGGGGAAGCTGATTTTTGTGGTGATTCATCAACCTTCTTCAGACATATATAAAATGTTTGATAAAATTATCTTATTGGATACAGGAGGATATCAAATTTATTATGGTAATCCTGTTCAAGCCATTTCTTATTTTAAAGAAATGACAAAGCAAGCCAATGATGAAGGAGGTTTTTGTGTGACATGTGGAAATGTGAATCCCGAACAAATGTTTACCATTATTGAAGAACAAGTGGTAGATGAATTTGGCGAGTTTACAGGAGAACGAAAAGTGAAACCGACACAGTGGTACACTAATTTTAAAGAAAGGTTTGATCTTAAACCTTTAAGAGATTTATTCAATGTCAAAATTGATGTTCCGAAAAAAACGTCACGATTTAAACAATTCGTTGTTTTTATTGCGAGAGATGTTAAAGCAAAACTTAATAACAAACAGTATGTTGTTATCAATTTGATCGAAGCTCCTTTGCTGGCTTTTTTATTGGCGTTTATTATACGTTATAACAATACGCTTTCCAATACAGAATACATCTATCGAAACAACGACAATATTCCAGCATTTATTTTAATGTCTATTGTTGTTGCTTTGTTTATGGGATTAAGTGTAAGTGCGGAAGAAATTATAAAAGATAAAAAAATACTGAAACGTGAAGAGTTTCTGAACTTAAGTCGTTGGAGTTATCTTTCTTCCAAAGTACTTATTTTATTTACCTTATCCGCAATTCAGACTTTTCTGTTTGTGTGGGTTGGGAATTCGATATTGGAAATCAAAGGAATGTTTTTCCCTTATTGGTTTATGTTATTTTCAGTTTCGTGTGGCGCCAATTTGATTGGTTTGAATGCTTCTTCGACGTTTAATTCTGCTATCACTGTGTATATCTTAATACCTATTTTACTGATACCTCAGATGATATTAAGCGGTGCCATGTTTAATTTTGATAAAATAAATGACTTGGTTAAAAATAAGGCCAAGGTTCCTTTACTTGCTGATGCTATGATTTCCAGATGGGCTTATGAGGGAATATCGGTTTATCAGTTTGCGGAAAATAAATATGGTAAACGTTTTTATGGGTTAGAACAAGTTGAACAGGTTTCTCTTTTTAATATTGTTTTTGGAATACCTCATATGCGTTCAGGCTTGGATAAAATGACAGAGAAGTTTTCAATGCATACTTTAACGGATCAAGATATAGAGCGGTATTATTTGCCGGCACTGGATTTTGTGACTTCGCATGCAAATGTGTTGAATTTACCGGAGGAAGATACCAGGACCATGACTACTATTTTTAAGGATGTAAAGTTGAGTAATATTGATCAGCTTCAACGTCATTTGGTGATGTTAGATGAACGCATGAATGTGATTTATAATTTAGCTGCTGAGAAAGAAGATAAGCTCGTTGCTGCGTTGGATAAAAAGTATGGAGAAGGCTATACCTTGAAACTTAAAGATGAGTATTATAATGAAAGTTTAGCAGAATATGTTCGCAACCTCAATACGACAGAAAAGGTAAGTGTGTACAAAGGTCATTTGATTCCTAAGACAGAGTATATCTATTTTACCCCTATATATGTTGATGGTGCTTGGGATTATAGGAGTCATTTTTTCTCTCCAGTTAAAAAAATGTTTGAACATTCTTTTTCTACATATTGGTTTAATGTTTTTGTGATTTGGATGATGGCATTGATTATGTACCTGATGCTTTATGTTGATTTTTACTCTAAGGTATTTGTAGGTATTAAGCGGTTAATAAATAAATAATATAGGATTGAAACTTCTGTTTAATTTTACCGTTAAACCTATAGGGCTTTATTAGCCTGTTGGGTTTATAATTACTGTTAATTATGCGAAAAAGTTTATTCTTCAGTATTGTCTTTTTGATTATTTCGGCTTGTAGTTCTGAGGATTCAGCTTCAAATGAGGATTTATTAAAAGAAGCATCTGAAGCAAGTGTGTCACAACAAAAGAAGATATCTGATGAGGTAATTGGTGATCTCATCAAGTCGATACCTTCTCCATTGGAAATTTCATTTCTCATTAAAGAAACCAATAAGGTTTATGACCCTAATTTATTGAATGATGCAGGCAATCATTCCATGTATACCAGTAGCTATAACAAGGCGCTTAATTTGGGTATTTATGGTGCAGATTTGGGGTATATTTCTTTGTATAACCATACAGCCGATGCCATTAACTATATTTCAGCCTTAAGAAATCTTTCCGATCAGCTTGGTATCGGTCAATTTTATAATTTTGAGCAGATTAAACGTTTGGCTTTAAATGCAAATAATATCGATTCATTACTTTTTTTAACGACGAAGAATTTTGAGGACATCAATAATTATTTACATCAGAAAAAGCGTTCAGAACAAAGTGTTTTAATTTTAACAGGGGGATGGTTGGAAGCTTTGCATCTATCTTGTAAAATTGCCCAAAAAAATCCCAATAAGGCACTTCGTGACAGAATTGCAGAACAAAAGATCATATTTGAGCAAATTTATCTTATGCTCGATAATTATGCATATGATCCTAAAATCAATGGATTAGTACAACAAATGAAGCCTCTGAAGGCGATTTTTGATCAAATTAGCATTACTTATACCGTTAAAGAGCAAAAAGTCAAAGAGATTGATGGAGTGTTGTCGTTTGAAAGTGAAAGTGAAAGTACTGTTCATTATACTTCGGAGCAAATTATAGAAATTGGCAAACTTGTGGAAAGTATCAGGTCGAGTGTCATTTAATAATTGTCCGAAATTTTGTAAGTTTGGTTTAGTACTGCTTAATAATGAGGGAGATTGATATGGCTAACATATTTTACAAGTGTTTAATTGTTTTAACATTGATTTTACTGGAGTTGTCTGTTTTTGATGCTAAAGCTCAATGTCAACCGGATGCTTGTATTCAGAAATTCAGTGATGGGTATACGTTTCTGAAAACGTACAAGATGGAGCAGATAGGCACAGAAACGGAGTATTCTTACGTGTTTAGTAAGGAAACAAATTATATGATTGCCGTTTGTAGCAGTTCTGGACCTGAAGCTACCGTTAAAGTGACTCTCTATGATGCTACTCGGAAAGAAGTGGCTTCTAATTTTGATAAGAAATCGAATAAGCTTTATTCTGTTATTGCATATCAATGTAAATCGACTGGTATTTATTACCTTAAATATACCCCTGTTAATCAAAAAGTCTCAGAGTGTTGTGTGAGTGTATTGGGTTTTAAAAAATAATACTTTTCTTGTTATTTAATTCGCGAATCAGGGCATCAATCCTGATTTGTTTGTTTATGGAGACAACTATGAAAAAAAATATTCTGTTCGTATTGGCGATCTGCTTATCTGTACCCACAAATGTTTTGGGACAAGTTTCCAATAAGAATTTTCAGTACACCTTTGGAGGAGGGAAGAAAGATATTCTCTATGCTACATTAGAATCAGATGATAAAGGATTTGTGTCATTAGGATATACAGAGAGTTTTGGTGCGGGTAATTATGATATGTACCTCATTAAAAATGATAGTGTAGGTAATCTGGAATGGTCTAAAACGTATGGAGGTAGTAAAGAAGATTATGGACGTTCGATCATTAAATCGAATGATGGTAAGGGCTATTTGTTACTCGGTTATTCTAATAGTTTTTCGGGCAGTAATTATTTTGATATTTACCTTGTAAAAGTTGATTTGAAGGGAGATACTTTATGGTCCAGGTCCTATGGTTTAGATCGAAGCGAATATGGTTATACCATTATTCCTGCCCAAGGGGGGGGGTATGTGTTGCTGGGGGAAGTGATCAATAACATCAATGGAGATAAAAATGCTGATGTCATGTTGATTAAGGTCGGAGAGGCTGGTCAATTTGAATGGTCCAAAATATATGGAGGTAATTTAACCGATTATCTTTATAGCATTGAACAGTTAGCCGATGGTTCCTATTTATTGGGAGGAGAAACCAACTCGTTTGGAGCAGGGGAATGGGATTTTTTAGCCGTAAAATTGTCGGAGGATGGGAAATTGCAAATGGCTAAAACGTATGGAGGGCTTATGACGGATTATGGGAGGTTTGCAATCTCTGGTAAAGATGGATCGATTTTGATTGGAGGAAATTCCTTTAATTATGGAGCCGGTGATATGGATTTTGTCTTGATTCAGGCGGATAAAGATGGAGAGATTCAGTGGTCTCAATCGTATGGAGAAGTAGGAACGGAATATATGCTTGATATAGAAAAAATGGCGGATGGAGGTTATCTTGTCTCTGGATATACCAATAGCTTTGGAGCGAAGGCGGAAGATGTTTATTTGTTGTATTTGAAACCGGATGGGAAAATAATTTGGGCTAAAACCATAGGAGGAGATCTGGGTGATTATGGGGTAGCAGTTTTACCAACCTCTGACCGAGGTATTGTGATTACAGGCAACACGAAAAGTTTTGGAGTTAAATCGGATGATTGTTTTATTTTTAAAGTCGATAATAAGCTTTCAAGAAATTTATGTAATTCACAAATCATCAGACCGATTGTACAGTCCTATTTGAAGATTAAAACATCGAATGCAGATTTATATGAATTAGAAACGCATATGATCGACAAAAATGTGCCGACCATTGTGAATAAGGTTGTTACTGCAGAACAAAAACTTTGTTTCGACTAGTAGTCAGTCGATAGATAAGATCTACTGATCATCACAATGTAATCAGATCGTGTAAACATAAAAAAGAATCCTTTTGAGGGCATCAAAAGGATTCTTTTTTATGTTTAAGGGGTAGTTTTACTTCGATAGAATTTTAATTTCTGTACGTCTATTTAAAGCTCTTCCTTCTTCTTCATCGTCGTTGGATGCAATAGGTTCATCTTCTCCATAACCCTTTGCGACCACTCTTGATTTGCTTATACCGTGAGTGGCTAACCAGTCAATTACGCTTTGAGCTCTACGTTGAGAAAGATTATAATTATATTCTTTCTCTCCTAAGTTATCGGTATGGCTACCTACTTCAATTTTCATGGTTGTATTGGATTGCATTAACTTGAGTAAGTTATGCAATTCGGTATCCGATTCTTTTTTAAGTTCGGCTTTATCAAAATCATAATAAATGTTTTTCAAAACATATTTATTTCCGACAATGGGTTTTTCCAGAGTGATTGATCTTTCAACCAGTTTGTTACTACTCCCATCTGGATTTACTTTAACGGTGATGTCTTGAAAGATGTATCCATCTTTTTTAACTGAAACCAATAAGGTAGTTGCTTTTGTAAACAGTATGGATTGGTTGTAATTACCACCAGGAGTCAACCCTTTTTTTAATTCCTGGTTGTTGTTGAGGTCTGTAATTTCTACAGAGGCTTCAATGGG
The DNA here is from genome assembly GCA_964454665.1 of uncultured Chitinophagaceae bacterium. GTDB lineage: Bacteria > Bacteroidota > Bacteroidia > Cytophagales > Cytophagaceae > JACMQM01. The sequence goes on from CAYVTO010000002.1 coordinate 101,519, forward strand.
ATTGCCTGAAACTTTATCGGTGATAGCAAGTTGGATATTGTATGTTGTACCTGTTTCTATAGTACTACTGTCTTTGATAGCAAGTAAAGGTTGTTTTACGAGTTCTTTTTTCAGTGATCCCTCTTTGAAATATTCTTCAGGCATTCTGATGCGATAAATATCGGCATCTCCATAACCGATGTTTTTGTTGGATGAGAAGTATCCATATACTCCATCTTGAGAAAGGGTAAAATACATATCGTCATCGGTAGAGTTGATAGGGTATAAAAGGTTTTCGGGTTTAGACCATTTGTTTGAAGTACTGTCGTAGATGGTACGGTATAAGTCAAAACCACCCATGCCACGATGTCCTTTAGAACTGAAGAAAAGGGTTTTACCACTGAAGTCAAGATAGGGGCCTTCATCGTCGTATTCCGTATTGACATAAGAACCTAAGTTTACAGGTTCTTCCCATTCTCCTTTCGCATTTTGTTGGCTTACATAAATATCTTGTCCTCCAAATCCTCCTGGTTTGTTACTGGAAAAAAACAGGGTTTTCCCATCCTTCGATAAGGTCATGGAATTTTCTATGTACTCTGTATTAATCAGTTTACTCAAAGGTTTTAGTGCCATCCAATTTCCTTTGTTGTCTTTTTTAGACGTGAAAATATCTCCCGCTAGTTTATCGTTGTCAACATATACGAAGAGTTGATTTCCATCGTGAGAAATTCCAATACAGGATTCGTGCAAATTGGTGTTGATCGGAAAGCCTAAATTGGTCGCTGGGCCCCATTCGTCGCCGACTTTTTGAGATACATATAAATCTTCAAAAAATTCATTGTCATTGTCTTTGTTCGCTCCAGTGGAGCCTTTTCGTCGGGATGTAAAATAGAGGTTGGTGAGATCTCCATTGATGACAGGGCCATAATCTTTGAATTCAGAATTGACACCTTCTCCTAAATTGAACAGTTCTATATCGATAGGCGTTTTAATATATTCCTTTCCATTTTGACATTCATAGATCTTTCGTTCGATTTTTCGTTCTTCGTTATCCCTTTCTTTATCATCTAATGGAACTCCTTCTATATCTATAATGATCCTTGTTCTGTATTGTTCATAGTAGGATATAGCATTATCGAATTCATAATTGAGGTGATAAGCTGTACCAATAAGCAATAAGATGTTGTAAGATACATTAGGATTTAACTCGTATGCTTTGAGTAGGTATTTAAGCGCTAAGTCTTTATTGATGGTGGTCAGGTAACAGCGGCCTGCCATGTAATTGGCTTGTATATTTTGTGGATTTATTTCGATGGCTTGAATATATACTTCCAACGCATCTTTTATGTCACCGAAATTGTACATTTCATCAGCTACTAGTACCAACTGCTCATCTGCAGGACTCTCGTCTTGTCCGTAAACTTTTTGAGGGATACTCCACAATGCCGATAGTAACAAGGGTAAAAAAAAGTATTTTAATCTTACATGTTGAATTTCAACTCCCATCATTTTATTTCAATCGATCTAAAAACTCGTGATTATTGCAATACAGCGTACCCTTTTTATACGCATCAAATGCTGTTCTGGTTGTTTATATGATAAGCCTTTTCAGAGAAATGGGTCTTATTTTTTTCTTTAATTCAATATATTGAATTTTTGATACTTTTTAACAAGAAGAGAATTCTTATTGTTTTAGGTTACTTATTGGCCTTATTATATCATTAAATTAAGATAAAGCCCTTAATAGAATCTTCAATGTGTACTTTGTTGGGTATAGGAATTTTCATGCTTATGCCTTGCAGTAGCTATCGTTGATGTACTCAGGAGGAATACAAGGTCTTTTATGTCAGGGAATTATACTTGTATTATTACGTGTTAGAGGGTTGTTTGTATTTGACGCAATTAAATCCCATTGAGATTCTAAATAAGTAATATAATTTGTAGATTTGATCTTTAATATAACTGTTTAATTATGAGCATGAAGTATTTTTATTCTATCTTAATAGGGTATGTTTTATCGTCTTTTGTAACTGTTCAGGCACAGGATGTTAAATTTTTGATGAATAGTGGAGACAAGTTATTTTCTGACAACTACTATAGGAATGCTTTACCTTTTTATGAACAGGTTTTAACCATAGAACCGAATCATGCTAAAGCGTTGTTTAAGTCTGGGGTTTGTTATCTCAATCGTTATTCGAAAGACAAAGCTTTGGGAAATATCCAGAAAGCGTATGAATTGGATCAACAGGTAGATAAACATATTCACTATTGGTTAGGTCGGGCATACCATTTGAGTTATCAATTTGACAAAGCTAAGGAAGAGTATTCTATTTATGCAGAATCGTTGAGAAAATCTGATTCGAGACGAAAAGAAGTAGAACAATACATTGATCAAGTCGCATTATGTAAACAGTATGTGGCCAAACCTTCCAATTTCTTAGTTGAAAATTTGGGTGCAGTGGTGAATAGTTCGTTTTCAGAGCATAGCCCGGTTGCATCTTTAAATGATTCTACTTTACTATTTACGACTCGTAGAAGCACTGGTGATGGTGCGAAAGAAGAGAAAGATGGAGAACCATTTGAAGATATATACATGAGTAAAAAGCAGTCTGATGGTTCTTGGAGTGCCCCTCAGAGCATACAATTAAATACGAGTGGACATGATGCCAGTATTCAGTTGTATGATAACGATACGAAATTACTTTTGTACAGAAGCAGTAAGGATGGAGACATTTATATTTCTCAAAAAGAAGGAGAGAAATGGGGTGATCCGAAAGCTTTTTCAGAAATCAATTCAGGGGATTTTGAGTCCGATGCATTTGTTAGTGCGGATGGTAAGACGGTATATTTTGCAACGAATCATTATAAAAAATTTGGAGACATGGACATTTATTACATGACCAAAAATGACGATGGTTCATGGAGTAAACATAAAGAACTAGAAAGTGATATCAACACCGATGCTGATGAAGATGCTCCTTTCATTACACCTGACGGTAAAACATTGTACTTTAGTTCTCGTGGACATAAGGGAATGGGAGGATTTGATGTCTATAAGAGTGTTTTGCAATCGGATGGTTCATGGTCTAATCCAGTCAATTTAGGTTATCCAATCAATACCCCTGACGATGATGTTTATTTTTACTATGCCGCTTCAGACGATAGAGCATATATCGCTTCATACCGAGATGGTGGTTATGGTGAGAAAGACATCTATGGTATTTCTCCTATTGAACATGTTTTAGTGTATGGAAAAGTATTAGAGGACAAGACGGGAAAAGCCATTGAAGGTGCTGAAATTTCATTTAAATCTACAAAGCTTATTACGAATGAAAGCCAGGATCAAGAACATGTAGTAGCAGGGGAGTACAAAGATATTCATGTGCTTTCTTATAATGTATACAAGGTGGAAATTTCTAAAGGAGGAGAAATACTTTTGGCAGATAGTCTTGTTGTTCCTTTGTATTCTACAAAGGGACACTCCATCAACAAAGATTTTACAGTTCCATTTAAAGGTAATCCTGCTGATACACAAAGTGTGGTTGCTGTTGTCGCGCAGGATACGGTTAAGAAAGTTGCTGCAGTAGCCGTGTCTCCTAAGGTATTGGAAAAAGAAGTGATTGTTTATTTTGAATTAAATTCGGCTGTGGTAACACCAGCTAGTCAACAAGAAGTAGCAGCTTTGTTGGCTTCATTCAAGAAAGTCAATCGTGTGAAAGTAGAAGGACACACGGATGATACAGGTCCGGATGCTCTCAATATGAGGTTATCTAAAGTGAGGGCAGCTTCTGTGGCGAAGTACCTGGCAACGAAGACGAAAGCATCTGTTACATCGGAGGGTTTTGGCGAAGCACAACCGATAGTAGCTAACGACTCTTCTGAAAATAGAGCGAAAAACAGAAGAGCTATTATTAAAGTAGTTGGAGAATAATCCCTTTCAATTTATTAGGAATAAAAATAGCAGGTGATAGGCCTGCTATTTTTATTTAATCTCTTTATATCGACAGGTTTGTGCGATTTTTTGCTAAATTCGTATCCTCATGCATACAGTTACTCCATACAATACAGACGAATCTAAAAAAGATCAGGTGCGTGCTATGTTTAACAACATATCGGGTACTTATGATGGCTTAAATCGAATTATAAGTTTAGGCATTGATAAACGTTGGAGAAGAAGAGCGATTGATTTATTGGCCAAGGAAAAGCCAACGGATGTATTGGATGTTGCTACAGGTACAGCTGATTTTGCTTTGGCTGCGACAAGTATTCCAGGTGTACATATTGTAGGTGTTGATATCGCAGAAGATATGCTTGCTATAGGTCGGACAAAAGTCAACAAGAAGGGACTAGAGCACAAGATAGAGTTGGTGTGTGCAGATTCTGAAAATCTGCCTTTCGAGAGCAATAAATTCGATGCTTCTATCGTTTCTTTTGGAGTACGTAATTTTGAAAACCTTGAAAAAGGTCTTTCTGAAATACGAAGGGTGATAAAACCAGGTGGAGTACTTATTGTCTTAGAGGCTTCCACTCCTCGTCGCCAGCCGATCAGGTTTTTAAATGATTTGTATTCGGGGCAACTTCTACCTTTAATAGGTCGCTTAGTCTCTAAAGACAAAAAAGCATATCAATATTTACCTGACTCGATACAAGCTTTTCCTTGTGGGGCAGATTTTATAGCAGTTTTGGAACGAGTTGGATTCAAACAAACATCTTACGAAGAACAGACATTTGGGGTATGTACTATTTATATAGGAAGAAAAGTTTAATTGCATTATTAGCATTCTTGATCATTTCAACGGCTGTGAGGGCACAAGACCCTCGCTGGACGAATTTACCTCATTATGATAATCGTTTATTGCATTATGGATTTTCACTAGGGATAGGTACCAGTGGCTACAAAGCAAAACTGTCTCAGTCATTTCTTGATAATGATACCATAAAATCAGTACGTCCGGCTTTTTCTTCAGCATTTACATTGGGATTTGTGGTGAATTTAAGACTTCATGAATATTTTGATTTAAGGTTATTACCTACGGTTGGTTTTTATGAACGTAAGGTCGATTACCAGTTTTCAAGCTTCGCTAAAACTCAAGCCATAGAATCTACATTTTTAGAATTCCCTTTATTAGTGAAGTATAAATCTCAGCGTCGTCGTAATACACGCATGTATTTGGTGGGAGGTGTGAAGTTAAGTGTAGAAGCAGGGGCTAAAAAGAAGGAAAAAAAGAAAACAGATTTAAGAACTCAAAACACTGATTTTGCTATTGATTACGGAGTGGGATTTGATTTTTATTGCCCACTATTCAAATTCTCACCTGAGTTGAGGTTGTCTCATGGATTTCTCAATATGCTTAATCCAGATCCTAATGTGTACAGTCAGAGCATTACAAGGTTAACGACACATACACTCACCTTGTATTTGCATTTCGAATAATTATTCTGTTTCTCCAGGCTCTACGTGAATGAGCACATCGGCAATTTCAGGCATTTTGAAGATCAAGTGGTCTTTTAAGCGATGAGCAATGTCGTGACCTTCTTTTACAGTAAGCTTACCTGATACGGTAATGTGTAAGTCTACAAAATATTTCATCCCCATTTTTCTTACTAAACATTTTTCAGTGTAAAGTATTTCAGCTATGTTTTTAGCATTTTCTCGAATGCTATTGATCATGATGTCATATTGATGTTCATCCATCATCTCTCCAAGTGCAGGTTTTATAATCAAATAGCTGTTGACGAAAATAACACCCGATGCAAATAGCGCAGCCCAATCGTCTGCTGTTTCGTAACCTTCTCCTAAAAATAATGCAATGGCAATTCCAATAAATGCAGCTAAGGATGTGATAGCATCGCTTCGGTGATGCCATGCATCGGCTTTTAATGAAGTACTTTTGGTCTTTTTACTTTTATAATGGACATATTGGTAAGATCCTTCTTTAAATAAGATAATAGCACCTAAAACCCATAGGGTAAAGGATTTTGGTATTTCATGTGGGGTATTGATATTTTCAATGCTTTGTATGCATATTAGTGTGGCTGATATGATGAGCATAGCTGCCACCATGAATGTAGCAATGGCTTCTGCTTTACCATATCCATAAGGATGATTTTTATCTGCTGGTCTAGACGATACTTTTAATCCGATCAGAACGATGATGGAAGAAAATATATCCGTAGTGGATTCGATGGCATCTGCAACCATGGCGTACGAGTTACCTAAGATACCAACAATCCCCTTCATTAAAGCCAATGCGATATTCCCCAATAAGCTGATGTAGGTTGTTTTGATTGCTTCTCTTGTGTGCATCATTTATTCTTTAGCTTTTAAATATACTCATTTGTCTGGAAGTTTTCCATTTGAAAATAATGATTATATTGTTCTAACGTTTAGAATAGCCAATGAGCTCACATAGGGAATCTGTAGCATTGTTAGGAGCAGGGAAATCGTCTGCTTATGCCATTAAGTATCTCGCTGAATGGTGTCATGTACAGCATGTTGATTTTGTGATTGCAGATATGTCTTCTTTAGCATTGGATCGAATTTCAGCGATTACACAAAAAACTTTTCAAACAGTTTTGTTAAATGATGATGAATCAGTTTTAGATCGTCTTGTCGAACATTCATCCATCATCATTTCTATGCTTCCGGTTGCATTCCATTACCGTGTTGCATTACTATGTATACAGTACAATAAACACCTGCTTACGGCTTCATATATTTCTCCTGACCTAAAAACACTCGAAGGTCAGGTAAAAATAAAGGGGCTTACCTTTTTATTTGAATGTGGACTGGATCCTGGTATTGATCACATGTCTGCTTTCGCTTTGTTACATCGTATTCGTCAGCGAGAGGAACACGTTGTTTCTTTTATTTCTTCTACAGGAGGATTAGTTGATCCTTCTTGTGAAGGTGATAATCCATGGCAATATAAATTTACTTGGAATCCCCATAATGTTGTATTAGCTGGCAAAGGAACAGCGGTATTCAAAGAGAAGGGTGAAATGAAAGAAATTTCGTATGATCACTTATTCCAAAGTGCAAGACCATTACTATGGAATGGGAATGTCAAGTTAGAGTTTTATCCTAACCGGGATTCTGTGAAATACCAAACAGGCTATCACTTAGAAGAGGCTGAAACGTTTATAAGAGGAACGATTCGTCGTCTAGGTTATTCGGAAGCCTGGCATGTGTTGGTGTGCTTAGGTATGACAGACGATGAAGTGGAGTTGCCCGATACGATTGAATCCTATCGTGATTTTTTAAATTACTTTATACCAAAGGCTCCATTTACTCAAAGCATATTGGAAGAGCATATTGGATTTCATATCTCTTCAGAAGTATGGATAAAAATTGTATACCTCAATTTGGATTCGTCGACTCTATTCCAGGTTAAATGCCGTACTGCTGCAGAATATTTACAATCGATTCTGGAAGATAAATGGAAATTAGAAAAAGAGGATAAAGATTGGGTATTCATGCAACATCGTATTGTCACCCAAAAGGGAACAGCATACAAAGAATATACGTCTACGTTATCGGTAACCGGAGAAAATCAAACCTATACTGCCATGGCAAAAACAGTAGGTTTGCCTTTAGTGATGGCGGCTGTTTTAGTATTGACTAAACAATGGCAAAAGCCCGGTATCCATATCCCTTCAGATCCTTTATTGTATCAATTGCTTTTAGCTCAGTTAGAAAAAGAGGGAATTTGTTTTGTGGAAGAAGAGCATCAAAGATGAAGGTAGTAGTCTTTTAATAAATTCTGAAAGTCTTGGGTGTAGTTCCCCTCTTCTTCATGGATGATGAGCCTGGAGATACGCGGTGTGACGGGTGAAGATGTCTTGGAAAATCCTGCAATGGTACGAAATACTGTTTTATTTTCTTTTTGGTATACGGATAAAAAATCAATCAATAGCCATCCCATTCCTTTAAATTGATTTACCAGTGGTGTCATTTCAATTTCGGGAAGAAGTACATAAAATTTACCTTCTTCTTTGATTAACGTATTCACGATTTTATATAGATCAGAAGGTTGCAGTTCATTTCCGTGCAGAGCGGTATTGATTCTGTGATGAGGAGATTTGAGTTGTTGGATAAAAAAAGGAGGATTACATACGATCAGATCGAATCTGTCTTCGGTCTGTTGTGTATAGTCTTTTATATTGATGCATTCTATATCCAATCGATTGTTCCAAGGCGAAGCAAGGAAATTATCTTGTGCATCTTCAAAAGAAGGACGATCAAGTTCTATCGCTTTGATGTGAGCCGATGATCGCTGTGCAAGCATTAAAGCAAGTATTCCTGTCCCTGTACCAATGTCTAAAATTGTTTGAGCATTTGTTGTTGGAATGTATGCTCCGAATAGGCAAGATTCTGTGCATACTTTTAGTGTAGCTTTCGATTGCTGGATGGTAAATTGTTTGAATTGAAAATAGGTATTACCCATAATGAGTTATTCGAGACCTGCTCTTTCGTAAGCTTCGAATCCGTGATCTGTTTTTAGATCTGATCCGTCGGCACATTGGGTAGCAATTTCATCACAACGTTCATTGCCAGGATTTCCGGCATGACCTTTTACCCATTGAAATCGAACTTTGTGTTTTCTGTACTCGTGCAAAAATTTTCTCCAAAGGTCTTCGTTTTTTTTGCCTTTGAAATATTTTTTCTCCCAGTCGAATAACCATCCTTTGTCGACAGCATCGACGACGTATTTTGAATCGGAGTAAATCAATACGTTCCATCCGGGTTCTTTTATGGCTTCTAGTCCTTTGATCACAGCCAATAACTCCATGCGGTTGTTGGTCGTGCGACGAAATCCTTCTCCCAATTCTTTTTTAAATTGTTTATAGATCATGACCGTACCATAACCTCCTGGTCCTGGATTTCCACGGGATGATCCGTCGGTATATATCGTTATTTCTTTCACTAAAAGTGGGCTATAATATTTTGCAGTATTTTGATTTCTTCGGGTTGATGGGCAGGGAAATTCGCAATTCTAAAGGTGGTATCGCGAAATTCTCCGTAGCCATTGCCTAGTATGAATCCTTTGTCGAGGCAATTTTTTTTGAGTGCTTCGATGTCCTTTCCTTTACCTTTTACGGCAATGATAGTAGACGATTGAACGTTGGTATTGGAGATGAGAGGTGAAAATAGTTCTGGTTTTGATAAAAACTCGTACCAGGATCTTGCTTGAGTTTCTAAGGTTGTTGAAATATTCCCCAATGTGTTGCCCTTTGTCATTATTTTATTCAAAAGGTATATCCCTAAAACGTTTGGAGTATGTGTCGTTTGGTGCTTCAGGTATTGGTCCTCTTGTTTTTTTATGCTGTTGTAAAAAGGGACAGGTTGTTCTTTACAGTAATCCACAATTTTGTCTGAACAAATTAAAATAGCCATACCGGCAGGCAGCCCAAAACATTTTTGTACAGAAGCAAACCATACATCGGCATCTGAGATGTTTAAGACTTGTCCTCCAAGAGAAGAGGTTGCATCTACCGTAATGAATGCATGAGGATACCTTGTTCGGATTTGTTTGATGTCTTGAAACGAAATCCTTGTCCCATTAGAAGTTTCATTTTGAGTAATGTGAATGACTTCCGGCAATAATGCTTCGATGCGTTCTATAGGAATACGGTCTTCCGGATGAAAGCTATAACCTTGCGAAGATGAGGGATTAAGCCTTTGATTGTATTGGTACCATTTTTCTCCAAAAGCTCCGTTGAAAAGGTGTAGGTTTTTTAATCCACTCAAGTCTTGACTTAAGATTTCCCAGCACTCAGTAGCAGAAGAAACAAAGTAAACAGAGTAGTGAGTTGGTATGCCGAGGTATTTTTTGAGCGCAGTGACGGTACTTTCATGTAATTGCATGAAAGCTGGACTTCGATGATTTTGAGACAAAATACCTTCTTTCAGTGCATCATGAAAATAATGCTCAAGGTCAGGGTTTAATTTTGATGGTCCTGGATAAAAGGATACCATTATTTACTCAAGATGAAATGGGTTAACGCCAATTTGTAACTGTTGAGTCCAAATCCTGCAATGACACCGGTGCAATTTTTGGCAATACAACTTTTGTGTCTGTATTCTTCTCTGGCATGTACATTAGAAATGTGTACTTCAATGACAGGTGTTGTAATGGCTGCAATAGCATCTCCCAAGGCAATAGAAGTATGCGTATAGGCACCAGCATTTAAAATGATACCGTCATATGTAAAACCTACCTCATGTAACTTGTCAATGAGGTCTCCTTCTACATTTGATTGAAAATAATCAATGTTCAGTTGACTGTATTCTTTACGGAGTGTTTGGAGAAAACTATCGAAGGATTCAGATCCGTAAATACTTTTTTCTCTTACACCGAGTAAATTAAGGTTAGGTCCGTTGATGATGATGATTTTCATCTCTATATTGTTGTAGGTTTAGTGATAAACAAAGAAAATATGAACTGGGAGACGCTGATCAAACAATTTAAACATTATTTGCAATTAGAGCGCTCTTTGGCTTCCAATTCTGTCGAAGCCTATGTTCATGATATTGTAAAGCTAAGAGAGTTTTTAGACATCTCCAATATTGCCGTTAGTCCTTTAAAATTGGAACAAGGCCATATTCAGTTATTTTTGAGGTACATCAATGATTTGGGGCTGAGTGCTCACAGTCAATCCCGTATGTTATCTGGAATAAAAGCCTTTTATAAATTTTTGTTGCTGGAAGAGATGCTTCAAAAAGATCCTTCAGAACTGGTAGAAGGGCCTAAATTAGGAAGAAAACTTCCTGACACCCTCGATTACCATGAGATTGAAACGATGTTTGGCACCATTGATCTCTCTAGGCCGGAGGGGCTTAGGAATAGAGCCATGCTTGAAACCTTATACAGTTCTGGTTTGAGGGTAAGTGAATTGGTGGGCTTAAAAATCACGAATGTTTATTTTGACATGGGCTTTTTGAAAATATTGGGGAAGGGTGATAAAGAAAGAATGGTACCTATAGGAAGAGAGGCGTTAAAGTATGTTCGGACTTATGTAGATGATGTACGTGTTCATGTACCGATAGATAAGGCCAGCGAAAATATTGTTTTTTTAAACCGAAGAGGAAAGCAATTATCGCGTGTCATGGTGTTTATGTTGATTAAAGATTTGGCTGTCAAAGCAGGTATTCACAAAACGATAAGTCCACATACCTTTCGGCATTCTTTTGCTACGCATTTGATAGAAGGAGGAGCAGACTTAAGAGCAGTACAAGAAATGTTGGGTCATGAATCCATCACCACGACAGAAATATATACCCATCTTGATCGGGATTACTTAAAACAAGTGGTGAAGGAGTTTCATCCGAGAAGTTGAGAAGAGTAGACAGTGGTCAGGTATCAGTAGACAGGTATCAGGTATCAGGTATCAGGTATCAGGTATCAGTGGTCAGTGGTCAGTGGTCAGTGGTCAGTAGCTTTGCTTTAAACTTAAAACTGCGATATAACTAAAAGTGTTATTATTTATATCGCAGTTTTAACTGATACCTGATACCTGTCTACTGATACCTATAATGATATCGTCAGTTGTTCGCCGTGTTGACTGACATCCAAGCCCATGTCTTCGTTTTCTTCGGTTACTCTCAGGGGTATGATTTTATTGACCACCCAAAAAATCACGTAGGAACCACCAAATGCAAAGAGGAGTACGATCACCAAATCTTTGAGGTGAGCATTCATTAAAGTCCAATCACCGGTCGCTAACAATCCCCCCTTTTCTTTGAAGGCAAAAATAGGGGTCAATAACATCCCAACAATTCCACCTACTCCGTGACAAGGAAATACATCTAAGGTATCGTCGATGCCTGTTTTGTTTTTCCAATTGACCATGATGTTGCTGACAAACGAAGCGAATACTCCGAAGAAAATACTGGCGGGTATCCCTACAAAACCTGCAGCCGGAGTGATGGCTACTAAGCCCACTACGGCGCCGATACATGCTCCCAAGGCAGAAATTTTACGACCTTGAATGGCATCGAAGAAAATCCAGGCTAAAGCAGCAGCAGCAGATGCCGTGTTGGTGGTGGCGAATGCAGAAACCGCAATTCCATTAGCGGCTAATGCAGAACCTGCGTTAAATCCAAACCAGCCAAACCAAAGTAGTCCTGTGCCTAAGATGACAAAAGGAATGTTGGCAGGAGAATGGACATTGTGTTTACGTTTCTTTAAGAAAATAGCACCGGCCAATGCAGCACATCCTGCTGAAATATGGACAACTGTGCCTCCTGCGAAGTCTAGTACACCGTGTTTACAGAAATACCCTTCAGCATGCCATGTCATGTGTGCGAGTGGACAATAGATCAATAAACTGAAAAGTGTGATGAATAATAAATACCCGGAGAAACGGATTCTTTCTGCAAAAGATCCTGTAATTAAAGCCGGTGTGATGATGGCAAATTTTAATTGAAAGAAGGCAAACAGCATGAGCGGTATGGTGAGTCCATCCATCGCTTTGGTGGCAGAAACGCCCTGAAACATGAAATACGTTCTGGGATCGCCAATAATACCACCGATTGAATCTCCGAACGCCAAGCTAAATCCTACGACCACCCAAATGATACTCATGATCCCCATGGATATAAAGCTCTGAAGCATGGTTGAAATGACGTTTTTCGTGCTCACCATACCCCCATAGAAGAATGCTAAGCCCGGTGTCATAAGGAGTACCAGGCAGGTGGCGGTGAGCATCCATGCCATATCGGCTTTGTCTATGCCTTCCAGGTCTAGGGAGGGAGCATCGTAATTAGGAACTGCTAAGGCAAGAGCACTTGCCAAAACCAATAACGTGAAGGGGATTCTCCAGAATTTATTCATATTTTTTTGGGCGGAAGTGTTTTTTAATAATTTTCAATAATATGCTGCAAAATTATGACTTCATTTTGAATCAAACAATATAATTTTAAATATATAGGGTTAATTTTTATAGGTTAAGTTGCAAAAACTCTATTTTTAAGCTTAAATGGATTAATATTTAATTCTGGGTTGCTGAAATAATTTATTAGGAAAGTTATATTTTTGCGGTATCGTAAGTCATAATCAGATCATTGCCTTGTATAAGTTACTTATTAAGCCTTTTTTATTCTGTTTTAATCCTGAAACAGCTCATACCATTGCTTTTAAAGCATTAGGTGTTTTAAAGCAAATTCCTTGGTTAGCCCGTGTCATAAAATCGTATTATTCTGTTCAAGATCCAGTATTGAAAACCACACTATGGGGTATTGATTTCCCTAATCCTGTGGGTTTAGCTGCGGGGTTTGATAAGAATGCCTGGTGTGTAGAAGGATTTGATGCGATGGGCTTTGGATTTATTGAAATTGGTACCTTGACACCTAAACCTCAACCGGGTAACAATAAACCCCGTTTGTTTCGATTACCTTCAGATGAAGGGATCATTAATCGTATGGGCTTCAATAATGCAGGGGTTTACGATGCGGTAAAACGGTTAAGAAATCGTAGACCAGGTATTATTGTGGGAGGAAACATTGGTAAAAACAAAGTGACTTCGAATGAAGATTCTCTGAACGATTATATTCAATGTTTTCATGCGTTGAAAGAGGTGGTAGATTATTTTGTAGTGAATGTGAGTTCTCCCAATACGCCTGGTTTAAGAGCGTTACAAGAGAAGGCTCCGCTTACGCATTTATTGAAATCATTGAATGAAATCAATAACAAAGCAGATGCCCGTAAGCCTATTTTACTCAAAATAGCACCCGATCTGACGTCAGAACAGCTGGATGATATTGTAGAGATTGTTAAAACGACAGGGATTGATGGTATTATTGCAACCAATACCACCATTTCTCGAGAGGGATTGAAAACTGCTGCTGAAGAAGTTGCTCAGATGGGAGCAGGAGGATTGAGTGGGAAACCTGTGAAAGCACGTTCTACTGAAGTGATTCGTTATATTCACCAAAAGTCAGGCGGTTCTATTCCTATTATTGGAGTAGGAGGGATTCATTCTCCAGAAGATGCCTACGAGAAACTACAAGCAGGTGCTTCTTTGGTTCAATTGTATACTGGATTTATTTATGAAGGGCCCGCTTTGGTGAAAAGAATAAACCGTTATTTAGCGAAGCACCCGTTATAATTTTTTAACTTTACCTTTTATAGTTTAGAACATGGCCGCTAACACATATAAAAAGGTTTCAAAAGAAACACCGAAGGAAAAAAAGTCTAAAAAAGATGGATCTTCTGCTGAAGAAGTGAGTCCTCGTAAAGCTTTTTACACCGATAGAAGATTTCATTTGGCATCAGGATTATTTTTGATGCTTCTTTCTTTATTGCTGTTTATTGCGTTCTTCTCGTATTTGTTTACAGGGAAGCATGATCAGAGTGTTGTAGAGAGCTTGTTTGATGCTCCGATGCATGAGTCGGGTAAAGAGGTGCAGAACTGGTTGGGCATGGTCGGTGCTTATTTAGCGAATGTATTTATTTTCGATTGGTTTGGTTTAGCTTCGTTTCTATTTATTCCTTTATTATTTCAATTAGGTTTTAGGATTGTTTTTCTTCGCTATTTGTTTTCGATGTCAACTTTCCTGAAGGTATTCTTTTTCATGTTGCTCTGGTTTTCCTGTACCATGGGGTATTTGGTCCTCAAGTTGGACAGTGATATCTCTTTCTTAGGGTTTTTATCGGGAGCTATTGGCTTTGAAATGGCCTTGGTTTTGAATAATTTTCTTGGGATAGGTTCTCCTGTCTTGTTGTTTTTCTTGTTGTTGGCATTTGTGATTTATTTTTTCAACATCACCAGCATTGTCTTACCAGAATGGTCCGGATTGATGGCTAAAGACAAATCTTCTACATCAGAAGAGGAGGAAGAGATGGCTCTTTCTGTGGAAGAAGAAATGGAGGAAGCTTTAAGTGAATTAGAATTATTGGAGGAAGAAACTAATGCTACCGAGGAAGAGGAAGAAATAGATGAAGAATTAGAGGAGGAGTTTGAAGAGGAAGAAGAAATAGAAGAACAAGTGGAACAACTCACTCCCCTTGTTTCAACACCTCGAACGACTGTTCCTGGAGAATTGAGTCTGATGATTGAGGATAATCCTCAACCGGTAGAGAAAGAAGAAAATCCATTCAAGAGTAAAGATCAGATTTTTGAATTTGATCCTACATTGGATCTTTCTTCTTATAAGTATCCAACACTTGAGTTGTTGAAGGAGTATGAAATAGGGAAGGTTCAAGTATCGAAAGAAGAATTAGAAGCCAATAAGGATCGTATTGTAGAAACACTTTCGAATTATAAAATTGGCATCTCAAGCATTAAAGCCACGATAGGCCCTACGGTTACCTTGTATGAAATTGTACCTGATGCGGGTATTCGTATTTCTAAAATTAAAAACCTGGAAGATGATATTGCGTTGAGTTTAGCGGCTTTGGGTATTCGTATCATTGCACCTATTCCGGGTAAAGGAACTATTGGTATAGAAGTTCCGAACAAGAAAAAAGAAATGGTTTCTGTTCGTTCGGTTTTTTCTTCAGATCGATTTGCGAATGCAGAAATGGATTTGCCGATTGTATTTGGTAAAACGATTTCGAATGAAATCTTTGCAGTGGATTTAGCCACCTTACCTCACTTGTTGATGGCAGGTGCTACAGGACAAGGTAAATCGGTAGGTATTAACATCATCATTTCTTCTCTTTTATATAAGAAACATCCCTCACAATTGAAGTTTGTGATGGTGGATCCGAAAAAAGTAGAATTGTCTTTATTCTCTAAAATCGAACGACACTTTTTAGCCAAATTACCTGATAGTGAAGAAGCCATTATTACAGATTGTAAAAAGGTAATCTTTACCTTAAACTCTTTGTGTATTGAAATGGATCAACGTTATAGTTTGTTGACCAAAGCGGGAGTGAGACACCTGAAAGAATACAATAAGAAATTCGTTGAGCGTAAATTGAACCCCAATGAAGGCCATCGTTTCTTACCTTATATTGTTGTGATTATTGATGAGTTGGCCGATTTGATGATGCAGGCGGGTAAAGAGATTGAAACACCGATTGCTCGTTTGGCACAATTGGCAAGAGCTATTGGTATTCACTTGGTCGTGGCAACTCAGCGTCCATCTGTGAATGTAATTACAGGTATTATTAAGGCAAATTTCCCTGCTCGTCTTTCCTTCAAAGTAATGTCTAAAATTGATTCCAGAACAATTTTAGATGCGGGAGGAGCCGAGCAATTGATAGGAAGAGGCGATATGTTATTTTCACATGGTTCTGATTTGGTGAGGTTACAATGTGCGTTTATAGATACGCCAGAAGCAGAAAGCATTTGCGATTTTATTGGAGAACAAAGAGGATATCCTGAAGCGTATAATTTACCTGAATACGTGGGAGATGAATCGGGCCAAGATGGGGGTGGAGATTTCTCTTATTCTGAGCGGGATGGTTTATTTGAAGAAGCAGCTCGTTTGGTGGTCATGCATCAATCAGGGAGTACTTCTTTGATTCAACGTAAAATGAAGCTAGGATACAATAGAGCTGGTCGTATTATGGACCAGTTAGAATCGGCAGGTATTGTGGGGGCATCGAATGGAAGTAAAGTGCGGGAGGTGATGATTACCGATGAAATGAGTTTGGAACAATTATTGAATAGACTAAGTGGAAAAGATTAGAATAATGATGAACTTATTGAAATTTAGAATATTATCGTTAGGATTGGCCTTGTTGACCATCAGTTTTGTAGAGGTCTGGGGCCAATATGATCCCAAAGCGCTTGCGAGTTTGGATGAAATGAGTAAAAAATACAGTAACATGTCTGGTTTTAGGGCCACATTTACATATTCTATGTCTAATCCTCAGGCAGGTATTAATGAGTCGTCTAGTGGTACCATTACAGTGAAAGGTTCCAAGTTTCATTTGTTGTTGGGAAACCAAGAAGTCATTAATAATGGCACTACGGTTTGGACTTATTTAAAAGATGCGAATGAAGTTAACGTGTCGACTTATGATCCGGAAGATGATGACATTACTCCTACAAAAATTTATACCATTTATAAAAAGGGATATAAATATTTATTGGTAGAGGAAAATGCAACAACACAAACCATAGATCTTATTCCTGAAAATCGTAACAACCCATTTTTTAAAGTCCGTTTGTTGATTGATAAGAAAGACAAAAGCATTAAGAGTTGGAAAATATTTGAGAAGAGTGGAAATACATATGATTATTTAGTAAAAGTATTTACGCCTGATTTAGTATTGAAAGACACTGAGTTTGTATTTGATAAAACGAAGTATAAAGGTGTTGAAGTGGTTGATCTGCGATAGTTTAAAATGAAAAAAGAACAATTAGTTTCCCTGATCAAACAAAAAAAATCTTTGTTGTGTGTTGGTTTGGATACTGACATCAATAAGATTCCCGATTCAATACGGAAGTCTGCGAAGGATCCTATTTTTGAATTTAATAAATGCATCATCGATGCGACTTTGGATACGGCTGTTGCATACAAACCCAATACGGCATTTTATGAGGCTTTGGGTTTAAAGGGGTGGGAGTCTTTGCAAAAGACAGTGGATTATATCGGAGATAAAGCTTTTGTGATCGCCGATGCCAAGCGAGGCGATATTGGAAATACATCTAAAATGTATGCTCAGGCATTTTTTGAAGCCATGAAAGTACATGCGGTTACCGTTGCACCGTATATGGGTGAGGATTCAGTAACTCCCTTTTTAGGCTATGATAATAAATGGGTGATTGTATTGGGTCTCACGTCAAACAAAGGTAGCGATGACTTTCAACGATTGGTTTTACAAGGAGGTGAAAAGTTATATGAAGAAGTGATTCGTAAGGTCGCAAGTTGGGGAGATTCAAGCCAATTGATGTTTGTTGTAGGAGCTACTCAAGCAGAATACATTAAAGAGATTAGGCGTATCGTTCCAGAACATTTTTTATTAATACCCGGTGTGGGTGCACAAGGCGGTGATATGAATGCGGTATGTAAATATGGCATTACGAAAGATGGAGGTTTGTTGATTAATGCTTCCAGAAGTATTTTGTATGCTTCTTCGGGAAATGATTTTCAGCTTGCTGCTTCTGCAGAAGCAGTAAATATGAGGAATGAAATGTTACCGCACTTAGCAGAAGTTGGTATATAATTTTGAAGTCTATTTTTTATTTTTTTTATGAAGGAATACCATTTACAAATGGCATGGAAGCTGTCTATCCTTGCCGGAAAACCTTTGCGTACGATTCAAGGAGAGGTATTGCAGATTATTCATCCAGGACATGGACCTAACGAAGAAGGAGGTCCTGATTTTAGCATGGCTAAACTTAAGCTGAACGATACACTTTGGGTCGGATCTGTTGAAGTGCATATGCTTTCTTCTTTGTGGTATGCTCATAAGCATAGTGGAGATCCGAAATACGATAATGTTATTCTTCATGTGGTTTGGGAACATGATAAACATGTGGTGGGAAACAAAGGGGATGTACTTCCTTGTCTTCAATTGAAAGATTACATGTCAGATCAATGGTTTTTGGATATAGAAGAAAAAATAAGTTCTCAACAATTGATCCCATGTGCCGTCCACTTCAAGGAAATTCCCACTTTTATTTTTAATGCTCAGCTTGATGTCATGCTTGTTGAACGTTTAGAACAAAGGTTGAAAAAAGTAGAACAGTTGTATGTTCAGTGTGGACAGGATTGGGACGAATGTTTACACCGTTTCTTGGCCCATTTTATGGGACAAAAGATTAATAACGTAGCCATGGAATTATTGGCAGCATCTATTCCTTTGAAAATTATTTCTAAACATGGGGATTCATTAACAGACATTGAAGCGTTGTTGTTTGGTCAAGGTGGTTTTTTAGAAGGAGTACATGAAGACGATTATTATAACTTACTGCAAGAACGTTATCTTTATTTAGTACATAAATACCAATTAAAACAAGCTTATGGTTTGTCTCATTTATGGCAATATAAAGGGATTCGACCATTCAGTTTCCCTGAAAGATGTATAGCGAAGTGGGCATATTTACTCTATATGCACAATCGGCTATTGCATTGGGTGGTAGATGAAGATCTCATTCATGTTATGATGCCATTGGATGAGATTGGACCATACTGGAAAGAGCATTATCGTTTTGGGAAATCATTTCGTTTTCATGTCGATGCTCAAAAAAGAGGTCTAACACAATTAGGTATTAATGTTATTATTCCGTTTCGTATAGCTTATAAAAATCATTTTGAACAAATGGATATTTCTTCATATTTGAATTATTATGAAGAAATTAAACCGGAACAAAATAAAATCATAGCATTATTTAATGCACTTGGCTACACATCTAAGTCTGTGAGAGATACGCAAGCCTTGTTGCAATTGTATAATAATTATTGTAATTATAGAAAGTGTTTGTCGTGTAAGGCTGGACATTTTATACTTAAAAAAGAGGGTTTAGTATGATCATACTTGTTGTTCTACACATATGCTTTTTATTTTTTTATTTTTATGTACAGCATCTTTTTGAAAAAGATAAACCATTGTATTCATGGTTTTATACGGCTTTAGTTTTTAAGGTATTGGCAGGATTGGGCATGGGAGCTTTGTATTTTTATCATTACAAAGTAGGAGATATATTATCGACGTATGCGGCTGTTTCAAGAATGTCTGTCTTGTTTTATGCCGATATGGATAAATTCTTTGATATCTATATTCATGATCATGCGTTTGAACAAGGAGAGATGTTTTTAAAGTCCGTCATTCAATCTCCCCGGCAATGGTTTTTTGTAAAGGTATTAATTCCTATAGGAGTTTTGGTAGACAATTATTGGATGCTGAATGTATATGTTTCTGTTTTTTCGTTTATGGGATTATGGAATTTAGCGAATAGAATCGTGTCTATATTCCCAATCAGTAAAACGGCTGTACTCATTTCCTTTTTCTTACTTCCTTCTGTTGTATTTTGGTCATCAGGTATGATCAAAGAATCGGTCTTATTAGGAAGTATAGGATTTTGTATGAGTTTTTATTTGAAGTGGGTTTATGAAAAAAGAAAACCTGAATTGATGGAGTCTATTATATTCATTTTGGGCTTATGGATCATTTGGAATGTGAAGTATTATGTTTTTACCGTATTGATTTTTTTAATGGTTACCCATTTTGTTCATCGGATGCTTGTATCTGTTTTTCCATGGCTTAAAGCGTATAGAGTTCATCGAATTATAATCTATTATTTGTTGTTGATCAATTTAGGATTTTCTGCCGGTTGGATTCATCCTAATTTGTCTTTTGATGTTTTGTATGAAGTGTTGCATAATAATTATATGGATACTTTACTTTTATCAAATGGACATAATGTATTTCGATTATCCTATTTTGAACAAAGTATTTGGGGAGCATTATTAGATATGCCTAAGGCTTTATTTTACGGTTTGTTTGGACCACTTTGGAAGACGAGCTCGGGTGCTATTGCATGGCTAAGTATATTGGAAAATTACTTTATTGTACTTGTTACAGGATATTTTTTAGTGGATCAATCGATCAAAAAATGGAAGGGCTGGACTTTAGAACATTTGATTGTGGTCAATTATATTCTTTTGATGGCATGTTTTTTGACTTTTGCATCTCCCAATTGGGGATCTTTAGCCAGGTATAAGGTTGCTTTTATGCCTTTAATGATTTTGTTGTTACTCAGTGATCTCCCCATTATAGCTCGTCTTGATTTGATTTTGTTTCCAGAGATTGTAACGGAAAAAGAAAAAATAAATACATTACCCACCAAGGATTAATGATCCCCCCAGCTCCTAAAAGGATATAAGTTCCTGTGTGAAATAGGAATCCTACAGGAAGAATTACGTAACGGAGTGGCTTGAAAAAAGGGACGAGTATAAAGCTGCATTGAAATACGACTACGACTAGACTTAATAAAATACAGAGTAAGGGAAATTGAGCAATTTGTATTCCTGCATTTTGTCCATGCATGATAAGATGTTGTTGCAGATTATTACTTGCAATCCATCCCCAACCAGAGATGAGTATTTTTTCTACTCCACTGTAAAAATAAGATAAGGATATTAAGTACTGTATGAGTACAATCCCCCAAGCTGGTATCGCATTTGATTTATTCTTTTCTTGTTCATACAATACGAAAGGATATACCATGAGTACGTAGGTAAGTGTAGTATATCCATGATCGTATTTCTCGAATCCTGAAAAAATAAGTTGATAATAAATAAACCCCAGGCAGGCAATACTACCTGAAATCCATTTATGAGGCATAGTAATTATTGCCATGATGCTGATCCATAAGATGCCATAGAGTATCCATAGAAATACCAATGAAGGAAATGAAGGCAATAAAAATTTCCCAATTCCGATAGGATTATAAAAATATTTAAAGGCGGTTAGATTGGGAAATTCAATAACGAAATCATATATCACGAAAGCTAAACAACCGTAAAGTAGAGGAGTAATGTATTTCGTTAGATAGGATGAATGAATTGAAACTTGAATGGTCTTGTTCCAAAGGTTATGGACTTTGTTTTTAATGAGATACCAGTAGGAAAGGGAAAATAGGATCAATTGTACGGTGAAGGTATTGCGTAATAAAACTTGATGAGATTTTGTTAAAAAGAAACCCTCATCGAATCGCCATTTTTCAGTTTTAAGCCTTGGATAAATTTCATAAATCCATTTTGTGAAAAAAGATTCATGACCTTGAGCAGATAGCAGGTCATGGACAATATTTTCTGCCTTTATGTGTAATAAAAAATAAAGTACCCATAATAGGATACTCAACCCTACAAAAATAAGAGCATGTATCATGTGCTTTCTAATCATTGGGTACGGGCAATAATTTTACTTATCCATGTGTTTTTTTCTAAACATTTCTGAGTAATGATCAGATGTTCGTCAGGTTTTATAAAATCTGATTTCATAAGCTTATCGATAAGGAAGCTCATGTTGTTTTGGTAGTAATATTTTCTCGTCAGATAGTTTAAATGACTATCGTCCATGGTTTCTTGTCTTTTGCTGAGCGATTCTATTGTTCCATCTGCTTTTTCTATTTCCACAGAGAATAGTTCTTTTTGAGGATTTTCCTTTACAGGTTCTGCAAACATTCCCAAACGCATGAATGGAAAGATATCTGTCAGCAACAAAAAAGGGATGAAGCTTAATGTGAGAAAACAAAAGATGATAATATTGCGATTTTGAGTAGACATTAAAAGGGTATTATCTTATTTTGGCACTCGATTGTATGCATCTATGAACAATATAAAAACAAAGCTTCTATTCTTTGCGATTATGGGCCTAATTATTTTAGGACTTATTGCCTTGCTCTGGAGCATTTCTCTTGTAGAAGCATTTCAATGGATTAAAAATCAATACCATTTAAGTGAATACCAGAGGTCTATTTTACATGTTTATGTGAATGAATCATCATGGTTTAAATTCCAATGTTTTTGCTCTCTGTTGATTGTATTGATGGTACTCGGTGTTTTTTATTATAAAGTCTGGATTAACGATATTTTAACATCTTTTTGTTATGCATTGGAGCTTATTTTTAAGGAGATTAAAGCTTTGTCGATCATGAACAAAGGATGTATTACCCTTGTATTATTGTTACTAGGTGTTTTACTGATGTTATTGAGTCGTAAGATTTATTTTCAGTTAGATGAATTAAATTCTTGGCTCTATTTTGTAAACCGAGGTGCACTCGTGACCATGGCTTATTTCCCTTCGAGTAATAATCATATTGGTTATAATTTAACCAGTGTGTTTTGGAATCAATTTCTCAATCCTGTTTTGGCGATGCGAATGACTTCTTGGTTGTCGGCTCTTGGTTCTGTGCTTCTTTTTTATGTCATTTTGCTTAGACGTTATTCGTCTTTACTGGCCTTGGTTGGGATTGTAATACTCATGACTTCATTTCCTTTTGTGTGGTATGCTATTCAAGGGAGGGCTTATGGTTTAGAAGTATTTTTGTTGCTGTTGTTGTGTTATTTTAGTGTGGTAAAAAGTGATCCAAGACTGGATTGGATTTTTTTGTTTGTTGCAGCATTTACAATTTATACGGTTTCTGTAGCACTTATACCCGTTGGTTTATTAACCATGGTATATATTTATGTGATGTGTTATGATGTTCATTTTTTAAAACGAATGCTTCTTGTCTTGACGGGTATTTTTGTTCTTGAGGTATTGTTTTATTCACCGGTATGGATATTTTCTGATAGGAGTTTATTGTATTCTAATTCTCTTGCTCTAACGTCGACATATGCGAAAGCACCTTGGGTGTTAATATCGGATTACTACCCAGGAGTATGGCGATTTGTAACAGGTACAGAAGGTGATGTAAGTATAGCTTTGGCTTGTTTTTTACTGTTCATGTCGGTTTGGCTTTGGAGAAGAAAAAAATATACCTCATTGATTCCTTTGTTCTTTTTAGTGATTGTTCCAAGCTTGTTGTTTTTGATCCATCCTGTTTATTTATTTGAAAGAACCTGGTTGTGGTTATGCATTCCTTTTGTTTGTTTTTTGGTAGAAATATTATTTCAGGTGAAACAATATGCTCGGTTTTTATTTTATACACTTACCATCGTATTACTTTTTTCATGGACTTATTTTAACTATGAGGAAGGAAATTTGATTTTGAATAAGTCGAGGCTTATGGAAGCAGAGTTGGAAGGATTAAAGTCTAAGGTTTGTAACACGAATGCACGGTTAAGAATTGATGATGATATCCTCTATACTTATTTTAGATTTTATGAGAGAACATGTCATTTTTCTGTAAGTCTGGGTGTTGATCATGTGCTCGCTCAGGATTGGTGTATTGTTCCTCCTATGCAGTTTAGTCAGGATCACGATAAACATGTCGTATATAAAAATTCGCTTGGAGTAGTTTATAAGTATCCATAAGTGCTGTGTTTTTCATTTAAACCTTGTAATTTGCAATAAATAAGATCACTACTATGAACAGTTTAAATCCCGTTATCATCTTTGGTGCCAAAGGTATTGGTAAAGCCGCATTTGACATTTTTAAATCCAATGAAGTTGTTATATATGGTTTTTTGGATGATGACAAAACCCTTCATCAAACAGAAATAGGAGATGTCACGATTTTGGGAGAAACAGATGACGATGGTTTTTTAAAGCTAATAGGACAGAAATGTGATGCCTTTGTTGCTGTTGATAATAATAAGGAGAGACAGAGTATCGTTAAGATGCTTGTTGAGCGCCGTAAAGTAATGCCTATCAATGCCATTCATTCTTCTGCTAACATTTCATCGACAGCGGTATTGGGTCATGGTAATTATATAGGAGCATCTGCCGTGATTAATTCTTTTGTGGAGGTTGGGAATCATTGTATTTTAAATGCCCAATCACTGCTTGATCATGAGGTCAAATTGGCTGATTTTGTCCAAATTGGAGCAGGAAGCATCGTTGGAGCAGGGGCTGTCTTGGAGGAAGGAGTCTTTGTGGGATCTGGTGTAACGATTGTTTCTGGAGTTAAAATTGGTAAAAATGCCCGAATTGGAGCTGGTTCAGTGGTCATTTCTGACGTTAAAGCGGGCAAAACGGTATTTGGTAATCCTGCCCAAGAGATAGAAAAATAAAATCATTTGATTAACTTGCCGTGGGATTTCACTTAGCTGAAACTAAGTCCGAAAAACTTATGGAACAAAATTTTCAAATACTACTTTATTATTGCTATACCGAGATCCAGGATCCGGAGCAATTCAGAGAGGAACATCACCTCTTTTGTTTAGATCTCGATTTAAGAGGTCGTATCATTGTTGCACATGAAGGGTTAAATGGTACCGTTTCAGGAACCAGGCAAGCAACAGAAACCTACATGACTGCACTTAAAGCGGATCCACGTTTTTCTTCAATTGATTTTAAAGTGGAAGTTTACCATGAGCATGCTTTTCAAAAGTTACATGTTCGTGTAAAACCAGAAATTGTGCATTCCTCT
Organism: uncultured Chitinophagaceae bacterium; assembly: GCA_964454665.1. GTDB lineage: Bacteria > Bacteroidota > Bacteroidia > Cytophagales > Cytophagaceae > JACMQM01. Next base: position 126,437 of record CAYVTO010000002.1, read on the forward strand.
TTGGCTCATATTAATCCCAATATTCGCACAGGTAAGCATTTGGCGCCGAATGAATTTAAGGCCATGAAAGACCGTGAAGATGTGATCATTTTAGATGTTCGTTCAGATTATGAACATGAACTGGGCCGTTTCAAAAATGCCTTGACTTTGGACATTGAAAATTTTAGGGATTTTCCAGAAAAAGTGAAAGAATTGAAATCGACACTTAAAGGAAAAAAAATCTTAACCTATTGTACCGGTGGAATTAAATGTGAAAAAGCCAGTGCATATTTATTAGAACAGGGGTTCGAAGATGTTTACCAGCTTCATGGTGGGATTATCAAATACGGGATGGAAGCAGGAGGAGAGGACTTTGAAGGTAAATGCTATGTTTTTGATGGCCGAGTGGCTGTAGATGTAAACCGCATAAATCCTAAGGTCATTTCAAAATGTCATGTTTGTGGAACGGAGAGTGGTCGTATGGTCAACTGTGCTAATCCTGTGTGTAATATTCATGTTCCCATTTGTGAACATTGTGGTGTCGCATTGGATGGAGCTTGCTCTGAAACCTGTAAATCACATCCGGAGAAAAGACCTTATGATGGAACGGGTTATTATGCTAAAGCAATGAATGGCTACGATCCTTATCTTTTTGCTAAAAGACAGAAGAAGGATTAATCTTTTTTCTACTCGAAACATATGAGTTGTTGTGTTTTTTCGTTTGGATAAATTTAATTGTATTGTTTTAAATGTTCATGGGGAATTTTTTTATTCATTTTATTATAGGACTTGTTGTTTTTCAGTTATCTGTTTTTTTTGCACAGGCTCAGTTGCCAGATACGCGATTGAATGATACCATTATCATACAGAATACCGATACTATTTATTGTAGTACTATTTCTATCCCTATCATTGCAAGTAATGCATCAGGACTTCCTATAACGTATGAAATTACTTCAGGCGAAGAATTTATATTATTAGCGAATCATTCGACTTTGACTCCTTTGGGTTTAGGTACATTTGTATTGAGGGCTTATAGTAATGGAGATGCTACTTATAAGCCAGGATATACATTTCTTCCCATAAGGGTTTTGAGCAATAAACAGATTCCTGTTTTTAAAATAGAGCATGATTTACCGGTGAAACAGGGAGAAGATTTAAGGCTTTGGGTTCCAGCCTTAGAAGCAGGGTTGAGTTGTGTTTGGGAAACACCCACAGGTACCATTAGCAATGCACTTGTCGTTTGGATTAATAATATTCAGAAATATGATGAAGGCATTTACCATGTTGCATTATTTGAAAACACATGTAGAATTTCAGGAGATTCTTTAGCCGTTGTTGTTGATGATAATACCAAATTGATCATATACGAATTGATTACTCCTAATAATGATGGTGATAATGATGTGTTTTATATTGAAAATTTGGAAGCGAGTCCTAATACAGAAGTAACGATATTTAACGCTTGGAATCAAATTGTATATCATACTACACACTATAAAAATGATTGGGATGGAGGAGGATTGCCTGTGGGTAATTATTATTACCTGGTGAGAGAGCAAGATTGTCGCTGTGAAGATCATAAAGGAATTTTATATATTAAAAAATAGAGAGAAGAGGCATGCGCGGTAGTTTATTCTTTTTAATGTTCTTCTTCTCTTTAAAATCGTATGGGCAGCCGCAGACTAATTTTACAGCTTTTCCATGTGCTGTCATGCTTTACAATCCAGCGTATGCTGGATCAGAAGATCATCTTAATTTTTCTTTATTACATAAGTCTCAATGGGTCAAACAACCAGGTAATCCTGTTTTTCAAGGATTAAGTGCTCATATGCCTGTTAACTATCAACGTATTGGACTTGGTGTGAATGTCTTAAATGAGTCTGCAGGAATTGTTCAGTCACTTTATCTCAATGGTAACTTTTCCTATAAAATAAATTTACATCATGGGAGGTTAGCTTTTGGTATAAAGGCTGGGTTATTACAGAGGACAGAAAAGACAACAGCCTTGTTGGTAAAAGATCAAGACGATGTTTTGTTGGTAGATCAGCGTGAATGGAATCCTGAATTTGGAGGAGGATTTTTTTATAAAGAGAAAAATTATTTTGTGGGAATTTCATTTATACGATCTTCTGGGGTTTATCTTGAACCTCATGCTAAGCTTAAAAATCATTATCATGCTATGGCAGGAAGCCATCATAGATTAACACATCATATGTTACTTTCTCCTGTGGTATTGTTAAAATATACGAAAGACTTCACACCTTATGCTTCTGTTATGTTACCCATAACATATCAGGATATATTTTCTTTAGGTGTTGGTTATAGTACAGCGTCTGTATTTTCCGTGCAGGGTTCTTTTCATATAGATCAAGTATTAGGAGCTTCTGAAAATAAATATACCATTACGTATGCGTATGATCAATCTTTGAATAAGTCGAACAACTATATAGGTAATACACATGAACTGATTTTATCGGTAAAACTTGTTCCAGCTGAAAAGTTAGATCGCATATTGAAAAGAAAAGTAACAGTATCTCCTTTGTTGTTTGATTAATGAAATCATATATTTTTATATTCGTATTGCTTGTTTCTCCTCGTTTATATGCTCAAGAGGAAGGTCGAAAGCATTTAGAGAAAGGTAATGCGTATTATGTGTTACACTATTATGAGAAAGCAATACCTGAATACCAAAAGTATATTCGTCAACATAAAGAGCATGATCAAGCCGTTGTTTATTTTTTAGCCGATTGTTATAGGCGAGTAGGATTGTACGAAGTTGCAGAAACCTGGTATCAAGATTTTTTTTCAACATATACTGGGCAAGATTCCTTGAGAATTTGGTATGCCGAGGTATTGAAAATGCAAGGAAAATATAAGGAAGCTAAACAAGAATATGCTTTGTTACCTTCTTCTGTTAAAAAGAAAGGAAAGTATATGGCGTATTGTGATTCGTTTCTAGTGTTGACTAAAGATAGAAGAACTGAATATGAAGTGAAGAATCTTTCAAAGATTAATTCAGTACATTCTGATATAACTCCTGTACGATATAAAGAAGGTCTTGTATTTTCTTCTAATAGAGAAGAAACCATTATCAGGAAGAAGACGAGTAATGCTGATATTCCCCTTTATAATATCTTATGGGCGAAAGGGAAAGATACCTTGTTCCCCGATCGGGTGAGTAATTTTTCAATGCGTATAAATACTCTGCACCACGAATGCTGCGCAAGTTTTACAGAAGATTATCAGAAGATTTTTTTTACCCGTGTCATGGATAAACCATACAACAATAATCCTGGGTCTAAGAATGCATTAAAGATGTACAGTGCAACATGGGAACATAACAATTGGAGCGATTGGCAAACATTTATCTTTAATGATACAACACGTTCTTATGGACATCCATCAGTAGACGGGAAAGAAGAGTTGTTTTTCTTTTCGTCTGACATGGAAGGAGGCTATGGAGGAACTGATATTTATGTGTGTTTCAATATGGATAACAAGTGGACAAACCCTATCAACTTAGGCCCCTATGTTAATACCCCGTACAATGAATTGTATCCTTTTTACCATTCCGATGGGACACTTTATTTTTCCTCTAACAGGCCAGAAGGGATGGGGGGATATGATATTTACAGTGCTACTGAAAATAGTGATGGAGAGTATGAGTATGTTGAAAATGTATATGCTCCTATCAATTCACCACAAGATGATTTATCAGTGTATTGGGATAAAGAAAAGAATCTGGGGTATTTTTCGTCAAACAGACCTGGAGGGAAAGGAGAAGAAGACATTTATATTATCTTAAAACGATAATATCATTTTTATTTGTTGGGTACAAATAAGTTTCGTGTGCTGTCTTGGTAATCTTTTTTGTATTTGTCCTTAAAGCTTACTTTTTTCTTAGGTGCTTTTTCTACAGTGGGTTCTGCTTCTTCAACAACGATGTCCGAACTACTGTTGTTGAGGGATTCCGTTTTTAGTTCTTGCGTTTGTTCGGTCGTGTTCTTTTCAAGGGGTGTTGTGGTGTTGATGTTCGTGTTGTTTTGTTCAACACGGATTTTCTCTTTACGAATGGTATGGCTATTCTCTTTTTCGCTGTTTGGATTACCTGATGTGGTATTGTTTTCCGGCTGCTCTATTGGAGCGAAGTTGGTATTTATATTTGTTTGAGGAATAACAGGTGTGTTTCTTTTTTCCTGAGGATTTGAATGAGACTTAAGATAAATGTAGGTGGAGATACTGAACAGCAATGCAAGTAGAATAATACCTATAATTCGTTTTTGTGTAGTGTTGAATGAAATTACGAATCCTTTTTTATCTTGTTGGGTATCATAGGATGCACGAATCCTGTCCCACATGTCTGCGGGAGGAAGCACTTCTACCTCGGCTAATTCTTTTTGGTAGAAGTTATCCAGCTGATCTGTATTTTCAGGATATTTGTGGTGCATTTATTTTATTATGTTTTTTGTGAATCTCAATGAGTTGTTCTCTGGCTTTAGCCAATTGTCCTCGGGATGCACCTTCTGTAATGTTTAATGTTTCAGCAATTTCTTTATGACTGTAGCCCTCTAATACGTATAGATTGAAGATGAGTTTTTTCCCTTCGGGCAGCAGGCTAATAAAATGAATTAATTCCTCATGTCCTATATTGCTATGTGCTGTTTCGTTGGTTATAACATCATTTTCAGTCAGTTCATCAGAGAACCCTATGTTTTTTTTCTTTTTCAGATCGGAAAGAATAAGGTTGACGGTTATGCGTTTACTCCATCCTTCGAAAGACCCTTCAAACTTGAATGAATGAAGATGAGTGAAGATTTTAATGAAAGACTCCTGAAGCCAATCTTCTGCTTCCGTACGATTCTTGGTATATCTTAAACAAAGGGCAAAAAGTTTCCCTGCCAGCAACTTATAAAGCTCTTTCTGAGCGGCTGGTTCTTTATGGATGCATCTTTTAAGTAGTCCTTCTTCGATTACCATCAGCTGGGGAAAAATGTAGACATATACCACATTTTTTTAAACGTATTGCAAATTAGCTAATTATATATTGAATACCCATTTATGGTATAAAAAATTCAAACTTTGGAAGCGTTTTCTCTTAAGCTAGGAGTAACTTAATAAGAGGTTTCCCTTTTCAATCGTACTTCATATAAGTCTTACTCTCATAGTTTATATGTTTTTTTGACTAGTCCTGATAGGTAAGACCATCGTGATTTTTATGTTTTTAAGATATTGTTATTCAGTATTTTAGTTTAAAAAATGTACAATGTTGAATTTTTTATTAAAAAAAACAAATCATAGCGGAAGCGCAGCAAAAGAATTTCGAGTCTTTATCATTGAAATCACGTTTAGATTTTTTGTTATGGGTTGTAGGAAATAAGTCGTGTTTTGCTTTGTATTTTTTGTACTCAACCGTTAGTAATGCTATTTTTTAACGTGGTTTCAGAAAAATCTCGTATTTTTTGACTCATCCCGGCAGGTTTACCCCCCTGTCGGGATTTTTTATTTGTGACGATCTGTTTTGAAATGGTTTAAAATGTTAATAGTTTGCAATGTCAACTATTTGAGTTTTAAACTATATATAAAGAATGGCCAATTTATTTAACCAAGAACCTCTTTCAAGTCCTCTTGGATTGATTGCGAAAATGTACTTTGGGGTTTTGTCTAAGTTGTTGGATCATCTTGATATAGAAAAGCACTACGCCATTTTGGTCATGATTGAGCAGGCTTCTGATGCAGGTTGTACTCAACAATACATTGCAGATGCCAATAGGATTGATAAAGCATCTATGGTTCGTATTATTGACAATTTGGTAGAACGAAATTTGATTGAACGAATGCCAAACCCTGAAGACAGGAGGGAACATCGTATTGTGTTGACCAATAAAGCGCAAAAAATGATGCCTGAAGTGCATAAGGCGATACAAGAATTAAATAAGCTGTGTTTAAATGGTCTTTCAAAAGATGAAATAACAGTCTTTAGTAAAGCGTTATCAGTTATTGCCGATAATTTAAAAAACTTACCAGCACATGAGATTCAAGTGTGCATCAATAAGGTAAAAGAGTAATTAAAAAATTTACAAGCATATTATCTATCTATGAAAATGAAAGGAATTATAATCAGTGCATGTGTTGTTGTGCTGTTGGTCTTGGGTAAGTTATATTTTTTTGATGCGTCCTCTGCTATCAATGCGAATAAGGCTAAACCATTGGGAGCTCCCAGTGCTGTAAAAGTTTTTATAGCTAAACGAACCATGTTCAGTGAAAACATTATGACAACCGGAACAGCGATGGCTAATGAGGAAGCCGAGTTAAAACCAGAGATTTCTGGAAAAGTCATAAAAATTTATTTTGTAGAAGGATCTTTGGTGCAAGAAGGAGTGCTCTTGGTGAAAATTAACGATGCAGATCTTCAAGCTCAACTTCAAAAAGTGGCGTTACAAATTCAGTTGGCGGAAGAAAGAGAAGCGCGTCAAAAGAAAATGCTTGACCTCAATGGTGTAAGTAAAGAAGAATATGATGTATTGCTGAATCAAGTCAATACCTTAAAAGCAGATCGGGATTATTTGTATGCTCAAATTCGTAAAACAGAAATCAGAGCTCCATTTACTGGAGTAATAGGATTGAGAAGCATCAGTGAAGGTACATTTGTTTCTCCAACCACAGTGGTAGCCAGTATGCAGCAGTTGACGCCTATGAAGATTGATTTTTCTATTCCTGAAAAATATGCAGGTCTTCTTTCGAAAGGAGATGTCCTTTATTTTCAAAAAGAAGGTCTGGAGAAATCATTTAAGGCAAGCGTTTTTGCGATTGAGCCTAAAATAGATTTAGCTACAAGAACATTAAAGGTAAGGGCTTTATCGTATGACCATCAAAACCAAATACTCCCTGGCAATTTTGTAAAAATCAACATTGCTAAAAGTCGTTCTAATAGTATCTTGGTTCCTACAGAAGCTTTGGTTCCTGAGATGAAAGGGCATAAGATTTATTTTTATCGTAATGGGAAGGCCATGTCTGCACAGGTATTGGCTGGAACGAGAACAGAGAATAAAGTGCTTATCAACGAAGGAGTGCAAGAGGGTGATACCATTATTACATCTGGCCTTATGCAGTTAAAACCTGAGGCTCCTGTAAATATAATAGAGGTCATTCAGTAATTATCATTACGAGTTTTAAATAATATTATGAGTAGTCTTTCCACTATCAGTATCAATCGTCCTGTCTTATCCATTGTGATGTCTCTCATCATTATGTTGTTTGGCTTGATGGGATACAAATACCTAGGCGTAAGAGAATATCCTTCGATAGATCCTCCCATTATTACTGTTCGTACATCTTATACTGGAGCGAATGCCGATGTGATTGAGTCTCAAATTACAGAGCCTTTAGAAAAAGTGTTGAACAGTATTGAAGGGGTACGTTCTATTTCATCATCGAGTAATCAAGGATCGAGTTCAATTACCATTGAATTTAATTTGGATGCGAATCTTGAAGCTGCAGCTAATGATGTAAGAGATAAAGTTTCTCAAGCTGTTCGTCAGCTGCCTCAAGATATAGATGCTTTGCCAGTGGTTTCAAAAGCCGATGCCAATTCCGATGCGATTTTATCTTTAGTTATTCAAAGTAAAACACGCAGTCATCTTGATTTGAGTGATTATGCAGAAAATGTAATTGGCGAACGTTTACAAACGATTCCAGGAGTAAGTAATGTTCAAATTTGGGGACAGAAAAAATACGCCATTCGTATTTGGATGGATCCTGTTAAAATGGCCTCTTACGGTTTAACAGCATTGGATGTTAAAGTGGCATTAGATCGTGAAAATGCGGAATTACCCTCAGGAAAGATTTCCGGAGATCAAACAGAACTCACGGTGAGAACCATGGGTAAGTTTACCAATGAAGAAGAGTTTAACAATATGATTGTTAAAATGGTGGGTGATCAAATGGTGAAATTAAAAGACATCGGTAATGCTCGGCTTGGTGCTGAAAATGAAGAAACCATCCTACGTCAATCTGGGATTCCTATGATTGGTGTTGCTGTCGTTCCTCAGCCGGGGGCCAACTATATTGATATTGCCGATGAGTTTTTTAAACGAGTAGACATCATCAAAAAAGACCTGCCTCAAGATTTTACGGTTGATGTGGCATTAGATAATACCAAATTCATTAAACAATCGATTACAGAAGTAGAAGAGACTTTACTTATTGCTATTGTATTGGTTGTACTTATTATTTATTTGTTTTTTAGAGATTGGGTTATTGCCATTCGACCATTAATTGATATTCCTGTTTCTTTAATTGGGGCGTTTTTTATCATGTACATGATGGATTATTCCATCAATGTATTGTCACTATTAGCCATCGTATTGGCGACGGGACTGGTTGTAGACGATGGTATTGTGGTGACGGAAAATATCTATAAAAAAATAGAAGAAGGTATGTCTCCGAAAGAAGCCGCAATTAAAGGATCGAATGAAATCTTTTTTGCGGTCATTTCAACTTCTGTTACATTGGCAGCGGTATTTCTTCCTCTTATATTCTTAGAAGGTTTTGTAGGGCGATTGTTTAGAGAGTTTGGAGTTGTGATTGCGGGTGCCGTTTTAATTTCTGCTTTTGTTTCTTTGACGTTGACACCGATGCTAAATGCAAAATTGAGTAGAAAGACACAGAAGAAAAGTAAATTCTATATTTGGTCTGAACCGTTTTTTGTTTCTATGAATAACGGTTATAGAGATCTATTGGATTCTTTTATGAAAAAAAGATGGTTGGGGATTGTGATCATTGTGATTTCTTTCGGATTGATTTTTGGTGTGGGCTCTCTTTTGAAATCTGAATTAGCTCCTTTAGAAGATCGAAGTGGATTACGTGTTTCAGTAACAGCACCGGAGGGAGCTTCTTACGAGTATACCGATGATTTCATGTTGAAGATGTCGGAATTTATCGATGATTCTATTCCTGAAAAACAAGTTTCTATATTGGTGACGGCACCTAGTTTTTCAGGATCTGGTGCGGTGAATACGGGTTTTGCCCGGATTACGTTGAAAGAACCTCATGAGAGAACAAGATCGCAACAAGAAATTTCAGATTACATTACCAGAGTGGCGAAAGAGTTTCCTGAGGCGAAAACATTCGTGATACAACAACCTACTATTTCTGCTGGAGGATCCCGTGCCGGTTTACCTGTACAGTTTGTGATACAAGCTCCTAACTTTAAAAAGTTAAAAGAAGCTTTACCTCAATTTATGGAAGAAGCGTATAGAGATTCTACGTTTCAAATTGTAGACTTGAACCTGAAATTTAATAAACCCGAATTGGAAATTGTCATTGATCGGGAAAAGGCAAGAAATTTAGGTATAGAAGCTGCTGCTATTGGACAAACATTGCAATTGGCTTTGAGTGGACAACGATTCAGCTATTTTAATATGAATGGAAAACAGTATCAGGTGATTGGCCAAGTGGATCGAAGGAATAGAGATGAACCACTCGATTTGAAATCGATGTATGTTAAAAATAACCAAGGTGTTTTGATTCAACTCGATAATGTGGTAAGTATTATAGAAGTGAGTAGTCCTCCACAATTGTACCATTATAACCGTTATCAATCAGCTACTGTATCTGCTGATTTGGCACCAGGAAAAACAATAGGCGATGGTATTAATGCTATGAAAGAGATTGCTGCACGTACCTTGGATGAATCTTTTGCGACAGAACTTACAGGTACATCCAGGGATTTTGCTGAAAGTTCTTCAAATGTGTTATTGGCATTTTATCTGGCATTGATCTTAATCTATTTGGTTTTGGCAGCACAGTTTGAAAGTTTTATAGATCCTTTGGTCATCATGTTCACTGTTCCTTTGGCTTTAGCCGGTGCATTGATTTCTTTATGGTATTTTAATCAGACACTCAATATTTTCAGTCAGATTGGTATTGTGATGCTTATTGGTTTGGTGACGAAAAATGGTATCCTGATTGTGGAGTTTGCCAATCAATTAAAAGAACAAGGGATGAAAATACCAGAGGCTATTCGTGAAGCTGCGATTGCTCGTTTTCGCCCTATTCTAATGACCAGTTTAGCGACTGCACTTGGAGCACTTCCTATTGCTTTGGCCTTAGGAGCGGGTTCTAAAAGCAGGATGTCAATGGGAATTGTAATTATAGGAGGAATTATGTTTTCTCTCGTACTGACCTTGTTTGTAGTACCGGCTTTGTATACGTACTTGTCACGAGAAATAAAACATGATCAAAAATAATTCATTTCAAGTTTATCTTAGTTTATACTATAGTATGAAAAATATAGTGACAAGTTTTTGTCTTCTTCTGTTGGGATCATCTTTTGCTTTTGCTCAAGATGTATTGACACCTGAACAGGCGATTGAAATTGCATTGAAAAATAATTACGGTATTATCATCAGCAGAAGTCAATTGGAAATTGCACAAAATAACAATACGCTTGGTAATGCAGGGTTTTTACCTTCGTTGAATGCAAATGTTTCTGGCAATACGAGTGATAATAGTTTTAGGCAAAATCTTTCTAATGGATCTACAACCACGCGTGATAATATCAATTCTAATGCATTGAATGCTGGGGTTGCATTATCCTGGACTGTTTTTGATGGATTTAAAATGTTTGCTACACATGAAAAATTGCAAACATTAAATAGGATGGGAGAAATCCAATTGAAGGTTGATATTGAAAATGCCATGGTCGCTATTTTGCAAACCTATTATGAAGTGGTATTACAAAAGCAAGAAAAAAAAGCATTGGAAAACTCTATTGCTTTGTATAATGAGTTGGTGAAGATTGCGGAACAAAAATATGCTATTGGATTAACGTCTAAGGTTGAATACCTCCAGGCCAAGGTGGATCTGAATGCGATCCGTTCACTTCATTTGCAAAAAAAAGCATTCATTGATATTTCCAAAAGCAGCTTGAATGAATTGTTGGGTAGATCAACAGATACTCCTTTCGATGTCCTTGACAGTATAGAAATTGATCGGAACATTAATTACGAAGAATTAAAGTCTAGTGTTGAGCAACAAAATTCCCTGATTAAATTTAATGAACAAAATTTGAGGGTAACTCAAAAAACAATTCAAGAGATTGCCTCTTCTCGTTATCCGCGTTTGTCTTTGAATTTAGGTTATAACTACAGCAGATCTCAAAGTGAAGGAGGATTTATGTTATTGAATCAATCCTCTGGACCTAGTGCAGGGTTTACTGCAACATGGAATTTGTTTAATGGAAGGGTCTTGAATTCTCAAATTAGAAATGCGCATGTGCAAATGAACATTGCGAGTATTACCCTGGAACAATCGAAATTAAATTTAGCGGTTCGACTTCAACAATCATTTGCCAATGCTCAATTGGCCTTTGAAGTATTGATTTTAGAAGAAGAAAATTTTTTATTAGCGAAAGAAAATGTCAGCCTTGGCTTGGAACGTTATCGATTAGGTTCGGGTACACAAATACAAATCAACCAGGCTTATTTGAGTTATGAAACATCTCAAAATAGGTTGCTGTCTGCACGCTTGAATGCGAAGAAAGCTGAAATCGAATTGAAAAAATTAAATGGGGAGCTTGTTAAATAGTGGTCAGTGGTCAGGTATCAGTGGTCAGTGGCGAATTGCATTCGCCTGGCAAAAACAAAAGATTGGATATTACTCCCGGACAGTTCACTGACCACAGATACCTGACCACTGACTACTGAATACAGCTTCCGTTACTTACTATACTGCTTGGTGATACAAATGAAAGTTTACCATCTTTATCTTCTGCCATTAAGATCATCCCTTGAGATGGAATGCCTTTGATGTCGCGAGGGGTTAAGTTGGCCAATAAACACACTTGTTTGCCGATAATCTGTTCCGGTTCGTAATGCTCTGCAATGCCACTGACCACAGTACGTTGATCTAATCCCGTATCAAGGGTGAGTTTCAATAGTTTTTTAGTCTTGGCTACTTTTTCTGCGGTTAATATGGTAGCCACACGAATGTCCATCTTCGTAAAGTCATCGAATTGTACAGACTCTTTTGCAGGTTTCACTGTGAGTGTTGCGTATTCGTTTTCTTTTTTCGTGTCTTCTAGTTTTTGCACTTGCTTTGTGATGACGTCATCTTCTAGCTTTTCAAACAAGAGTTCGGCTTTGTTCAAGTGGTGACCTGCTTTTAAGATGTTGTATTGTCCTGATACTGCCCAAGAGAGAGGAGCAAGATTCAGCATATCGAAGAGTTTTTTAGTACTGAATGGAATAAATGGTTCTCCCAATATGGCTAAGTTAGCCGCCAATTGTAGCGCTAAATGTAAGATGCTTTCTACCCGTTGAGGATCTGTTGCTTGTAATTTCCAAGGTTCTGTGTCGGCTAAGTATTTGTTCCCCATACGGGCTAAATCCATGTAGGTCGCTAAAGCTTCTCTGAAACGATACGTTTCAATGGACTTTGCGATGTCAATAGGAAATGTTTTTAATTTGTCAACCAGTTCCTGGTCTTGTGTTGTTAAAGCATGCAATGCCGGTACTTTACCGTTGTAATATTTTTGAGTCAGTACTGCTGCACGGTTCACAAAGTTTCCAAGTATAGCAACCAGTTCGTTATTGTTCCTGTTTTGGAAATCTTTCCATGTAAAATCATTATCTTTTGTTTCTGGAGCATTGGCACATAAGACGTAACGTAACACATCTTGTTTGCCTGGAAACTCTTCCAAATATTCATGCAACCATACGGCCCAGTTACGCGAGGTAGAGATCTTATTCCCTTCCAGGTTCATGAATTCATTGGCTGGCACTTGATCGGGCAAAACGAAAGAGCCTTCAGCTTTCAGCATGGCAGGGAAAATGATGCAATGGAAAACAATGTTGTCTTTGCCAATGAAATGCACCAGTTTGCTGTCTTTGTCTTTCCAATAGGTTTCCCATGTTTGACCTTGGTGTTGAGGATTTGGTTTTAGAGCAAAATATTCTCTCGTTGCCGAAATGTATCCGATGGGTGCATCGAACCATACGTACAGTACTTTTCCTTCTGCGTGAGGAAGTGGTACAGGCACGCCCCAATCCAAATCACGGGTTACGGCTCTTGGTTGTAAACCTTGGTCAATCCATGATTTGCATTGTCCGTATACATTCGATTTCCAATCTTTATGTCCGTCCAGTATCCATTCTTTGAGCCAGGTTTCGTATTGGTCTAAAGGAAGGTACCAGTGTTTGGTGTCTTTCAGAACAGGTTTTTCTCCGCTCAGCATTGACTTAGGGTTTTTCAACTCCGAAGGACTAAGCGTAGAACCACAGTTTTCACATTGATCACCGTACGCATTTTCATTGCCGCAATGTGGACAGGTGCCTACGATGTAGCGATCGGCTAAGAATTGATTGGCCGAAGGATCAAAGTATTGCTCCGATGTTTTTTCAATGAAAGCTTTTTTGTTGTATAAAGTGGTGAAGAATTCAGAAGAAGTTTCCGCATGTGTTTTACTGGATGTTCTGGAATAGACATCGAAAGAAATACCTAGCTTTTGGAAAGAATCTTTAATCAATTCGTGGTATTTGTCGACCACTTGTTGAGGCGTAATGCCTTCTTTTTTTGCTCGAATGGTAATGGGAACCCCGTGCTCATCCGATCCGCCTATGAAAAGCACATCTTTTCCTGTAGAGCGTAAGTACCGCACATATATATCGGCAGGTACATAGACTCCAGCTAAATGACCAATGTGAACAGGCCCATTCGCGTAGGGAAGGGCTGAAGTAACCGTATATCTTTTAAATTCAGAAGCCATCAATTGGTAGATTTTAGTGCAAAGATAGGATTTTTAGCACTTATTTTCTGTTATATGACTCTATTTAGGTTCTAAATTAGTAACTTTGCACCCTAATTCGCATTTAAACGATCATGCAGGAAATAAGAAACATAGCAATCATTGCTCACGTCGATCACGGTAAAACTACCCTGGTAGATAAAATTATTCACGCCTCTAAAATTTTTAGAGAAAATCAGGAATTTGGAGACTTAATCCTTGATAACAACGATTTGGAGCGTGAACGTGGAATTACGATCACTTCTAAAAACGTATCTGTACGTTACAAAGATTATAAAATCAACATCATCGATACCCCTGGTCACAGTGACTTTGGAGGAGAAGTGGAACGTGTGTTGAAAATGGCAGACGGGGTATGTTTATTGGTCGATGCTTTTGAAGGTGCTATGCCTCAAACACGTTTTGTATTGGGTAAAGCCTTGGGTCTTGGATTAAAACCGATCTTGATCATTAATAAGGTAGATAAAGAAAACTGTCGTCCCGATGAAGTACATGAGTCTGTATTTGACTTGATGTTTAACTTGGGTGCCACAGAAGATCAGTTGGATTTTACGACACTTTATGGTTCATCTAAACAAGGATGGATGGGTTACGATTGGAAAGAACCCACAGCCGATATTACACCGTTGTTGGATACCATTATAAAAGTAATCCCTAGAGCTCCATTCGTGGAAGGTTCAGCGCAAATGCAAATCACTTCTTTGGATTATTCTGCTTTTGTAGGACGAATTGCCATCGGAAGAGTATTCCGTGGTACCTTGAAAGAAGGTCAGCACATCGCTTTATGCAAAGCCGATGGTTCGATCAAGAAAATGAAAATCAAAGAGCTTCAAATTTTTGAAGGTTTGGGTAGGGTAAAAGTTGCAGAAGTAGCTCAAGGTGAAATTTGTGCGGTCATTGGTTTGGATGATTTCGAAATCGGAGATACAGTTGCCGATGCCGAAAATCCAGAACCGTTGGAGCGTATCAGTGTAGATGAACCGACCATGAGCATGTTGTTTACGATTAACAACTCTCCATTCTTTGGTAAAGAAGGTAAGTTTGTAACGTCTCGTCATTTGCGTGATCGTTTGTACAAAGAGATTGAGAAAAACCTGGCATTAAGAGTTCAAGAAACGGATACAGAAGATAAATTTTTAGTATTTGGTCGTGGTATTCTTCACTTGTCGGTGTTGATTGAAACGATGCGCAGAGAAGGATATGAGTTACAAGTAGGACAACCTCAAGTATTGTTTAAGGAAATCGATGGACAGAAAAGTGAGCCTATTGAATTGATGGTGGTTGATGTCCCTCAAGAGTTTTCAGGTAAAGTGATCGAATTGGTGACGCAACGCAGAGGTGAATTGAAGATCATGGAACCTAAAGGCGATGTTCAACATTTAGAATTTGAAATCCCTTCTCGTGGTATTATGGGTTTACGTAACAACGTATTGACCGTATCTCAGGGAGAAGCCGTGATGACACATCGTTTGAAAGGATATGAACCGTTTAAAGGCGCTATTCCTGGTCGTAACAGTGGATCTTTGATTTCTATGGATGCAGGAAAAACAACAGCATATTCTATCGATAAATTACAAGACAGAGGAATTTTCTTCGTAGAACCAGGCGAAGAAGTGTACATGGGTCAAGTGATTGGAGAGCATACACGTGGTAACGATTTAACGGTAAATACGATTCGTGAAAAGAAATTGACCAACATGCGTGCTTCTGGTACCGACGATAACGTAAGGATTGCACCGAAAATACAATTCTCTTTAGAAGAATCTTTAGAGTATATTCAAAAAGATGAATACGTAGAGGTAACACCGAAAAGTATTCGTATGAGAAAAATATACCTGGACGAAAATGAACGTGCGAGAATGAGTAAAAAAGATGCTTAATTCTTAATCAGAATTAATAAAATACAAGTATTAAATTCCAAATAAAGCTCCAAATTCCAATGTTCAAAGCATTTTTGTTTTGAAATAGAATTGGGGGATTTATTTGGAATTTCTTTTTTGTTATTTGTGTTTTAAGTCTGTTGTTTATGATTTACCACTTATGAAACATAAGGTATTAGAAACGTCTGAGGCTTGTTTGCATTACAGACAATATGGCAAAGGAGTTAAGACCTTATTGTGTTTTCATGGATATGGCCAAGATCATGAGGTGTACAGGGCATTGGAAGAACTTTATGGGAATGAATACACGATTTTTTCGTTTGATTTATTTTACCATGGACAAAGTTTTTGGCATAACAAGACAGAACCTATTTCAATAAAGGATTGGGAAGAGATGATGCGTGTTTTTTTAGTGGTCGAACATGTAGAACGTTTTTCATTGGTGGGTTATTCGATGGGAGGACGTTTTGCTTTGGCCACATTGAATGGTTGTCCAGATCGTATAGACCAGTTGATTTTATTAGCTCCCGATGGCATTAAGAAACGTTTTTTGTATTGGTTGATGACCTCATTTTCATTTACCCGTAAAGTGTTGAGGTTTTTGGTTACCAATCCTAAACCTTACAAACGATTGGTTGACTTGTTGTTGATGTTTCGTATGGTGAATAAAGGCGTATTGAAGTTTTCTGAAACACAGATGCAAACCAGATCGATGCGTAGAAGGGTTTATTATTCATGGACGATGTTTCGAAAGCTGTTTATTTCACCTCGTATTACAGCTCAGAACATAAAAAAACATCAGGTGGTCATGCGTTTATACATGGGGAATTTTGATAAGGTGGTTCCTATTGAAAATGTAAAACCCTTGTTACGTCATTTCCCCGATAGCTTAAGGATATTGCCGGTTGGGCATACCGTACTTTTAAAAACATGGATACAAACCCATGGTGCGTTATAAAAATAAGTTAAGTATGGAGTATGGAGCGCGAGTAGAGAGTTTTTTTTCTCCATACTCGCGCTCCATACTCCATACAGTCTTGTACCCTGAAGGGGGCGCAGATCTTTTATAAATGAAGAGTCTATATATATGTTAGTTACCTAAGAAATAAAGAAGGGATATGATTTATATATTGCTCGATTTAATAATTTTCAAGTGTTTGTTTCGCACAAAAAGCGTTTGGTTATCCCATAATATGCGGTGCCAAATACCCCCTTCAGTTCCCAGTACGGTAACCCGGTTTCCTTCTTCAATGGTTTCTACACATATGGCTCCAGCTGCAGGAGATTCCATCAGGCATGTTTCTCCTATAATGACGGCGCGATCTGGAATCACGTCGTAGTTGTTTAATAGGAAAACAATGGCCATGATAATTAAGAATCCAATAGGTCGAGATCCCCATTTTTTCTTTTGTAAGGCCCGAACGACCAAATAGATGAAATAAGGAAGTCCTAATAAAATAATGGTGAATATAATGGGGTAATAGTAACGACGGTAAAGGGAAAAGAAATATTCGAGATCTGAAAATTCATATCCTTTTAAATGATGCACTTCGGAAAGCTCCTGAATCTTGGGAATGATCTGTGTATTGTGTGTCAGATCGAGGTATTGATTATAATAAAACATGGTCAATGGAATATTGCCTGCTTGTTCTTCGATGTATCCCATTTTTAGTAACATCTGAGGAGAATAGCGTTTGTTGGCTTCCCATTCCTGGAGGTAAAGAGCTTGCGCTTCTTCGAACCTTCCTTGATCAAAAAGAGAATCCGCATTGGCTAATAACGTATTACTTTGAGCTAGAGCGTTTATACTTCCACTAAGAAAAAAAAAGATGAATATTATCCACAATTTTAGGAGAAGCTTTTGCATTTTATCTCAGACTGGTTACCTTTGCACTCGCAATTAAGTAAAACATGCGCTTAAAAGCAATTAATGATTCCGTAGCTCAGCTGGTAGAGCACATCACTTTTAATGATGGGGTCCTGGGTTCGAATCCCAGCGGGATCACAAAAACCAAACGGAACAAGTTGGGTTTCCATGAGACAGGTTTTCCTGTTGAGTGTACACGAGGTAATAATTTTTGTGCTGTATAATACGGGGGTATTGTACACTAATGTTATCAAAACCGTGTAAGGTATTTTTAAATACCAGCTAAGGAGAATTGAATAATTTCAAGAATTTTATCAAAAACACAACATGCGAACTCTTTTATAGTATTTGGGGTATGTTTTGACAATCACAGTATTTGTTGTTAAAGCGTAAAGTACATTACATAAAGGATTATCTGTGATTTGAATTATGACTTGTATTTATCAATTATCTTATTGAAATATTTTGCTGATATAGGATTAATAGTTTAGATTTACCGTGCGAATAATGTGCAAGTCTGCTTAAAACATGTCACGCAAATTGAATCGCTTCATTAATATAGGTTAGATAATAAGGAATGAAAGAACTGTTTAAAATTCTGTTTTTTGGATCTTTGGTCTTGGCAAGTACTCAAGCCTTTTCGCAAGTGGTACCCGGTCCTAAGAATGAAAAAGATTTGCAGGATACCCTCATGGTAAAGGGACCTGAAATTATGCCAACATGTCGCCAGATTATAGGTTATTATCCTTCATGGCAATGGTACGATAGGGGCTTGTTGATGGCCCCTCAAAATTTGGATTACACACGTTATACGGTGTTGAACTATTCGTTTTATCAGACAGATACATTAGGTAATATTTTTGGAACGGATGAATGGGCCGATAGTGTTCTTCTCCGTGGTCGTTACGATTGGTCTCAAGCTGTACAACCTGCATATATTCCCAATACTTCTTTGATCGATTATTCTCATGCCTGGGGAGTAAAAGTAATGGTATCCATTGGAGGATGGACTTTGTCTGATAACTTCCCTAAAGTAGCAGCAGATCCTGAACGAAGAGCATACTTTGCTTCTAATTGTGTGAAACTTCTTCGCGACTACCAATTTGATGGTATTGATATCGACTGGGAATATCCTGGTTATGAAGAACACAAAGGAACCCCTGCCGATAAAGAAAATTTCACCTTATTTATGAAGTCAATTCGTGACTCTATCGATGCATACGGGAAGAAGGTAAGGCAAAGGTTTTTATTGACAGCTGCTTTTGGAGCTAACCTTTCTCAGATGGAAAACATTGAGTATGAGAAACTGGTTAACGTGATGGACTACTTCAACATGATGTGTTACGATTTTAACGGAACATGGAGTGATGATGCCAATCACAACTCTCCTTTGTATTCTCCTGGTTCTGGTTATGAAGGAAGTAGTGATCATGCCTTCAAGTTGTTGACACAAAAATATAAGGTGCCAGCAGAGAAAATTAACCTGGGAGTAGGTTTCTACGGTAGAAGTTTGAAGTTCAAAGATACCAAACCTGCGCTTTACGCTAAAAACGAGACCAAGAAGACCGACGATCGTACGTTCATCGAGGATGAAGGTTCTCCTCAGTATTACAACATCCTTTTGAAAAAAGATAAGGCTGGTTTAGTAGAGAAATGGGATAGTATTGCTCAGGTTCCCTACATGATCAGTGAAGAGAAAGGTATTTTCTTGTCTTATGATAACGAACGTTCTATTCGATTGAAAGCAGAATATGTAGTTAAACACGAAGCTGCAGGTGTGATCATTTGGGAAGTAACCGGTGATTACTTGGAAAAGAAACCAGGATCGGGTAGAATAATAGGTACTCCATTAGCTGATGAGTTAATTGAAGTTCTACAACCTTGTCGTAGAAAAACGATTAAAAAACGCTGGAGGAATTAATTACTTTTTAATAGATGCCACTAAAAATGGAAATGAAATTTAAGAAACGTATTTCACTCTGGTTGTTGGGTAGCTTATTGTTGTCGTGTAATGTGTATGCGACAGACAAGACCTCTCAAACGACGGGAGAGCATGAAAAAGTGTTTGATGGCGCTCCTAGGTTAGGGGTACCATACGCGGCGAAGTTCAGAGGTCCGGATCCTAATCCATCGTCTGCTTATAACTTCCTAAATCCAAGCGACAGAGAAAACGCCTCAGGAGCGTCTAAGTTTGTGACCAACGTATTGGATAATATTCAGTTATCGGGTACGATTCGGTTGCTGACCATATACAGAAATATGGAGAAGTCTTATTCTGATATGAGAACCTCTTCTAAAAATTTCTCTATTTATGATTATCCTTTAGTCAGCGTAGGGAACAATGTTGGAGGAGGTTTCCCTCAATTGGAGTTAAATTTAACCTCTAGAATATCTCCTAAATTCTTATTCAACGTAGGGTATTCTTTTGCCCATCCGATGACAGGTTCTGATGGAGGAGGTCGTGCAGCAAGCTCCCGACAAAATTTATTCTTCAATGGTAAAATCAATGCTGGTGCATTACGATTTGATATCAGTGCGGGTGGTATTTTGTGGACAGGTTTAAGTCGTTTCACGATGGGACAACCAATCTATCGTGATAGTTATTTTAATCGTATGCCATGGGATTGGTACCGTAACTCTTTCTTGCGTTACGAAGAATATTATACTTTATCTCGTAACGTTGGTGCAGAAGCAAACGGTCGTTCTCCAATCTTAGGATTTGTAGCGAAAACAGACATTCTTCCTTTAGGCATCAAGTTGACGACCTTATATGGTCGTACAAATACCAACACTCCTGTAGGTCAGTCTATACTACACTATCCTTCGTACACGGTTGGTCTTCGTGCTGAAAAATTGATTTTTACACGTTATGTAGCGGGTAAAATTGGTATAAACTACCGTGGTAGATTTAGCCAGGTGAGTCCAACTATGCCTACAGACGATAAGCAAAAAATGACAACGCTTGATTTTGATTTAAGAATCAGAAAAGTCCGTTTTGCAGGGGAAGTTGGTATTGCTAATATAGAAAACAGAAGTATCGGTGATTCTGCGGCTGTTGCTGTTGTTCCTGCTTCAGAGCGTCCTTATACTACTTTTAAGCAACAAGGGTTAGGATTTTCACTTAAAGCTGAATTGGACAGAGATTTGACGACATTACCAATATCTTTAGAATACTATCACATCGACAAATGGATGATCAGTCAAGATGGATCGATCATTAACTCTAATCCTAGAGCTTTATTACAAGGATCAGATGCTTTGTATGATTTATTCTACCAACAAAACTTGGCCCAAGAAATTGGTATCATTTGTAACAACCGTCAAGGAATCAATGTGAAAATTGAAAAGAACTTTGGGAAGTTGAAGACAGAGTTGAGTGGAGCATGGAGCCAAGATTTAGAAAACTTGGGCGACACCGTTACGTTCCAACATCGTGTGAGTGCATTCTCTCGTTCTCGTTTCCGTCCTTGGTTTAATGCGGGTGGTAATTACGGCCGTTTGAAAAGTGGTTGGATGAGAACCTTTGAAGTAGTAACAATTACCGATAAAGCAAATGGCATCAGTACCGATTATTTGAAAGGCTATAGTGCTTTAGAATTGTTCTTGAAATATAAATTGACGGTCTTCAATAGGGATCTCGTGCTTTTGAACTTCAACAGTTATAATAGTGTAGACGATAAGTTGACCGTTTTGGGTACTACAGATGCTTCGTTCATCCGTGTATTCTTCGAAGACTTTACGGCTGCGTATAAATTAACTAAGAAATTGTCTATCGTAGGAAACTTCGGTATAGAAAGAGCAATGGGTGGTATGCGTACTCAATTAAATGGGGAAGGCAAACCGATTGACCAGACAGGAACTGCGTATGCT
The DNA here is from genome assembly GCA_964454665.1 of uncultured Chitinophagaceae bacterium. Lineage (GTDB taxonomy): Bacteria > Bacteroidota > Bacteroidia > Cytophagales > Cytophagaceae > JACMQM01. The sequence continues at coordinate 147,840 of CAYVTO010000002.1, forward strand.
TTAGGTGTTGATTATGATTTCACCCGTAACGCAGGTCTACACATCCGTCATACTTGGCTACAACACAAAGACAAAAACTTTGTATTGGACGAGTATAAAGGCACAGAAACAAATATTGAATTAAAAATCTTCTTTTAAATCTCAGCATAATGAACAAGAATGTTTTTTTATTGGCTTTAGTTATTTGGGTAGCCGGTTTCACTGCTAATGCGCAGGTGTTAAACAAAAACACCACCTTCAAACTAGGAGGTTTGGGTCGTTCGGTTCTTACCAGTGACAAATTGAGTGGTCCTCTTTTGGAAGGAGATACCCTCTCTGCAAACAAAGGATTAGGCGGTTACACCCTTTTCGATTTGAATGCCGACTTGACCGTGAATCAGATTTTCAACGCAAACACCATTTTGCGTATGAGGAATCCATACGGTTCATTTTACGGACAAGATACCTATTTCGAATTCCGTCAGTTGCAATTCAACGGACGTATTGGTCGTAACTTGAAGTATGAATTGGGTGATATTTATATTGGCCTTACTCCATATACGGTCCACAATGCCAATGAACCGATGGATACTAAATTCGAAGCGGATGTCTTTAAAGTAAGAAGAGACATCTTAAACTATGAAAACTTCTATGTAGACAACAAATGGCGTTTACAAGGGGTTCAATTGACCTACGGTTTGGATTCTGTATTGACGTTCAATAGAATTGGTATAAAAGCCTTTGGAGTTCGTACCAATGCTACCAACGAAGGGCTTACTCCAGATAGAGTATTTGTCGGTGGACGTTTAGATTTCGTAAAAAACGACATGTTGAAGTTCGGTGTGAACGGGGTAACGTATACAGATTTACCGGTTTCTACGACTCAAATCGAATTACAAAACAATGTATACACTGGAGATGCGGCATTTACATGGCAAAACGATGCCTTGTTGTTAGGCGTTGCTGTTGAAGGTGGTATTTCTTCTACCAAGTATGCCGATAATTTCAATAAAACATCAAATTCATTCGAGGACTTCTTCTATCAACCAGAATTGAAAGCCGGTTTCAAACCTGCTAAAGTACTCCTTTCTGCTTCATACAGAAACGTAGGTCCTCAATTCAATAGCCCAAGTGCTCAAACACAACGTATTAATGCAACGTACAACCCTACGATATTCCCGACTCAAAATCTAGATGCGGTGAATAGGGGGCAAATGATTTTCGATCGTACGACAGAAGAAGGTATTTACAACAGAAGCCTTACTCAAAGCTTACAAGCATTTTTACCTCAATACGGTAACATTACACCTTATGGTCCTGCTACACCGAACCGTACGGGGATCAGTGCTGGAATTACAACAGACACTTCTTTACACAACATTACCATTGAAGCGGGCGTAGATCTATTGAGTGAAATCAACGGAGAGTTGACAGAGGAATTACGTAAATTCACAGGTATCCGTGGAGGTGTGTTGGTGAATGTTGGAAGTTTGGTGAAATTGAAACGTTTAATCGATGTTTCAGTAGGAGTGAGAACAGAAAATACAACCCGTGATGGAGATTTGAAAGTAGATTTTAAATCGACGGTCATCGATGCTGGTTTGTCTGTTGAAACCTTTAGAAAAGTGGACTTCATTGGAGGTATTAAAATGTTGACAGCGAAGGGGAACGAATACAGAGTAAACAGAAATGCGATCAGCCAAGTGATGGCTTATGATCCGTCTTACGATTACCTTTACGATGGTGCTGAGAATATATACAGCGCTGGCCTAAGATTCAGGTTTGCAGATTTTGCTCAAGCTTCTGTCGTATACAACATGACTCAAGTGACAAGAAACAATTCTGTGAATGCAGATTACAACTACGATCAATTGTTCATGAACTTTGTCTTGAAATTCTAAGGAATATGAAAAGATCATATAAAATAGGTATTCTTTTATTGGCACTTACGGTATCGTTGGGTACTTTTTGGGCTTGTAAAAGAACCGTGGAAAACGGTGAAATTTTGGGGAACCCCAAATTAATCTCTGCCCCTGGTGACTTTGACGGTATTATTAATAATGGAGGATTACCCCTTACTCGCTTGTGGAGTAGAGCATTTACTCCTCCTGTTAATCAGGGGGCTCCAATTGACAAAAACCACAATTTGAGGTTCGCACCTTCGTCTCTTGAAAATGTCTTCTTTTACAATGAGTTTTCTCATGTAGTCACTTGGTATATTTTGTTAGAGGGCATTCAATCGGGAGCGCAAAAGAGCTTTACCTCTACCAGTAACACCTTGGATTCGAATAACACGTTTTGGAACGGTTCGGCCGACGGCACTCGCTTTTTTGTAAAAGGTGAAAAAGTGAAATATACACTTTCCTTTTTAGGATCTTCCATTACCTATTCCGATACATTGTCTATCGATGGTGGTACCCAAGGTGCGATCAGGTACAATAACCGCATTAAAATATTGCCGAATGGAGATACCCTGAAGTATAAGTTGATAGACGATATGGAAGCCGAGCCTACTCCTATATATGGAATCAGGACAACGTATTCGGATGCTGCCGATGGGAATGGTAAAGCAGCTTTTTTCGTGAACGATAAAAGGCAAGTAGGTGGTTTCTTTTCGTTTTACATGAAGGGTACAGACAACAATGGTAACAGTTATTGTGGAGGTTCTAGTGGCGAAGCGCTGACAGAGTTGCATAATTTTACCGTTGAGCAAGATCCTTCTAAAGTATATTTCAATGCTTACGTTTATGGATTTGGTAGACCCAACAGTTCCATCTTCTTCCAAGCCTTTGAGAACGATTTTGCCGATCCAAGTACATTTTCTTACCCACTTCCTAGAGCAGTGGATAAGAATGATATGTGGTTTTCTATCATTGAAGTGGATTGGGTAGGATGGAAATTAGTGAGCGTTCCGTATTCTTCATTTATGCCAGCAAACAATCCTTTATCAGGAGGAGGAGGTAATCGGATAAAAGAACCCCATAAGTTATGTGGATTTGGTTTAGAATTAGAATCTTATCCAGCGCCTGGTGCTACCGTAGAGTTGGCCGTAGATGACGTTTACTTAACGGTTAATGGACCATTTCAACCATAAATAAAAACGATTATGAAGATTAAGATATTGTTCATATTATCCTTGCTTCTTGTTGTTCAAGTAGCTTGTAAAAGATCATCCGACATACTTGGTCCAGCAGCTTGTCCGACCGAGGGCTTCGCTGTTATTGAGCCGTTTGAGTTCAAGAATAATGCAAATGCCAGCACAACGGATTTGAATTTGGTGAACAGTTATGCTCATGTGACAGCCAAATTTAATGAGGAAATTTCATATAAATTAACCATCAATGGAGAGACTTCAGGTGCTCAATTTGTTTTCAATGGCAAAGGAGACATCGTTGATTATAACTGGTATGGAAATTCCTCTAATGGGAAATATTTTGCTAAAAATGAAGTATTGTCTTATAAACTTACCAGTTTGTGTAGAGTAGAACCGCTAGGTTCAGGGCAAATTACGCTCATATCGGTTGTTGGATACAATGGATTTGGTGTTAAAGTAGCCAATTTCGAAGAAACTCCACCTGTTGGAGGAGGTGGTTATGGAGACTGTTTCTCTGGGGTTTGTGCGGCTTCTTCATTGGTAACAAGCGCTTCGTCTGATTATATGGAATCTCCTCAAGGGGAAAACTACTACAAGTTTAAGGCTTCTTGTACTACGGCAGCTTCTGGAATAGCTTGGTATTTTGGCGGTAGGGGTTTTGATGGCATCGATTTTGCTTCTATGGGCAATGATCCGTCCAGGGTGTATCTTAACTTCTTTGCTAAAGGTAAATCCAATTCACAGTGTCAAATGATCATTAAAGAGCTTTCTAACGCAACCTTATTAAATAGAAAGTTTTTAGCGAATGTATCTCCCGAACAATGGATTTTATACAGTGTTAAGTTATCGGATATAGGTGTGATTAATCCTTCCGCGATCGCTAGTTTGGACATGAATTTGGGTGCAGCTGTCACTCAGGATGCCGATGCAGAAGTAGATTTGGACTTGATTATTTTCACGTTTGATAAACCTTTTTAGTGATATTCATTGAATATATTGATCTTTATTTGTAAAATTGAAACACGTAGTTAAATAATTATAAACCCTAAATACATAAAACATGAAAAAAATATTACTTTCAGCAGTTGCATTATTGGCTTCTGTTCAATTGTCAAATGCTCAGGACGTTAGTACGTATGCAGTAGACTTTGCTTCAGGATCTAATTTGACGTGTTTGAGTGGTGCTGCTATCCAGTCAGGTATCAATCCTTCTGGAGCGGCATTCGGAAACCCTGCACGTATCCCTTCTTATTCTTACAATTTCGCAGATAATGCGGCATTGCAGTTTACTGTAACGGCTTCTACTCCTGCTGGAGCAGGTGACCCTTTATGGTTTGATTTGTTTTACAAAAAAGGTCCAGCTGGTCCTTCACAAACTTGTAATCCATTCACTACAGATGATGATAATTTGAACATGTCTACCAATACGAAGGTGTGTGTGATTGCTAAGTCAAGTGTGGCGGGTTCTGCTTTTGTAGTACATTTGTGGGCAAACGGCGTTGGTCAACCTTGGATAGATGGAGCTACAACGTATAGTGTTGCTGGTGGCCCAGGAAATACTATCCTTAAAGAAGTGTCAGGTTTAACAACTTCTTATGCTGCTTACGAATTAGATTTTGGTACAGAGCCTTTGTTTACCGGTTGGGCAAACAAAAATGAAATTCAAGGTTGGGGAGTGAACTCTTCTACTGTGTTTGACGGAGCTACCATCTCTATCCAAAGAATCACTTTTGGTAATACAGGAACTTGTGCTTTAACACTTTCTAATTCTTCAGCGAACGTAGTAAACGATGAAGTAAACTTGTTCCCTAACCCTGCTAAAGGTTCTTTCAGCGTAGACATTACTGCAATGAACGTTGAATCTGCTTTGGTTAAAGTAATGAACTCAAACGGTATCGTGGTAAAAGAATTCAACGCTTCAAACACAACTTCAGTTTCTACTGAAGGTTTGGTAAAAGGTATCTATATGGTACAAGTTACTTCTGGTAACAAAGTAGCCAACAAGAAAGTGGTTGTTGAGTAATCTTATTCAACACGAAAAACTTTCATAAATATTTAAAAGGTCGGTATAACAATACCGACCTTTTTTGTTATTTTGCCTATTCTTATCTACTCAGTATATTTATTGTACCATTTAATCTTTTTATAATCTATGGCTTCTATAGGTGGAGGAAACAGCCAAGTATCATCGGGATACGATCCTAAGGCGAATTATACGGCTCCATTAATCTTGATGGTGTCTCTGTTTTTTATGATCGGTTTTATTACTGTTCTAAACGACGTTTTGATTCCTAGCTTAAAAGGCTTATTTGAACTGAAAGCATGGCAAGCCATGTTGATTCAGTTTTGTTTCTTTGGGGCCTATTTTGTCATGTCTTATCCTGCCGGCTTAATCATTCAAAAAGTAGGTTATAAAAAAGGGTTGACTTTGGCATTGGCCATTATGGGACTTGGCTTATTCATGTTTGTACCTGCATCCATGTTGGTTTCCTATGGTTTCTTCTTGTGTGCTTTATTTGTTGTGGCATCTGGATTAACGATTTTACAAGTAGCGATCAATCCTTACCTTATTGCCCTGGGACCTGAAGAAACAGGTGCTTCTCGTTTGAATTTAGGTGGGGCTTTAAATTCTACGGCTACCTTTTTAGGTCCTATCATTGGAGGGGCTTTTATTTTAAAACATTATCATGCGGCTGATTTTGCTTCTTTGGAATTGTTGAACCAAGCCAAAGCAGATGCGGTAAGAGGTCCCTACATTGTATTGGCTTTGTTGACCATTGGTATTGCCGCCATATTATATTTTATGACCTTGCCACAAATCTCCAGTGAAGTGGGGGCTGAAAAAGCAGAGGGTAGTGCCTTCGATTTTCAACATTTAATTTACGGAGCAGGAGCTATATTCTTTTATGTCGGGGCGGAAGTCGCCATTGGGTCTCTTTTAGTATTGTATTTGGCAGAAGCAGACATGGGGGCTGTACCTGAAAAAACAGCTTCTTCTTTATTGGCTTATTATTGGGGTAGTGCCATGGTAGGACGCTTTATTGGTAGTGCAGTAGGTCAAAAAATAAGAGCGGAAGTCTTGTTGAGAATTGTCGCTTTGATCGCCTTAGTGTTGGTGTTCTTGAGTATGATGTCATTTACGTTGACTTCTTGGGTGGATATTCCGGTCATGATTCTACAAACGGATGAATCGTTTGCCATCAATTTTGTACCGGCACACGTTCCTCTTGCCGCATTTTTGTTGGTATTGGTAGGTTTGTTCAATTCTGTCATGTGGCCTTCTATTTTCCCATTGGGTATTGCCAAATTAGGCCCACATACCTCTAAAGGGTCTGGGGTCATGGTGATGATGGTTGTAGGAGGAGCGGTGGTACCTTTGCTTCAAGGCATATTGGCCGATAGTATAGGATACCGTTATAGCTTCATTGTATGTGCAGTATGCTATGCGTATTTATTATTCTTTGCGGTTAAAGGATACAAAGCAGGGAAAATAAGTACGATGAAATAGAAATTAGTGGTCAGGTGTCAGGTAGCAGTGGTCAGTCAATAAAGACACATACTTATTCTGATACCTGACTACTGACTACTGATACCTGACACCTTTATGAGATACGCTTCCGTCGACATTCTTCGCGGTTTTACTGTTGCCATTATGATTTTGGTGAATAATCCAGGATCCTGGTCGTATGTACATCCTTGGTTAGAACATGCCCATTGGCATGGTTGTAAACTGGCTGATTTTGTATTCCCCTTTTTTTTATTCATAGTAGGTTTATCGATTGTTTTTGCCTTAAGCAAAGCATTAGAGTCGGGGGCTGATAAAAAAGCCTTAGCGCTGAAATCCCTCAAGAGAGGGGCGATTCTTTTTGGCTTGGGACTGTTTTTGAATGTTTTTCCTGAATTTGACTTTGCAGAATTTCGTATTCCTGGAGTTTTACAGCGTATAGGGCTTGTATTTGGCCTGACGGCTTTGCTTTTTATTTATGCGACGGAACTGCAACGGAGCATTTTATCTGTTGTTATATTATTGGGGTATTGGGCACTTTTAACCTTAGTTCCGGTTCCTGGTCTAGGAGAAGCATCTCTTGAACAAGGTAAGGATTGGGGAGCGTGGTTAGATACCCTGTTGCTGGAAGGACATTTGTGGAAATATTCTGTGACCTGGGATCCGGAAGGGATACTCAGTACACTTCCTGCGGTGGTGAGTGCTTTGTTGGGTGTATCCGCTGGTGTATACATGAGACAAAATGTCAAGCCTGTAAAAGGTTTGGTGGGGACAGGTTTAGGATTATTGATCCTGGGTTTGGTATGGAGTTTCGTTTTCCCAATGAATAAAGGACTTTGGACAAGTTCATACGTTTTATTTACCGGGGGTGTGGCACTTGTGTTGTTGGCTTGCTCTATTTACTGCTTCGATGAAAAAGGAATGAGTCGTGGCACTACAGCATTTAGGGCTTTGGGTGCTAATCCTTTGGCAACTTATTTTGGTTCTGAATTTTTAGCAAAGCTACTCACATCGTTTAAGGTGGGTGAGTATAATTTGTCGGAATGGAGTTTTATGTTTTTTTCTTCCCTTTTATCCCCTTTAAACGCTTCTGTCGTTTCAGCTCTGGTGACCGTATTGTTTTGGACGGTATTTGCCTTTGTTTTATACAAAAAAAAGATTTTCATCAAAATATAAGCTTTAGAGACACCTCTAATTTGGATTTTTTCAGGGGTTACTTAAACTTTATAGAGGGTATGTATGCTAAATCTTGCTTAGGCAAAAAAACTGTTTTTCTGTGTTTAAACAGCACAAATTGATAATAAATTTGCTATTGTAGTATTTTACAAATAATTTGCATTATCCTAGTATTATGACGAATGTTTCTAATAACAATACAACACATATGAGTATACAACAACTATTTTCATTCTTCAGTAAAACGGTTTTCGCCTTTTTGTTTTTTGCAGTTACGGCACAAGCGGCAACCTTTACGGTAACGAATACGAACAGGTACGATAGCTGGCAGGCTCCAGTGGCAGGTTCATTGCGTAAAGCATTGGAAGATGCTGCGGCAGCGGGTGCTGGATCTCATTCGATTGTATTTGATTTCACGGCTTTAGGGGCCAATCCGGTATTTGCTTTTACCGGTGATGAGTACATCAGCAATACCAGTAGTTTTAAATTAACAGGTACCAATATTACTTTAGATGGTCTAACAGGCCGTCCAGTTGGAGGTTCCGTTACCTTTACTTCTGCTCCTTACGATGGAAGAGCGTCGTTTTTTGTGGAGGGAACCAATAATACCGTACAAGGAATTACATTTACATCTACTACGGCCACTTTTGTTACGTATGGGTTATTGGTAACAGGTACAGGGCATAACATCCAACAAAACAGATTTATCAATGGTACAGGATATGGTTTGCGTTTACAAAACACGACCAATGTTTCGGTAAAGAATAACCTGTTTGAAAATAATGGTATAGGTGGTATAATTATGGATGGAAACGCCCATGGTGCTCGTATTGGTGGTTGTGCCGTGAATGAGGGGAATACGATCATTAGAAATGGAAATGCAGCCAGTATAGCGCGTGACGATGAAGGCAATGGAATTACATTAGGGGGGCAGTTTTCAACGTGTACAGCTACGGCAGGCAATCCTGCTATTATTGCGGGTAATTACATTGGTACGAACCCCGCGTTTGATTACCAAGACATCGCACTCAACTTTTTAGGAAACTCTCACCACGGTATTTCGATGTGGCAATCTTCCAATGTAACCGTAGGAGGAGCTTGTCCAAACTATGTATCGAACAACGGATTTAGACGTATTGCCAGTGGGATTTCTGTTTATGCTTCGAATGCGGTTACCGTGAGTAACAACATTGTAGGAACAGATGGCACAACAGGTAAAAAATTGGGAAATAACTTTGACGGTATTTTGATCCATGCGGCCAATGGTAATACAGTGACCAACAATATTGTAGGAAACAGTGTCAATGGTATTGCGATTCGTAACTCAATCGGGGCTCCAGGGGTACAACCTGTCAACAATATCATTTCAAACAATAAAATAGGCATCGATAACACGGGGCATTACATCAGTAATAATGGTGCCGGGATTTCTTTAGAAAACAATGCGGCGAACAATGTCGTGGAAAGTAATACCATTAAATCCACGGGAGTAAGTTTTTCTTACGGTAACGGTCAAACCAATCCACCTGCTGGAGCAGGAACAGGGATTTGGCTTGTAGGAAATACTGCGGGGAACCAAGGGAATTCGGTTTTTCTTAATACCATTGGTCGTCAATCGGGAGACCCTGTTACAGCAAATAATGTGGGCAATGCGGTTTTAATCGATCGTTCTACCAATAACCTTATTGGGGATTTGTCTAAAGGTAACCTTATCGGATCGAATGGAACAACCAGTGATATTGTCGTGGATGGAGCAAGTACCAGTGGTAATAAAATTATTTATAATCAGTTTGTCTGTTCTGGCTTATTTGCTACCAAAGGGATTGAATTGATCAATTCAGGGAACAATAATTTTGGTAAGCCTTCTGCTGTATTTGTTGACATGAGTTCTTCTGGAACCATTACAGGAGGTGCTCCTGCCAATTCTACGGTACATGTCTATTCAAGGACGTCAAACTGTAATCAATGCATCAGCGAGACGACAGGAAATTATTCAAGAGGAAATACGCTATTGGGTATTGTGACAGCGACAGCGGGAGGAACATGGTCTTTTGTGACAGCGGAACCGGCGACGAATATTGTGGTTACAGCGACCAGTGCAACGAATAATACCTCTGAATTTTCATATTGCTATACCCCTCTGGGTATTTGTCCTACTGCAGCAGCGGGGCCAGATCAAACCTTGTGTAATGTCACCACGGCTACGTTAGCAGGAAATGATCCTTCAGGTGATGGAGGTACAGGTGCCTGGACGACCATTTCTGGTACAGGTGTGGCTACCACACCAGCAAGTCCAACTTCCGGAGTGACAGGACTTACGGTAGGTGCTTCTACGACATTCCGTTGGACGGTAACGAAATCAGGTTGTACAACAACGTCCGACGATATCATCATTACGATTTCTGCTCCTGCCACTTCGAATGCCGGTACAGCATTTTCTGTATGTAATTCAACGACCGCCACTTTAGCGGCTACGGTTCCATCGCCAGGTACAGGTGCCTGGACGACCACGGCAGGTACTGGTGTCGTGACGACACCAGGCAGTGCAACATCCGGAGTCACGAACTTAACGGTAGGGGCTTCCTCTACGTTCCAATGGACAGTCACCAATGGTGCTTGTACAGCCAATTCAACCGTGACCGTGACATCGAATGCAGCTGTGACATCGAATGCCGGTACCGCATTTTCTGTATGTAATTTAACGACTGCTACTTTAGCAGCTACGGTCCCATCCGTGGGTACAGGTGCATGGACGACCACAGCAGGTACTGGTGTTGTGACGACACCAGGCAGTGCAACATCCGGAGTTACAAACTTAACGGTAGGGGCTTCCTCTACGTTCCAATGGACAGTCACCAACGGTGCTT
>CAYVTO010000002.1:158560-472774 GCA_964454665.1 uncultured Chitinophagaceae bacterium
GAGTTACGAACTTAACGGTAGGGGCTTCCTCTACGTTCCAATGGACAGTCACCAACGGTGCTTGTTCAGCCAATTCAACCGTAACCGTCACGTCAAATGCAGCTGTGACTTCGACTGCCGGTACAGCACAAGACATTTGTAACGTGACAACGGCGACCTTAGCGGCTACGGCTCCGTCGGTGGGTACAGGTGCATGGACGACTACAGCGGGTACCGGTGTTGTGACGACACCAGGCAGTGCAACATCAGGAGTTACGAACTTAACGGTAGGGGCTTCCTCTACGTTCCAATGGACAGTCACCAATGGTGCTTGTACGGCCAATTCAACGGTAACGATCACAGTTTCTTCTCCTATCGCATCGAATGCGGGAACAGATCAGGAACAATGCGGAGGGACTACTGCGACTTTGGCAGGAAATGATCCGGCACCAGGGACTGGTTTATGGACGAGAACTTCTGGTACAGGAACAGTGACTTCTCCTACACTTTTTAACTCAGGTGTAACAGGTTTAACATCAGGTTCGACATCCACTTTCCAATGGGTGATCACCAACGGATCATGTATTTCTGCGGCTTCAACGGTAAGTATTACGGTCATTTCTAATTCAGGTACTGCTACTTCGACACAAAATTTATGTAATACGACTACATCTTCGGTGACCGCTTCGGGTACAGGTTCTTGGTCGACCCTCTCCGGTACAGGGCTAGCAACTACACCAAACAGTCCAACATCAGCCATCACAAGTTTAACGGTAGGAGGTACTACCGTGATGGAATGGACGATATCCGGTGGTGCTTGTGATGGTTTGATTACAGAACGTGTGACGATTAATGTTTCTTCAGGGACATCTGCTGATGCGGGTATTTCTCAAGAATTGTGTGGTGCTACGACTGCCACGTTGAATGCTAGTGGTGCGGGTACCTGGTCCGTAGAAAGTGGTACAGGTGTGATTGCTGTAGGACAGTTGACGAATCCGAATGCACCTGTAACGGGGTTAACGGTGGGAGCTTCTACGGTCTTTAAATGGACTGTAGTCAATGGTGCGTGTTCAGGAGAAGCTACGGTTTCGATTACCAGTACAACGCCTCCTTTATTGAATGGAGGAAGTGATTTTGCTTCGTGTTTGGCATCTAATCAACTGAATGCATTGAATCCAGGAACAGGTTATACCGGTACTTGGTCTTCTACGGATCCGAATGTGGTTTTCTCTCCTTCGGCGAATGCTCCTAATGCGGTTATAACAGGTTTGTCTGCCGGTACTACCACATTGACATGGACTGTCAATAATTTAGGAGGTTGTACGGCAGGTTATGTATCTCATATTCACGTAGAATTTGGTATTTCCGATTTAGGGGTAGAGTTGTTGGCTCCAAGTGATACCGCTTGTTTGGGTACACCAAGAACATTAGTAGCTGTTCCGAGAGGAGGATCTGGTGATTATGGTTATACTTGGGTGTCTAATTTAGATTTCTTCAATCCAAGAATCAATGGACCTGGAGTGATCGTGGAGCAGACATTGAATAACGTACATACGGTAAATCCTTTGTATGAAAAGAACTTGTATTGGGTGATTGTATACGATAGAAAAAACAGGGGATGTACTTCTCCATTATCTGCCGATACGTTATATGCTGTTAATGGACAAGATTTGAATATCCCTAACTTGATTACACCGAATGAAGATGGTAAAAATGATTATTGGGTATTGAGAGATAGGAAAACAGGTCAAGAGATCTTACCAGGTTCTCGATTTGATTTGTATAATCGTTGGGGACAAAGGGTCTTTACGATGGACAGTTATGACAACCGATTCAGAGCAGAAGATATTTCTGACGGAACATATTATTACTATGTGAAGAGTGGTTGTGGCGGTAAGGAACATCAAGGCTGGTTGCAAATTTTGGGTAATACGGACCCTCAATAAAGCTTAGCTTTTAGTCCTCAGAGACATACCAAGGCTTGCTTTTCGATTCGTCGAAAAGCAAGCCTTTTTTATAAAAACATGATCTTAGCATTTAGGAAATTTCTTTTTTATACCTATTTTTAAGGCTCTATTGAACAGATTGATTACCATAAAATATTAAGCCTTTCTACTATGAACAACAACGATCTTGCAAGAAGATACGAGAAAGTACCTACCGAAATATTCCCCAACCCGGTAGAAGCCTCTGTGAGGGTAGCTAGAGAAATTGCAGACTTGATCAAGGCGAAACAAAAAGAAGGAAAACCGGCTGTTTTGGGTCTTGCTACAGGTTCTACACCGAAGAAAGTATATGCTGAACTCAGACGCTTACATAAAGAAGAAGGCTTGAGTTTTGCTAATGTGATTACATTCAATTTGGATGAATACTATCCTATGCAACCGGATGCGGTTCAAAGTTATGTGTTGTTCATGAAGCAACAGTTGTTTGATCATGTGGACATTAAAAAAGAAAATTACAACATTCCTGACGGTACATTAAAGAAAGACCAAATTGCAGCGTTCTGCGATGCATATGAAAAGAAAATCGTTGATGCAGGTGGTATTGATATTCAATTGTTAGGTATTGGTGGTACAGGCCATATTGGTTTCAACGAACCTGGTTCTCAAATCAATTCTAAAACACGTTTGATTGCGTTGGATTACAGCACGAGAGCAGCGGCAGCCGCTGATTTCTTTGGCCTGGCTAATGTACCTACGAAAGCCATTACTTTAGGGGTAAGCGCCATCATGTCGGCAAGACGTGTGATCTTGATGGCTTGGAACGAAGGCAAAGCAGGCGTCGTGAAGAAGTCTGTAGAAGGCGTCGTGACTGATCATGTACCGGCATCTTTCTTGCAACAACATAAAAATGCGGTGTTTGTTTTGGACGAAGGAGCAGCTTCTAAGCTTACCAGAGTGGATACTCCATGGGAAGTAGACACCGTAGAGTGGACTAATTTCATGGTGAAGAAAGCGGTAACACGTTTGGCGAAAAAGATGGCGAAGCCGATTTTGAAATTGACTGACGAAGATTACAACGAAAACGGCATGAGCGATTTGTTAGCGACTCATGGAACGGCACATACGGTAAACATTGATGTCTTCAATCAATTGCAACATACCATTACAGGATGGCCAGGCGGTAAGCCGAATGCAGAAGACAGTACACGTCCTGAAAGAGCAACTCCTGCTAAGAAAAGAGTGATCATATTTAGCCCACACCCTGATGATGACATCATTTCTATGGGAGGGACTTTCATTCGTTTGCACGAACAAGGTCATGATGTGCATGTAGGTTACCAAACTTCTGGAAACATTGCCGTGGCAGACGACGAGGCGATTCGTTTTGCTGATTTTGTGTGTGATTTCAATCAGAAATTTAGCATCGACAACAAACCTGCCTTGGCTTTGTACGAGAAAGCAAGAACATTCTTGAAAAGCAAAAAAAGCAGCAGCGATAAAGACATCGATGAAGTACGTCAGATCAAAGGGATGATTCGTAAAGGCGAAGCAAAAGCAACATGCCGTTACGTAGGTTTACCCGATGACAATGCACACTTCATGAACTTACCGTTTTATGAAACAGGTCAAGTGGAGAAGAAACCCATCGGTGAAGAAGATATACAAATCATTGCCGATTTGATTGAAAAAATTAAACCGCATCAAATTTTTGCGGCGGGAGACTTAGCCGATCCTCACGGTACACACAAAGTATGTTTGGATGGTATTTTCGCAGCCGTGGAGCGTTTGAAACACAAAGACTTCATGAAAGATTGTTGGGTATGGTTGTACCGCGGAGCATGGGCGGAGTGGGATATCCATGAAATTGAAATGGCAGTACCGATGAGCCCTCAACAAGTACTTCAAAAACGTTATGGTATTTTCAAACACCAATCTCAAAAAGACGGCGTGGTGTTCCAGGGATCCGATGCGAGAGAATTCTGGCAACGTGCAGAAGACCGCAACAGTGAAACAGCAGAATTGTACAATACCTTGGGGCTTGCAGAATATGCAGCCATGGAGGCTTTTGTACGTTGGAAATATTAATTTGTTTTTATGAAACCTTCAAACGTTGTCGAGGTTTTAAACCTCGACAACGTTGATAAAAAGACCTATTGTTCGCTATAGGTCTTTTTTTATGATACCAGCAGCTGGTTTTCTGGAAGCATTGCTTTTGAATTTCATGGTTGATGATCAAAAGGAAGATTGATTCAGAAGAATTCTTATGAAGATTACTGCCAACTCTTTACTGCTCACGGTCTACTTTTATATTGTACTTCGCTTTGTTTTGTGTTCCTGTTACAGAGAACAGATTCAACTCAATACCTTTTTTTAGATCTCTACTTGCCGTCGCCGAAGAAATATCTTTGAATACATTCATGTAGTCTTTTCTGGTAAATTCACGGTTACCTAATTCAATAAAGTAATGAATCCGATCTATCTCTTTGAGTATTCTATGATTAAAATTTAATAGTTCCGCCAAAGATTTATCTATTAGACCTAACATATATTCAATGAAAACCGAAGAATTACCAGATCGATCACTTAAAGATAAAGCAGCATAATATTTTTTTTGTGTCTTGCTGATCAAGGTTTCAAAAGGAAGGAATTCGAAAACAGGATATTTAGATAGTAGAATTAGAGTTTGCCATAAACGCCCCATTCTACCGTTGCCATCCAGAAATGGATGAATAAATTCCATCTCATAATGAAATACACAACTCTTTATAAGAATTAAATCACGATCAGTTTTTAGGTAGTTAAATAAATCTTTCATTAAAAAAGAAATATTTTTTGCAGGAGGAGCAACGTGTGCAACCTTAGAACCTTTGACTATCCCAACTCCTTGATTTCTGTAACTTCCAGGATTTGTAATGAGGTTATTCATTAATTGTTTATGAGCTAGGAGGAATGATTTTTCAGAAGTAGGATTAAAGTGCTTAAGGTTATCGTATACCTTAATAGCATTCATTACTTCCAAAATATCTTTCTGAGGGCCTATTACACGTTTATTCTCTATCAATGCGGTAATTTGTGTTTCTGTTAATGTGTTACCTTCTATTTGTAAAGAAGAGTGAATCGTTTTTATTTTGTTTTGCTTTCGCAATTGAGGAGATTGTTTGTTAAGGTGATTGGCATTCACTTCTCCAATTTTTTCGGAAATGGAACTTATGAGTTCAAGAATAGCAGGAGTTGTCTTATATGGTGATTTCATGATAGTATCATTTGATACTATCAAATATATCATTTTTTCGATTTATTACTATTAACTGTCGCAGAGAACTCATTCGTCGCCAAAAGAAGATGACTTACTGTTCACTGTCTACTGCCCACTGTTTACTTTTATCTTTACATCCCCTTGCTCAAACCTGATAAATGTCTAAATTGTAGGAGGTATGTTGACAGCTAACGTTTTTTTATGGCGTTTTTAACGTTTTGGGATTATTTCATCATTGGTGCCTACATGTTGATGATGTTGGCCATCGGTTTGTTTTACCGAAAAACAGGAAGTAAAAACATTGAAGCTTTTTTCTTGGGCGGAAGAAATTTTCCTTGGTGGTTAGCAGGAGTTTCCTTGGTTGCCACTACTTTCTCTGCGGATACACCCTTGGCAGTGACTGAGTTGGTCAATAACAGGGGGGGAGTTGCAGGAAACTGGATGTGGTGGAATTTCTTAGCCGGAGGTATGTTGACAACCTTCTTCTTTGCCAAACTTTGGTGGCGTGCCGACATTCTCACCGATTTAGAATTGATAGAAATACGTTATTCGGGTAAAGCTGCTGCTTTCCTGAGAGGTTTCAGGGCCATTTACTTAGGGGTATTTATGAACTCTTTGGTGATCGGTTGGGTAAACGTAGCCTTGGTTTCTATTCTGCAAATCTTTTTTGATATTCCCAGGGAGGAAGTACTTTGGTATGTGGCTGCGGCTATGATCATCACGGCACTTTATTCTGCCATGTCGGGTTTATTGGGTGTAGCAGTGACTGACTTTATTCAGTTTTTCATTGCCATGGGAGGAACAACAGCATTGACCTTTTATGTGTTGGATGCTCCTGAAATAGGGGGTATTGATGGCTTAAAGGCAAAACTTCCTCCTTCTGCATTGGATTTTTTTCCTACGGTAAGTAACGTAGGTGCTACAGATGTACTCGATTCGGCGGGTGTTTTTACTTTGTCTATAGGTTCATTTCTGGCTTACATCACGATGCAATGGTGGGCAAGCTGGTATCCTGGTAGTGATCCTGGTGGTGGAGGTTATGTAGCGCAACGTATGATGAGTACAAAGAACCAACAACATGCCATTGCATCAACGCTCTTTTTTCAAATTGCGAATTATTGCCTGAGACCTTGGCCATGGATATTGGTAGGTTTATGTGTTATGATTTTATATCCTTGGCTAGGTGAAGCCGATAAAAAATTAGGCTATATCATGGCCATGCGGGATTATTTACCTACGGGTTTAAAAGGCTTATTGATTACCGCATTTCTTGCGGCCTATATGAGTACGATTTCGAGTCAATTGAATTGGGGAGCCAGTTATTTGGTCAATGATTTATATAGACGATTTATCAAACCGGATGCGGACAATAAAAAATTGGTTTGGATCTCCCGCTTGTCAACGATGTTGATTATGGCTGTTGGTTTGATTGTGACTCCTATGATCACATCGATAGAGAAGGTATGGATGTTTATGATTGAATGTGGAGCAGGTTTAGGGTTGGTGCTCATTCTGCGTTGGTATTGGTGGAGGATCAATGCATGGACAGAATTGACAGCGGTCATTGTGCCTTTTGTAGGTTATGGTGTATCGAGGTATATTTTGGGCTTACATTTTCCCAATAGTTTTTTTCTTACGGTCGGTTTAACGACGGTATCGTGGGTGGTGGTCATGTATGCGACGAAACCAGTGGATATGGACGTCTTGAAAAAGTTTTATCAACGTGTGCGGCCTAATGGTGCTTGGAAACCGGTATGCGATGCACTTGGGATACCTGAAAAGTCAGATACCATCATGCCTTTGGTATGGTGTTGGATTTCGTCTATTGCGATGACCTATGGTATTTTATTTTTGATTGGATACCTCATCTTTAAAGAATGGAACAATGCCTTTGTGATGATGTCTGTGATTTCAGGAAGCTTTGTCATTTTAGCTTATAATTCCAGGAAGATTAAAGTCTTCTCGAAAGAGGATTAAGAGAAAGAGAAAAGGTGTGGGGAAATAAAAAATCAATTTTCGTAACCCAGCACCAAGGTTTTCGATTTTTTTACTGACCACTGACCACTGACCACTGACCACTGACCACTGACCACTGACCACTGACTACTTCGATGGTCGTAGTGCTTGTAGTGTCGATTTTTTGACATCGGTATTCATTTCGAAGTAAGAACCTTTGAGGGCATAAAAAATGATGTATCCGTAGCATAAAAGAGGGATCATAAAAGCCACTTGATAGCCTGCAGCAGCAGCAAAATTCACTACATTGAATGGAATAATTCCTCCACCTACATGGGCCATGACCATAATGGCTGCACCTTGTTCTGCAAACCGGCCAATGCCTTTGATGGATAAAGACCAAATGGTAGGAAATAAAATAGAGTTAAAGAATCCAATAGCGGATACAGCCCAGAGTACATACCATCCTGACAAAAAGATGGTCAACATTAAAAGAAACGCACCTGCAATGGTAAAGGTGAGGAGCATTTTTCGGGGAGAATAACGTAACAGCAATAGTGAGCCTACTAATAAACCTACGACATAACCTGCCCAGTAGAGGTGTGTATATTCTGTAAAGTAGGTGACCAGCCATTCGCTCAAAGCTACTTCTGTACCAATATAGGCGAATACTGCAAAAGCCCCTAGTCGAAGCTGTTTGAAGTGCATCACGTGTATGCGTTTGCGTGTATCGTTAAATTTATTCCACGGCACCAAAACATTTGTTTCAAATTCTGGTAAGTTCAGGAATACAAACAATACCGTAAGCATATACATCAAGTTGCTGAGGATAATGAAGGGGGTTTGTATGTATTTTGCTAATATCAGGATATAGCTGTTCATATCCATTTCCATAGAAATTCCCCACCAGGTTTTGATCCATTCAGAACCGTAAAGTGGTGCTAAAAAACAACCGATGGCATAGAAGCAATGCAAGATGGAAAGGCGTGCGGCCGCATGTTCTTGATCCCCTAATAAAACAATATACAAGTTACATACCACTAATAAGATGGTCGAACCTACCGCCATCACGAATAGAGAAATGATTAATAAAGGATAAGACAGCGTATTGATGCCAAAATAAAAGAGCATACAGCCCAAGCCTGTCGTGAAATAGCCAATGATGAGACTGAGTTTATAGCCCCATAATTTGACCATTCTACTGGCCGGGAAAGAAGCGATGACATAGGTTGAAAAGAAGGTAAGGTGTATGAGTGAAGAAATAGAATAGGATAAACCAAATATTTCTTTCAAATGAAGTAACACAACGGAAATGAGTGTGCTCAGTAATCCGTAAAAAAGCAAGCCGATGCTTAATGAAATAAAAACAGGTGTTTTTCTAAAATGGGCTTGCATAAATGGAACCAGAGAAGAATGTTTTACTATGCCTTATCCTAATTTTAACGGAAGGGCTTTTTTTTTGTTTTCTTCAACCAATGTTCTAAATATAAGGCATTTTAATCAAAAGTTGCTCGTTCATAGACGTAAAAAGCTCTATTTTAGGGGGATGTGTAAAACTAAATACCATTTAATATAATCGTCAAAACACCTGTTGGCTTTTTTTCTTCAGAATACTAAAAAAATACATTACTTGCAGGATGAAAAATTCTGTGCTTTACCTGTGTTTATGGTGTTGTTTAACGTCGTACTCATGTGCTCAAACTTCTTTATTATCGCCGGCAGGAACCTTTACGGAAGGGATAGAAGGTCCTGCAGCCGATCGTTTTGGCAATGTCTTCATTGTGAATTTTCAAAAACAAGGCACCATTGGTAAAGTGAATGCGAAAGGCCAAGCAACGCTGTTTGTAGAACTCCCGGATTCAGCCGTGGGCAATGGTTTAGCCTTTAATGCACAAGGGCATTTACTCGTAGCCGATTATGTAGGACATCGTATTTGGGCTATTGATACCAGCAGTAAAGTAATTTCTTTATACCTTAAAGTCGATGCCATGAATCAACCGAATGATATTGCTTGGGGAAAGAGCGGTAGAATATATGCTTCTGATCCTGCTTGGGCTAAAGGCAATGGGAATTTGTGGATGATCGATGAACATAAAAATGCCGTATTGTTGGAAAAAGAGATTGGCACCAGTAATGGTATAGCTTTGAGCCCCGATGAAAAATACTTATATGTCAATGAAAGCATACAACGCCGTGTGTGGGTGTATACCCTCGATTTAGAAGGTAAGATTGCGAAGAAAAAATTGTTGATCTCTTTTCCTGATCATGGCATGGACGGGATGAAATGTGATGAACAAGGTAATGTGTACATTGCCCGGTATGGAGCAGGTGTGGTAGCTGTTGTTTCTCCTGCTGGTCAACTCCTTAAAACAATTACCTTAAAAGGTGCTAAGCCCACCAATGTTGCCTTTGGCGGAAAGGATTGGAAAACCGTTTTCGTTACGATACAAGACGATGGGAGTGTAGAAACCTTTACCAACGACATTGCAGGGGCTCGATAATCTCCCTAAAATTCTTTTGATATAATTGAAGTTAATTTCTTAACTTTGAGTTCCTCGTTGAATCAATCATGCCCATATGTTGGAATTGGTAGACAAGCCATCTTGAGGGGGTGGTGCCTTTAGTGGTGTGGGAGTTCGAATCTCCCTGTGGGCACTTTTTTAGGTATCAGTAGTCAGTGGTCAGGTATCAGTGGCTCTTGTTTTTTATACACGGTATTATTTTATGGGTGTTCAAAAGTTTGAGGATCTTATTGCATGGAAAAAGTCTCAAGATTTAGCTGTTTCTATTTATCGGGAGTTTGAAGGAAGTAAAGATTTTGGTTTTAAAGATCAGATTCGAAGGGCTGTCGTTTCTGTCTCGAATAATATTGCTGAAGGTTTCGATAGAAGTAGCCGTGCTGATTTTGTGAGATTCTTGTATTTTGCACTTGCTTCGTGTAGTGAAGTGAAATCTATGTTATATTTAGCAGAGAGATTAGGTTATATTAATGCCGATAAGCGAGAGTTTTTAATAACTCAAGCGAGTGAATTGTCGAGAATACTTACAGGATTAATTAAATCACTAAAATTAAGTAAACAGTAATAAAATTCTGTATTACTTAATACACACTTAAACCATAGTAGTCAGCAACTGATACCTGACCACTGATACCTGACCACTAATACATGTTTTCGTCTTACTTCTTCCTCCGCCAACTACGTCGTGCTTTATCCAATGTATTGGAAGAGGCGTTATTGTACGATGCATACAGGCAATCGAAGCAAAGTGTGGTCTTGGTATTTGAACAAAAAAATGGAGCTTTCTTTTATATTGAAGCATTTTTTGCTGTCGATGAATGCTTACTACATTTTCCACAGGAGCAGTCGAAATCAAGAAAAGCCATCTCCATACTCAAAGACTTACACGGTTTGCGTGTTGTTTCTGTTGAACAAGCAGAAAATGAACGTGCTTTTGCCATTCACTTGAAAGATAAACAGAGTATTGTTTTCAAATGGTTTGGGAGACAGAGTAATATCTTACAATGGCAAGACGGGAAGGTGGTATGGTTGCTGAGGCCGAAGTTGAAAAATGATGCCTTGTATGAATATGCTACCTTCCATAAACTTCGTACATGGACAGAGGAGGAGTTTATAGAAAAAGGAGCGGCGCTTTCTACTTTTATTCCGCAGTTGGGTAAAGATACGATTCGTACTTGGTCACAGTTTTCACATTGGGAAGAAGTGACGGCTGTGCATGATAAATGGCTGAAAGTAGAAGCCTTGTTGAAGTATTTAAAACAACCAGTCTATTATATTTTAGAAGAAAATAAACGAGCGCATTTCAGTCTGTTTTATTTTAAGCAGGATGGGGTTCAGTTATTAGCGGAGGAACACGATTCTTTATCTGCTGCCAATACCTATTTCTATTATTACTATCGTTTCAATCGAGTAGAGATTTTAAGAGAGGAGTTGACATTGTTTTTTCCCAACAAACACTGTTCCTTGACTAAACAAATAGAACAACTTTCTATACGCATTGAAGAATTTGATCAAGCCTTACCACCTCAGCAGTTGGCTGATATCATCATGGCCAATTTGAATGCCTTTCAGGGTAAAAAAGAAGCGGAGTTATTGAATTTCTATACACAAGAGTTTATTCTTGTTAAAGTTAAAGAAGGACTAAGTCCGGTAGAATATGCTTCCTTGTTGTATAAAAAATCGAAGAATAGGCAAACGGAAAAAAATAAGATGTTGCTTCGTGTCGAGCAATTTAAAGAAGAACGTAAAAAATTAGAAGAAGCTTTTGCGACTATTCACCAGGCCGATGCACGTACTTTACTTGCCATGAAAGAAACCTATATTCCGGTGAAGGGGATGACCGATCAACAGAAAAATGCATTGGAGCCCCCTGTTTTTAAAGAGTATGAATGTCAGGGCTATAAAATATATGTGGGGAGAAATGCGAAGAACAACGACGAGTTGACGTTGCATTTTGCACATAAAGAAGATTTATGGTTGCATGCACGCGATGTGTCAGGCTCACATGTGATCATTAAGCATAAACCGGATAAAATTTTCCCTAAACCTGTATTAGAGCGTGCTGCTCAATTGGCGGCTTTTTATTCTAAGCGTAAAAACGACAGTTTATGTCCTGTCATGTATACGTTGAAGAAATACGTGCGGAAAGTGAAAGGTACAGCTCCGGGTATGGTTCGTGTAGAAAAAGAAAGTGTAGTGTTGGTGGTCCCGGCAGAGTAGTGAGAAAGAGTAACGAAGTTTTCTAATTTGAGTCTTACCTCGCATGAGTTCTCCGCAGGGATATTGATCGTATTATATCGTCATAGATTGCGGAGCAACTCAAGCTTAGAATCTAGTAACTCTCTATACTCACACTCCTCACTCCATAGTGTCCTAGTGGTGGTATTTTTCTCCCTTTAAAATGGTAAATGCCCGATACAATTGTTCGATAAAAATAACGCGTACCATTTGATGATTAAAGGTCATGGGAGACAAAGATATTTTTTCTTTGGCGGCATCGTATACCGAATCGGAAAAACCATATGCTCCTCCCATGGCAAAGATCAATTGCTGTGTACCACTGTTCATTCGTTTTTGTATCCACTGTGAAAATTCCACCGAAGAAAATTTTTTCCCGTTTTCATCTAATAAAACAAGGTAATCGGAAGGGTTTAATTTAGAAAGAAAGCGTTTCCCTTCGTCTTGCTTCAGTTGTTCGGGGTTGGGTTTACTGATGCCTTTGGTATATGGGAAGTAGTTGGTTTCAAAG
Source organism: uncultured Chitinophagaceae bacterium (assembly GCA_964454665.1). GTDB lineage: Bacteria > Bacteroidota > Bacteroidia > Cytophagales > Cytophagaceae > JACMQM01. Next base: position 170,966 of record CAYVTO010000002.1, read on the forward strand.
GATGTGTAATGCACTAATCGTTTTTCATAGACGGCATACGCTTCTTTGATCCATTTATCGTCGGTAGGGCCAATGGTCCAGAGTTGAGTTTTCATGGCTAGAGCGTAATATGAAGGCCATCGTAGGCAATTTGTATGAAGTCGGGTAATTCTTTGGCAACTTCAGCATGTAAGCCCATACGGTGACCTAAATGAATCAGGTACGCTTTTTCTGGTTGTATGGCTGTAAGCACATCGATGGCTTGTTTCAGATTATAGTGAGACACGTGGTCTTCTTTTTGAAGGGCGTTTAACACAACCACCTTTGACCCTTTTATTTTTTCTAGTTCAACTTCTGAAATATAATTGGCATCGGTGATGTAAGTGAAGTCTTCAATACGGAAACCAAACACGGGCATTTTATAGTGCAATACGTCTATGGGAGTGAGTTTTACCTGACCAATGGAAAAAGGCGTATTGGTAATTTCGATGAGGTCTAATTGTGGAATGCCAGGGTATTGGTAGTCGGCGAAAACGTAGGCGAATTCTCTTTTTAAGGCGGTATGTACATCTCGTCGACCGTATATGGGCATGGATCTTTTTTGAACGAAATTAAAAGCCCTTACATCATCCAGGCCTGCGATATGATCTTTATGTTCATGAGTGAAAACAACGGCATCGATTTTTTTGACACGTTCACGTAACAACTGTTGACGAAAGTCCGGGCCGGTATCAAAGACAATGTGAGTATCGTTGTGCTCCAGAAGAATAGAAGTGCGGAGGCGCTTGTCACGAAAGTCTGTGGATGCACACACTTCGCAAGGGCAGGCGATAACGGGTATCCCCTGTGAAGTACCGGTTCCAAGGAAAGTTACTTTCACTGTACAGGGGCAATGATGTCGTGGTAGAGCTTTATGTTTTTTTCACTCATTTTACTTTCGTTCAATTCGATTTGACGAAGAATTTCTATGAGTGAGTTGATTTTTCCCTCTAGTGGAAAGTATTTGTTGATGATGGCAATTTTGGTTTCTTTCAAAAGGCAATATCCGGAATTGAAATTACCTTTCTCGTAGCGCAGAATGTAGTCCGATTCTGCAAAGATATCTTCTAGTTTATTGAGGAAATTTTGGGTGTATTTAACTTCCATTATTTCACGTATTGCTTAACAAGCTCCACCAATTTATCAAAATCAAGGGGCTTCGGTAGAAATTCATTGAATCCGGCTTCGGTAAAGTCCGTGTCGGAATAATTACGTGCATTACCGGTGATGGCAATTAAGGGAATCGCAGCAATGGCAGCATTGCTGGATTTTCTTATTTCTTTGGCACAAGCCATGCCATCCATTTGAGGCATATTGATGTCCATGAGGATCAAATCAATGCTTTCTTTATTCACGATCTGGATGACTTCTTTCCCGTTTTTGGCAGAAACGATGGTATATTGTTGGTTTTCCAAAATCTTTTTGGTCAAATTTTGGATCACAGAACTGTCTTCAGCGATTAGAATTTTTTTACTCATAGTTACATTCGGGTTAAAAAATTTCTGTAAGTGTTGTAAAACTCTTCGGCGTAGATCCCCAAAGTTTTTAATTCACTTTCAAGTTCAAAATAAATATTTTGTTTTAGATTATGTTCAATTTCCTTCACTTTGTTTTCCACCTTTGTCACGCCCAACGTTCCCGAACTGCCCTTAAGGGTATGTAGTATTTTTCGGATTTCTCCCAGTTGTCCTTTGGGGTACAAGGCCATACAGTCGCTCAGGGATTCTCGCAGCTCCACTTCCAGTTCGGTGTATATTTGAATAATGGTTTCTTTATCAGTAAGATATAATAGGTTTTTAGCCACATCCTTGTTGATAACTTCGGGTTCGAAAGGAGGTGTAGCGTTCGGTTTATCGGCTTGAGGAACTCCTTTTTGGGTGAGCCAGTGTTTGGTTTTGCTGAGCAGGTTATCGGCACTGATGGGCTTTGAAATGTAATCGTTCATGCCGCTGTTGAGGAATTTTTCCTGGTCTTCTTTCATGGCATAGGCAGTCATGGCGATGACAGGAGGAGTTTGTGCTCCCAAGAGTTCTCTGATGGCTTTGGTCGCTGAAATTCCATCCATTTTAGGCATTTGGATGTCCATCAAGATCAGGTCGAAGGGACTGTGTTCTTGAACTTTTGTGATGGCATCCTCTCCGTTTATGGCGGTAACGACATGACATCCGGCTTTTTCCAACATTTTTTCAGCAATGAATAAGTTGACATGGTTGTCGTCGACCAATAAAATTTTGGCTTTCAGCTTCATGTCGTTGTCCCATACGGTTTCAGGGATAAGTGCATGGGGAAGTCCTTCTTCATTTTTTTCTGCTTCGAAGGTAAACCAAAAGGTACTGCCTTGTTCGTGTTGTGTTTCCACACCAATTTTTCCATGCATCAGCGCTGCCAATTCTTTTGAAATAGCTAAGCCTAAACCTGTACCAGAGTAGGTTTTAGTCACTGTGGTATCCACTTGACTGAAGTATTCAAACAGCATACTAAGTTTGTCGGCAGGAATACCAATACCACTATCCGATATTTCAATTTTAATGGTCTGCTTCTTTTTCGCAGCATGCAATAACGAAGCTTTTATTTTGACATACCCTTTTTCGGTAAACTTAATGGCATTCGAAGTCAGGTTTGCTAAGATTTGAAGCAAACGGGTTTCATCGGCCATGATGTATTTGGGAATGGTGGAATCGATTTCAAAAGAGAAATCAATTTGTTTGGAAAAAGCTTGTTGGTAAAACAAGGCATGTAATTTTTCAATGACATTATTCAGGGAAAGAGGAGTTAAGCGCAACTGCATTTTTCCTGCTTCAATCTTAGAAAGATCAAGGATGTCGTTCAAAATGTTCATCAAGGTTTCGGAAGAACGCTTGATCGTTTGTACGTATACTTTTTGATGGTGATTCAGCGGTGTATCGTTGAGTAAGTCGATCATACCAATGATCCCGTTCATCGGTGTCCGGATTTCATGACTCATGTTGGCCAGGAAATTTTCTTTGACCTTGAGTGATTTTTCGGCAATTTCTTTGGCACGGTAAAGTTCTTCCGATGCTTTTTTCAGGTAGGTAATGTCTCGGGCTACCCCATCGACGGCAATAATTTTACCTTGCGTGTTGTAGATTAAACGCATGTTGGAGATGCATTGGATGACGCTTCCGTCTTTCAGCACTAAGTTTGCTTCGAAGTTTTTTACTTTTTTGTTTTTGAGTAATTCCCGAATGGCAGTCGATATTTTTTTCGGGAATTCGTAAAATTTGCTGATGTGTTTGCCAATGATTTCATCTTCAGCATAGCCGCTTTGTTCGCAACCGGATGGACTGATCAAGGTAATGATTCCATGCAAATCGGTACGGTAATAAATATCTTGAAAGGATTCGAAAATATTTCTAAACTTCTCTTCACTTTCTTGAATGGCGAGTTCCGATTGTTTTTTTTCGGTAATGTCATGAGAAATACCCGATACTTCTTCTATGCGCCCGTCGGGTAAGAAAATAGGGTTGAGGTAAGTCTCTCTCCAAATGACCTCGTTGTTTTTGGTTTTATCGATGGTCTCATAATGTTGCGGAATGCCATTGAAAGCCAATTGGTATTTTTCATCGACCATGGCCCTTTGACTTTCTTCACTCAAAATCATGACAGAGGAATTGTTCCCTTTTTCCAAGCCTTTGTCCAATTCCGGATATACTCCATATTTTTGAAACATGCTTCGTTCATAGTTCTTATTGAAAGAGGTTAATCCACGATCCCTGTTGATAGACCAGATGATGTGAGAACTACTTTCAAAAATGGCATTGAGTCGAGCCGTTTGTTCAACAATTTTTTCTTCGTTTCGTTTACGTTCAATCACCAAAGCAATTTGTCCGGAAATGAAATCGAGTAATTCTAAATGTTGTTTTTGGTATTTATTGCGGTCGGAATGGCTCTTCACACAGATGACACCGATGGTTCTGTTTTCTAATTTGAGCGGTACGCCCAACCAGATTTTTGGGGCGCGGTCTTTTACATCCAGTACGCCTTCTTTTTCAAGCAAGAGAATATCTTCTTCGTACAAGAGTGTAGGCTTGTCGGAAAAGAGTGAAAATTCAGTGAGAAACTTTCCAATTTTACGTTTGTGTTTTACAGGTTTGGGGCCTACCGATTCATCGACATAGTAAGGAAAGTAGAGCGAGTTTTCTTCTTTATCGTAAAGGCCAACCTGAAAATTGTTGACGGCAAACATGTTCCTTAATTCTTGATGGATGTTGCCCAACAAGGTTTCAAGGTTGTTGCTGTTGATGGCCAGCGTCGATATTTTGTAATATAAATTTTGTGCTTGTTCTGCTTGCAGTCGGGCCGTGTTGTCGTGAAAAATTCCTCTGAATACGGAGGGTTTACCTTTTTCATGCCGTACGTTAACACTTCCAATGACATTGATGTTTGTGCCACTACTTGTTCTAAAGATTGTTTCAAAGGTATCGTCAGGTTTACCTTTGAGGATGTTGTCTAAGTGTGTAAAGGTAGATTCGATGTAATCGGAATGAAGGATGTTTTTGAGGTTGAGCGTTTTGATGTCATCATATTCATACTTCAGCGCGTCCTTCCAGGCTTTGTTGACGAATTGTAATTCTCCATCCGTTTTGAATACCAATACATAGTCATTGGCATTGTCAAAAAGATCTTGCAGTTGGTCGTTGGTTTCTCTCAATGCGGCAATCATTTCCTGACGTTCGGTAACGTCTTCTCCAATGAGGGTAGAGCCGTATATTTTGCCTTCGTCCTGGTTACGGATCAGGATGTTGAAGTTGACATTTCTGACGGCACCGTTTTGAGTCAGAAATTGACGGTTGATCTTGATGGGTTTGTTGGTATTGAGGATCAATTGTAAGTCTTCATCCTTTTCGTCTTTCGACAAGAGAATTTCAGACCATTTATGTTGAATGACCTCTTTTTTCTTGAGGTTGGTAGTTTTTAAAAAGGCATTATTGCAAAAAGTAATGTATCCTTCCTGGTCTATGGTGAGGGCAAGAAGACTGATGTTGGTGAGGGCATTTTGCAGTTTTTCTTCCGCACTGCGGTGCACAAACTCCGAATGAATGAGATCATTTTGGAGTTCTAAGATTCGTTTGCGCAGCAGGGTAATTTCTTTGTTTGTTTCTTCGATCATGGTTGCTTGCAGGCTTTCAATGACTTGCTAAACAAATATAAAAAACTATCGTTCATTTTTGAGATTTTGGGATGTTATATTCATTTAAAAATTCGTATTTTAGAGGACTCTAGTCTTTGGATTAAGGGCAGAGTACGTGCTTTATGCTGCTTGTTTATACCGATCATATCAGTCCAAGAATAGATTATATCTTCCGTTTTATCTTGACCGATATTGCTGGCCTGGAGTATCGATTGACACGAGAAGAGAGTGATTTTTTTAACTTTGAAGGCCCTAAGTTTTCCTATGGTTATAGGGCTTTTGATCCGGTATTGCATGTCCAAGCGTTTGGTTTGTTGCATGAAGAGGGTATTCGAACATTGGACATTCCCACGGTAGCCTACGAGGGGATCACTTGTCCTTTTGCCGTTAGAGCATCGTCTTTATTTCCTTTTGATTTATTTTCGGCGGCATTTTATTTGGTGACCCGTTATGAAGAATATTTGCCAGGACCCAGGGATCAACATGGGCGTTACTGTGCTGTCGATTCCTTAGCCTATCGCTTGGGCTTTTTAGAAAAGCCCGTGGTGAATCAATGGGCGATAGCTTTAAGAAATAAATTGACAGGGAAATTTCCACAGCTTCAGTTTAAAGCATCTTCGTACCGGTTTATTTCTACGATTGATGTGGATCAGGCGTATGCGTATAAAGGGAAAGAGGTGAAACGTGTTTTAGGACGTTGGATGAAGAGTATTTTAGAAATTCAACTAAGAGTAGCATGGAATATTATCTTGGTACGATTGTTTAATAAAAAAGATCCTTATGATACGTTTGATTATATTATTTCAATAAAACAAAAAAAGGACATTGAATTGATGTTTTTTTTACATCTGGGTGATTATGGACTTTATGATAAAAGTATACCTTGGAATCATCCTTTAATGAATAAAGTTATTCAAAAACTTTCTGCGAATGCATTATTGGGAATTCATCCATCGTATCGATCTCATGAAAGTAAGAAGATACTTCAGGAAGAATTACAACGGTATATGAGTTTATTGAATCAAAACCCTAAAAGAAGTAGACAGCATTTCTTAAAAATGAGTTTCCCGGAAACATATCAATCTCTTATAGAACAGGGGATACAAGAGGATTATACAATGGGTTATGCTGATTATTTAGGATTTAGAGCCAGTGTATGTACTCCTTTTCTATTTTATGATTTAATGAAAGAAAAACGAACCGATTTGATGCTTTATCCTTTTGCTTTGATGGATGGTATGTTAAAAGATTATATGCATTGCACCATTTCTGAAGCTACTGAAAGAGCTTATGAGTTGATTGAAGATGTTAAAAGTGTAAATGGGATTTTTATAAGTGTATGGCATAATCATTCTTTAAGTAAAGAAGGGGAATGGCTGGGATGGAATCAGGTATATGCTAAAATGGTAAAACGAGCAAGTAAGAAATGAGTCAGTTGAGGCATATAGAGAGACAAGATATAGATATTGAGAAGTGGGATCATTGTATTATTAATGCCTCCAATACGATGATATATGCAATGTCTTGGTATTTAGACATTGTTGCGGATCATTGGTCAGCTTTAGTATGGAATGATTATGAAATGGTCATGCCTATTCCATATAGAGTTAAATTGGGTTTTCGTTATGTGTATCAACCTTGTTTTACACAGCAATTGGGGATCTATTCAAAGTATTGTCTTGAAGAAGACATGGTCAATACATTTATAGATAAGATGTGTGCTGAATATAAATATGTTCAGACTAATTTAAATACAGCATGTTTGATCTATAAAAACCAAAGTTTGTTCGCAGTTAGGAATAATTATATTTTGGATTTAAATCATTCCTATGAAGCGTTAAAAAGTCGTTTTTCATCCAATGCTAAACTCAATATTAAAAGATCTTTGTCGTATATTATTAGGGTAAAAAAAGAGGTTGAACTTAGAGCGATTATCGAGCTCTTTGATAAAAATCAAACCCAATACTCTGATAGGTATTCGGCATTGGACTATAACAAGCTGGAATGTTTAGTACGTTTGTTGAAAGCTCAAAATAAAGTAGAACTTGTTGGATTATATTCAGATCAAGATGTTTTGTGTGCGGGTGCGGTATTTTTTTATTATGGGAATAGAAAAATATTTATTTTCTCTGGAAGTAATGAAATTGCACGTAAGCAAAAAATGATGTTTTTTTTGTTTGATGATGTAATCAGGGAACATGCAGGAGAGCCATTGATTTTAGATTTTGAAGGATCTAATAATCCAGGATTAGCTAATTTTTATTCGGGGTTTTCAAGTGCCAATGAACAGTATCCTATGATAAAAAAAAATCGTTTACCTTGGTGTTTTAAACTGTTTAAACGATAGAGGAGATGAAAAGAGTTGTAGTATCCGTAACGACCGACTTGGTAACAGATCAAAGAGTTCATAAAGTTTCACAAACGCTTTCTCAGCATGGCTATGATGTTTTGTTGGTAGGTAGACAATTGAAAAATAGTTTGTCGTTAGACAAACGAGATTATGAAACTAAACGTTTTCGTTTGTTTTTCGAAAAAGGAGCATTGTTCTATATCTCTTATAATGTTAGATTGTTTTGTTTTTTGTTGTTCAAGAAAACAGATGTATTGCTTGCCAATGATTTGGATACCTTGTTGCCGAATTATTTGGTTTCAGTGATTAAGAGTGTGCCGTTAGTATATGATAATCATGAGTATTTTACAGGAGTACCTGAGCTTCAGAATAGAAAAATAATACGAGGAATATGGAAATCGATAGAGCGATTTATACTGCCTCAACTTCGGTATCTTTATACCGTAAGCGATTCCATTAAAATATTGTATGAAAAGGAGTATATGGTTCAGATGGAGGTCGTGAGAAATATACCGTACAAAGGAGTACATACAGAATCAAAGCCTAATATTGCATTACCTCCTAATCGAAAAATTATACTTTATCAAGGTTCTGGAATTAATGTTGATCGGGGAGTAGAGGAACTGATTGATGCGATGGTATATTTAAGAGGTGATGTTTTACTTATGATTATAGGGAATGGTGATGTTTTATCTTTGGTGAAAGAAAAAGTAAAAAGGTTATCTCTTCAAGATGAGGTGATGTTTATAGATAAGTTACCTTATAGTCAGTTAAAAGCTTATACAAGATTAGCACATCTTGGTCTTACGTTGGATAAGGATACAAACATCAATTACAGGTATAGTTTACCCAATAAGTTGTTTGATTATATTCATGCGGGTGTGCCTGTTTTGTCGTCTCGTTTGATAGAATTAGAAAAAGTGATAGACCAGTATCAGGTAGGTGCTTATATTGATTCGCATGATCCTGTTCATATTGCTGAACGTATTCGTACGATCTTAGATGATGATCAAGAAATGAAGCTATGGAAAGCAAATACGCTCAGAGCCTCAGAAGAATTGTGTTGGGAAAGAGAGGGACAAACGGTGATTAGGTTGTTTAATCAGATCGTTTACAAGGTATAGTTTTAAACAGGGGAATATGTAATTTTGTTTGATTAAGGAATTTGGCGACTTCGTTAGTTGATAATGTGTAATATCGTTTAGACGATTGCTATAGCTTCACCACTTTTTTTATCCATCGTACTCCATCTTCGGATTGAATGATTAGAAAGTATGTCCCTTTTTGAGGGAGATCTATTTCAAGATTTTTTTCGCTTTCTCTGAATTCTTTTTTCTCTACCAATTGTCCTTGTATCGTATAAATAGATACCTGTAAACGTTTACTCTCTTGCATACTGCGTTTTATTGAAATATTGTTGGTGGTTGGATTAGGGGAAATCAGAAAATTGTCTTCTTTAGTTGTTTTCTCAGTAGAGGTAAATATGGCATCGCATGTTTCTCCAGATGTATTATTGTATAAGCCAAATACATTGTCTTGGTAACATCGTAGTGGCCCTATAATTCCTACTAGATCTACCATGTTGTGTGATTGAGGAAATAAATAATTGACGGATCCTATCTTTTCTGTAATCAAATTGTTTTCGCCCCATGCGAATGATAATTCAATATTGTCACTACTTACTTCTAGTTGTCGTAATGGTTCTCCATTGATCTCGACATTGCGAATGTTTCGGACTTCTATTTCTGCTTCCAGTTCTATCCCTTCTGAAATAAAGGTACGAGATCGAACGGTCCAAGTATCTCCAATTTGTGCCCCCCAATTATAGAGTACATAAAAGACATCATTTTTTGCCAATCTGTATACTATATCGCCAACTGTATATACGTATTCGTAATCAATTAAATTGGCATATCCGCTATAAGAGCTGTATCGAGTGATCGATAATTTCTTGCAGTTGTGTTCTTGTATGGTGGTGTCTTTTAGACTTTCTATTTTATAGTATCCTCTGTTCGATGAGTTGTATTCGTCGTAATAACTGTAATACCATATGCTACCTATGGGGGCAAAATCTTGCGCATGAAGAGATTGATTCTGGTATGAAAAAATCAATATCAAGGGAATTATCTTATAATATTTCTTCATTACTAAAGAGTTTTCAAAATTTAAGACTTTTGTCAATTATATTTTATTTTGTTTTTATTAGCTTAAAGTTGTTTACACTATTATCTATTACAGTATAGATGATATAGGTTCCTACTTCTAAACCTGTGAGATCAACTTCTATTGTGTTATTGTTTAATAGGTATGTAACATTGAATGTAGACCCTAATAAATTCGATACTTTAATTTCATAAGAGTTGATTGTACTTTTGTCTATTTTATTAATGTTGATTTTGCTGCTAGTAGGATTAGGGTAATATATTATTTTAGAAGTAATTGAAGTGGTTGTATGATTTTCTTCTTCAGGAGATTTTTCTATATCATTTGCTATAGGATTTTCAAATTCAGATTCATTAATATTTATAATTCTGAAGTTACTCGTTGTACTGCAATTGTTAGTGAAATTATTATTAGTAATAATAGCAATTAATAAGTTCCCTGAACTAGGTTCAATTGTTGTTATACTATTGAATGTAATACTTTCGGATGCTCGTAATATACTTTTTCCAGTATTAAAGGATGTATTATTAGTTGTGATTGTTTCACTTTTAGAAACGCCAGAAGGTATTTGGATGCCAGATATGTTAAGATTTGTAGTAACAATAGGATCGATGGATCCATAATATGTATATCCATCTATTTTTATACTTGCCGTTATGTCATTAAAAATGATTACGGCACCTGACTCAATACAAATTTTAGAATTGCTATTAGCAATAACTTCACTATTACTATTGAGTATAAGCGTTGCTCCAGATTTAATGTGAATTAAACTATTATTAGAGCCTATTATTTTTGCTCCTTCTTGTAGCTCAACAATTCCTCCATCTTCGATAGTAAATAAACTCGCATCACTTGTTATTTTAGAACTATGTTCGAGATTTAAATAAGCATTATTGCTTACTGTGAATGTTGTTGGATTGATAAATTTACCATTTTTTAATGTAAGTCGGTTTGGTATCCCGGACTCATTGAGTGTTAATGTTTTTCCTGACTTTATATTTAAATCGTAATTTGATGCTACTCCTGGAACATCGGAAAGGATTAAATCCCCACACCATCTTATATCATTTGATAGATTAGTTTCATTGAATTTAACTTCAATATTTAAAGAATTATTTATTCCTTCTGTTATTATTAACGATAACCCATTTAAGTAAATTGATTCTAGGCGTTCGGCACTCGTAGAATATTTTCTATAGTTAACAATCGGAGGATTACTACCAATGTAAATAGTGTCTCCAATTTGGAATGCATCACTTCTTCTTCCTGCTGCTATAGCAGCTGTATTTCGTCCTCCTAAATTTCCATATAAGAGTTTGGGAACACCATTTATAATTTCTTTTACGATTTCAGCATCATCATTATATCCACAACCGTTTGCAGGCCAAGTAGATGGATTATTGGTTTGTAAATTCCAGCAATTTTCAATGATATTGTTATTGTTGAAGTCATTTCTGTATTTGAAATAATTATTTGTTCCAGACATAGCGTTCGCTTGCTCTCTTTTAAAATGATATAGTTTACTACCCCAATATTCGAAAGGTGTTTCAGTATATGAAGTAGGTTTTTTATAGTCAAAATTACCTTGAGCATTTAAGAATTTTATTCCGTTAGTAAATGGTAAGCTAACATTCATTGTTGAAGATCTCGAGCCTGTTATATTCTCAATGTACATATATATCCCTGTTTCAATATCAGGAATTCCTGAAGAGCCTGGAGGTGTTTGATTTAATAATCCAGCCCATTTTTTGTGGTCATACATTGACAGCTTTTGATGGTTTTCAATCCATAAGTATTGCGAGCTTGTATTCGGTATTTTTATTCTTATTACTTCACCAGTTGTAATATGATCTTTTAAATTATAGGTTCCATTCTGAGTGTAATTGGAAAGATCATGTTTTATTTCAATCCAACCGAGTACCCATTTTTCCCAAGCATTTAAAAAATTAATACTTAGTGCACGTGCCATTAATCCATAGTCAAAAGAAGGTACTTCAAAGTAATTTCCTATAGTATTGTTAGCTCCATTAAAGTGTGGTGATAGAAAAATAGAATGATTCATTTCATGACCAAAGATTTCGCTAACATCTTGTAATATTGAAGTTCCACTACTATGTGTATAACCACAGGAAGCTATCACACTATATACCTCAGAATATCCATTAATATTAGTGGTTAATAGATATCCTGCATCTAAAGCAGAATATCCTCCAGGTCCACCAGGATCTCTCCAAATGATCATGACGTAGTCTATTTTATGATCAGGAGGACTGCTGGAGTAGTCATGATTAAACTCTGGTAAGTTTGTCCTATTATCATATTTACTCCAATCAAAATTGGGGTATAATGTGTTTATTTTATTAAATACAGAAGAACTATGTTTGGTTGCAACATTTATTCTTTCAGGAAATATATCGGCTACAATTCTAAATGGAGGATTGGTAGGATGGTGTCTAGATGCCTGGTAATATAGATTAGACATTGTTTTATCCGTTGCATTAGGACTAAAGCTTGAATAATCATTATATAGGAATTGATCATAGTATAGAGGGAATGTTTTACATAAAGGGAATCCACTCTGTTCTTGGGGCCAATTAGGATCATTGTATTCTGGGTGATTGACATCGCAATCTGATTCAAGCCCTGCAAAAATTACTAAAACTCTTAAATCTCCTTTAGGAGTGAATGGATAACCGTTCGATGTTAATGTTTGTCCTTTTAGATTATATATGGTAAATAATGAGATTATTGATATCCATATTATATGCACGGTCTTGTTTTTCATAATATGATTATAGAGAAGTAAGTGTAGTTATATTTTTATTAGGATTTTATTTAGAATAAAATCTTTTTTCTAGTTTTATTATTCTTTTTTGCAAGTCTTTATTTTTCTTCTCCATTTCAATCATATAAAGTGTCAATTCTTCTATTTTTTGAAGAAGTTTAGCATCCATTTGAGCCACGTTAAGCCCTTCCTTATATATTTCTTCTGCTGATGGAATTTCTGGTAAGTGATGATTTTTTTGTATGTAGGCTTCCACTTCATCTAAAGGAAGCAGTTTATAGTTTTTGTCAAATACAAAATCAGACCAGTTTACAGCATCACTACTAAATGCAATTTTTAATTTTTCAGTTAAAATTCCTTTGCCTACGTATAGCTTATAGTTATTGGTTGTAGGGATGGGTACATCTCCGATAACTACCGTGCCTTGGTTGTCGTGTTTGCAAATACTTAATCTTGTAGCTCCTCCTCCAAGGTTAATTCCACCTTCTTGGCTACTTGAAAATATATTTAGAATTCCTCCCAATTTATCTTCTAAAACGAGATCTGCACCAGGTCCATCGTTATCCAAGGTCGCATCGTTGGTTTCCTTAATGTAAACTCCGCCTCCTACAACATGCAATAAATGATTGGGAGCCTCTGTGTTAATCCCTATTTTACCATTCCCTGCTATAAATAACCGGGTAGCACCATTCCCCCATATCCAAAAGTCATTTCCATTGTTTTGATCTTTGTCAACTCCTATTGACCATTTTTCAGTTGTATTTTGGAAGAAGGCAATCTTGCTTTTTAACGTTGAAGAACTGTTTCTAATGATTCGTATTCCTCCATTACTGGTATTGTGTTTAAATTCCAGGAATCCGGAAGCCGATGTCTGAACATTTGCTATTCCTCCCGGGGTGTAAAGCTGAGCATTCGAAAAATGAGTGAATCCTTGTGTGAAATAACAAAGAATCGTAATTAAAAATAGGTTTAGTTTCATATTCATGTAAGTATAGTTTTGATAAATTAATGAGTTAATCTTATAAAGAATGCAGTAATGTATTCCATTTATATTTGTTGCCTAATGATAAGACAAGTTCATTGAAAATAAAAGCGGTGTAACATGCATGTCGTTTTCATCAGATGCTTCAGTGTTTCTTTAAACACTTTTTTCTTCAAGATACAGCAATGATTTTTAACCAGAATATCTTAACTTCAAAATCTTATAATCATCTATTCATTTTGAACCGCAAACACCTCATCGTGATTTCTGGACCTACTGCTGTGGGTAAAACTTCTTTGGCAATAGAAGTGGCGCAAGCATTTCATACCGTGGTTTTGTCGGCCGATTCTCGACAAGTATTTAAAGAAATGGCCATTGGTACAGCCAAGCCAAGTCTTGAAGAAATGCAGGGAATCAAACATTATTTTGTAGATCATGTATCCATTCATGATCGTCCGGTATACGATGCCGCTCAGTACGAGAAAGAAGTCCTGACTTTATTGGAACACTTGTTCCAAGTGCATGATGTCGTAGTGATGGCAGGAGGTTCCGGTTTGTATGTCAATGCGGTTTTGTATGGCTTAGACGATATTCCATCGGTTCCTGATCGTATTCGGGAAGATTTGAACCAAACCTTATTAAAAGATGGATTAGAAACGTTGTTGTTGGAATTGAAAGAAAAAGATCCTGTTTATTACGAAGTGGTGGATCGTGGTAATGCGAGGCGTATACAACGTGCTTTGGAAGTCATTCGCCATACGGGTAATCCTTTTTCGATGTACCGCACGGGGGATCGAAAAGAGAGAACCTTTCAGGTCATGCATATTGGTTTGGAACGTGATCGGGATAATTTATACGATCGCATTAACCGACGCATGGACAACATGCTGGTACAAGGTTTGGAACGAGAAGCTCGATTGTTATATCCTTACCGTGATTTGAATGCCTTGCAAACAGTAGGGTATCAAGAATTTTTTGATTTGATAGAAGGTCAATATACTCGAGAGGAAATGCTTGAGAAATTGAAACAACATTCTCGTAATTATGCCAAACGGCAAATGACATGGTTGAAAAAACAGGAGAATATTCATTGGTTTCATCCGGACGACAAGGTGAAACTCTTACAATATCTCCAGCAAATGCTTAACAAAAAACCGTTAGCCTAAAAAATTAAAAACGGTAAGCCACTCCCAGTTTTGCACCCAATGCTTGTCTTCGTAAGGAAAAGGGAACATAGCTTCTTGTAATCGGTCGGGTGTCGATTCGATAATAAGGGTCTAACAGGATTTCGATGTGATCCGATAGCCTAAACATCAGGTTTAATCCGGCGATTGCGCTTTGTGCACTGGATGTATACAGTTGAGCATCTTTGAGGTCAATAATTCCTGCATCTCCATTTGTTTGAATGGTTTTCCCATTCATCGATACCATAGTGCCTAAAATATATCCTGCATAAGGAATAACAGAAAGTCTTTTAATCTGAAGGTCATAACCCAATTTTAGGCTGGGTTCGATATAGGCATATTGGTTGGTGTATTCATTGGGGAAGAAGAAACCCGTTGAATTGTAATCGGTAAATCGATCGCGATAGGTATTGAGTGATATTCCAACATTTAAAAATATATTCTTCAGCACATAACTATAACTTATACCGATAGCATAGCCTATGATTGGATCTGTGCTGTATTCGAGTTCAACGGCATAGTATGAAAAAATAGAGTTAAGGTCCTGGTTAAAGATGTTATCATGCATGACGGGACTTAGGGTAAGATCAATCCAGTGGCGATGCTTTTTGTCTTTTTTTTTCTCCTGTTCTACATATATTTGTTTCACAATGATGACAGGTTCTTTCACAATGACAATGGTATCGATGTCTTCATTTTTGTTTTCAATACCATTTTCTTGGGCAAAAGAAGATGGTATGAAAATAAAATAGATACCTGTAAAGAAAACAAGAAGGACTGTTTTTGGGAACATTATTTATGTTTACGTTTTTTCACAGTTAAGGTATCGTACACGACCAGGGTATCTTGTTGGGTAATGTATACTACTTTTTTACCTGGATTGACATTCGCTTGTTTGAGAGGATCCTCTATCGACTCTTGAATGATGATGTCTTCTTTTACGTCATTTTTTGAAGCGTGTTGTGATTCCTCTGAACGGTTTAGTTCGGTGTTTTTCTTAGGTTCGATCACTTGAGGAATGTGTGTGTGTGTTATTTGTTTCTCTTTATTTGTTTCTTCTTTTTCAAGGGGGATGACGACCGATGGTGTTTTTTCTTTTGGCGTAGCAATTGACTTTTTAGCTACTTCCTTGTTGTCACGCTCAAGGATAAAGTGATCTACAAATACGGCAGAGGAAAGAGAAAAGCAAATCCCGATCAATGCTGCATAATAGATGTTGAAATGAGAAAGGTGGAATTTAAAGAAACTCATTTTGTCGAGTTTCATATCTAAAGCTATCCATTCATTAGGGTTACCTTCTATAGAGAAGTTCTCTAATTTATCTTTGAATAGATCACCTATGTTTTTAGGGCTTGTTTCCATGATTATTTTTTATGCACTTCGGCATGAATTTTTGTTTCACATAATTTTTCCAAATGTTTTTGAAGGGATTTCCGTCCTCTGAATAATCGTGTTCTCGATGTTTTTTCATCGATAGAAAGTAATTCTCCAATTTCTTTGTGAGAATATTCTTCCATGTAATACAAATTAAAAACCACTCTAAAGGGTTCGGGCAGAATATTGAGTGATGCGATTAATTCTTCTTGAGAGAGTTTGGCAAAGGCAATGGCCTCTAAGTTCTGTTCATTTTCGTTAGTATCGTTTTCCGATTCATCCATCAGGTCTTGTTCTCTTAACTCGTCCATATGATGATAGAGATGTCTTTTTTGTTTTTTATAATGTGATAATGCCGTGTTGACGATTACTCTTCTGATCCAACCTTCTAAAGAACCTGTACCCGCGTAGAGATGTATGTTGGAAAAAACTTTTATAAAGCCATCTTGTAAGATGTCTTTCGCTTCTTCATGATTGCTGGTATAGCGTATGCATACCCCTCTCATTTTAGGAGAGAACCGCATGTACAGTTCTTGCTGCGCAGCCCTGTTGTAATTTTTACAACCTGTTATAAGTTTTGCTTCTGAAAGCATGTGTTATATTTTTAATGGTCGCTGAATGCATGACCATCGCATATAGATAAAGTTACGATATAGATTCCTTTCAAACAATGGTCATTGGTGGTAAATTTAATGCCTTAAAAAAAGAAAAGTTTTTTTGGGAACGTTTTTAATAAATGGAGTCTTTCTCCTCAATACACTTTTAAATGCCATTTTTACACTGTTTTACAAGTGTTTTTTTACTCTCCTTTGAGGTACAACGTTGGTTTGATTTTTTCGGGAACGTTTGAAAAAATCATGGTCTTATTCTTGAATGGCTTTTGAAGGGAGCTATTGTCAGAATAAGTATAAGGGCAAGTATACTATTCCTTGTTGTTCAACAGATGTATGAGTGAATAACACGTTCATCGTTGAATGACTATAAAACAGTATCATTATGTTTCGTATAACCATCTTATTGATTTTAATCTTTTCGTCGTTCCTGGTCATGAGTCAAGAACGAATGCAAGTCTTAAATTACCAGCTAAAGCTTTCACCAATACGTTTGGTTGATCCTATTAATCCTGGCTTTGAGCTTAGTCTTGAAAGGTCTTTTAAAGGGAGTTGGTCAACACAGGTATCGGTTGCATACATTGCGGATCTATTTAAAACGGCTACGTATTTTGAACAGATGAACGGCTATCGTTTCGGTTTAGAACAAAAATATTTTGTTCTAAATACGCGTATTGTGAGACCTTATGCGGCGGTAGAAGCCATTTTTTATCATGTGACCTTTAAGGCCTCTGAGAAATTTGAAAATAATCAGCTTTTTCTCAATGAGGAGGGATACGAGGAGAGAAGGTACAGATCTTATACCGATACGTTTTCCGTGTATAAAAATACCTTCACCTTGAATACTAAAATTGGAGTTCAGGTTCTGTTGAATTCCTTGGTATTAGAGGCGTATGTCGGTTTAGGTTTGAAGTACAGAGCTGTTGAGCATGGAGACCGGCAATATCCTGAAGATAAACTTGTACGATATGATACGTGGATTCCTTCTCCAAAATTGATGGCGGTCAGTGAAGGACGGTATTTTACACTCAGTGTGCCTTTGAATGTTAAAATAGGTTATCGCTTTTGAGGTTTATGAAATCGAATATGAGGTTGAAGTTAAAACGTTTGTTAACATTAGATGCTGTGAATATGATGAGGATTTTGTTTTGTATTATACTTCTGTTATTATTTACTTTTTATGGTGTTGCTCAGAAGCGTATCATTCTCAATTCAAGCTTTGAAAGTCCGGGAGTATCGGCCAATACTTTTCGTTTCATTCCGCAAGCTCAGGTTTCAGGTTGGTCTACAACAGATACGAGAGGACAAATAGAGTTTTGGGGGAGAGGATTTCAAGGGGTTATTCCCCAACATGGAAATCAATTTGTGGAATTAAATGCGAACAGTAATGGTCGATTATCTCAGGAAGTATGCATGTTTGCAGGAGAAACCTTTACATGGTCGTTGTGGCATCGGGCCCGTCAATCCGGTGCTGCAGTGGTGGTTGATACCATGCGGTTATTGATCGATGGGGTAGAACAAGGACGTTTTGGCTCTGGTACGAGGTGGACAAATTATACGGGTACGTACACGTTAGCAGGGCCATCACGAAATGTGGTATTTGCGTTTGAAGCCGTTCGCACGTCTACAGGTGATCCAACAGCAGGTAATTTTTTAGATAACATTCAAATTACAGGATTAAAAGCTTATCCATCTTTTGATCCGGCTGGTTATTCCGTAGTAGAGTCGAATCCTAATCCCAGCCCTTTGTTATTGATTAATGGTGAAATCACAATACCTTCAACGGTTTCTGTTCGTATCGTTGGAGGGGCTGCTGTCGATGGTATTGACTATACGATCAATCCTATGCTGATACAAGTACCTCCTGGTTTGTACGACGGTACTGCCGCTACGGGCATCGTCATTCCTCTGAATCTGATCGATGATCAAATGGTAGAATCGAACGAAACGATCGTATTAGAAATTGATCAGGTAGCAGGAGATCTGCTTTTATTGAACGATGCGTGTAAACCGGTAACGATTCAAACTACATTTACCATTTTGGATGATGATTGTCCTGCATACACTATACAGGCTTGCACGGGAACTCCAGTATCGCTTAGCTTTACGCATAACAATCCAAGATTAGTCAATTGGTACGATCATACCGGCGTTCAATTGTTGTTGGGGAACCAACAAAATTATACACCGGTATTTCAACAGTTACCGGATACGATTTATGCTCATGCTTTTTGGGGAACAGGAGCATTGAGCAGATCCTGTCGATCGCAATACATTATAGAACAAGCTCCTTTTCCTGTTCCACACATTGATCATCCAGTGTCTCCTGTATGTCCTCAATCTACGCAAGTTTATTCTGCGGAACTGCATGCAGGAAGTAGATACCAATGGTCTGTTTTGAATGGTCATGTACTTTCTCAGTCTGTTCAACAAGGCGGAGAAGCCTGTCAAATTATGTTTTTTGATCAACCGGTACGATTACAATTGACAGAAATAGACAGTAGAGGATGTAAGGCCAGTATTGTACAAGATATCGATATGGTTGATGTTGCTATTCCTCGTCTTGTAGGTAAACATTTTATTTGCCTGGGTGATGTAGAAAATTATACGGTATTGAATCAAGGAGGGATTTATACCTGGCAGCTGATTGAGCAAACAGGAACAGCGTCGATGAGTACAAATGCTCATACTGCCATTTTATCTGCAACAGGTGTTGGCTTGGTTGAACTTCAAGTGACTAAAGAGGATCAGCAATGCTTGGTCAGCGATACACTTGTGGTAGAAATCGTATCACTTCCTGTACTCATGATTACTACACCTGATCGGGTGTGTGTGAATGATCCACTCTTAAAATTGACTGCTAGTCCGATGGGTGGTGCATTTAGTGGATCAGGTGTGAATACAAGTGTGTTTAATCCTAAAACGCCTGGATTAAGTTTGGGAGTGAATAACTTTAATACGATTACATATCAGTATACCGATGCCAGAGGTTGTACGAATAGAACTACGAAAGATCTTGTGGTGATCGAAAATCCTTCTGTGGAGATTGTTATTGATCGTTCCATGATTTGTGCGGGAGAGGCAGCTCATTTATCTGTCCATCACGTGTTGCCGGATGTTACGTATCGTTGGTATAAAGATCATACCAGGTTGAATCGTTATGGGGATTTGTTTACTACAGATCAAGAAGGCGTTTATCATGTAGAAGCCAATTATTACGGTTGCACTGCTTTATCCAATCAAGAACGACTCACACTTTCAAAGGTATGGATTGATGCGGGAGGACCTTATGAAGTGAGGGAAAATAAAAGCTTGGTGATTAGTCCAACTTATTGGTCAACTCCCGTTCAGTTGCCTGTGTCATTTGAGTGGATTTCTTTGCATGATGGATCCACCTTGAGTTCTTCTTTGTCTTTGACGCTTCATCCTTTTCGAGATACAAGTTATTACGAGGTGAAAATAACGAATAGTTTGGGCTGTGAGGCGACAAGCAAGACTGTGGTACTTCTTAAACGTTCGATTGTGATTCCTCAAATTTTCTCTCCTAATGGAGACGGATTGAACGATTACTGGATTGTATCCAACATTGAGGCATATCGTAATTCAGTAACGACTGTTTACAACAGATGGGGTAGTGTAGTACATCGTGAACATCATTATCAAAATAACTGGGACGGTAAGTTATCCGGAGTGGAATTACCTGTAGCTACGTATTACTATGTGATTGAATTGAACGATAAAGATGATATGGAACCTTATACAGGTTCAGTGACGATTGTCAGGTGATGGATAGAGAGGATCATTATTTATACAAAAAAATAGTACACATATAATTGTGAATGGTGATGAAAGGATATTTAAGCACATTGATGATCAGTACACTTGTTTGTCTTGTCGATGTTGTGTATGGACAGCAAGAACAGCAATATTCGCAGTTTAATATGAATCCTTACACCCTTAATCCAGCCGTTGTGGGTACTGAAGATTTTATACACGTGCAAGCGGCTTACCGAAAGCAATGGGTGGGCATGGACGCATCTCCTGTTACAGCTTACCTTACAGCACATACGACAGTCAATAAAAAATACAACGGATATGGTCATGACCGTCATCACATGACACGCAGTTGGAGCGGCTTGGGAGGATATTTTTATTACGACCAAACGGGACCGATCAAGCGTAATGCTGCTTCGGTCAGTTATGCTTACAATATGGCTTTGTCGAAAAATGGATTACGTTTTTCCTTGGGGGGTAATGCAGGCATGAAAAATTATATTTATAATCCAGAGGGTTATCTAAAAAATATACACGACCAAGGTGATCCAGTCATTATGAATGCTTACAGTAAAATGGTGTTTGATATGGCTTTGGGTTTTTGGTTGTATCATTCACGATTCTTTTTTGGAGCATCTTCTTTCCAATTATTGAATAATGATTTAAGAAATTACAATTACACGTGGGATGATCAGTTATCCTATGGATCTCTTGATCGCCATTATTTTGTGATGGGTGGTTATAAGATTCAAGTCAACCATGAAGTGTATCTTGTTCCATCACTATTGGTAAAAGCGGCTAGTCCGGCTCCAGTTTCATTTGATGTCAATTGTAAGATGGTATATAGAGATCAGTTTTGGACTGGTGTAGCTTACCGAAGAGGAGATTCATTTTCTGTTTTTGCAGGAATGCTGGTGAATGAAAAATTAGAATTGAGTTATGCTTACGACATCATTACCTCTAACTTACGTTATTCTTCTAAGGGAAGTCATGAGATCGTGATCGGTTACCGTTTTGCACATAAGAAAAAAGGATTGTGCCCGGATATGTTTTGGTAAGAGGAGTCAGTAGTCAGTGGTCAGGTATCAGTAAGTGCGTTTATTATTTTAATACGATTAGATTCTGTCTGATTGCGTCAGTATAAAAAAAGGTGTCGAAATATTTCAACACCTTTTTTTATACTGACCACTGATACCTGACCACTGATACCTGACCACTGATACCTTATTCCTGATACTTCCTTCCATTCAAAATTTCGACCATACGAGAAAGTTCATCTTTGATTGGTTTTCTCTTGGTGATGGTTTCAATAAAAGGCGTGTATACAATGTTGCGGTTAATGATACCGGCCATGACGTTTGTTTGTCCGTTCCATAGGCCTTCTACGGCTGCGAGGCCCAAGCGACTGGCCAATACCCTGTCGGCTGCGGTTGGAGCGCCACCGCGTTGTACATGACCCAGAATGGTCACTTTGACATCTAAGGCAGGTATTCTTTCGTTTACTTCTTTGGCAATGTCAGATGCACGACCTACTTTGTCGCCTTCTGCCACAATAATGATGTGTGAAGCTTTCGATTCGCTGGTTCCGTATTTCAAACGTTTGATGATGTCTTCGATATCGGTTTTAGTTTCTGGTAAGATGGCCATTTCTGCACCGCCAGCGATGGCTGAACGCACCGCAATGTATCCTGTATCTCTTCCCATGACCTCGATGAAGAAGCAACGTTCGTGTGCGTCGGCAGTGTCTCTGATTTTATCGATGGCTGCCAAGCAGGTATTTACCGCAGTATCATAACCGATGGTATAATCGGTACCGTATAAATCGTTGTCAATAGTACCAGGAGCACCTACACAAGGTATTTTATGTTCGTCATAGAATAAGCCAGCTCCTGTAAAGGTTCCGTTTCCTCCAATGACGACCAAACCATCGATATTGTGTTTTTTGATATTTTCGTAAGCTTTTACTCTGCCTTCTTTGGTTCTAAATTCTTCACTGCGAGCAGATTTAAGAACGGTACCTCCTTTTTGTATGATGTTACTGACAGAGCGGTCGTCCATCTCAATGAAGTTTCCACTGATCATTCCGTCATAACCACGTACCACTCCAAAGACTTCTAATCCATAGTAATGTCCTGCTCTAACAACAGATCGAATACATGCATTCATGCCCGGAGCATCTCCACCAGACGTTAAAACCGCAATTCTTTTCATAACTTTATATCAGTTCCCCAAAATGAGCCCCAATTTTACTAAAAATATTGATAGAATGAAATATTGGGGTTTAAAAAGAGGTCCAGGACTGGAAAGAGTAACGTTTTGGATTGAAATGTGACATTAAAAGTGCACAGTATCAAATGCTTCTAATAATAACAGCTGCTTTTGTTATTTTAAGTAATATAGAGGAACTTGCGGCTTCATGCCAAGTGATATGAAAAAAGAGGGCGGAAAAAGGATTTCAGGCACGAGTGGCCATAAAACGACTCCATTGGTGTCTGTCATTACCATTGTATACAATGGTGCTACTTTATTGGAAGGTACGATTAAAAGTGTTCTCCAACAGGAAGAAGCTCATTTGGAATACATCATCATCGACGGAGCTTCTAAAGATGGTACCATAGACATTATTCAATGTTACGATGATCAGATCGATTATTGGATCAGTGAACCGGACAAAGGGATTTATGATGCTATGAATAAAGGACTCCAGGCTGCGAGGGGAGAATATGTTTGGTTTATGAATGCAGGAGATCATGTGCATGGAAGCCATGTATTTAGTCGTTTGTTTGCCCTGAACCCCAATGCGGATGTGTATTATGGAGAGGCTAACTTTGTCAATGAAGCACGTGTCGTTTTAGGCACACGTTCAGCTATTTCTACACGCAAGCTACCGGAAGCACTTACATGGCAGGATATGATTTATGGTATGGCTGTTTGTCATCAATCGTTTATTGCCCGCCGTTCTTTGGTTAATTTGTACGATGTGCGTTACCGCTGTAGTGCCGATATCAATTGGGTCATAGAAGTATTGAAAAAATCCAAAACGATTGTCAACACGCAGTCTGTATTGAGTGATTATTTGGTGGGTGGTTTTTCCATGAAACAACAAAAGTTGGCTTGGAAAGAGCGTTGGCAAATTTATAATAAACACTATGGGATGATACGGAATACAATGGTAACGATGTATATTGTAGGTCGTTATATCGTACATCGATTAAAGGGTAAGGGCAATTATTGATCAATAGGGAATTAGAACAAATGAAAATCAGTACATTAAAAACCATTACACGTCACCCTTTAACGAAGGACAATAAGATGACGACCTTGATTCGTTTTTTTAAACGTGCTGTTGTCATACGATTGCATGCTTATCCAATGGTTTATCCATTTATAGGAGATACCAAGTTATTGGTAAAAAAAGGCATGTCAACGGCCGAACTTCAGATTTATACGGGAATGTATGAGTTTAATGAAATGTTTTTGGTCGCTCATTTTTTGACTTCAGAAGATCTTTTTGTGGATGTGGGGGCGAATGTGGGTGTGTATACCGTACTGGCATCTGGTTTGAAACAATCAAGAACGATAGCGATAGAACCTGATACCGATACGTTTTCCAACTTATTAAATAATGTTCAGTTGAACCATATAGGCCATAATGTTCAGTTGTTAAACCTGGGTGTCGGAGAAGAGAAAGGAACTGTAAAGTTTACCAAGGGACTTGATGCGATTAATCATATTCAGAGAACGGAAGATACCTTTGCTGAAGTAACAGAAATTCAGATTGAACGTCTCGATACCATCTTGAAGGACGAACAGCCTGTTGTCATTAAGGTAGATGTAGAGGGATATGAGACCCAAGTGATCAAAGGTGCTTCTGAAACACTCAAAAAAGAATCGCTGAAGGTGGTGATTATTGAATTGAATGGCCTTGCCAATAAATATAGTTTTGATGAGTACAGTATTCACAAAAACTTATTGGACCATGGATTCAGGCCTTATACTTATAATCCGTGGACAAGGGATTTTATTTTGATGGAAGAATATGGAAATCAAAATACAGTATACCTTAGGGATGTGGATTTTATTGCCACCAGGGTAAAAAAATCGCCCCAATACCAGGTTTTGGGTCAAGAAATTTAATGTACATTCGATGGGCGTTGTCATCAGACAAAGTATAAAGGGAACGGTTTGGAATTACCTGGGAGTTATCTTAGGGGCAGCAAACATCATGTGGTTTTTCCCTTATTACCTGTCGCCTGAAGAGATTGGGATCTATCGTGTAGTGGTGGATTTAGGGGCACTTTTCGCTTTGTTTGCAGGTTTGGGCTCAGGTCATATTGCGGATCGGTTTTATGTGAGGGTAGAAGAGGACAAGCGTTCTGGATTTACTGTTTACCTATTTTTTCTTGCCTTGATTGGCTTTGCTTTTTTTACCGTTTTATATTTGTTTTTTAACGAGTTCTTTTTTCAATTATTTGCCCGAAATGCTCAGGCCATCGGTACCTATAAAGGATATGTATTGGCACTTACCTTTACTTTTGTACTGCTCAATTTATACGATAGCTTATACCGTGTTAAGTTCAATATCGTATCCACTGTTTTTTTTAGAGAAGTTTTCTTACGGATTATTGTTTTAGGAACAACGGTTGCTGTGGGTTGGCAACTCATGTCATTCGATGGCATGATGGAAGGAGTCATGTGGTCGTATTGGTTTACGGTGATAGCCCTTGGTGTTTGGTATTGTGTCAGGTTTCAGTTGAAAAATACATTTCAACGATACAAACCTGATCGGGTCCTGTTCCGTCAAATTTTGTCGTATGGTATGATGGTGCTCATTGCAGGAGGAAGTGCTATTCTCATTGCACGCATCGATGTATTGATGATTGCGATGATGATGGATAAAGGCTTGGATCAGGTTGCCATTTACTCCCTGGGATTTTTTATTGCCAGCGTCATTGAAATACCTCGCCGTTCCATTAGTCAAATTGCCACGCCACTTATTGCCAACGCCTGGCATACCAATGACGTGGCATATATTGATGATATTTACAAACGTTCTGCCATTAATCAATTAATTATAGGGGGAGCTATTTTTATGCTGATATGGATTAGTATCGATGACTTGTTGCTGATGATTCCTCAACATCATTTGTATGCGGCTTGTAAAGATGTGGTGTTTTGGATTGGGCTATCCCGTTTGGTCAATATGATTGTAGGATTGAATGGAGAAATTATCTTACAATCTAAATACTACATGTTCAATATCGTCTCTTTATTGTTTTTAGTGGTCTTAATCACCGTGTTCAATTACCTCTTTATTCCCATGATGGGCATCGAAGGTGCGGCTATTGGTTCTTTGTTGGCCATCGTCTGTTACAATGTACTTAAAACAACATTTTTACAACTAAAATTGAACATGATGCCATTTTCTATGCACATGGTTTATGTTATTCTCGTTGGTTTGATCATGTATCTCCCTTTTGTTTTTTGGCCCTTGGCTTCAGGAGGTTGGTTTTACGCGTTGATCAATATCGGCCTGAAATCTTTTGTATATTTGACCGTCTCCTTTTTTGTTCTCTATAAGCTTGGTGTTTCTTTAGAAATGAACAGGTTATTGGATAAAAGTTTTGCAATCTTTTGGGCTTTGCTGGGTCGGAAGAACCGTTAATTGTTA
Organism: uncultured Chitinophagaceae bacterium; assembly: GCA_964454665.1. Lineage (GTDB taxonomy): Bacteria > Bacteroidota > Bacteroidia > Cytophagales > Cytophagaceae > JACMQM01. The sequence continues at coordinate 197,033 of CAYVTO010000002.1, forward strand.
TTTTTTTGTAAATTTGAGTTGGTGTTTTGGGTAGTCAAAACCTTGACATGATATAAGGTATGTTTGAAAATTTAAGTTCGAAGTTAGAGAAAGCGTTTAAGACCCTCAAAGGTCAGGGAAGTATTTCGGAAATCAACGTTGCTGCAACGGTGAAAGAAATCCGCAAGGCTTTGATTGATGCCGATGTTAACTATAAAGTTGCAAAGCAAGTCACCGATAGCATCAAGGATAAAGCCATGGGTCGTGAGGTCTTGATTGCTGTATCTCCAGGTCAGTTGCTGGTAAAAATTACGCATGAAGAGTTAACCGCCTTAATGGGTGGTCAAAAGGAAGACATCAACTTGAAGGGCGATCCTGCGGTGGTGTTGATTGCAGGTTTACAAGGGTCTGGTAAAACTACTTTTTCAGGAAAGCTGGCGAATTTGTTAAAGAAACAAGGACGTCAGGTTTTGCTAGTCGCTTGCGATATTTATCGTCCTGCTGCAATCGATCAGTTGAAAGTATTAGGAGAGCAGATCGGGGTAGATGTATATGCTGAACCTGAGAATAAAAATGCCGTTCAAATTGCACAAAACGGTTTGGACTACGCGAAGAAGAATGGAAAGAAAATTGTCATCGTCGATACGGCTGGTCGTTTGGCCGTAGATGAAGAGATGATGAAGGAAATAGCCAGGGTGAAAGAAGCCATTAAACCTTCGGAAACCTTGTTTGTGGTGGATTCTATGACGGGGCAAGATGCAGTGAATACTGCGAAAGCCTTCAACGATCGATTGAATTTTGATGGTGTTGTCTTAACCAAATTAGATGGAGATACCCGTGGTGGTGCGGCTTTATCGGTACGTACAGTGGTGGATAAACCCATTAAGTACATTGGTACAGGAGAAAAGATGGATGCCTTGGATGTATTTCATCCCGATCGTATGGCCAATAGAATCCTGGGCATGGGTGACGTACTTTCTTTGGTCGAGAAAGCACAGGAAGTTTATAACGAAGAAGAAGCCAAAGAACTTAACCAAAAACTTAGGAAGAATCAGTTTACCTTTGAAGATTTTTTGAATCAAATTCAGCAGATCAAGAAAATGGGTTCGATCAAAGATTTGATGGGTATGATACCGGGTATGGGTAAAATGATGAAGGATGTAGACATTGATGAAAATGCTTTCAAACCGATTGAGGCTATCATTTATTCCATGACCAAGACAGAACGTAATAATCCTGATTTGATCAACGGTTCAAGGAAATCCCGAATTGCAGCAGGTAGCGGTACTTCGATTCAGCAAGTGAATAATCTCCTGAAGCAATTTGAAGAAATGCGTAAGATGGTAAAAACCATGAATAAGACACAAGGGAAGATCCCGAATATGAATATGATGAAGAGAAGGTAGAGGCGAATTGCATTCGCCTTCTATGCGTCAGCATATATTTTTCGTATTTGTGATAAAACCAGAAGAGCTCGTTCTTTTAACGAGCTCTTCTGGTTTATTATAAAAAGGGGCGAATGCAATTCGCCCTTACTGATACCTGACCACTGACTCCTGAGACTTACTTTGCGTAGCTCACGCTTTTTACGGCATCGTAGATTCGTTTTACACTTGGTAAAATTTCTTGGATGAGGGTAGGAGCGTAAGGAAGAGGAAGATCTCTATTGGTGATTCTCATCACAGGAGCATCTAAGTAATCGAAGGCATAACGTTGTACATGGTAAGCGATTTCAGAAGAAATGCTCGCCAATGGCCATGCTTCTTCAACGACCACCAAGCGGTTGGTTTTTTTAACCGATTCAACGATGGCTGCAAAATCGATAGGGCGTATGGTTCTTAAATCGATAATTTCACAGCTGATGCCTTCTTTGGCTAGTTGGTCTGCGGCTTCATAAGCCAGCTTGATGATTTTACCAAAAGAAACGATGGTGACATCTGTACCTGCTCTTTTAATGTCGGCCACGCCCAATGGAATGATGTATTCACCTTCAGGTACTGGTCCTTTATCGCCATACATCACTTCAGATTCCATGAAAATAACGGGATCATTGTCGCGGATGGATGCTTTTAACAAACCTTTGGCATCAGCAGGATTAGAAGGTACCACCACTTTCAATCCTGGACAGTTGGCATACCAGGAATCGAAGTTTTGAGAGTGTTGTGCTCCAAGTTGTCCGGCATTTCCTGTAGGTCCTCTGAATACGATAGGAGCGGAATACTGCCCACCCGACATCGACAAGATTTTAGCTGCACCGTTGATGATTTGATCAATGGCTACCAATGAAAAGTTGAAGGTCATGAATTCGATGATAGGCCTTAGGCCATTCATTGCTGCACCTACACCAATTCCTGCAAAGCCCAATTCGGCAATAGGAGTATCTAAAATTCTTTTAGGACCAAACTCTTCGAGCATGCCTTGACTCACCTTATAAGCTCCGTTGTATTCGGCTACTTCTTCTCCCATCAGGAAGATGTTTGGATCTTTCCTCATTTCTTCGTTCATGGCTTCGCGAAGTGCCTCTCTAAATTGAATTTCTCTCATATCTATATTCGGTACATGCTTTTCTAAATCCTTACAAAAATACGATTCAATAGGTCATATACAAAAAAAAATCCCGGCTATTCACCGGGATTCTTTTTTGTATAGGACTAGAAAACTTATTTTATGGCGTTTTTGAAGTTTTCAGAATTTACAAAGTTTGCAAATTCTAAGTCGTTAACGGCTTTTTCAGCAACAGGTCTGTATAAAGCTACGGCTTGTTGTAAGTTAGAAGCTAATGTTGCTTCATCACCTTGTCTTGCAGCAGTCACTGCAGCCAGGTAGAAACCATGTGCATCTGCAGGAACCATGCCTTTGTATTTATCGAAACCTGATTTAGCAGGACCGAAATCTTTTTTCAACAAGTTCGCTAAAGCCAAGTTGTATACCACCTCAGAAGAATCGGTAGATTTTGATAGGTTTTGGATAGCCATATCGTATTTACCGTCTTTGATGTCTAATACCCCAATGATACCACTCGCACCTTTTTTAACGAAGTCAGAAGAAGTAGCACCGTCTGTTGCTTTCATTGCTTCTGTTCTTGCATTAGGTCTGTCGTTTTTCATCAATGAAACAGAAGCAAGGTTAGCATGTGCTTCGCCGCTTTCTTGTTTTTTCAATGACAAGTTTAAAGAAGTCACCGCTTTGTCTACTAAGCTGCTTTTTTTCGCATCGTCAGCTTCTCTTTTAGCCATTTCAAGGTAAACAGCACCTAAGTTGTTATGAGCAACCCAGCTGTCGTTTTTCTTTACCAGAGCAGTATAGATCGCTTCTTTTTCAGAAAGAACAGGAGTTAATGTAGCAGCGTAACCTAATTCATTTTCGTTCAATGTATCCAGGTTTACAGAACCATCTGTGATGGATTTAGCCAACAAAGAGATTTCGGCATCTGATTTCTTTTTCTTTACAGTCAAGATTTCAGTTCTTGCAGCTCTTAGTTTAGGATAGATTTTAAAGAAGATGACTTTCCAAGAAGACAATTTTTCAATTTGAGCTTCTTTGCTTGCGAAGTCACCACTTCCGTTGATGATGTTCAATACTTCCGTTTTTTGAGCTTCATCCAAAAGGGTAGTAGAAGCGAGTTCTTTTTTCAACCCTTCCCAGTCCATGATCAAACCTTTGCTCACAAAGCTGATTGAATCTACTGCATAACCGTAATGTTTCATACGTGCTTTAGTGTATTCTTCGATCACTTTAGAACGTTCGTTAGCCAATCCACTGTTTTTAGCTTCAGTACCTTCCGGAGAGTGAGAACCTACAATAGTAATGGTTCTTGTTACATTCTTTTGAGCGATGAAACCGTCTAAGAATTTAGCGTTTGTACCTTTGGTTTCAGAAGATCTCAATTTAGATTTTCCTTGTTCGAAGAAGAAATCTACAGAAGTAGGAACAAGTTCTTCTTTGTTGTTGTAACCGTGGTCAGCATAAGCTGTGAAGTAGTAGTCTTTTACCAATCTGGACGTAGTAATTAAACCTTTAGCAACAGGCATATCAGGTGTTTTCTTGGTCTTTGATTTCGTCAAGTTGCTTGCACTTCCCGTTACAATCAAATCTCCATTGCCAATTTCAGGCTTGTATGCAAAAGCATAGTGCTTAGACAATTTTGGTTGTTCTGTCTTTGCATTAGGGAAATCAGTAGAAACGAATTCCATCGTTTGAAGGTCTACTTTCATATCGCCGTATTGATAACGCGTATCGACAGCATATATCTTGTTTTTCTTCAACATTTTAAGGGGAAGCAAGGCAGACATTTCGAATGCTACACTATCTCCGTGAACTTCCAAGGGACTTGGAGTTACAGTAAGCTCTTGGTCTTTTGACATTTTGACCATTTGCTTTAACGCACAACCGTTTGCGAGCATGAGCCCTGCAAACAATACCGCGACTAATTGTTTTCTTTTGAACGCCATAATTTGTTGGATAAAAAGTTTTTAAGTAAAATCTTAATATATGCGAAAATAGGCTGTTTTACTCTTTAAATCAATCAAACCAGCTATTTTTTTGAAAAAATTGTATTTATTTGTTACATTCGTTCAAGTGTTGGAACATAGAGTATGGATATAATAGCTCGAATACAGGCTTTTTGCGAAAAACAAGCGTTTGGTGTGTGTGCCTTTTGGGGAGATCGCCTCGGTGTGGCGACAGGAAGTGTCCGTTTGTTTTTTATTTATTTGTCGTTTTTGACCCTTGGTTCACCGGTTGTGGTGTATTTAATCCTTTTTTTTACGATGAATATTCATCGTCATTTTCGTAAAAAAAGGAATCCCATTTGGGATTTTTAATCCCTTCACTGAATTTCGTTAAATCTGCTGATTTTATTGAGGTAATATTTTTTCACAATGGAGAAAGGAAAATGTGCTTTATAGGCCTTGTCTTTTCCTATTTCTGTCGTCGTATGTATTTTTTCTGGACGAGGGCTGAGATAAAATGCCCAATGTCCTTTGATGATGGCTAAGGTGTCTTTCCATTTGCCTTGACATAAAAAAAATATACCGGCCAGGCCATCGAAGATGAGTTTTTGAATCAATACAGGAAATCGTTTCCTTCGGGGAAGATTTTTATGAAGCATTAAAAGATTATTTCGAACATTCAGGAATGTTTTTCGAGGATTGCTGGGATTCAAGGTACCTCCTCCCAGGTGGAAAACGGTCGATTGAGGGCAAGAATAAATTTGAAATCCTTGAATACGTAATCGCCAACATAAATCAATTTCTTCCATGTGGGCAAAGAAGCGTTTATCGAATCCTCCGGCTTGTTTAAATACGTTGGCTCGTATCATAAATGCAGCTCCACTGGCCCAGTGTATGGGAGTTGCAAGGTTGTATTGTCCTTGATCTTCTTCTAATGTTTGTAAAATACGTCCTTTGCAAAAAGGAGTGCCTAAATAATCCAAGAAGCCTCCTGCACCACCAGCATATTCAAAATGTTTTTTCTGGTTGAAGTCAAGAAGCTTGGGTTGGCACGCTGCAATGGATGGATCATTTTCCATCCATTCAAGGAGTGGCTTTATCCATTGTGCTGTTACTTCTACATCGGAGTTGAGTAATATGAAATACTCTTCCTGTAAAGAGGTTAAACCGAGGTTGTATCCTTCACAAAAACCATGGTTTGTTTTTAATGAGATTGTTTTTACAAGAGGATAGTGTGTATGTATCCAGTTGACAGAAGAATCGGTAGATCCGTTGTCGATGACATATACGGTAGCCTCCGGACTGTATTCTATAACCGAAGGAAGAAAGGTTTTGAGGTGCTTTAGCCCGTTCCAGTTTAAAATAGCAACAGCTACTGATGGCATTTCTTAATTGATAAGTTGGCCAAGATCAAATCCAGGAATATTGGGGATAAGTCCTTCTGTTTGTTTTTTTAATTCGACTTTAAGGAGCTCATCCATTTCGATGGCTGCTTTATTGGTAGCTGCAACGATTAGATCTTGTAGAATGGTCGCATCTTCTGGTTTAAGTAGTGAAGGTTCTATGTCTACGGAAACTAAATGCCGTTTACCGTTAATGGTTACTTTTACCATACCTCCTCCTGCTTCTCCAACAACGGTAAGCTTGACCGCATCTTCTTTAAATTGTTGAATCTTAGATTGGACCTCTTTTGCTTTTCCCAGCATGCCAAACATATCCATCATATTCATAATTTATAGGCTATTATAATAAGTGTGTTTATCTGATCAAGGAAACAGTGCCTCTTGTAGTGGTTGATTCTCCTTTGTTGCTTTCCGTAGTAATCACATAAGCATAGGTGCCAACCGGTGCATCGGCCCCATTTACTTTCCCGTCCCAGCCTTTACCTAATTCGGTGGTATGAAACACCGGATCGCCCCAACGGTTGTAAATACTCATTTCAAGGCTTTTTACAAAACGACTTTTGATGTTGAAAATGTCGTTATTCCCATCTTCATTAGGAGTAAAGGCATCTGGAATATAGACCACAGGAGACAGAGAGAGTTCGACTTTGTTAGAATATGAAATTAGATTTTCAGTACCTCCTGAATTGACACGTACAATGTAAAATAATCTTCCTGCATTTTCATCTGGTATATCGGAAGTAGAAAGCCCATTGCCGGCGGGTATCGTTTTGAGTATTTGGTTGTTTTCATCCATTAAAAGGATGTCATAGGAACTTATTCCTGTTAAGAAATAACCAGAGTAGGGACTCCATGAGAGAGCAATCGAACCGTCTTCTGCCAGGTCTGCAGTGAGGCCCACGGTGCAACTGGTATTACTTTCTACAGAATGATTATTGCAATGGTCTTGATAACGGACTTTGTAACAAGAGCCTGGATTGCCTGTGAAACTAACATTTGTAGATGTTCCACTACTGACTTCTTGTCCGTAATCGGAGTCGATAATTTGATATCTTTTTACTGTAAAACCGGTCGGTGCATCGAATTTTACTTGTATTTCGTTACTACCGACAACTGTTGAGTTGACATTATTCACCGCTGTTGGAATATCTGTAGAAATGGCCGTAACACATTTACGAGCACTCAAACTGTATTGTGGACCAAGAGAAGAAAGGGTAATGAGTTCTGTTCTGACTTGGTAACAATACTGAGTCGCACAAGTAACACTGGTATGGGTGTAGGGACTAGATGCTCCACTTGCCAGGAGGTTTCCTCCTACTTCTATGGATGTGGTCGATACGTTTGGAAGATTAGGATAATTTGTCCAGGTTAATTGATTCTGAAGGTTTTGGGCCTGTACCGTGAAAGAACGTATAGAACAAATTTCATTGTTGGCTAAAGCGGCATTGGTACATGCATCAATGGCACGTATCCGAAGGCAATGGTATTCGTTAAGGGTGTTGATATTACTGAGGGTAATGCTATTGCCTGTCAAATTAAATACACTGGGATTGATTCCAATATTGACGTATGGATCTGTTGCGTAGTTAATACCTGACTTTAAGTCGTACCGGTAGATAGGAAGGGTGGATGGGTTAAATTCTACTTTTATTTCTCCATTGGATACGCCTTCTCGTGTGACTTCTAAAAACGTCATGTCAGGAGTAGGAAGCGCATCGATGACGTTTACAGCAATAGGTGCTGTTTGAGAGTTGGTGCAAATGTTTCCTGTAGAGAATTTTCCTACTACTACGATATTGTATGTTCCTGCTGTTGCGTAATTGTATGTAGTTGTAGAATTCGGATTGGCATTTTGAACAGGAGAACCATCTCCATAGTTGATTTCGTATTGATCGTAGGTATTGTCATTGATGGTGACGTCTACACGTCTTCCTGAACAGCTTTTTACATTGATGTTTGGAATGATAGGACTGATGACTGTGACAGGATTCGTCGCTAATAAATCAGGCATAGCAGGAATCGATATTCTTTGGGTCACATTGCCGCTGTATACGCTGTTGTAGGTATGAGTTGTAAGGGCTGTTAGTCCACTGCTGGTTGTATATTCATAAGAAGTAGAAGTACCTCCAGAAGAACAACTTCCGTCAACGGTAATGGTATGCGGTACACAACCTTTAGGGTGATCAATAGTGAAGCAAGCGACCTGGGCAAAAGTCTGAATTTGGAACATTAGACTTGAAGCGAGTGCGAACAGAAAATAGTGTAAATTCATGCTTGAATGATATTAATGATACGATCTATGTCCAAAGAGTCCTGTGTCCCGGAAGATAGGTTTTTGAGTGTGTATCGTTTGGTTTTGATCTCTTCAGAACCAATGATGATTGCAAACGGTATTTTTTTACCATCGGCATAGCTGAGCTGTTTTTTTATCTTACCAGTATCAGGATATATTTCACTATATATTCCTTTAGACCTTAAAAGGTATACAAGTTTTTGCCCTTCTGCAAGACTATCTTCATCAAAGTGACAAATAATCACCTTGGTGGAATTCATTTGAACCTCTTGAAAAAGGCTTAATTCTTCCATAACGTCATATAAACGGTCTATTCCAAAGGAAATACCAACGCCAGATAAGCCCGGTACTCCGAACACACCTGTAAGGTTGTCGTATCGACCTCCTCCTGAAATACTGCCGATAGAAACATGCAGTGCTTTCACTTCGATGATGGCACCGGTATAATAACTCAAACCTCTGGCTAAGGTAAAATCGATGTCGACGAATGAATCAGGATTATTTCCTGTAAATGCCTTGTAATGGTTAAAAATCCCCCGAATTTCCTGAAGCCCTGCTAAACCGCTTTTATTTTGACCAACAAAGGCTTCAATTTGATTTAATTTTACTTCGTTACTGCCCTGAAGGTCGAATACGGGAGAGAGTTTAGAGATGGCTTCTTCTGTAAAACCTTTTTCTTTCAATTCTTTGATGACATCTTCTCGCCCGATTTTATCGAGTTTGTCGATGGCTACGCAGAGTTCTCCTTCTTTTCCAGGGTGTCCGCATACTTCGGTAATCGCCGTCAAAAGTTTACGATTATTGAGTTTTACCCTATAAGCATTGATCCCAAGTTGTTTGAATACTTCTTGCAGCATGCAGAGTATTTCTGCTTCGCAAACGAGCGAGTCTGTTCCTACAATATCAGCATCGCATTGGAAAAACTCTCTGTAACGACCTTTTTGAGGCCGGTCAGCCCTCCAAACCGGTTGGATTTGATAACGCCTGAATGGAAATGTAATGTCATGCCTGTTCATGGCCACATAACGTGCAAAAGGTACGGTCAGGTCATAACGCAGTGCTTTTTCAGAAATATGAGGGGTGAGTTTTTTGGCTCCTAAAGCCAGTGGATTTTCAGGTAATTTACCCAAGTAATCTCCCGAATTGAGTATTTTAAAGATCAACTGATCGCCTTCGTCCCCATATTTTCCCGTTAAAACCGATAAGTTTTCCATGGCAGGGGTTTCCAAAGGAAGAAAACCATAGGTCTCATACACCTGTTTAATCGTGTTGATGATGTGGTTACGTCTAAGCATTTTCTCGGGACTGAAATCTCGAGTTCCTTTAGGAATAGAAGGTTTACCTTGACTCATGAAGCTTTTTTTCTTCAAAAATAGCAAATAGGAACGGTATAGGGCAGTATTTCCCTTTTTTTTAAAAGATTTTTTTTGAATAAATGGAATATATGCTACCTTTGCAGTCCTTGAAACATAAGATATACAGTCATGGGAGTTACTCGATTAAAAAGAAAAGACAAAAGAAATAAGGCAATAGCTACCAATAAAGTAAACAACATTAAGGTGTTAACCAGAACTCCCGTGATTAAAAAAGTGGATGTTCAAGATTTGTTGAAGCAAGCAGGCGCATAATTATTTTGCTTTTAAAAGCATTGAAAAGACTGTTCTCTAGGACAGTCTTTTTCTTTTTACTCTATTTATCATTGGTTTGAGTAAACGTATTTCAAAATGTACTGGACTATCACTATATTTGTGGGCAAGGTATAGAAAATAGAAAATGAGCTTTTGGACGCGTATTTTAATTGGAGTAATTGTTTTTCATTTAGGCTCTTTTACTTACGCTCAGGAATTTAACAGAAACCTTTTTTTTGCTGCCTTATCTATGGGGGATACCCTCAAGATTAATGAGCAACTAAAAAAAATTAACCGTGCTTACATCCCTGATCAGCAGGCTTATACGGGTGTTTTACTCATGCGGAAGGCAGAGTTTGTAAAAGGTGTGAAAAAGAAATTGGATTTGTTCAAAGAAGGTGGTCGTAAGTTAGAAGATGCTATTGTTAAGAATAAGTCCAACGCAGAATACCGTTTTTTAAGGTTGTTGATTCAAGAAAATGCTCCTGGCTTATTAAGGTATAACGATAACATACAGGAAGATGCTAAAATGGTAAAAGATTATTATACCCAGCTTAATGTTGACACTCAAAAAGCAGTATTAGATTATTGTAAAAAATCGAAGGTGTTGAAACCCGAAGATTTTAAAAATGTAAAACATGAATAAAAAAATACTGGTTGTGTATTATACCCAGTCGGGTCAGTTAAAGGATATTGTCGATCATTTCATTGCTCCATTTGAACAAGAAGGAGTGGGCGTAGAATGTATTCGTATTGTACCTCAGCAAGATTTTACTTTTCCGTGGACAAGTGATCGTTTTTTCGATGCGATGCCTGAAAGTGTTTCAGGAAAAACTATTCCGTTGAATCCCCTCTCATATGGAGAACAAAAATATGACTTGGTGGTTGTCGCTTATCAACCTTGGTTTTTATCGCCAAGTATACCTATTTCTTCTTTATTGCAAGATCCAGGTTTTCAACAAATCGTGAAAGGTACACCTGTATTGACTTTGATTGGAGCCAGGAACATGTGGCTGAACGCTCAGGAAAAAATAAAGAAACTGCTTTTGAGCGCGGAAGCTCGATTAGTAGGGAATATTGCTTTGGTGGATAGAAATAGTAATTTAATCAGTGCTGTGACCATCTTGTATTGGATGTTGACCGGTAAAAAAGACCGTTACTTGGGGATATTTCCTAAACCTGGTGTAGCGGATCAGGATATTCAGCAAGCCGGGCAATTTGGAAAAATAGCTTTAGCACATTTATCTAAAGGATCATGGAATTCCTTGCAGAAAGAATTGGTTGAACATAAAGCAGTAGAGGTAGATTCAGATCTCATGTTTATAGAGCAACGTGCAGGAAGGCTCTTTTTTATCTGGTCTGCAGTAATTAACAAGCGTAAAAATCGAAAAGCGTGGTTGACGGTTTTTAAATATTATTTATTAATTGCACTTTTTGTGGTTGCTCCTGTTGTTTTATTAGTGAATAACCTATTATTTAGACCTTTCGTGGGGAAAAGTATTAGAAGAAAAAAAGAATATTATTTAGGATTGAATTGAGATATGTCTAATCAAGTATACATTACCAAAGTAGCGAAGTTTTTCCCTAATGAACCCATTTCGAATGATGAGATGGAAGATTATTTAGGTTTAATTAACGATAAATCATCAAAATCGAAACGCATTATATTAAGAAACAACGGCATTAAACGTCGTTTCTATGCCATCGATAAAAATGGTAATCATACGCATACCAATTCTCAAATGACCTCATTGGCCGTAAGGGCTTTATTTGATAAACCAGAAGAAGGATTAAAGTCCATTGATTTATTGGCATGCGGTACGTCTACTCCTGATCAAATGATGCCTTCTCATGGTGTGATGGTACATGGGTGGCTTCCAGAAACCAGATCCATTGAAGTGGTATCGCCTTCAGGAGTTTGTTGTGCGGGTATGCATTCGTTTAAATATGCTTATATGTCTCTTAAATTGGGAGATGCTCAAACTGCTGTCGCAACAGGTTCTGAACGATTATCCAGGGTATTGAGAGGAGATGTATTTGAAGAGGAATCGAAAAAGTTAGAAGAGTTGGAAGGTAATGGATATGTAGGTTTTGAAAAAGACTTTTTAAGATGGATGCTGTCCGATGGAGCAGGTGCTTTTTTGATGAGCAATCAGAAAAATGAAAATGGACTCAGCTTAAGAGTAGAGTGGTTAGAAGGGGTTTCTTATGCGCATGAAATTAAGCCATGCATGTACATGGGAAGTGAGAAGTTGGAAGACGGTAACATTAAAAGTTACATGGACTATACTCCGAAAGAAATTATGGAGCAATCCATATTGAGCATTAAACAAGACGTAAAGTTGCTGGGAGAATACATTGTACCTCTTGGTTTCGATAAATTGAAATTGATTTTTGAAAAACGAGGATTGAATGTTTCTCAAATTGATTATTTCATGCCACACATGTCCAGTGAATTTTTCAGAAGTAAAATTTCAGAAAAATTGGAAGAAAATGGAATGGCGATACCTCAGGAAAGATGGTTTACCAATTTGAGTTCTGTTGGTAATGTGGGGGCAGGATCTATTTACCTGATGGTAGAAGAACTGTTTAACAGTGGCAAATTGAAAAAAGGAGAAACGATACTTTTAGCAGTACCCGAAAGCTCTCGCTTCTCTTATATGTTTGGTTTACTAACGGTGTGTTAATCATGAAAAAAGAAGACCTCCCTCAAGACCCCAGTGTGTTAGATAAGTTTACGAAAGATTTATGCTATGTGGTTGATGAATCTGGAAATTATACGACGGGTTTGAGCAGGGGATGGGAAGTAAAAGCAGCAGCTTTAGATCTGGCTTGGGACGATATTAAAGAACGAACAGAGCATGCCAGGCAAAAAGCAATCAAAGGGGAAGTAAGCCCCTTGTTGTTTTTTATGGAGTTGAAGTTGATGGATTTGGATACCTTGGCTTCTTATGTAGGTTTATGGAAATGGCAAGTGAAAAGGCATATGAAACCTTCTGTCTTTAAAGGGTTATCTGAAAAAAAATTACAAAAGTATGCCGAAGTGTTTGAAGTGTCGGTAGCTGATTTGAAAAATATAAAGGGATATGAAAATTAATTTTGAGCATATTCAATCGGCTCATTGTGAAAACGGTGTCACGACAAATCTTTTGAAACATATTGGTGTAGACCAAATAAGTGAACCTTTAGCCTTTGGTATAGGTTCAGGTTTATTTTACATACACATCCCTTTTTTGAAAGTGAATAATGGTCCGGCTATTTCATTCAGAACCATGCCGGGATTAATATTTAAACGTACCTGTAATGCCCTCGATATTCCGGTAGTGCGTAAAACATTCAGCTCTCCTCAACAGGCACAAGTGTTTTTAGATCAGGCCATCGCCAGCGGTCAGCCTGTAGGTTGTCAGGTGGGTGTTTATTATTTGACTTATTTCCCGAAGGAATATCGATTCCACTTCAATGCACATAATTTAGTGGTATATGGCAAAGAAGACGATAATTATTTGATCAGTGATCCAGTGATGGAAACGGTGACCAAGCTTACTTCTTATGAATTGGAGCGTGTGCGTTTTGCTAAAGGGGTACTGGCTCCCAAGGGACAACTGTATTATCCGAAGGCTCAAAAGGTAGTTACACAAGAGCAAATCAAAAATGCCATCAAGAGTGGCATTAAACGTAATGTACGGGATATGTTGTATATCCCAGGTTCTATTGTAGGCGTAGCCGGTATAAAATATACTGCCAATAAAATTAAGGGATGGAGAGATAAATTGGGACTGAAACAATCGGGTAATTATTTAGCTCAATTGGTCAGGATGCAAGAAGAAATAGGAACAGGAGGAGGAGGTTTTCGATTCATGTACGGTGCATTTTTACAGCAAGCACATGCTTTTCATCCACATGATATATTGTTGAAGTCAGCAGAAGATTTTACAAAGGCAGGCGATTTATGGAGATCTGCTGCGGTGCAGGCTGCGGGGATATACAAAGGGAGATTAACCACTCAACAAGATTTCAATGACATGGCCGGGTTTTTAATGGAAATAGCGGAGATCGAGAAGAACGCATTCAAATCGATGTCTAACATTAAATGGTAAGTAATGAATAACGTGGCCTTACGTATTGATCATCTTACTTTTCGCTATCCAAGGCAGTCGCACGATTGTATTCGTAATTTAAGTTTAGCAATAAAAAAAGGAGAACGTTTCGGTCTATTTGGTCCCAATGGAGCCGGTAAAACAACCTTAATGTCTTTTATGGTAGGGTTGTTACAAGCTCAGCCAGAAAAGGTGTGGGTCAATGGGCAAGATATGAGTGTTCGTAAAAAACAAGTGAGCTCTATCATTGGTTACGTTCCTCAAGATTTTGCTTTTTATCCTGAATTAAATCCGGTAGAAAATTTAGAGTTTTTTGGTGCGTGGTCTGGCTTAACCCACAAGGTAATCAAACAACGTACCGAAGAATTACTGTCGATATTAGGTTTAAGTGATGTGGCGCATAAGCAGGTGTTTAAATTTTCAGGAGGAATGAAAAGGAGAATCAACCTGGCCATTGGGGTGATACATCAACCTGAAATTTTATTTTTAGATGAACCCACCGTAGGAGTCGATGTACAAACACGCCATGCTATTATTTCCTATTTAAAAGAATTAAATGCCCAAGGGACAACTTTAGTATATACTTCGCATCATTTAAAAGAGGCAGAAGACCTGTGTGATCGCGTGGCGCTCATCGATAAGGGAGAAATTGTAGCCTACGATCATTTGAGTAAGTTACTTACGCTTCATGAAGAAGGAGGATTGGAACAGTTGTTTTTGAAGTTAACAGGAAATGCTTACCGCGATTAGTCATGTATAAGTTTTGGGCGTCGATATTGAAAGAATCAAGATTACTTTTGCGGGATAAAGTAGGCTTGACACTTATGTTCGTCATGCCTATTTTATTGGCCTTACTCATTACGAGTATTCAAATCAGTGCATTTGAGTTGGTGAACAATAACAAAATTAAAGTGTTGTTGTTTAATCAGGATAAAGGTGAGCTAAGTTTAGACATGTTGAGGCAGTTGGAAGAGGTAGGACGTTTTGAGTTGATCTCCATGACATCGCTTGAACCTAGTACCGTAGGAGATGACATGAATGACCATGATGCATTTGTAGCACTCATTATCCCTCAAGGATTTTCAAATGGCTTGTCACAAAAAGCTCAGGGAGCAGCAGGCAAAGCATTGGTTGAATTTGGGATAGAATCGGAAGCAAAGAATCTACCGGTGTTGCATATGGATTCACTTACGCTTTATTTTCATCCTGTTATTCAAGAATCATTCCGAAGATCTGTAGAAGGTGCTCTCAAGAGTGTATTGCAAGTGATGGAAAGCAAAACCATGCTCGATGCTTTATATACCTCCATCAATGGAGAAAAAATGCCAGCTTCTTTTGAAGAAGACATGATGGCGAATCAAACGGGAGTTAGAGAACAAACGACTTCGCACAATGGAGTAAGGAGTATTCCAAATGCGGCTCAGCATAACGTGCCGGCATGGACTATCTTTGCGATGTTTTTTATGGTCATCTCTCTAGGTGGTAATATTGTAAAAGAAAAATTAAGTGGAAGTTTTGTTCGCTTAAAAATACTACCTACCAATTTTATGTTGGGCTTGCTGTCTAAGCAATTGATTTATTTATTGGTTGCCATGGCTCAAGTATTTGTGATCTTCTCTATGGGAGTATATGTATTTCCTCACATTGGTTTACCGGCATTAAATATTCCCGATGATTTTTGGGGTATGGTTGCCGTGTCCTTTATTTGTGGCTGGTGTGCGGTGAGTTATGCATTGTGTATTGGAGTGTTTTCAAAAACACAGGAACAAGCCAATGGATTTGGTGCCATATCGGTGGTCATACTGGCTACGGTTGGAGGAATATTGGTACCTAGTTTTGCCATGCCAAAATCTTTTCAATTCATCATGAACATGTCTCCTTTGCATTGGTGTTTAGAATCGTATTATGGCTTCTTCTTAGAAGGAGGAAAATTGAATCAAATCATGGCGAATGTTACTCCATTATTGTTAAGTATTGTCGTCATGCAGTTGATTGCATTTATAGGTTTAAAAAAGAAAAATTTAATATAAAACGCTCATGGAAAACGAAGAATTAAAAAGAACTTTAAAAACTCAAATTATAAAGTATTTGAATTTGATGGAAATCACACCGGATGACATCAAAGACGATCAGATTCTGTTTGGTGAAGAATTAGGATTAGATTCTATTGATTCTGTAGAGTTGATCGTCTTGTTGGAAAGAGAATACGGTATCAAAATCCAGGACCCTAAAGAAGGTCGCAAGATATTGGTCGATGTGAATACCATGGCAGAATACATTAAGGCCAATAGAACAAGATAATCATCATTTAAGGAATAAGATGGGAAGTAAAATTGTAGTTACCGGATTCGGAGTCATTACGGCATTGGGCGACACGGTTGCAACCAATCGTCAGGCTTTGCTTTCCGGGCACTGTGGTATTACGTCTTTGGAGTTATTCCCTTCTAAGTATTCAGAAACACTACATTTTGGAGAAGTAAAGTTGACGAACGATTACTTCAGACAGAAATTGGGCGTGAATGTAAAAGGTATTACACGTACCACTTTATTAGCCATGCATGCGTTTGAGGAAGCCGTAGCCATGAGCGGTTTAGAAACACATGATCTGTCTTCATACGATACCGCTTTAATTGGAGCCAATACGGTGGGAGGTATGTGTTTGACGGATGAGTTGTATCACGATGCCAATAATGATCAGGAAGGCTCTGAGTATTTGTCTTCCTATGATATTGGTTCTGTTAATGTTTACATGCAGAAACACTATGGTATGAAAGGCATAGGAAATACCATCAATACGGCTTGTTCTTCATCTGCCAATGCCATCATGTATGGTGCCCGTTTAATTCAACATGGTTTTGCCCAACGTGCTATTGTAGGCGGAACGGATAGTTTGGCAAAGTTTACGATCAATGGGTTTAATGCGTTACATATTTTGTCGCCTGAAATTTGTAAACCATTCGATCAATACCGTCAAGGATTAAATTTGGGAGAGGGGGCTGCTTATTTGGTATTAGAACGGGAAGAAGATGCTGTGGGGAAGAAAATTTATGCTACTCTTTCAGGGTATTGCAATGCCAATGATGCGTTTCACCCTTCGTCTTTATCGGATCAAGGCGATGGCCCATTTTTAGCCATGCAAGGAGCATTACATTTTGCGGGCTTAGCACCAGCTCAAATTAGTTTTGTCAATGCTCATGGTACAGCTACGGGGAATAATGATGAGGTGGAAGGTACGGCTATGAAGCGTTTGTTTGACAATGTACCTTATTTTGCATCGACCAAGTCTAATACGGGACATACCTTAGGAGGTTCAGGAGCGATAGAAGCGGTATTTAGTATTTTAAATCTGGTCCATCAAGAACTGTACCCCAGCTTGAATTTTGAAACACCGATTGAAAGTACAGGTTTGAGTCCTTTAAGAGAATATATAAAAACTTCCGTACATCATGTCATGTCCAACTCCTTTGGATTTGGAGGGAATTGTAGTTCATTGATTTTTTCAAAAGCATAACCCATGGTTTTTATACATCAGATGACATCCATTTCACCTCAAACAAAACTCCTTGCGGAAAAGCAAGAAGAGCTTGAAGAGTGTGTAAATAATGTATTGCACGTGATAGAACCTAAATACGAAGGCATCCCTTTAGGGATCTTACGTCGTATGGGTAAAGCGGTAAGGATGGGTGTTGGAGCTGCAATGCCTTTGTTGAAAAATAATGATAAACCTCTTCATGGTATTCTTATTGGTACGGCCAATGGAGGTATGGAAGATTGCATTAAATTTTTAAATCAAGTCATCGAGTTTGAAGAAGGTACACTCACGCCAACCAATTTTGTACAAAGTACTACCAATGCCATTGCTTCTCAATTAGGGATCATGTCGTCCAATAAAGGATATAATGCAACACATGTCAATAGAGGTTTGGCTTTTGAAAATACATTACTCGATGCCATGATGTTGCTGAAAGAACAACCTGAACATGCTTATTTAGTTGGTGGGGTAGAGGAAATTTCTACGTACAATTATAATATTGATTTTTTGGCGGGAACTTATAAACAAGAATTGATCTCTAATTTTGAGCTTTATCAATCTGAAACCTCTGGCAGTATAGCCGGTGAGGGTGTGGCTATGTTTGTTTTAGATGCTAAGCAAGAAGGTGCTGTTGCATCTTTGGATGCGATAAAACTTTTACCCATCGATGATGCGATGGTATTAGAAGAACAATTAAAACGATTTGTTAAAGAACATCTGGCAGCCGGAGAAACTATTGATGTTTTATTGACTGCTGAAAATGGAGATGTTCGTTTATCGCATTTTTTCAATGCGGTAGAGTCTACTTTGCCAGAAATAACGGTTGCTCGTTATAAGCATTTGACGGGTGATTTTCCAACGGTCTCCGCTTTGTCTTTATATATCGCTTGTCAATTTTTAAAAAATCAAATCATACCAGAACATATGTTGAAATTTTCTTCAGCGAATAAATCCATGAATAAGATTTTAATTTATAATAACCACAAAGGGAAACAACACAGTTTCATGCTGGTTTCTAAAGCTTCTTTGTAATATGAGGCTGAGCTGTTGCATAAAAGGAAACCCATCCGATGTGTTTTCTTACTTCTCCGATCTTCAAAAATTCAAAGTAATTCATCCTGTCGTTTACCAAGTAGATCAAGTTGCTCAACACGAATATCTTTTTTATGAAAAATAAACCTCGTGTTGTATTTTTATCGGTTTACGTACCTCGTGAAATTAGATTCTTGGGAGTCAGATAAGTTCGTTGTCATGTCTTCTGATGTTCAAAAGGGCGTACACTTATCATTGACGTTTCGATTTGAAATCACGTATTGATCATCGAAGAGATAGATCTTAAAGCTGCTGCTTGGGTGAAGTGCTTGGTTATTACTTTTAATGACTATATGTAGATAGTCATTTTACTTTTTTTAAGAGTGCCTATCGAAAACTTTTTAAAAAACTAGCTCAGAGCATTAAGTGCTTCATAAGAGCACTGTAAAATTTGATTTCTTAGCGTGCTACGGTATGAGACAAATCATGATTCTTTCCATCCTTGTCTCCTCTTCATAGCAGACTTATTTTCTTTAAAAGGTACAATTCGCTGTCGCTCTTCTCTTTCTTAGGGCTATAATAGTCGTCTTAGCGTGCTATTTATTGGATTCACAGTGCAGCACAAAAGCGTATTAGTTTGTCTCAAGAGACAATCAAATACACCTTTGAGATGAATATATCATATTTTTTCTTTGAATGATATAATTTTGACTCATCCCTTATGCTCAAGGCTTAGGGGGAATTTTATCATTATTGTTTTACTTAAACTTGAAAAAATCATGCTTAAACATCTACAACATGATTCATCGCGGAACAAAATCCTCGGTGGGTTTCACAAAAGGACAGCCTTTTTTATGGTCTTTTTTCTTTGTTTTAATTTTATTCAAGCCCATGCGCAAGTGGGTAAAGAGAAAAAAATTGGGACCGTCAATGGCTTTTATACTTCATTAAACAGTAAAAATGCAAGAGGTTCGAAGGTCGTTTCTGTTTCCACGACCGATGGAGTACTTTCAACGGTAGTCAATGTGCGTAAATCTGAAAATGGTTCAGAAACAATTATTGGTCATGTAGAAGGTATTCAAAGTGCAACAGTTTCTTTGACGTTTACCGAGACTTCAGTGGAAGGTTTTGCCGTCATTCCAACCAAAGAATTGGCATACCAATATACTTCCGATGCTTCAGGAAATGTAGTGGTGACCACGGTTGATATACACGGTGTGATGTGTGTTGATTTTGAAGAAGAGAAAACCAAACAAAAAGCAAAAACAGGTGATGGGGTATTGGCCATTCCTCCTCCAACATCTTCGGTTTACAAATTGCAAAGTTTACCGGGTGTTGTAGCGGTTGCTTACTTGGATTTTGACGGAGAAGTAGTTTCCGGATCAAGATGGGCAGGTGGTGCAACCATCAATGCGCAACCGATGAACCTGACGGAAACTCAGATCAACAACATTTGGAAAATGATCAGCGAGGACTTGAGTCCGTTCAACATTAATGTGACTACCGATCGTGCAGTGTATAATGCAGCTCCTATGAACAGGAGACAAATGTGTATTTTCACCATTACCACAACGGCGGCTCCTTCTGCAGGTGGCGTGGCGTATTTGAATTCGTTTAGTCGTAACAGTAACGACAGTCCTTGTTGGGTATATAACTCAGGTGAGAAAGGTGCTGGAGAAACAGGCTCACACGAATTAGGACATACGTTTAACTTACAACACGACGGAACAACAAATGGCTCTGCTTACTATGGAGGACATGGTTCATGGGCTCCGATCATGGGTAACTCTATGTCAAGAAGTATTACACACTGGAGCAGTGGGGAATATGCCAATGCGAACATGACACAAGATGATGTAGCCATTATTGCAAACAGCACAAATGGTTTTGGTTACAAGACCGATGATGTCGGTAATACGGCTGCCAATGCAAAAGCGTTGAGCGTGGCCTCAAATGGGAGTGTTTCTGCTGCTCAGAACAGTGGTATCATTCACATCAGAACCGATGTGGACGTATACAGTTTTACAACGGGTGGTGGTAATGTGAGTCTTAACGTGAGTCCTGCAGCTACTCATCCTAACCTCGACGTATTGCTTCGTTTGACCAATGCTTCTGGTACTACGATTACTACTGCAAATCCGACCGGTTTATCGGCTTCTATTTCTACTAGTCTTGCTTCAGGAACATATTACCTTTATGTAGAAGGTACTGGTGTCGGTAGTCCTTTGAACACCGGTTATTCTGATTATGGTTCGTTGGGACAATATTCTATATCCGGTACGGTTCCTGTTGGCGGTGGCGGTAATGTGCCACCAACGGTAAGCATTACCTCGCCTGCAAATAATGCGAGCTTCAATGCTCCTGCATCCATTACCATTACGGCTAATGCGACAGACAGTGATGGTTCGGTAAGCAGTGTTCAATTTTTCAACGGTTCTACATTGTTGGGTACGGATAATACGGCTCCTTATAGTTTTTCTTGGACCAATGTAAATGCAGGAACGTATTCCATTACGGCTCGAGCTACAGATAATCAAGGTGCTGTAACGACGTCATCTGTAGTGACCATTCAAGTGACTACACCAACGGTAACCTGTCCTGTACCTACCAATTTAAATGCGACGGCAATTACGACTAATTCTGCATTGCTTACTTGGTCAGCTTCTGCCAATGCTACAGCGTATGTCGTTTGGTATAGGGTGCTGGGTACGTCTACCTGGACAAACCCTACGGTAACAGGAACGTCCCTTGCGTTAACAGGGTTGATCGCCAATACGACCTATCAGTGGACGATCAATGCGGTATGTCCATCGGGTAATTCAGGATATTTTGCTCAGCCTTATCCTACTTTTACAACATTGTCGACTACCGTAAATCAACCTCCAACGGTAAGTATTACTTCACCTGCAAATAATGCGAGCTTCAATGCTCCTGCATCTTTTACCATTACTGCTTCAGCATCAGATGTCGATGGTACGATTGCTAGCGTTGGTTTTTATAATGGTGCAACGTTGATTGCCAATGACAATACGGCACCTTATAGCATCAACTGGACGAATTTACCTGCGGGTACTTATACTCTTACTGCGAGGGCAACAGACAATGCGGGTGCAATCACCACGTCTGCCGTTGTTACGGTAACGGTAATTACTGTAACAGGATGTACAAGTCCTCAATACGTTGAAAATGGAGGGTATGGTCCGGGTAGTATTGTGAAAAATGGCACGACGAGATACCAATGTAAGCCTTGGCCATTCTCTGGATGGTGCAACGGTGCAGCATGGGCTTATGGACCAGGTACAGGTATGTACTGGACCGATGCTTGGGTTGCGCTTGGGGCATGTGCTGAAGCACAGCATACTGCTGCTTCAACTGATAATACTGCAAGTATTTCCGTTTCTCCTCAGCCGTTTGAAGATCAAACTACGGTCTCTTTAACGAATGGTGAAAAAATTACCAGCGTAACGGTATTTGATTTGAATGGAAGAGAAGTGAGCAGTATGAAGAACGTGCAATTGAATGAAGTGAGTGTAGGAAAAGACTTGCCACAAGGTATTTATATCCTGAACATTCAAACTGAAAATAGCACACTTGTTACACGTCTATTTAAAGGACAATAAATAACTTTCCGCATTTTTTATGAAAGCCCCCTGTGTGATCCTATGGATCTGCAGGGGCTTTTTATTATCCTGCAATTTTACCTTCTACATCACATGTTGATGAGCTCGTTTTTAGGCTGATTTTATCGGTAAGGGGCTTTTTTTAATAAACCGGTCTTTTTTTGACGTAAAAAGTACAATTAAATCACAAATTAATGATGTAATAATTTCATTGTATTGGTTAAGTATAATAAAGTATTGAAATATTTATATGTTTAAACAGCTTGATTGGGTGTTCATTTTCACTTTGCTTAAATGATTTTGCAAACAGACACGGCACAGATTCATTCACCGAGTAAACCTTTATTTACATCAATGGCTATGAAAAGAATAATTGTATTCGTCGTATCCTGTTTACTGTTGTGTAGTTCCAGCATTTCGGCTTCAGATACCTTGATGTTGGATAATCGTTTTGGGGTAAATTATATACTTAAAAAGCAGGACATCTGCATTTTTAAAGACAGTATAGGCTTAAGTTCTTCTGATGTACTTCTTCATGGGCAAGCCTTGTTTTCGCCTGTCACATCAGGCGATTTTTCAAACGAAGGAGGAAAATTTGATTATTGGATACAAATCAATGTCAAAACAGAAGCACAGACCATGGGATATGTGCTTGATGTACATTCACCGAATGCTAGACGTATCGATTTGTATCGGGTGGATGAAAACAAGGAAGTCTTTTTATGTGGCTCCACAGGTCTCGATGTTCCTTATGCGCAACGATCTTATCGGTATAAAAATTTAGTCATCGATATGGATTTGAAGCCTTCCTCTGTATGTACCTATTATGTGCATGTGCGAAAGGGAGGCTATTGTCGGTTTGATTTTTTTATAACGCCCTATCACTACTTCTTATATTATGGCAGTACGGAGTATTATATTCTTGGCATGTTTTATGGGCTTATGGCTATCATGATGATTTATAAACTCATGATTTATGTGAGTTTGAAAGATAAGGTATACCTGGCTTATGTTTCATTATTGGTTTTTGCTGTGCTTAAAGCACTTTCAGAAGACAGAACAGGAGCTTTATACCTTTGGACAGATTATCCTTACTTGAGTTATATGATGGGTGTGCATATTGCACCTGCTTTTATTTTGGTGTCGTATGTGTTTTATGTGCATGCTTTTTTAAACTTACACTATTGGAAAGATCTGCATTCCAAATGGATTATAGGTTCTACACTTGTTCACTTTTTGTTCTATGCCCTAGTGTCTTGGGTATGGGGAGATGTGATTTATTCTACCTCATTGATTGTTTTGCCTTATGCTACTGTATTTACGGTGGTGTGTATTCGGTTTTTCAACCAGAAGAATCTGTTTTCGACGTATTTTTTAGCAGCAAGTGCTTGGTTTCTTTTGATCATGGTGATCGATACCTTGCGTCATCAGCGTCTTGTTTTTGGAGGGTCGGTTCTTGTATTCAGTTTTTATTTTTTCATGGTGGTTCAATCCATGTTGTTGGCGCTTTCTATTTTTCAACGGTTTAGGATATTGCTTCATGAAAATAAAAAATTAATCGTCGATCAATTAGAACAAGAGAGACTCCACTATGGGGCTATTTTAAAAGAACATTACCATACTCAGTTTGCTCAAGAACTAAAAAGTTATATTTCTTTGATTTTATCTCCTTTGCATCAATTGGGAAAAAAGGTTTCTCATCCAGATATTCTACATGTTGAAGCCATTAAAAACTTAACCCATAAAATAGACTTGTATGCAGATCAGTTATTAGAGGCTCATTCAATGGCTATTTCTGCTAAATATAAAAATACAATTGAAGGAGATTTAGTTGATTTTATGAAAGAAATCAGCAGGTCATTTGATTGTTTAATGGTGCAGAAGCAATTGACGATTTTGTATACGTGTAATCTTAACTTTTTCTTGTGTCGATTCGATGTTTCTAGAATTGAAAAAATAGTGTTTAATGTATTGTCAAATGCTATTAAATATAGTGATAATGGGGAGTCTGTCAGGTTAGATTTATTCATCGATACAACGCATTCTCGTTTTACGTTAGAAGTGAAAGATACGGGGTTAGGGATGAGTGAAGATTTGTGTGCTAAACTTGCAATGGCATTTCGTCAAAAAGAAATGTCAAGTTTGCCTGACATTGGTATAGGTTTATACTTTACAAAAGTATTGGTTGATCAATTAGAAGGTACTATTGAAATAGAAAGTGAACTTCATAAAGGAAGTGTGTTTACCGTTCATATTCCTTATCAATCCCTTGAAATAAATGATGAATTATATGAAGAATATTCATTGTTGGCTTTACCTGTTCAGGTTTTGTTGGTTGAGAATAATCAATTGTTTGGCGATTATTTAATGGCAGCATTGTCTGCTTTTTATGAGGTGGGTAGAACCGTCTCTAAAGCGGAGACCTTAGCTTTTTTAAGTCAACATCGACCTGAAGTGGTGGTCTTGGATTTTAATTTTACAGAGTCCTATGGTTGTGATCTGTTGAAGTCGATAAAAGAAAGGTATCCATTGATAAAAGTATTATGTATCAGTGGAAGTAAAAACCTAGCATTAAGGTCTACGCTTTTTCAGAGAAAAGCAGATGCCTTTCTTTTTAAACCCTTTAGAATAGAAGACGTGAAATTGTGCATCGATTCTTTGTTAGAGAAAAAGACAAGTACAGAATCATCTTTACATGCCTTGTCTCTCGAAGAGAAGAGCTCTGAAGCTGTTCGTTCTTTTGCTCATCGTGTGGAACAAATTATTTTAAAAAATATAGACAATACAGAGTTGAATGTAGAAATTTTGGTTAAAGAATTGGGGATCAGTAGAGCTCAGTTGTATCGTAAATTTTCAGACTTCTTTGGGCAGTCGATCAAAGAATACATCAGTACTGTGAGGATTAGGATTGCAGCGGAATTGATGCAACAAGAAACACTCAGCATTAAGGAAGTTATGGCAAGGGTAGGTTTTAATAACCGAAATTATTTTATCAAATGTTTTAAAGAATATTTTAAGGTACTTCCTTCTGAATATAAAAAGACCTTACATTCCTAGCGCTAGGAATGTAAGGTCTTTTTATATTCAGTTTTTCAGGTTAAACTATTCCTTTATTAATTTGAAAGATTGTTCTGTTGTTGAGTCGCTAATTTTTAATATGTACAGTCCCGGATGTATTGCCTGGTCAAGGATATAAGTTGGTTGATGGTTTATGTTTTTTTGGAGTACCACTTGTCCGATACTGTTGAAAAGCTCTAGAGACAAGAACTTGTTTTCGCTTTCAGTAGATAGGGTTATGGTAAATGAGCCTTGACTCGGATTGGGAAATATAGTTACCTGTAAGGAACTAAAATGATCAGATACCAATACCGTACGACTGTACATGGAAGAACCTTCGTCATCAATTTGTTTGATTCTATAATAACTCCTGCTTTCTATTGGATTGCTATCGTATGCGAAATAAGATGTTCCTTGTTGTGAAATGTCGGTATAGAGTCTTTCAAAGTGAATGCCATCCGTTGATCGTTCTACTTCAAATTGACCTGCGGCATCAACATCCGCAATTTGCCATTTTAATTTGT
Source organism: uncultured Chitinophagaceae bacterium (assembly GCA_964454665.1). GTDB lineage: Bacteria > Bacteroidota > Bacteroidia > Cytophagales > Cytophagaceae > JACMQM01. The sequence continues at coordinate 222,649 of CAYVTO010000002.1, forward strand.
TTTGTGTTTGTTCTTTTTGAGCCGTGAATGAAATGAAATCAACAGGTAAAGTTCCGCAACTTCTTACCGTAACAGGTGTTCTTGCACATGTTGATGCGGAGTTAACAACCCAGTTGTAGATCGCTGGCATACCTGCAATGGCACAACCTACAGCGCAAGAGTAACTGGTTGTGGTGACTAAGCTGTTGTGAGTTTTGGGATGCACAATATTGTTGATGTTTCCTCTGAAATAATTAAATACATATCCCGCGGCATTATCTACTCTTATTCTATAACCAGTTCCTGCAGGTATCATCAGTGGTGTAGGAAGGTTAAGTACTCCTGTGGCGATGGTCGGGCCTGAATTAATGACAGCGGTGTTGTACACAATTTCAGGAGCACTGGTATAGTTAAATCCTGTCGAAGGGTTAGTGATGGTAATGGCAGCGGAACGTGTTCCCGGACTGTAATAAAGTATGGCTTCAATTGTTAGCGATACCAATTGCATATCTTTTAAGACATCAAAATATAGCCAGTCATTATCGGTTGTTGCTTGGGGATTACCATTCCCTGGAGAGTTTGAAAATCCATTCGCAGCCGTTTTAGGTATGATGGTAGACGTATATAAAGCTTCATCCACTACGTAATAGGTTGTTTCACTACTTAAGCTTGGTGTCGTATAGCTACTTCCCGTATGAACAGGTGAACCTCCGGTGGGAGAGGTATACCATCGGTATGTTCCTCCCGTATTACTTACGGTCAGTGTTGCAGTGGATGGGAAATTAACACAAACCCCTGAGTTGGTTGTTAATGCACTTGAACTGATGATGATGTCATCGGCTTTCATGGGCATACAACTTGGATCGGTTACTTCTACGCGGTAGGTTCCAGGACTACTTACGGTCAAGAAACGTGTATCGTCAAGAGGTAATACTGTTCCATTTTTTTTCCAGACATAACTGACGTTTGTCCCTTGATGACCTGCGTCTAAGGTGATAGATCCTGAGCTACAAAGGTTCTGGTCATTCCCAAGGGTTACACTGAAGGTATTACTTACTACAATAGTATCCCTGCGTTGACATTCTGTTGTTCCTCCAACCCTTACCCAATATGTATCAGCGCTATTGACCGTGATGGTAGGTGTTGTTGCTCCTGTACTCCACAAAATAGGAGAAGCACCCATATTACCGGGATTCAAAACAATACTTCCTCCTGTACCACAAAGTGTGGTGTCATTACCAAGATGAGGTATGGCAACTCCTCGGTTAAGATTCCAGGGTCTTCCGGGATCCATCGTTGTTCGTGCCCGGTTGAAGAAATAACCTTTGTCTCCATGCGTTGTTTTCAAGGAATAATCAGTTCCTTGTGTCATCCCTTTACCTCCTAAAAAACCTATAAATCCTGCGTTGATAAATCCATTGATGTTATTAAACATGTACTGCACAAACGTGTCTTCATAACCTTGACTTGCATTGGGTAAAGGAGCATATGGCGCAGCGGGAGGATTGGTTAACGTGATGCCAAAGCCTGCGGCATTGGACGATTGTCCCAGACTTACTTGCCAGGCAACCAAAGGAAGACAAACAGACTTCCCCATTTTTTTCAGGTACTAAAAAATCTCCTTTGTCATATCCTGCGTCCAAGAGGAGGCCTTGAAAAAAGGCAGCTTGATAAGCTACCGCCGCATCAATTTGAGCGGTGTTCCACCAAACCAGTCCCGATTTTGCTGGAGCTGGCGGCATATTGGTCGGGATCCATGCACCCCATAGATTCACACATATACCGCAGTATGCTTGAGGATTGTAACGTCTTATGGTACGTATTACCCCTTGAATCACGCCTTCGAAATTATTGGGAAGTCCTGCCAAATAGCTGTAATTAGGATCGGCAGCAATGGTCGACATAGGAGCTGTCATTCCTAATCCCACACCACTAGGAGAGATTCCTGTAGCAGCGGTTCCTGAGTTATATAAGTTTTCACTGATGTAACCAAATAGATCAGGTTCAATAATAAAAATCTCTTTTCTCTCAGCACCCGTTTGTGCCACATACTTAATGTTGAGGAAATAGTTTTTTAACCAAGTAGCATTGGCAATATTATTTTTGGCAGCCACAGCCCCTGCATCTTCTTGCATCATGTAAATGACCCATGCACAACGCATGCCTACCTGATCGGCATCATAACGCATGCCGGGTAACAAATTTAAGCCGTAAGGAGGAAGACTTTTTTGTGAGTTCCAGTTGGTACTGGTGTCTACTCCTGCATTGATGTATTTATATTGGTAAAGAACAGATTTTTTGTTGGGATCGGCTGCGTTATAGGTACTCAATCCATTGGCTTTACTGATGACATCAAGCCAATAGCCTGGTTCTGCGACATCGTTGGGCTTTTTGTAATCGTTGACTAATCCCAGGTAAAAATCATCCCAACCGTCGGGAGGTCTTCCCCAGCTGGCATTGTGTTGGGCAGATAGATCGATACATACGAATAAAGATACACTGGTAAAAACTAAAATTCGTAGTATGTTCTGCCCATTTCCCATATACTATTATTCTTTTATTAATTTAAACGTATGACCCATGTGCTGGTCTTTAACATGAAGAATATACAGTCCTTGTGGTAAAGATTCTCCAAATAGATAATCATGTTCCGGACTCAACGATAAATCTTTTTCCAAGATAATTTGTCCTGCAACGTCGGTCAGTTGTAGACGCAAACCGAGGGTTTGTGATGTGTGTGTCGAGTTGATGTGGAACCCATGTGTACTTGGATTAGGGAATACGATATATCCGCTTTGTTCACCAAAATTGACAGTACGTATTTCTGAATAGATAAAGCTTCCATCAAGGTCTGTTTGCTTCAATCGGTAGTATGAAGTTCCTTCGTATGCTTGCCCATCTATAAATTTATAACTTGAGTTCTTTTCGGTATTACCTTGTGCATATACACTTCCAACGTATTCAAATGAAGCTCCGTCTTTACTTCGTTCTATTTCAAAATGAGCGCTTTTTTCTTCACTTGCTGTTGCCCACTCTAAGTATACGTGTTGTTCTTTTTGAGGAGTAGCATGAAAATATAACCAGGTTACAGGGAGCCCGTCAGGACAGGTATATTCGACGGTTATGTTTTTGGACATGAGACATTGAGACAGTGTAGGGTGTTGAGCTCTTACCGTATATGTTCTTGTTGTAGAAACTACCGCTCTGGCTGTGGTACTGTTGGTGACGTTGGTCAATACCGACAATTCTGTTGTCGGTGTCCAAGACATGGTATAGTTAGGAGTTGTTACACCACAATTGGTGGTTAATGTAATGATGTCTGTGAGTGGGTTATTGATGGAAACTCCATTCATATTGTATGTTCCTACTACCGTATTGGAAGGGTTTAACACTTCTAAACGAAAATTAGGCGCAGTGATATTCCATGTTGGAAGTCGTTTTAATGTGACTTTTAAGGTTGCACCTGTGGGCACGTTAATAATTTCATCTAAGTGCACACAATTATTCCCTCCATTGGCTCTGGGTGCAGGTAGTGTTAGTGTTCCTCCATTGGCTGTAGCAATGATATTCAATTGTGAATTGTCCCATGTTCCATAACATCCACTTCCTGTAAAAGAAAGTCTTATTCTATAGTTACAGCTTGCAGGAGGGTTGCTTACAACTTGTGCCGCAAGGTCGGCTGTACTGCAATTGACGGTAGTCATCGACGTGTTGATTTGTTGATACAGTGCAACCGTAGAAGCCAGGTTTACTTTTGCATAAGCTCTGCATGTAGGATCTCCGACTTTAATGACTTCTACGGTATACACTCCATCGGGTACGTTATTTAAGGTAGCGGTATTGCCCGATACGGGGCCGGTCCAATGATAAGTAACGGGAAATGCTCCATTGGTCAGGGCTACGCTTACCGATCCATCTTGAACACCTGTACAAGAATTGTTGGTAGAAGATGCTGTGGCGGTCATGGTACAACTACTACAGTTGACTACAGTTACGTTAATCTCACAGTCTGATTCAATGCTACAACCGCCAGCGGTAGTTACCCTTACGGAATAAGAACCCGAAGTGGTAGCGGTATAAATATTAGGAGCAGCACCGGGATTGGTAATGGCAACACCATTCCTTAACCATTGGTAGGTATAGCCTGTACCCACTACCGTTTGTAAATCGACAGAAAGTCCTTGACAAAATGTAGTACTACTCTTTGCAATGAGTTTGACATCGGGACCTATACATCCTGTTCCTTTATGACATCCGGATTCTCCATCGGTGGAATAAAGCCAACCTTGCATCGGATCATCGTATGGCATGTTCAGGATGAACTCATCGAGTACAGGTGCAAATTGATAACGGAATGAAATAGGACCACCTCCATTGATGGCGTCGAATTTTGCTTTCACTTTTGCGGTGACAGCAGCGGCGTTGGCTTCAGGAAATAAAGGAAAAAATTTATTCATGTAGCTGTTCATCTTGGCCCATGTAATGGGTCTGTCGAACCAGCAATGCCATTGATTGTCGGCCGTATTGGTCCAACCTGTTCCTCCCCATGGACGAGTCCATCCACCTTCAAAATTATTAGAAAGTACTTTTAAAACATGGGAGGTTGCGATGGTGTAATCGTAACCTAACAAAGGGGTTTGAGTTAAGGCCAACCAGTTGTTACTGGCCATGGCTTCTGTTCTGTTTGGCGCCAGGCCTATGACATTGGCAGATCCTGGATCGAAATATCCTTTGTTGTAAGCACGTGCAAGCCAAATAGATCCTGCGGCTTTATCGGGTGCTGTAGTCAATACTTGTTCTACGGGGTAACCTTTTACATATTCGATGTAGCGAATGAAGGCCAAATCGTAATACATTTTAGAAAGTGCTGCGGTAGCAAAATTATCTTCGGCCATAAACGTGGTGTGTTGTGGTTTATTGGTCCAGCGGTGAGGGTAGTACTTAGGGAAGTTTGGCCAACCTGTATTGTTGTCAATTTGAAAACAACCGTCTACTCTTGCAGGTCCACCAGGTGTGGTGCTGATGGTATAGTTGTCGAGTTGTGTAAAAGGATTGTTTAAAGCAGCGCCGCTGCAACGTGTAATTCCAGTGAAGTTTAAATTGGGATCACAGCCTCCAAAAGATTCCTTAAGCAATGTTCCGAAGTAGTAATGCCAGTTGAATACATCTTGACTGTATTTTAAAATGTTGTGTTCCGTTTGCCAGGCATGTACAACAGCAATGGCCCATTCTTCTCTTCCTGCAGGAATATAAAAATCAAACGCTCGTGCTCCCGTAGTTCCCCATAAATCGGCATGTCCGAGTCGACCTTGACCGACTTTTAATTCTGATGGAAGTCTTTTGTAACAAGTGGTATCAAACCAGTTTACAGGAGAATAGTTTGGACACTGAGCATGGGTTGTTGTACGCAGGATAAGGAGAGAAAATAGGATAAATAAAAAGAACGCAAAACGTTTCATAGGACTAGAATGTTGCATTTATAACCTTAATAATGAGCTTAATATACCTTATTGAATACTAAAAACATCCAATAAGTAATTGGAATATTTATATTTAAATGTAATAAAAAACTACTTTTAAGAAGTTTTTTGAAGCTTCTTAGAAGCTTCAAGTGAATCAAATAAGAAATGGATATGTATTGGAAAATGGTTTTATGTAATAAAAAACGAATAAAAGCAGTTTAGATTCTTTTACCCAATTCTATGGCTTGCATGGAGTGTATTTTCCCGTTTTCTAATGTAAATCGTAAAGCCGTTCGTACATGGTGAAACCCATATTTTCCCGCTGCTCCTGGATTAAGATGAAGGAGGTTATGGTATTTTTTATCGTGACTTACTCTTAAAATATGAGAATGTCCACATACCCATATATCGGGTCGATCTTCTTGTACATGTTTGAGCGCATCGGGTGGATAGTAACCAGGCTTACCTCCAATATGAAAAAGACTGATTTTTAAACCTTCTCGCTCGATGCATTGGTAAGTCGGTACTTCTTGTCGAATTTCTCGTCCATCGATGTTACCGCTGATACCCACCAAAGGTTTAAATTTTTGTAAGTCTTGTAAGACCTCCAGGGATCCCCAGTCGCCAGCATGCCATACCTCGTCGCAGGATGAAAAATGAGTGAAGAGCTGAGGGTCAAGGTAGCCGTGTGTGTCGGACAGTAGACCTATACGTATCATTTGTTTGGCCGTAATTTGATGGAAATTTTTAAGAAGCCTTTGTTCGAGCTGACTTCATTACATATTCCATTTTGATAGGTGTATTTACTTTTATTCCCATCGTTGAGATGAAGAATGTATTCATTTTTTTTATTGATTTTGATGGGTTGAAAATCTGCGAATTTCTCTGCGAATACCTTGGATGTGGTTACGGGCTCGTAATAGTACAAGCGGGCGATTGAAAGAAACACTTTTTCCTGAAGTGTAACGGATTTTTGATTATTGTATCCTACGTATTTTGAACCGTTCCATTTCAAGTGGACATTGTCTTCTGTTTTGCCATTGACAATGTTTTTTAGAGCTGTTTCCACCATCATGTTGTTTTTATAACTCGTACTCAGTTGGTAATTCACATCGTAGTTTTCAAATACCTTGAACGAGATGGTGGTTTGTATAGAGTAGGTGGTAATAGGTCCCGCTTCATTTTTTATAGCCCTCATTTCTCCAATTTTATTTTCTGCGACCAAAATATCGTAGTTCAAATAATGGAAATGAGGAACAGGGATCCATGATCCTAAAGGGATGGTCAGTAATAAAAAAATCCAGGCCTTTTTTTTCATGTATCGCTCAAAGGGTTATACTTTCCAACTGCTTGGATTTTCTCTCCAGGTTGAAAGGGATGCTAATTGTTTTTCGTTCAACATGTTTTTTTGCGAAGCAACGTTTAACAATGCATTGTAATTTGATAAAGTCACCAGCTTTATTCCTGCATCATCAAAAGCTTTTTGAGCTACAGGGAAGCCGTAGGTGAAGATGGCTACCATGCCTAGTATTTCTACGCCTTGTGCTTGTAAGGCTTGTACTGCTTTTAAAGAGCTACCGCCTGTTGAAATGAGATCTTCGACCACGACTACTTTTTGACCGGCTTCGATTCTTCCTTCAATCAAATTCTCCATACCGTGATCTTTGGGTTTGGCCCTCACGTAAATTAATGATTTACCCATTCTATCTGCAATAATGGAGGCTTGTGGAATTCCAGCAGTGGCAACTCCTGCAATGGCATCTACTGTGGAAAATTCTTTTTCGATGACCTCAATCAGGTTTTGGGCAATTTGACTTCTTACCTCTGGGTAGGAAAGTGTTACACGATTGTCGCAATAGATGGGAGAGTTCCAGCCAGAAGCCCATTTAAAGGGGTTTTCAGGATTTAATTTTACAGCTTCGACCTTCAGAAGCTTTTCTGCTATAGAGAGTTCCACGGAATTGTTCATTATGCAAGTTATAAAAAAAAGACTCAGGGGAAAACTTGGGTTTGAATTAATCTATAAGTTTTAATACTTTGCACTAACAGAAAGGTATTCATGAAGGTTTTTATAAACGACAGACCCGTAGAGTTTATTCATTACAAAGGTCAAAGCGATGTCTCGTCGTTTGATACCGTATTGTGGAGCGATGAGGTTTTGATTGCCAAAAAATTGATGGGCAATGTATTGATTCATAACATGACGACCATACAGATCGATAAACTGATCGAGCTGATGGAAATCAAAAAGATGAAGAAATTAATCTCGCTCACCATTACCCTCACCGACTACGAGGTGATGACGGAATATTTTAAAGACCATTTTAAAATACTGAAAGCCTCTGGTGGCCTGGTTCAAAAGGCCGATAAAGTACTTTTAATCTACCGCCTAAAACGATGGGATTTGCCGAAAGGTAAACTGAAAAAAGGAGAGGATTCTGCCCTTGGTGCCAAGCGGGAAGTAGAAGAAGAATGTAATGTGAGGGTAAAGTTGCACGAACATCTTTGCACGACCTGGCACACCTACGTGAGAAAAAACCGCCGTATTTTAAAACGTACCGATTGGTATACCATGCATTGTGTGGATGATTCCAACATGCAACCACAATTGGAAGAGTTTATCGAAGAAGTGAAGTGGATGAACGCGAAAGAAGTCGCGAAAGCACTCACCAATACGTACCACTCGATAGAAGAGGTATTTAAAAAATACAATCACCTGCACTCAAATCGTGTACGGTAAAAACGTACTGACATCTCCTCCTCCTTTATGAATGTCCCTTACCACGGAGCTGCTGATGTAGGCCAAATGAGGAGATGTGATTAAAAATACCGTTTCTAATTCATCCCATACATGGTGATTGGCTTGAGCAATTGTATTCTCGTATTCAAAATCAGTTGTATTCCGCAAACCACGAATTAAAAAACGGGCATTAATTTTTTGAGCAAATTTAGCCGTTAGTCCTTCATACACTTCCACACTGACTTGTGGATAGGTTTCGAATGTTTTTTCGATGAAGCCTTTCATGACTTTAATATCGAGGTACCGATTTTTTTGACTGTTATGCCCTATGCCAATAACAACCTTGTCGAACAGGTTGATGCTGCGCAATACAATGTCTTCATGACCCTTGGTGAAAGGATCAAAGGAGCCGGGAAAAAGAGCTGTTTTCGTCATGGGTATTGGGTTTAAAGCAAGCCTTATTTACTCAAATAAGTGTAAAGAAAACAAGTCGAAGAAATAGTGATCGGGTACTTCATCGAACACGAAACCGTATTTGAGTATACTCGGACGTTCGATGAATTCGATCTTTCTTACGTATTTATATATTTTTTGGTACTCCGCACTTTTATTGTCAATGTTGCCGATGAGCACTAGTGGGGTGGTTTCTGTACTGAGTCCATACACATCCATGGTGTAGAGTGTATAGTAGGTGAAATCTTCTGCCGTTTGTATTTGAAATTTATTACAGAACAATATTTTATTTCCCTGTTTTAAGACAACAGCAAGTGAGCTCTGTTCAACACAGGCGTATAGTTTCTTTTGAGAAGAACGGTCTGTGCCAATAATGCCTTCCAGTAATACGGAAAGTTGGTGGGTGTATTTTATTTTTTTAGAAGGGTACTTTTGATTCAACCAATTGACGATACTTGTTTGCATGCCAAAAACGACGACGGCGTCCAGTGAAACTTCTTTGTTATAAAACAAGGTTTCTTCATGTACTGGATTTGAATTGATGTCTAGGTAAGACGAGGCATAATCCTTGTCGAAGAGTGAAATAGGTACAATGCTGAATCTCGTGTTTTTGGTGGATACAATTACATTTTTCCAAAAACCAGCATTGAGCCATTCGTGTTCGTAAAAAAACAAATTTAACTCTTCAATAATTTTAGAGGTATTGCCTGGAAAATTGAATTGGTAATTTTCCAACAATAAACAACGTTCTTGAGAAGGATCTGTAATGCATACGCCAAAATTATACATGCTGATTTGTATCAACAAGTTGTAGTTGCTCAGGTTTTCAGCCTCGAACAATACGTCTTTTATTTTATGCGTCAGTGTTGGCAAAGTAAAGTGTTTTAAGGTTGAATGTACAAGCCTTATACAAGATTCAATATACTGGGAATTATGCTAAAAACGAAGCTTTTTCTGTCAAATCCCTTTGGGATTGAAAATACTGTAGCCGCGTTTTGAGACCAATGCATCGAAGCTTTTCAAGCCTACCAGTACTTGATGTTTGCTATGCTCAGGAAGTGCATGAATTTCTTCTAGTGTCATGTATCGAATTTCTTCGATCAGCTGACGGTCATGATGCATTTCCGGGTCATGGCCTTTGGAGGCAAGGCCATCTGCTTGATGGATTTCAAAAAATAATTCTATAGCATGAAGTGGAGGATCAATGAATTCATGTACAAAAGCAAATTCATATTGCCTTACTTCCAATCCCGTTTCTTCTTTCATTTCTCGCAAGAGTGCTTGGGCCGATGTTTCTCCAAAATGCATTCCTCCTCCTGGAGGTGCCCAGAATGTACCATCCTTGCCCACCGATTGGTGTTTGACGAGTAGTAATTTCTGGTCTTGTATATGAAGTCCACATACCCTTATGCGAAGTTTGTCACCAAAATGCTGTAGAATATCTTTTTCTAATGTACTCATGGTTTAATTCTGATCACTCAATTTATAGGTTCTCTTGAAGATATGCTAAGCTTAAGATCCATTATCTTATTTTAATTGGTTAAATAGTGAATACGATCTTCATAAACCTTAATTTTGGAAGGTTAAGAACCAATACATGGAACACGAAATTACCTCTTTTTTGTCTTTTGAACCGACCGCAGATCAGCAGTCTGCCATTGTACAAGTGGTAAAATTGTTGGAGGATAAAAATAAAACCCGCAAGGTGTTTTTATTGAAAGGCTATGCAGGTACGGGTAAAACACATTTGATCAGTGCCATCATCAAAGCCTTTGACCAGAAAAAAAGGAGAACAGTATTATTAGCACCAACCGGTCGGGCTGCCAAGGTGATGGCTTCTTATGCGGGTAAGCAGGCCTATACCATTCATCGGTTTATCTTCGGTATGGAAGCCGATAAAGAAGGTGTCCCCCGTTATTTTCGCAAGCCGAATACCTTTGCCAATACCTTATTTTTCGTCGATGAAGCATCCATGCTTCAGGATGGTCCTGGAGGAACGATACTTCGGGATCTCATCAGTTATGTTTTCGAACAAGAACACAATGTGCTTTTTCTCATCGGTGATGAAGGTCAATTGCCTCCTGTAGGTCAAGATAAAAGTGATGCACTTGATGCGCATTATTTACTGCGACATTATAGTTTAGATGTCGAAGAAATAACACTTACCGAAGTGGTGAGGCAACAAGAGAACAGTGGCATTTTATACAATGCCACGGTGATTCGAGATGCGATACGAAAACAAAGAACACCGATTTTGAATGTGAAAGGGTATAAAGATGTATATACCATGGATCATACGAAGTTGGAAGATGGGTTGCGTTATGCGTACGATAAATATGGGGTTGATAATACGCTGTTGATTTGTAGTGCCAATTGGCAATGTTTAAATTATAACCGCATGATCAAGACGCAAATTTTGTATCATGAAGAATTTCTGGAAGCCAGCGATCGCCTGATGATTGTAAAAAACTATTACGATCCGGAAGGCACAGGGAAAGATAAGTTGGGTTTTGTGGCCAACGGCGATATGGCAGAACTTCGATACCTGTCTAATGAGCAGGAAAAATATGGATTGAAGTTTGCGGAAGTGGGTCTACGCTTTCCTGATTACAGTGAAACAAGTGAAGTTGAATTTAAAGTCATGGTCGATGTGTTGTATTCCAAAGGTCCAGCTTTAGAAGAAGAGAAATCGAAGGAACTTTATCGACAAGTGGTCGAACACCACCAACAGGCTGGACATGAGGGTAACTTTTGGTTGCATGTCAAAACCGATCCTTTTTTGAATGCCTTACAAGTAAAACACGCTTATGCGGTAACGTGTCACAAGTCGCAGGGAGGACAGTGGGATGCGGTATTTATCGATGGAAGCCATTTGCATAAGGACGATAATTCAGCTCAGGCTCTTCGGTGGCTCTACACGGCAGTGACCAGGGCAGTAAAAGAGGTATTTTTGATTAATTTTCCGGCAAGTTTCTTTCCGAAATGATAAATGGCAAGTATTTTGTGTTAGATTTAAGTCATAACCTCGGTATACCATGAACATAAAATCGATCTTCTTATTGTTGGGTCTCTTCATTCAAGTGAGTGTAATGGCTCAAACGAAAGGGCCTATGATTGAATTCAAAGAGACTTACCACGATTTTGGAGACATCAAGCAAGGAGCTGTCGTAGAATATAAATTTGAATTTACCAATACGGGCGATTCTACTTTACACTTACAAAAAGTTTTTTCGACCTGTGGATGTACTATTCCTGCCTGGCCTAAAGAAGGTATCGCACCAGGAGCCTCGGAATCTATTTTGGTAAAATATAATTCGGACGGGAAAATGGGTTTGCAAAATAAAATCATCACACTTTTTTCAAATGCCCACAATGTGCCGGAAGATGTTCCTTTGCGACTTTCGATACGCGTGAATGTGTTGCCTAAGTAGGCACTAGGACTTTAACGTCGTCGAGGTTGAAAACCTCGACGACGTTTGTTTTTAATCGATTTTTTAACTCACCAACTTCGACAAGCCTACGGCCAAACAAACCCATCCAACAATCAGGAATACACCACCAATGGGTGTTACAGCTCCCCATTTTCCGACATTGGTTAAGCATAAAAGATACAAGGATCCGGAGAAAATGACGATGCCGGTGGCAAAGCTTATCGAGGCCCAGTTCAACCATTTATTTTGGTGAGAGAACATCAGTACTCCGATCAAAAGAAGTGCCAGAGTATGGAAGAATTGATAACGTACAGCGGTCTCAAAGACATCGGTACGTTGAATTTCTGTTAAATAGTTTTTGAGCTTGTGTGCGCCAAATGCTCCAATGGCGACAGATAATGCTCCACTGATGCTGCTGAAGAGTAAGATGAATTTATGCATATTATTAAATTGTTAAATTTGATAGTTTCTGTTTCCAAAGATGGCACTGCCGATTCGTACCATGGTGCTGCCTTCGTCTAAGGCTAATTTGTAATCCGAACTCATACCCATAGAGAGTTCAGACCAGTCGGTGTTGGATTTGATATGATGATGGGCACACTCGTCAAATAGTTTTTTTAACTGTCTAAATTCGTGTTTTATTTTTTCCTGATCATCGGTCAGGGATGCCATTCCCATGAGGCCTTTGATTTGAACGTGTTCAAACGGAGCGAGTAAATCATGCGTCAACCAATTTCGGATGTCGTTTTCATCGGCACCAAATTTAGTTTCTTCTTGAGCAATGTGTACTTGAAGTAGACAAGGGATTATTCTATGGTGTCTTTGTGCTTGCTTGTTGATTTCTTCGAGTAGTTTTATGCTGTCGACCGCATGAATGAGGTGTATATAAGGAGCAATGTATTTTACCTTGTTGGTTTGTAAATGACCTATTAAATGCCATTGGATCTCATTGCCGAGTAATGGTTTTTTGTCTTGCACCTCTTGTACTTTATTTTCTCCAAAGTCTACTTGTCCAGCTTCAAAAGCTTCTTGTATGGCTTCCGCAGGGTGGGTTTTGGATACGGCAATGAGAGTACTTTGGTAAGGTTCCAGTTCTTTTCGTATGCGGGTTAAACGTTCTGCAATACTCATTTCAAGTGATGTGTTTTAAATGTCGTGAATAAAAAGTACCTTTAACTATACTGAAAATAGAAAGTATATGGCACTATTTGGTTCCTTACTCAGCCGAGGATTAAAGATAACGAATCTCAAGCCACAGAAAAAGAAATCTCCTTTTGAATTACAAAGGAGAGAGCTTTATAAATTACTTGCCAAATCGAAAGCTACTCAGTTTGGACAGTACTACAGTTTTACCGAAATTTTATTCAGTTTTAAACAAAAAGACAAGCTTGCATTTTATAATTTTTGGAGGCGACGTGTTGCGGTTTACGATTACAATAAAATGTTTGGTGCCTGGTGGACAAAGAGCAGAGACGGAGAATGGGATGTTACGTGGCCTGGTAAGGTAAAGTATTTTGCGTTGAGTTCGGGAACTTCTGAATCTTCTTCTAAATATATTCCTATTACTGTCGATATGATTCGGGCCAATAAGAAGGCCGGTGTACGTCAGTTGTTAAGCTTGACATTGTACAAATTGCCTCCTGCTATTTTAGGTAAAGGAATATTAATGCTAGGAGGAAGTACAGCCTTGAACAAATCGGGGACGTATTATGAAGGAGATTTATCGGGCATACAGGCCAGTAAAATTCCATTTTGGTTTCAATATTTTTATAAACCCGGTAGAAAAATTGCAAAAGAAAAAGATTGGAACCATAAGTTGGATGAAATTACCAGGAATGCATCCAAATGGGATATTGCGTTTATTGTAGGTGTTCCTGCATGGTTGCAAATCATGATGGAGCGTATTGTAGAACACTACGGGGTAAAACACATTCATGAGGTATGGCCTAATCTGTCGGTATTTGTGCACGGAGGCGTTTCTTTTGAGCCCTATAAGAAAGGATTTGAAAAATTGTTGGGTAAACCCATTACTTATATTGAAACCTATTTGGCTTCAGAAGGGTTTATTGCGTATCAAGTAGGTCCTGGTAAAACATCGATGAAGTTATCGTTAGACAATGGAATATTTTTTGAATTCATTCCTTTTAATGAAGCTAATTTTAATATGGATGGAGAAATGGTGGTGAATCCGGAAACACTCATGGTACATCAAGTCGAGGAAGGTGTAGATTATGCTTTGCTTCTTTCTACTTGTGCTGGGACATGGAGGTATTTGATTGGCGATGTGATTCGCTTTGTCAATAAAGAAGAATGCGAAATTGTGATTACAGGACGTACCAAACATTATTTAAGTTTGTGCGGAGAACATTTATCGGTAGAAAATATGAACAAAGCCATTCGTATGGTTTCGGATGAATTAAATATTTCTATATCAGAATTTACAGTAGCTGGTGTTTCCTATGAATCTTTATTTGCTCATCGTTGGTATATTGGTACTGACGATACGGTAGATCCAGAAGTATTAAAAAAACTATTGGATGATAACATTAAATTCTTGAATGATGATTACAAAGTAGAACGAAGTGCAGCCTTAAAGCATATTTTTGTAGATGTGTTGCCTACTCGTGTTTTTTATGAATGGATGGATTATAAAGGTAAAACAGGAGGTCAAAATAAATTTCCAAGAGTGTTACGTAAAAATCAAATAGAAGAGTGGAGTCAATTTATCGCTGCACGCCGTTAAGGATATGAATGTAGTTTTAGAAGGGGCTTTATCTGGTTTGTTGCTGTCGCTTTTGTTAGGTCCTGTATTTATTGGACTCATTAAAACGAGTTTAGTAAATGGTTTTAGACAAGGAGTAGTGTTTGCTTTGGGTGTCGCCTTGAGTGATATTTTTTTTATTACGTTGTCTTACTGGGGTATTGTAAAGTTTATTCGTAATCCTTTCGTAGAAAATGTCTTCTACCTTTTAGGAGGGACACTTCTTTTGGCTTTTGGCTTGTATTATTTGTTTCGTAAACCAGAGCTCATTGAAAAAGCAGAATTGAACGACGAGTTGATGGTGATGGCAAAAAAAAGAAATACACTTGTAAAAGGTTTTTTAATGAATGCCATTAATCCTTCCGTTTTATTTTTTTGGATAGGAATCGTAGGGGTAGTGGATGCTACCGTCGATAAAAATCCATGGAGCGTGTTATGTTTCTTTACAAGTTCTGTATTGGTGGTCTTTTGTTGTGATGTCCTAAAAGCTTTTTTAGCAGACAAAATTAGTGTTTATGTAAAAGATATATGGCTTTTATACCTCAATCGTATATTGGGTTTTTTACTTTGTGTGATTGGCATCACCTTTGTTTGGGAGATTGCGCAAAAGTTTTTTTTAGTCTTCTAAATAATTATTGAGGAATGAACTTCTGAGGGCTGTCCAAAAAATAAAGAAAACCAATCCCCAATACAGGTATATTCTATAGACATCTTGATAAGCTTGTCCCGATACCGTTTGAATTTCAGATTTCTCTAAGCTGTCAAGGTTATGAAAAAAATCGGTTAAGTTTTTTTTATTGGTTGCTTTGTAAAATTTACCTCCTGTAATCTGTGCTATTTCTTTTAAGACCCTGTCGTCGGGTTGTGTATAGGCATATTGCGTTTGTCCTGTGGCATTTGTTCCATAGGCTACCGATCCTTCTTTACCGACACAGAAGGTGTATATTTTTATCCCTTTTTCATAGGCTAATTTTGCTGCTACACTGGGATCTAACACCCCGGATGTATTTTCTCCATCGGTAATTAAGATCATGACCTTTGACTTATTTTCCGATTGAATCAATCTGTTGATCCCTACACCAATGGCTGTACCGATGGCTGTACCTTGGTTATTGATCAGGTCGGTATGGGTTTTTCGTAACATTTTTTTCACCATGTTATGATCGGTGGTTAAAGGACAGTAAGTATACGCTTCTCCTGCAAATAAAACGATGCCAAATCGGTCAAAAGGTCTTTTTTCAATAAAGTTTTCAAGTACTTCCTTCGATGATTCCAGACGATTAGGTTGTACGTCTTTCAGTTTCATGGACTCTGAAATATCGAGTGCCATTAAAATGTCCACGCCTTCCGACCATTGTTGTTGGTGTACGATTTCTTTTTGAGGGCGGGCCAATGCAATGATGAAGAAACCGAGACATATTCCGCCAATGCTGAAAGGTATTAAGCGAAGGAGCTGAATGATGCCTTTACTTTTGACTTCATTGGAATATAAGGCAATCTGAAATTTTTGGCGAAACCGAAAATGGAAAAGCCAGCGTAAAAAGTAAAGCGTAGGAATGAGAGGAATAATGTATAGAAACAAAGGATTTTCCCAATGGAAATATTTAACCGTATCCCATTGGAACCATTCCAAAGATAACCATTCCGCATACTCTACGATCTTTACTTTATCGAGCATCTCTCAGTTCTTTTTTCTTTTTTAAGAATCGTTTGTTACTGAATCTTCGCAGTGCATTTAAAGATTCCATACTTTCGTTTTGTCGAAGTCCTCCATATAAAAAACGATCAAGATTTTGTAACGGTGTAATCACGTCTTCCATGTCTTGCATGGTGTTCAATTCTTTTGTAGTAAGTGTTGTATAAGGTTTTCCTTCTAATTTGGTAAGGTAATATTTCCAAAGGGTAACACATTTTTCTAAGTCGGTTGCTTTTTTTAACGTGGAGAAAATCTGAATTTGTTCGTCAAGTTCTTTGATGTAACGTTTGTGATTGATGTCAAGGTTGAATAGTTTTATTCTTTTCAATACATAAGGTCCCGCCATCCAATAGAGTAGCCCCATGGCTAAAACAACAACGGATGCAATGAATCCATAGTACCAATAATTAATGCTGTCTGGCACATCCCAGTATTTTATGTCTTCTTGCCAGGTGTAATCTTCGGTTGCGGTATTCAATTTTTTGATTGCAATGGTTTGAGGTTCCGGATGAATAAATAAAGTGTCATGATGAGTATCTCCAAATACAAAAACAGGTATATTTGGTGAGATGATGCTGTCTGTACTGAATGTTCTTAGGGTATATTGAATACTGTCGGTGCATAAATTCCCTTTACAAACGGTATTGCTAAAATTTTTACCGATCCATTCTAAAGGCTTTTGAATGTAATTGGAGTCGGGGAAAATGGCTTCGTATTGGGATGGATAGGTAATACTGATGGAGTAGATGAAGGGTTCCCCTAATACTACAGAGTCTTTGTTGAGGTAGGCTTGTACTTCGATTTCTGAAAATTGAGCTTTTACAACAAAACTCAATAAAAGGAAACAGATCGTTATGCTATATCGTTTAAAGCCTTGCATACGACGATTCACTGGGTGTAAAGAGTTCTACAAGCTTAGGAAAATAATCTTCCCCATTGGTAATAAGTACATACCTCGATTGGTATTTTTTACACACCGCTTCTATTTTTTTACTGTTGGCAATGAACTTTTCTTTGAGGTGTTCGCGGTAGTGTTTGGAAGAAGAATTGATCCAAATGGTTTTATTGGTTTCTTTATCGATGAGGGGTATAATCCCCATTTTTGGGATGGTGATTTCTGTGGGGTCAGATACCTGTATGACCACCAGATCATGTTTTTGTGCTAAGGGAGCCAGTAGCTTTTCAGACCAATCTCCTTTGAAGTCGGAAAGTATGATGACGACACTTTTTCTTTTGATGACGGATAAACTGTACTGAAACATCTTATCGATATTGGTGAGTGAAGAGGTACGTGTCAGGTGAAAAAATTTATGCAGTAGATAATATCCGTGTTTGATGCCCCGATCCGCTTTGATGAAGAGTTCTTTTTTATCCGAATGGGCGATGATTCCAATATTACTGGATTGTTCTACTGCCGACAAGGTAATGATGCCACAGAGTTCTTTAATGATATCGTATTTTATTTTTTCTCCGACGCCAATATCATGAGAACTACTGATATCGGCTACAATGATCACATCTTGTTCTTTTTCTTCCTGGTAGGTACGTATGTAGGTACCGTGTCCTTTGGCCGTTACTTTCCAGTCAATGTTTCTTACATCGTCGCCGTATTGGTAGTCGCGTATATCCGAAAATTCTATCCCCGAACCCTTAAAAATGGAATTGAATTTTCCATGGGTACGTGACTCGATGGTTTTTCGAATACGAATTTCTATTTTTTTCAGTTTGGCAATGATTTCTTTCATTCCGAGGCTTAATGTATAAAAATAATCATTTTTTAGGATTAAATTGGGGTATGAAATACCTTTCAAGTCTTCTTTTTACGGTTTTATTCTTGTGGGCCTGTACGTCAGAGCATAAAGACCTTCCTGAGGGGGTCTTAGCGAAAGATAAAATGATTCTGGTGTTGTCGGATGTACACTTAGCTGAAAGTGCTGTTGCGTACCAGGAATTGAACAGGGATACATCTATTTTTTTGTACCGGGAATTGGAAGCTCAAATTTTTCGAAAACATGGTATTACCCGGACTGATTTTTTGAAGAGTTATGCGTGGTATGCTGAGCATATCGATGAGTACAAAGAGCTGTACTCCACTTTAGTCGATACCTTGAATGTGAGGTCTTCCATTCAATAGGAGCTCTTATTTTCTGTGGATGCTATCTTGATGAAGTAAACTGTCTTTGCTATGGCTAGACTTTTTGATGGGCTTGCTGTTTTCTTTTTCGTCAATGATGATGACCAAACTCAATACCATGAGAAGTATGATAAAGCCCAGGAATAACGGTTTTTTATACAGCGGTTTGGTACTGTCTTTGTAATGCTTTAAGCCTTGACTTTGTTGAAGTACACGGTTAAAGTTCATCTTCCTTTGGATCTGTTCATCCGAAGGTTCTTTCTTATCTTTTATAAACTTGTACTTCGTCATTATTTTTTCAGGAGGATTAGTTTTCTAAGTCGCTCAATAATTCTATATGTTTTTACTTTGGCGTTGTTTTCGGTGATTTCTTGTATTTCTCCAATTTCTTTAAACGATCTGTTTTCAAAGAAGCGCATTTCTATCAATAACATTTCTTCGGTATTCAATTGTTCCAGACTGTTCATCAAGAGAACTTCTCGTTCTTCTTGAAGTGTAGTTGTATCATCATCATCATGGAGGTTTTGAACCAGTATTTCTAATGTTTCAGAAGATAAGCAAACCACCCGTTCTTTTTTCGTACGCCGATAATAGGTTTGAATTTCATTCAAGGCAATTCGGTAAAGCCATGCTGAAAAGGGGACTCCTTTGAATGTGTATTTGGGGAGTTTATCTAAAGCTTTGCTGAATGTAATGGTGGTGATGTCTTCGCTAACAGCTTCGTATTCTATTCTTCGCAGTACAAAGAGGTATATGGTACGAAAGTATTTGCTATACAGTGTAGCAAATAAAGCAGGGTTTTGTTGAGCGTTCTGAATGAGGCTCCACTCTGCTAAAATCTCTTCTGATGTTTGATGTTTATCTTCCACGTGTACATTCATAATGCGGAACCTGCTCAAAAGATACAAGATTATTTTTAGTATGTTCCGCTTATGGTCTGTCGCTTATTTTGTAGTTGTGACCGCTAGTGTATACCTTTTGCTGACTTCTTCCCAATTGATGATGTTCCATAGGGCTGCCAGGTAATCGGCACGTTTGTTTTGGTATTTTAAGTAATAGGCATGTTCCCAAACATCGATGCCTAAAATGGGGATTCCTTTATGTGCTGTATCATCCATTAAAGGATTATCCTGATTTGGTGTAGAACATACGGCCAATTTACCTTCAGGTGTTACATAGAGCCAAGCCCAGCCAGAACCAAAACGCGTAGCGGCGGCCTTGTTGAGTGTTGATTTGAGGCTGTCTAGGTTCTTGAAGGAGGCTTTGATCGCCAGATTTAAGTCTTTGGAAGGTAATGTATTTTTGTTAGGTGTTAAGATGGACCAAAATAAATCGTGGTTATAATGCCCACCAGCGTTGTTTTGAATGGTGGAGTTGAAGGTGGAAACCTTAGCAAGAATTTCTTGGATTGACAATTTTTCTGTGGGAGTCCCTTGGATGGCTTTATTTAAATTGGAAATGTATGTAGCGTGGTGTTTACTATAATGGATCTCCATGGTTTGTGCATCAATGAAAGGTTCCAGGGCATTATAAGCATAAGGCAAGGGATTTTGGACGAATTGCGCAAAGACATTGAAACTGAGGCTTGAAGCTAGTATGATGAGGAATAAGACTGATTTTTTCATATCAAGAAGGTTTTATTTAGATGTTATTTACAAGGTAATAAATTTTGATGGCCTTTCGGGAATATAGAAATAGGCTTTTTATTTTTTAATACCTCTATTTTGTATGTTATTATTACTTCTTGCTGTTTTTTTAATGTTAAATGACTATCCGGATATAGTCACCTAATTAAAATCCAAAATCTCCCTTTTCAGGCCGAGTTGCTTCTGAGTAGTTTAAGAAGATATAGAAAATGGAGGCTAGAATCAGAAGAACTCGGCCGTCGCCCAAAGGAAAGGAAAAGGAAGAAAGTACCCCGCATGAGTTCTCCGCAAACAAACGGTTGATGTTATAATACGTTAGTGCGTGCGGAGCAACTCATACTAAGAAGAAATCTATA
The DNA here is from genome assembly GCA_964454665.1 of uncultured Chitinophagaceae bacterium. Taxonomy (GTDB): domain Bacteria; phylum Bacteroidota; class Bacteroidia; order Cytophagales; family Cytophagaceae; genus JACMQM01. The sequence goes on from CAYVTO010000002.1 coordinate 243,307, forward strand.
GCTCTTTGTGAAACACTTAATAATAATACAAGATGTTGAGGTGTGATATGTGGATAGTCATTTTAATGTTAAAAGATCTTACTACAGAGGCTGTTTTCTCGCATAAAAAGTGGAATTTTAGGTTAAATATGGCTTCATCGCCATTCATTTGTAAAACCTTATTATTTTTAGTTAATGCTATTGGAACAAGAAGTGCCTCATTCAATTTTAGAAGATAAGATCGGTTTTACCCAAGTCAAAGAATGGGTAAAAACGTATTGCCTGAGTAAAGCAGGAGAGAGAAAGGTCGAAGCCTTAACCTTTCATACCGATATAGAACACATTCGTGTTTTGCTTGCTCAGACCCATGAACTCAAGAAAATCATAGAAGACGAAGAAGCTTTTCCCCGTCACGATTATATTGATGTCGAAGTTTTTCTCAATAAGTTGAGGCTTTCGGGGTCTTTTTTAGAGAGCAAGGAGTTTCACGACTTACGTGCTTTTTTAAGAACCATTTCTCGTATTAAACAATTTGTGGAGCTTAGAGATGAAGAAGAATTACCTTGTTTGAAATCTTTGTTGGAGGATTTGAGTATTGATTTTAGGTTGGTGAAAGATATTGATAAGATCATCAGCAATGAGGGCAACGTAAAGGATGATGCGTCGTTTGAGTTGTTTGAAATCAGAAAAGAATTAAATGAAGAGGCCATACGATTGCGAAAAGAAACGGATCGTTTGTTGCGTTCTTATATTCGGGAAGGCTATACCGATCCAGAATTATTACCTACCATTCGTAATGGAAGAATTGTTCTTCCCGTGTATGCCGAACATAAACGTCAAATCAGAGGGTTTATACATGATGAATCCGCTACAGGACAAACGGCCTACATTGAACCTGCACAGATTTTAGAATATAACAACAACATCAAGGACCTTGAGCACCGAGAGTCAAGAGAAATTGCACGTATTTTAACGGCTCTTTCTGATCAGATGCGAGAACATTTACCGGCTTTATGGCATGCGTATGATTTCATGGGGACCATTGATTTAATACGAGCCAAAGCCAGATGGGCTATTACTTGTCAAGCGATATTTCCAAGTGTAGAATCCTATCCTGTCATCGAATGGAAGCATGCTCGTCATCCTTTATTGGAAAGGGCTTTGGGAGAACAAGACAAACCGATTGTGCCCATTAATTTTCATTTGTCCGCAGGAAGTAGAGTGTTGGTGTTATCAGGTCCGAATGCGGGAGGAAAATCCATTTGCTTAAAAACCGTTGGGCTGCTGCAGTACATGTTACAAGCTGGATTATTGGTACCTGTCAATGGAGGAAGTAAGTTTGGCGTATTCGGAGAAATATTGATTGATATTGGAGATCAACAATCGTTAGAAAATGATTTGAGTACATACAGTTCTCATTTGAAGAACTTAAAACGATTTATCGATGTCGCCAATAATAAAAGTTTGGTGTTGATTGATGAGTTTGGAGGAGGTACGGAACCTCGTTCCGGTAGTGCCATTGCAGAGTCGGTTTTAAAAGTATTGAACCAGAAAAAAGTGTTTGGTATCATTACGACACACTTTGATAATTTGAAAAAATTGGCTTCTGAGGAAGAAGGTTTTGTGAATGGAGCCATGTTGTTTGATTTGAATACCTTGAAACCTTTATTTCAATTGGAATGGGGGAAACCGGGGAGTTCTTTTGCATTAGAAATTGCACAGAACATAGGTTTACCCTTGTATGTGATTGAAGAAGCACGTAAAACGCTGGGAGAAGATTGGCAACAGTACGACAAATTATTGCGCGATCTTGAAAAACGTCATGCTGATTTACGTGCACGACAAGGAACATTAGCCACTTTGAATAAGCAGTCTGAATTGTTGAAGAAAGATTATCAAACACGTTTGTCGGATTTAGATTTTAAAAAACGAATTGTACTCAATGAAGCCAAAGAAAAAGCACGTACTATTTTAACCCATGCTTCTGGTGTATTGAATGAATTGCAGTTGATGAAAAACAGCAGCTTGCCTGTTGACAAAGAAAGTTTAAAACAGAAAAAATCGGACATCTCGAAGTCCATGACGGATTTAACGCCAGAAGATGTGACACCGGAAGCCGTTCCTGTTGTACCCGAAAAAGGGCCGGTAGAAGTGGGATCTTATGTGAAGTTTAAAGACCAAGATGCATTTGGTAAAGTGGTTTCAATAAAAGGGAAGGACGTTGAAATTTCGATTGGAGATTTGAAATCCGTGGTCAAGTTGGAACGATTGATACGCATCAGTAGAAAAGATTTTGAACGTCAAATGGGTGCAGCTACGTTGAGTGTTTCCCCTGGGGTAGGAGGTTCTTCTGCTGTGATGTTGGAGCGTACACAAACCTTCAATCCTAAATTAGATATCAGAGGAATGAGAGGAGAAGAAGCCATGGCCTTGTTTATGCATTGGATCGACGATGCATTATTGCTTGGTTTTCAGGAAGTCATAGTTGTTCATGGCAAGGGGAATGGGATTCTTCGTAACCTGATTCGAGAGCATTTGAGTTCTATTAAACAGGTGAAAAGAGTAGAAGATGACCATGCCGATCGTGGAGGAGCAGGGGCGACCATTATAAAATTTTGATATTATCGTTTGAACACTTAACTTAAGGATAGATAAGACGCTATGAAACTACAACTCGATAAAGAAGAAACGATGGATGAATTGTCTTTTTGGGATGCTGCTTTTCCTTTTTTAGAAAAACTGACGCGTAAGGGCTGCAAGTTTTTGCTCATTGGCAATATTGCGTGTAAGTATCATGGATTGCGTGTAGAGCAATGTGAGGTTGATATTTTAGTCTCCAGTGATCAGGAAGACATGAACCTGATGTTTGAAACCTTGCAAGAATTTCCCTGGGGGCAGTCTGCTAAAAGAGAAGGCGATTTATGTTCTTATTCTTCTTTCTATTTGAGTATTCCTTTGTGTGATGGTGCTATTGATATTATTAATGAGACACCTGGTTTGGATTTCAAAGAAGCGTATGGAAGAGGGATTAATGTGAAGTTTGGTAAGCTGGCTTTGAAAGTTGTACATCGTGACGATTTGATTCGTAATAAATCTTTATTAGATGATCCTCGTCATTTGGATGAAGCCATAGAGTTGTCTATGCTTTCTACATTTGATGTTTAAAGGCAAAGCCCGGAATATCGATCTGCATGTTGCAGTGTTTAATTTCTTCTTCTTGATTCGACGCCATTAAAATCAATTTTTTCCCGATCAGTTCATTTAAGTACTGATAGAACCATGATTTACCTTGTTCATCCAAATGAGAGGTAGGTTCATCCAAGATCAAAATAGGTGTATTCGAAAAAAGGGCAAGCCCTAACTTAAGCCTTTGTTTCATTCCTGATGAGAACGAACGAATCTCCTTATTACGTGCGTTTTCTAAGAGTAATGCCTTGGGTAATTCAATGAAAGAAATATTGGGTATGAGAGGCTTGAGGGAGAAATAAAAATGAATCATTTCTTCCAGGGTATATTCTTCTATGAGTTCAATGTATGGACTTGCGAAAGCCAGGTGTTGATAGTACTCTTCAGTAGGTACAGGTATGTTGTTAACGGATAGCGTTATGTTTCCCTTGCTGGGTAATTGCAGGCCTGCAATAATTTTGAGTAAAGTAGATTTTCCTGAACCATTGTGTCCGGTAATTGCTACGACAGATTGTTCTGTCATAGTAACCGTTAAACCGTCAAAGAGCCATTCCCGGTTGAATCGTTTTCCCAGATCACTGATGACAAGGTTCGTTGACATAAAAAGTTGAGCTATGATTCTATACCCTTCATGATTCCTCGCTCGGATTTGCGTATGAAGTTTACTATTTCATCGCGTTCTTTAGAAGGGGGGCATTCAACTTCTATTTTTTCTAATGCCAAAGACGTGTTGTATCCTTTTAGGTATACCGTGCGGTATACTTCCTGTATTTCGTTGATTTTTTCGCTGGTGAATCCTCTTCTTTTCAGTCCTACGGTATTGATTCCACAATAACGAAGGGGTTCACGTGCCGCTTTGGAGAAAGGAGGTACATCTTTACCAATCAATGATCCTCCTGCAATGATCACATGAGAACCGATGCGTACAAATTGGTGGATGACACTAGCCCCTCCAATGATGGCGAAATCATCTACTTGTACGTGACCTGCGAGTTGAACGGCATTTACTAAGAGTACGTTATCTCCAATGATACAATCATGAGCGATGTGTACATAGGCCATGATCAGGCAATTCTTTCCAATGACGGTGGTATGTTTGTCTACAGTACCTCTACTGATCGTTACAAATTCTCTCACGACGGTATTATCTCCAATGACGGCTGTCGTCTCTTCTCCTTTGAATTTTAAATCTTGAGGAATACTAGAGATCACAGCGCCTGGAAATATTTTACAGTTTTTCCCAATTCTAGCCCCTTCATTGATGATGGCATTCGAACCGATCCAGGAACCTTCACCGATGACTACATTTTTATGAATCATAGCGAAAGGTTCAATGACAACATTGTCTGCAATTTTCGCTTCAGGGTGTATGTATGCTAATGGTTGATTCATTGTCAAACTATGTTGAAATTCGTTACTTATCTTTTCTTACAATAGCAGCAGTAAGGGATGCCTCGCACACCAGGTTTCCCGCTACATAGGCTTGCCCTGTCATTTTAATGATCCCTCTTTTAATGGGTTCCTTAATTTCGCATTTGAAAATGACCGTATCTCCGGGGGTTATCATTTTACGGAACTTCGCATTGTCAATGCTTAAGAAGTAAGTCCAATAGTTTTCCGGATCTTCTACTGTATTCATGGCTAATATTCCGCCTGTTTGTGCCATCGCTTCAATTTGCAAAACACCTGGCATGACTGGATTTCCAGGGAAGTGTCCTTCGAAGAAAGGCTCGTTGATGGTCACATTTTTTACGCTGACAACAGTATCTTCATTCAGGTGTATGATTTTGTCGACCAATTTAAACGGATAGGCATGAGGCAGTACCGAGTAGATTTGATTGACGTCCATGACAGGAGGCAAAGAAGGATCGTATTTAGGAGATTGGTTACGATTTGCTTCTAACATGGCCTTTTTAATTTTTTTCGCCAGAGCAACGTTAGAAGCATGACCTGGTCTCGCGGCCAATACTTGTCCTTTAATTGGACGACCGACCAAGGCTAAATCACCCATGACATCGAGTAATTTATGGCGTGCCATTTCATTGGGGAAACGAAGGTCAATGTTGTTTAAGATACCTTCTTTTTTGACTTCGATTTTTTCTTTTTTGAATAAACCTGCCAAGTAATTTAACTCATCGTCTTTTACTAAACGATCTACAATCACAATGGCATTATCGATATCTCCACCCTTGATTAAGTTGGCTTTGAATAACATTTCCAGTTCATGTAAAAACACGAATGTTCTACACGGTGCAATTTCTTTAATGAATTGGTCTATATTATTCAAAGATGCATACTGAGTTCCTAGTACTGGAGAGTTATAATCTACCATCACAGAAACTCTGTAGTCATGTAGTGGAAGAATCACCAAATCAATATTCTTGTCTTCATCTACGAAGGTGATACCATGAGGTATTTCGAAATAATTTCTCAGTGCATTTTGTTCTTCAATGCCAACCGATTCAAGGGCTTTGATAAAAGGTAAAGCACTGCCATCCATGATTGGAGTTTCAGGACCATCAATTTTGATGAGTACGTTATCGATTTGTAAACCGACTAAAGCGGCTAAGCCGTGTTCAATGGTCGATACACGAGCACCATTTTTTTCTATGGTTGTACCTCTGGAGCAGTCTACGACTAAATCGCAATCTGCTTCAATAATGGGTTGACCTTCTAAATCGATGCGTTGGTATTTTATTCCATGATTAACCGGCGCAGGAGTGAACGTCATGTTCACAACGGCTCCGGTGTGTAAACCAATTCCAGAAACTAAAACAGGGGCTTTAATGGTGTGTTGATGTGTGTGCATGGAATGCTTATTTAACTTCAGTAGTTAAGTGAATAATTTTGTCTTCTAACTCCTGAATCTTGATCATGACTTTAGGTAGTTTTCTAAATACAGTATATGCTTTGAAATAGTCGCGTGCATTAAGTGCTGGACTACCGATTAATTTTTGTCCTTCAGCAGTGATGGTATTCATGATCCCCGCTTGAGCACCTATTGTAGTTTTATTAGCCACTTTGATATGACCAGAAAAACCTACTTGTCCTGCAATGATGCATTGTTCTCCCAGTTCGGTAGAGCCAGACACACCGGTTTGGGCTGCAATGACAGTATTCTTGCCGATTTTTACATTGTGTGCAATTTGTACCAGGTTGTCTAGTTTCACACCGTCTTCAATGATGGTAGATCCCATGGTCGCACAGTCTACGACCGTATTAGCGCCTATGTCGACATGGTTGCCAATGATCACATTGCCAATTTGTGGCACCGTTTTGTACGATCCGTCGGCTTGCGGGGCAAAGCCAAATCCATCGCTGCCGATCACAGCACCGCCTTGAATACATACATGATTTCCTATCATGGTATCGGCATAAATTTTTACACCAGCGTATAAAATGACATTATTTCCAATGCGTACATTGTCTCCGATAAAAACATGAGGGAAAATCTTCACGTTTTCTCCTATGCTTACATTTTTGCCGATATAAGAAAAAGCACCTCTATAGTGTTGTGCTCCGATCGTAGAATTTTGTCCTATGAATGAAGGTTCTTCTATACCTACCCGGCTCCATAATACTGCTTTGTGGTATTGTTCCAGTAAGGCAGAGAAACAGGTGTAAGGATCTTCTACAAAAATGAGTGTTGTGGTGATGGTTTGTTTAGGTACAAAGTCATTTTTTACAATGACTGCTCCTGCTGCTGTGGTGTAGATGAAATTTTCGTACTTGGGATTGGAGAGAAAAGCTAAACTTGCACCATCGGCTTCTTGTATTTTAGCCAGTTTGCTGATTTTTATTGTTTTGTTGCCTTGTATTTGGCCGCCAATCAATTGTGCAATTTGCTCTACTGAAAATTCCATTAAAAAGCTTTTTGACCTGTTATTATCCTATTGTTAAGCAGTGTATACTGAAATATGCAATGCACGCTTACAAAGATACTATTTTTGGGTAGCATATATAATGTTTTTTAACAATTTTACTCAGGGCTTTGATGTTGGGTAAATCGGATGCGCTGACCAGGTCGATGAGTTTTTTATTTTTGGTTAATATGTTGATTTCCTTGTATTTATTATTGATATAGGCTTCGTTACTCACGGTTCCTCTCAAGATAAAATAAGAAAGTTCTTCGGAGTTCAAGTGGTACGTTTTAGCGATTAATTTTTGTACTTTAGAAAGGTCTTTTTTAGAAAGGTCTTCGCCAGACAATTGAATACTGAATAGTTTTCTGGATAAAAGCATGTTACACAGAAGTGAAAGGACTTTATCGGATGCTTTTGTCCATTCTTTGATGCAAAACCAAATATCATGGTCATCCAGGTTCATAAAATGGCTTAATCCTTTATTTTTTTTCGAAAAGGCATCGATATTGTGTTTTTGGGTTAAAAAATAAGCTAAAGATTCAGGACAGTACACCTCTTTTTTGTTTTCAAGTAAAAATCTTACCCTATTAATGATTTGAATGGTCATTTTTTCTGCACAAATGGTTGTTTTGTGCAGGTATACTTGCCAGTACATTAAACGACGTGCGGTAAGGAAGTTTTCCACACTATAAATTCCTTTTTCATCAATCACCAATTCATCGTTTGCGACATTGAGCATTTTGATGATGCGTTCTGCACCGATGGTTCCTTCATGTACACCGGTGAAGAAACAATCTCTGTTGAGGTAGTCTAATCGATCCATATCCAATTGACTGGATATCAGTTGGTGAAAAAAACGTCGGGGATAGGTGTTTTTGAACATGCGAATGGCTAAGCTCAACTGCCCTTTGAATGTTTTGTTGAGCGATTCCATCACCAATTCGGAAATGCTTTCATGCCTCACATTACTTAAGATGGCATGTTCTAGGGCATGAGAGAAAGGACTGTGTCCTATATCGTGTAATAAAATGGCAACTTTGGCTGCTTCTGCTTCTTTTTCGGAAACTTCAATGCCTTTGCTCGAAAGATTGTTGAGTGCTTGTTCCATCAAATGCATAGCCCCTAAGGCGTGGTGAAAGCGGGTATGCAAAGCTCCCGGGTAGACCAGGTCGGTTAGGCCCAGTTGTTTGATGCGACGCAGTCGTTGAAAATAGGGATGCTCGATCAAGTCAAAGATCAGATCACTGTTGATGTTGATGAATCCGTAAACGGGGTCGTTGATTATTTTTTTTTTGCCCATGAGTACTAAAACTGTACTTTAATGTGTTTATTGATAAAGGTAGAATTGTTTTTTGAATTTGAACCACACATGATATGCAAAGATATAAGATTTTATGGGCAGATGATGAGATTGAGTTGTTGAAACCTCATATCATTTTTTTAGAAGGGAAAGGCGTCGATATTGTACCTGTTACCAGTGGGAATGATGCCTTGGATAAATGTAAATCGGAGTTTTTCGATGCGGTGTTTCTCGATGAGAATATGCCAGGCATGAGTGGTTTGGAGACCCTTGCTCAGATTAAAGCCTACCGTCCGGCTATACCTGTGGTCATGATTACCAAGAGTGAGGAAGAAGCCATCATGGAAGAGGCGATTGGCTCTAAGATTTCAGACTATTTGATCAAACCGATTAATCCCAATCAGATTTTACTTTCTGTCAAAAAGATATTACAAAACAGAAGCATCATTTCTGAGAAAACGAACTCCGGTTATTTACAAGAATTCAGAAACTTGAACATGGCTTTTTCGGAAAAATTAAGTCATGAAGAGTGGGCTGAAGTATACAAGAAGCTCGTGTTTTGGGACATGAAAATTCACGGTACGGAAGGCCGGGAAATGAGTGAAGTGATGGATACGCAATGGATTGAGGCCAATCAAACCTTTTCTCTGTTCATTAAAAATAATTACGAATCATGGTTGAACGATAGTGGTGTCGACAAACCTTTAATGTCTCATCAATTGTTAGCACAAAAGGTTTTGCCTTTGTTAGACAAAAATGAACCGGTGTTTTTTATTTTGATCGACAATTTACGTTACGATCAATGGAAAACACTGGAGCCTGTCATTACAGAAGATTTTTATGTGAATGAAGAGTCCCATTATTATTCGATACTGCCGACTACCACAGAGTTTGCCCGTAACGCCTTGTTTGCAGGGATGATGCCTTCGGAAATCGAGAAACGTTTTCCTGCCGTTTGGGCAGAAGATGAAGGCAGCAGGAATCAACACGAAGAATTGTTGTTGACCAATTTTTTAGAACGTAATAAGCGTAAGGTGAAAACATCTTACCATAAGGTCATTCATCAGCAGCAAGGTAAAAATATAGTGGATCAGGCATCCAGTTTGATCAAGCAAAATCCGTTTAATGTCGTGGTATTTAATTTTGTGGATATGCTTTCTCATGCGCGTTCGGACATGGATGTATTGAAACAACTGGCTCCCGATGAATCGGCGTATCGTTCCATTACATCTTCATGGTTCAATTTTTCACCCTTGCGTGAACTCTTAAAAATATTGGCAGCCAAAGGAGTGCAAGTGATTTTAACTACCGATCACGGTACGGTGAGGGTGAATAAACCCATTAGGGTGATTGGTGATCGGGAAACCAATACCAATTTGAGGTACAAAGAAGGTAAAAACTTGAGTTATGAAGAAAGTAAAGACGTATTTACCGTGAAGAAACCGAATCGTTTTTTCTTGCCGAGTAAGACTTTAACGACGTCTTATGTTTTTGCTACCATGAATGCTTATTTTGTCTATCCCAACAACTACAATCATTTTGCGGGTATTTATAAGGATTCGTTTCAACATGGAGGGATATCCATGGAAGAGATCATTGTGCCTTATGTTCATTTAACTCCTAAAAAATAAAGAACAGTCCACTTGAACATCCGCAAGTTTTTTTTTACATTAATACTTTGATTGGATGTACATGACAGGATTTGAGGCTTCTTTGCTTAAAACGTGGGAAGTTGATTCAGTAAATGATTTAGAAGAGCTTGTTCCGGAATTATTGGAGGCGGGAAGGGGTGTATCAATTTGGTTGCTTTCTGGCCCAATGGGATCGGGTAAAACGACCTTAACGCGGACTTTGTGCAATTTTTTGGGGACAACAGATCATGTGTCCAGTCCTACCTTTTCTATTGTGAACGAGTACGTATTAAGCTCGGGAGATCAAGTATATCATTTTGATTTGTACCGATTGCAGAGTTTAAGAGAAGCTCAGGATATTGGTATAGAAGAATATTTAGATTCTGGTGCCTGGTGTTTGATCGAATGGCCCGGGCTGATTGAGGCTTTATTGCCTGATACTTACTTAGAACTTGAATTGTCCGTTAGAGAAACAGGAAGAACGATTTCATTAAAAAGGTATGAAAACCAAAATAGATAAGGGCGTTACAGCTTTCATGGCTGAGCAGGCGATATATCCACAAGAATCTTTATTGAAGATTAAGCAGAAGAATGCTCAGTTGAGTATAGGCATTCCTCAGGAAATGGATCCTACTGAAAATAGAGTTTGTTTGACACCTGAAGCGGTTGCCTTATTGGTGAATAACGGACACCTCATTTCTATCGAATCGGGTGCTGGAAAAAGGGCAAAGTTTACCGATCGTGATTACAGTGAAGCGGGTGCTCGTATTGTATACTCTCACCAAGAAGTTTTTGAAAGCAATATCGTCTTGAAAGTGAATCCTCCTGATAAGGAAGAGTTACAATACATGAAGACCGGTCAAACGCTCATTTCCGCTTTGCAAATGGCGAGCCTTAATTCGGATTACCTGGCTTTGATCAATAAAAAACGTATCAATGCCTTGGCCTTTGAATTCATGGAGGATGCGGAAGGCAGTAAACCTGTGGTCAAAGCCATGAGTGAGATTGCGGGCAGTACTGTAATGCTTATTGCTGCTGAATACTTGAGCAGTTATAACGGTTTAGGGGTAATCATGGGAGGTATTACCGGTGTTCCTCCGACCCAAGTGGTGATCTTGGGTGCAGGTACGGTGGCGCAATATACTGCCCGTACTGCCATTGGTTTGGGCGCAGAGGTCAAAGTGTTTGATCAACATTTATATCGTTTACGCCGTTTGAAAGAGCATTTAGGCATGCAGCTGTATACATCTACCATCAATACGGTTTCTTTGAGGAAAGAGTTGAAAGAAGCCGATGTGGTCATCGGTTCGTTACGACCGGAAGATGGGGCATGCATCATTACGGAAGAAATGGTGGCGGAAATGAAACCCAACTCTGTCATCATTGATGTGAGTATAGACCAGGGAGGATGTTTTGAGACTTCATGTTTAACGTCGCACGATAATCCGGTGTACCGAAGGTTTGATGTCATTCATTATTGTGTACCGAATATCCCTTCTCGTGTAGCCCGTACTGCTACTACAGCTTTGAGCAATATCTTTACTCCCGTGTTATTGAAAATTGCCGATGTAGGTGGTGTGGAAGAAATGATTTATGCGAAGAAAGGGTTTAAAAATGGAGTATATTCATACAAAGGTTGCTTAACGAATATATTACTGAGTAAACGATTTAATATTCCTTATAAGGATATTCATTTACTGTTGGCATCGCAGTTTTAAAAACTTTAATCCTCTTTTGACGTAAAACTCAATATCCCTTTTCTTATTCTATTTCCAAAAAGCAAAATCACATAAAGAAGTAATTTTGAAATATTATTTATATATCGTTTTCTTTTTTTGTAGTGTATTCTTTGTCCCTGAGGGATACGCATCGGATGTAGTTGTACTTACTGATGATCAGCAGGAGTACATTTTAGTGGGGCCTACCATTGATATCCTGGAAGATCGATCGCGTGCATTGAGTATAGACGACATTAGAACAAAGAGTCCTCAAGATCCTTTATGGAATAAGTTGAAGGGACCTCAAGTCAATAATCCTCAAGCTACCTATTGGATTAAATTTACTTTAAAGGATCAATCAACGGGTAAATACCATTGGCTATTAGAGTTTTTTGATAACCGATTGGATGAAATTACGGTCTATGTGCCGAATGAGAAAGGAGGATACAGCCTATTAACATCTGGAGATACGAGGCCGTTTGGAGAAAAAGATTTTCAACACATTAATTATGTGTTTGATTTACCTAAGCTTGTTCAAGGAGATTCAACAACGGTATATGTTCGTTTGTATGCCAGTCATGAAATATATATTTATGGCTTGGTCCGTAGTGTGCAACGTTATGTATCCTATACCACGACAGAATATTTTTATGTGACTATTTTTTATGGGATACTGCTTGCCATGGCCTTGTATAATTTTTCCATTATGCTGTTTGTACGGGAGCGTTCCTATGTTTATTACATTTTGTATGTGATTAGTGTAGGCTTGTATTCTTTTTCACGCGATGGTTTTGGATACCAATTTATATGGCCCAATCAACCTTCGTTGAATCATTTTATGGAGCCTTTGGCTTTATGTGGAATCACGATCACGTTGTTGTTGTATGCACGAGAGTTTCTAAATACCAAACAACATTCTCCTTATTTAGATAAGCTCATTTTTATCATTGTATTACTGAGGTCTCTTACTTTTGTGATTGGTACTTTTATACCTGGAGTATTCATTAGAAACATGTATTTTGATATCCCTCTTATTTTATTTGCGTATTTTGCAGGTTTTTGGAGTTATAAAAAAGGTTATAAAGCTTCTCGTTATTACATCATTGGATTTACGGCCTTATTTATAGGCTTCTGTATCATCTTGGCGGAAGATATTGGTTTCCCAATCAATGATGTTTATGCTTTCTATTCTTTTAACATGGGTGTGGTGATTCAGCTGGTTGTGCTTTCTATTGCTTTGGCAGATCGTGTTCGGATTTTGCTGAAAGAAAAAGAAGACATGAAAGATCAAATTAATTTACAGCTCGAAGAAAAAGTAAGAGAACGTACGTTGGAGCTACAAGATAAAAATGAACAACTGGATTCTTTTGTCTATAAAGCATCCCATGACATCAAAGGTCCTTTAAGATCTATTATGGGACTCACTAAAGTAGGAGTAGTTGATTTTAAAGATTCCCCTCAAGTGTTGAGTTATTTTGAACATATCATGAAAACGGCTACGAAGCTCGATATGGTATTGGAAGATTTGTTGGTTGTGACTAAGATTAAAAACTCTAAACTGCAAAAAAAGACGATTGCATTGGAAGAGATGGTTCAGGAAATTCTTCAAACGTTTAAGCATTTGCACGGTTTTGAACGCGTTAAACTATCGATTGTAAGGGAAGGAAGTTTACCTTTAATCAGTGATGAAACCGTTTTGTATTCAATCATTCAGAATTTAATCGAAAATGTGATTAAATACCAAGATGAAAATAAAGTAGAAACCATTTTAGCCATTCGTTTATCTTTTCAAGACGGTATAGCCAAAATTATTGTCGAAGATAATGGAACAGGTATAGAACCTTCGCATTTGAATCATATCTTTGATATGTTTTATAAAATTAACGAGCGTTCTATAGGTTCTGGCTTAGGCTTGTATATTTTAAAACAGGCGGTACAGCGTTTGAATGGTAAAGTAACGGTGACCAGTGTTTTAGGTAAAGGAACCACATTTGTGGTAGAGCTCCCTCAGTAGAGGTTATAGACTTTCTAAACCGAGCATCGCTCGAAAAGATTCTTTACCTGGTGGTAATTTTTTCAAATTCCCAATTAGAAGTATAGCCCTGTCAATTCGTAATTGTGTGTTTTTTACAGTTCCTACGTAGTTGATAATATACCTTTGTTTTCCGGGTGTTAAAGCTAAAAATCTTTTTTCACCTTCTGGGTCTTGATTGAATAATTCAGAAAGCTCTTCAGGCATATCCATGCCGTACTCACTGGTATCAGGTTTTAAAGAAACTTCTATGCGATCGCCTCGTTTGATATTCAATGTTTTCATGCGCTGAGCATTGAGGGTAATGTAGGCATGACCTTCTCCCAAGGCTACCGGACCGCATGAAAACTCGATTTTATTATTGACGGAGCAAAGTAAGCGTACGTTTATTTTACCTCCTGTTTTTTTTATCATCTCAGGAGACAGTTCGATATAATGTACATTGAGGCGACTCAAATAACAGACATTGGTCTTGAATACAATCGCTTTCATGATAAAATAGACATCGAAGTTTGAGGTGTACGTTATTTATTTTTTACCGATAATGATTTTCTTGAAGTATTTACCAATAGAATCAATCCGTTTAAGATTTTCTTCAATGAGATCATCGATAGAACCATCCATACGTCTGCGTTCCACTTCAATTTCGTTGTACTGTTCAGGGAAAAGTAGTACAATATTATTTTTGTCGAAGTATTTCGATAGTTGTTTCGGTAATTTGTCAAACAGCTTATGATAAGAAAGTGTATTTTTTCTTGCACTCACAATAAAGAGTAAGTCATCTTTTTTGATGTCTTTGCTAATGATCAACAGGTCTTCCCATTCTTCTAATGTTTCATAACTCACAGGAAGATTGTGGTTTAATCCTTGTATCACTTTTTGTACTGTAACAATAGTGGTACTGTGTGTATAGAAAGAAAGTTGAGCATTCAATTCTTTTGAAATGAGGAGTAGTTGTTCGATGTATTTGAGGAAGCCGATCTCATATTCTACTTTCTCAGGTAAAACGACTACAATTCTTTTGACGGTACTGATGGGCTGTACCGATTGGTAGATGTATACTGCATTTTCTGTTTTGGCAACGATACTGTGGATTGTATTTTCATAATAACTACTGGTGAAGTTATGCTCTGCATCTAATCCGAGGAAAACATCGGTAATGGCATTTTCTTTTATTGAACTCATGACACCCTGAGCAACGTTCGTATGCTGACGGGTTAGAGGTGTAATGAGTGTATCAATAGAGGCTCCGGCTTTTTGTACTTTTTCGAGTAGTTTTTTACCGTTGTTAGCATCTTGTTCTGTTTTACGAACATGTAAGGCAAAAAAGCTGGTACTTGTTTTTTTAGGTTTTAGAAGAGAGGAAAAGTTGACAATACTTTCTATTGTTTCTTCATTGAATACAGGAAGTAAGAAACGATGTGAAGATTTTTCTTCTGTTTCGTCTGGCCCGTCTTCTTCTTTTTCGAGAATAGCTATTTTTCTGGCAGCTCTGTTGACCACAAAAGAACTGACGGTACAGGTTACTAAAATCATGATGATACTTCCATTCAGAACATCCTCACTGAGTAGCCGTATAGGAGTACCGTCTGCAGCTGTCCCTACAATGATGTTGTATCCTACTAATACGGTTGCTAATGTGGCGGCCGCCTGGGCATTACTGAGCCCAAACATCATCATCAGTTCATGCCGGTTAAATCTTAAAGAGAGCTTGGTCAGGTAAGCGGCAAGGAATTTTGATAAGGTAACCACTACGGTGATGATCCCTGCTATGATGAGTGCACCGTTACCTCCTACAAATACTTTAAAATTGATGAGCATACCCACTCCGATCAGGAAAAAAGGAATAAAGAGGGCATTCCCCACAAATTCTATTCTGTTCATCAGTGCGGAGGTGTGAGGGATCAGTTTATTGAGTGCGAGTCCTGCTAAAAAAGCACCGATGATAGCTTCTACACCGGCTAACTCCGCAAGAAAGGCGGAAAGGAAAACAATCCCTAATACAAAGATGTATTCAGAGATGGCATCTTGTTCTTGTTTAAAGAACCAACGTGCAATTCTTGGAATAATAAGTAATACGATGATCCCAAAAATAGTAAGGGATGTAGCGAGTGTAATCCAAAACTCTTGTCCTACATTTCCTTTTACCATGCCAACAATAACAGCCAATACCAATAAAGAGAGTGTATCTGTAATCATGGTACCTCCCACAGTGATGTTGACGGCTCTGTTTTTGATGACACCAAACCGACTTACAATGGGATAGGCAATGAGGGTATGTGATGCAAGCATACTGGCTAATAAAATAGAAGACAGCATAGAATATTCTAAAATGTAATAACTAGAGAGAGTACCTAATAACATGGGTATTGAAAAGGTAAGCAGACCAAAAAGGATACTTTTGTATTTGTTTTTTTTGAAGTCTGCCATGTCAATTTCAAGTCCTGCCAGGAACATGATGTACAATAAACCTACAGTACCGAAAAGAACAATACTGGAATCGCGGAGCATAATGTTTAGTCCATGAGGACCGATTACTGCTCCTGCTATGATCAATCCAATGATGGGAGGTATTCGTAGGCGACTTAATATAATGGGAGCAAATAAGATGATGAATAAAACCAGTGAAAAAATAAGTACTGGATTTTCTAAAGGAAATTTAAAATGTAAGTGATCCATGAATGAAGTTTATAAACGTTGTATGCTGTAGTGAAAATAGTAAATAATCCCCGAATGTCTAATAGATGAGGTTTGAAAATGATCCTAAAATAAAAAAGACAGAATCCAACATCATGACTTTGATTGGTTGTCATGATGTTGGATTCTGATTGTCAGGTAATCCAATCCTTTTGAGGAATAGATGAATGACAAAGTTTAAACGTTCATGTTAGGGGATATAGAAGCACATTTCTGGTTTTACATTTTTAAACGATGCTTCTTTTGCATTTCGATACTGGAGTTGAACGGTATTCCAATCGGAAGGCCAACCACCAATGATGTTATTGAGGTAGATGATTTTGAGGGCATGTTTACCTTTTCGTAAAGCAATTGCACCGTCGTTACGGGAAAAACGTTTTACTTCACCATCATTATTAACGACCAGTTGATCTGCAATCCAGACCTGATCTTGGTCGCTGGAAAAGAAATACACACCGTCTTCAGGAACTTCAAGGTATCCGTTGAGTTCTACTGCTTTGAAATGTTTGGCATCGATAGCGATTCCCCAATTGAGTGTGGTATTGGCTTGTTCCATAGAATCGATGATGGTTTCTTGCCATTCTTTTATGGATGCCATTTCAGTGGTGTTTAAGAAATAACCGTATGCTGTTTTGCATTGTAGACCTTGCTTCACGTGTTGAAGGGATAGCGCATGGGCATAGGATTGTTTCTTGATATGAATCGTTCTGATCGTACTCATTTTCCCATGGGCTAATACAGAAGCGATACGAAGTGTGGTGTTGTTTTTAAAAGACAGGGGATGGAGGTATGTTTTCGATGAAGTATTGGGTATGCTTCCATCGGTGGTATATACCATCTTATCTATTTTTCCGGGTGCGGAAAACGCCAAAGAAAGGCTATCGACGAAAACGATCTGAGAAGCAGGCCCTTCTGGTAAAGGAATGTAATAGTTGATCTGATGTTGATCGAGTCGTTCCCATTGTTTATTGAGTCTTTCTTGAAAATCGGTATAATTTTTATTTTCCTTTCTCGTCCAGGTTAATTCAGCGAGTGCAATGATGCGAGGATATAATTGGTATTCGGCCATGTTTTCATTATAAATATATTCAGACCAAAGGTTGGCTTGAGCTCCGAGTATATGTTGGTTTTTGTCAGGATGGATATGTTCTGGTATGGGATCGTAATGGTAGAGTTTTTCGAGACTGATGTCGTAATCGTTGGCAATGGGTTCTGTCTTACGATGACCTTGGTAATAGTTGAGGTAAACGAATTTGCTAGGGCTCATGATCACATCATGCCCCAGGTTAGCTGCTGCGATACCCCCTTCTTCACCTCTCCAGGACATGACATTAGCAGAAGGACTTAATCCGCCTTCTAAGATCTCATCCCAGCCAATCATTTTTTTACCTTTCGATTGGAGGACTTTTTCCATACGTTGAATAAAATAACTTTGCAGTTCATGACTGTCTTTGAGTTTTTCGTTCGACATTCTTGTTTTACAATGGATACAAGATTCCCAACGTTCTTTGGGACATTCATCTCCACCGATGTGTATGTATTCATATGGGAAGAGGGGAGCAATTTCATGAATGATATCTTCTAAGAAGTTAAATGTTTCTTCTTTACCGGCACAAAATACTTCTGTTTCTACACCCCATATATTGCGTGGTGTAAAAGGACCTCCAGTGCAAGAAAGTTCGGGATACGCTGCTAAACAGGCCAGTGCATGTCCTGGCATTTCAATTTCAGGAACGACATTGATATAGCGAGCTTTGGCATATGCTACTACGTCTTTTATCTCTTCTTGAGTATAAAATCCTTCATGTATGGAGCCATCTCCTTCTGTTCTTTTCGCTCCTATTGTGGTCAGCTTAGGGTATTTTTTGATTTCGATTCTCCATCCTTGGTCTTCGGTGAGGTGCCAATGGAATGTATTGATTTTGAAAAGTGCCAATACATCCAATTGTTTTTTGATGAAATCTACAGACATGAAATGACGACCGGCATCAAGGTGCATGCCACGCCATGAAAAACGAGGTTCATCTTTGATATTCACGCAAGGTATAATCCATTTGATCTTGTTGGTGTATTGAGTACTTTCAATTTGAGGAGGTAGTAATTGCATAAGGGTTTGCATGGCATAAAAAGCACCTTGTGCGGTCTTGCATTTAATGGTAATAGACTTTGCACTGACGATGAGTAAATAGCCTTCTTTGTTGGTCTTGAGATCTTCGTCAAGGGACAGGATGATGTAATTTGATGCTCCGGCTTTTAATGCAGGTTTGAGTTGTATTCCACTGGCTTGTGCTAGTTTAGCAGAGAAAAATTTCACGACTTGTTCGAGTTGTTGATCTGGGGGGCAAACCACCGTTGTTTTAGAATTGATGGTGAAGTAACCTTCTCCCTTCACAACAGTGTTGGGTTGGGGAATGATGCTCAGTACATGGTTTTGACTTTTTAAACCATTGAATATACTTAAGCTGATCGATAATGAGAATATGAACATGACGTTTTTCATAGAGAATGATGCTATAGTAAGATAGGTTTTTACTTGAATAGTGTTGGTTTATCTCCATCTTTTTTTGATCGTTTTTTTACGACAAGGTTGGAGTATATCCACGAGTTGATCGACCAAAGGAGTATTGATAATTTTACCAGATCCTGGTTTCTTTTCTAAGTAATCGCCGCTGATGTCCCAAATGATGACACCTGCTGCATCATGTTTAAGAATGTATTCTGCTTTGAGTTTGACAGATTCCGGATTGTCATAAGAAACGAATGTACCTCGTTCTTCGCTCACCATGTAAGGTGCTTTGGCTACGCTGTCCCATTTTTCAACAAAGGCATATCTATCTTTTCTCGATAGTATATAATAATACATGGGAAACCCTTCGTCTTCGGGGAAGGTTCTGATGTCACCTTGTTTCGTTTCGTTTTTTGCATACAAGGCAGGTATTGAGTTTTTAAATTTCACACTTCTTCCATAAAAGGCGGCGCCAATATTTATTTTTTCAGGAGGAACACCCCGATGTTGTGTTAATGTTTTAAAGGTGAGATCAACGCTTCCTTTGTATCCTTGCGCCGGAGAATAAAGAGGGGAATGATGGTTGGCTTCATCGCTCCATGCCCCGTTGATGTCGTATGTCATGATGTTGAAATAATCCATAATGGGTACTAATTTTTCATATTCGATATTGTCGATGTTGGACTGGCTCGCACCGAAGGCTGCTGTAAGCAGGTATTTTACTTTTACTTTTTTTCCGTAAGCATCAATGGAGTCGCGTATCGATTTCATGAGCAAGGTAAAGTTTTCTTTGTCGATCGCTGATCCTTTATGGTCTTCGTAGCCTGGATATTCCCAATCGATATCAATGCCGTCGAATTGGTATTCGCGAAGTAAGCGTACGCATTCTTGTGCGAAGTGGGCTCTGCGTTGAGGATTGCTGGCTACTTGAGGGAAATTATCGGATAAGGTCCAGCCTCCGATGGATACCATTACTTTTACGCCCCATACGTGTGCGTGATCGATGACGGAAGTATGGGGGATGTAAGCGGGTTGAACAGAACTGGACCAATCGTAACGTCCTCTTAACAGTACGCTATCGGCCCACTCATCGGTACCGTATAAGTTTCCCAAGGTATCGGGTTGAAAGAAAGAATAATTTAAAATGGTATAACGTGAATAGTCTATATTTTGTGGCGCCAAAAGACCTCCCCTGTCGTACCATTGCCATGAACAATAATAGCCAATGATTTGACGACAGGTTGGTAAGATTTCAGGTCCTTCAATGGATTGAAGTTGTTCTAAGTCTTTTTCGTTGCTGGGTGCTGGTACTATTTGGGCGAAGGTATGGGCTCCTGTTGATAGGAAAATAGTCCATACGAACATGATGAATAGCTTTTTCATAGTCTTAGGTTTTATATCCGGTTCTACGGTAAAACTCTATGAAATTGGCTGTTTTAAATTGACAGAAAGGTAAAAAGACTTTACAAAAAGCTATTGGGGACTTAGAGAAAAGGATTACTCTCCTTTTGTAGAAGTTTTGCTGTGTTCTTTTCGGTAATCATTAGGAGAGCAGTTCTCAAACGATTTAAAGACCCTATTAAAATGAGAGGCATTGGCATATCCTACCTGAAAGGCAATATCTGAAATTGGTAATTTGGTTTCCGAGAGCATTTTTTTTGCTTCGGTTATGCGGAGGCCGTTTAGGTATTGTTTAAAATTCAGTTGTATCTTCTTTTTGATTAAACTCGATATTTTTCGTTCATGAATACCTGTGGCTGTTTGTACATCTATAATCGTCAAGTCTTGTTGGGCATAGTTTGTTTTCAAATATTCCAGTACGGTTTCTTCTTCGGTATCTTGATGATTACGGGAGCTTACCTTTTCATATTGAAAATTGATTTCTTTTTTCTCTACAGGTTCTTTTTTTCGCAATAGAAAGGCAAAGCCGATATAATAGACCAAAAGAAAAAGGCCAGATAGAGCATAAGCTTTCAGCATATTGACATGAAAGCTGATTTCTTCTATTTCAACAAGGTCTTCCTGGTTTTTAGCGATGTTGATGCAATTGGCAATATAAAGGTGTTGTACTTTAGAATAATCGGGGTCCCTAAAATCTCGTTCTGTTTTATGGTTGGAAATATACCACCAGTCTGGTGTATGCAGCTCATCGAAGGGTAAAGTAATGTCGGTATATTCATGACTTACATTCAGGTTGTTGAGGGAATAACGAAAGCTGATGCTTTCTTCGGGTTGGGTATGGTTTTTTTCGTAAGAAGCCAGGTAAAAAGGTATTCTTAGTCCTTTGAGTGCTTTGATACGGATGTGGATGAGTTGATAGTTGCTCAGGTCAAAAAAAGAACTGTCGCGTTTTTGAATTCGAATGTTGGTATATGGATTTAAGCAGCCCTCTTTTAAGGTGTATTTAAAGCTGAGGTGTTGAGTTGATGTATCGAGGAGTTGAATTTCCGACTGTCCGCTGTCTTTGGTATCGTTAAAGCTCTTAAAACTATAGAAGCCTGTTCGGAGTTCTGGTTTTGGGGTAATAATATAAAGAGAAGGACTATAGCTTGTAAGTAAATACAAGATGACAAAAGGTAGAGGAAGAAGTATTCCTATTACTTTTTTATAAGATCTCAAAAATGTATTCACACCCTCTATGTTAAGGTTCATAGTTTTCAAAATAATCAAAAATAGTAGATCCTGTTCCCGACAGGCTATAAAGATAAAGAAAAAAAGGGTTATGAAAACTTTTTTGGAGTATGCTTCATGTTAGGATGGGGTAGATTTTTTTCGGTAGTCGTTGGGAGAACAAAGCTCGAAGGTTTTGAATACGCGATTGAAATGAGAGGGGTTGATATAGCCTACTTTAAAGGCGATTTCAGAAATTTGAAGATCGGTTTCACTCAATAAGCGTTTGGCTTCAGCAATGCGTAGTTTGTTGATGAATTGCTTGAAATTCAGGCTTGTTTTCTGTTTGATCATGCCTGAAATTTTTCGTTCGCTGATGCCTGTTGACATTTGTACATCAACAATACTCAGGTCCTGTTTGAAATAGTTGGTGGTCAGGAAATGGAATAAGTTTTCTTCTTCTTCGTTCAAGTAGGTGTTTGTACCAGATTCCTGGTTTTCAAAGTAGATTTCCGTTTTCCGTTTTTTCTTAAACAGAACAAGTCCGAATACCCCATAATATAAAGCAAGTAAACAGAGTGAAGTCATATAGAAAGGCAGCAAATTGACACCAAACTTGATTTCTTCTATATCGACCACATCGACTTCGTCGTTATTGATGTTGATACAATTAGAAAATGAAATCCCCGTGACTTTGGATAAATCGGGATCATTGAAATCGCTTTCTATTTTTTTATTTTCGCTGTACCACCAGTCTGGTGTATAGAGTTCTTGAAACGGTATTTCTATTTCTTGGAATGTAGGACTGACATTGAGTATGTATTGGGAAAGGCGGTAAGTAATGCTTTGATCCAATTTGGTGTAGCGATCGATAAAAGAACTCAATACAAATTGAATACGTGTTCCTTGTGTCGCCTTAATTTTGATGAGGGCATAGTTATAAGAGGACAAGTCGAAAAAATAATCTTTTTCATCTGGGCTATAACCAGCATAAGCAAACTTGTACTTGTAGCCTTCTTTTAAGACATAACGGTAACGCAAGCATTGTGTCGTGTTTTTTAAAATATTAATTTCTGTTTTTCCTTGATAGATGCTGTCGGTATAGGAATATAAAAAAAGCGGTTGTTTTTTTTCTGTACTTTGTTGACCTACAATATAGAGCGGACTTTGGTATACGAATAGAAAGGCTAAGATTAAAAAAGGAAAGGGAAGCACAGCATAAACGACTTTTTTATGGGTGTTGTAAACATGAGTAAGCCGGTTCAAGAGGTTGGTCATTGGTTTTTAAGTCGTAATCCCAGTTAGCATCACCTCTAAAGTAGATTATTTTTGTGAGATATGAAAGAAGAACAGGGCCCTTAATCGGTAAAATTTGATTCTCCCATGACTTTACAAACAGGCTTATGGTTTACCTTGAAGTTTAAAGAGTTGGCGATGAAACAATGCTTATTGGCTTCGTGATGAAGAGCATTGGCAAGATCAATTTGTGAAACATCAGTAATGGTGACGACAGGATGAAGAATGACTTCTGTAAAATGCCCTCCGTTGCGTTCGGTCTCTACCATTTTTCCTTCTGCATGGTCTGTATATTCTACTACAATAATATTGTTGATCGCGCAAACATGTAAATACCAAAGCATGTGACAGCTTGATATCGAGGCTAAGAATAAATCTTCTGGATTGTGCTTCTTCTGATCTCCTCTGAATGAAGGATCAGAAGAGCCTTCAATGTTCATTTTTTCTTGGGTATGAATGGTGTAACTTCGTTCGTAAGCCGTGTAGTTTTTAGTGCCTTGCCCTTTATTTCCTGTCCACACGATGGAACTTTGGTACAGATGTTCTTTATTCATTATTGTTTAAGATTAATCCTAAAGTTGCACGATGCAACAAGGTAACCAAACGAATGGGAAATAGAAATAGCTTTTATGAAAGGATATTACCGTTTGGTGATCATAAATTCTACTCTTCGGTTTTTTTTTCTGTTCTCTTCTGTGTCGTTAGGGACGGCTGCTCTATTTCCTCCAAAGCCTTTCTCTGTAAGTCTTGGGCTTGCAATGCCTTTTGATACAAGGTATTGTTTTACTACGGCCACACGTTGTTGTGATAGCTGTAGGTTCAGGCGAGGATCACCCTGATTGTCGGTGTGTCCTTGTAATTCAATTTCTAAACTGGGTAGTTCTTTTAAAATCATGACCAAGGTATCCAATTGAGGATAAGATTCAGGAAGTAATTCCGCTACACTTTGTTTGAAGAAGACTTTATTGAGTTTTACTTTTTCTCCCACTTGCATTTGTTTGATCTCTTTGATCTCATGAATTTTTTCAGAAGGTGTTTCTTTTTTGATTTGAGTAGGAGGTGGGATAACTTTTTTGACCGGAGTCTTTTTTACTGCGGTTTGGGTAGAGATGGGCTTTTTGAGGGGTGTAGAGTTTACAGGTGTTTTAGTCGTTGTGGTTTGGGCTGGCGACGTTTTTACAGTGCTTGTTTTTACAACAGGTTTTTGAGAAACTGTTTTTTTGACGGCAAGAGGAGCAGGTTTTTTTTCTAAAACCAAAGGAGTCGTTTCTTTTTTACTGCTGTCGATTGGAATAAGTACTGGTTTTTCTATGGGAGGATTTTCTTCTTTTACCGTAAGTACAGGTGTCATGAGGCTGCTGTCGATTTCTTTTTTTTGTTCAATGACAATAGGTTTAGGAGGTGTTGGAAATGTGATATCGATGTCACCAGTTAAATACAGTCCGTTGGGGGTTCCACTGATGACTTGGTGTCGGAACGTAATTTGAGTGAAGGGCTTTGTGTTGGAAATCACGATGCGTCCACTGGCTGCACTTGCTCCGTAGCCATAGCTTGCTTTAATCATGATACTTTCCGTATCAAATTCCGTGGCCTGGTCGATGGAATTTAAATTCCCGGAAGCTGCTCCTGTGAGCCATTGAAAAGAAGAGGAAGCGGTGAGGTTGCTTCCTTTTTTGTCTAATACGCGAAACTTGCTAATTTCTTCATCTCCTGTTTCATCGTTGTTGAGTTCACTTATAGAGAAGCTAGCACTGGTAACAGGTTTAGAAAATGTAATGGTAATGTCGGAATAGCGTACATAGCTGTTGTTTTTTCCAATCCATACCGCTTCACTGTTTAAGGGAGTGAGTTGAGCGGCTTCGTTACGTTTGGAGATACTTATTTGTATGTCGGTAGCATCTTTTTTTCCTAAAAATGTATAACGGTCTTGACCTTCCTTTAGGCTATTCAATTTCATGGTTTCCTGGGCTTGCACCATGAGGCTCAGGCTATGGAATAATACGATCCAACAGGTTCTTTTCATCAATATATTTGTACGTCTAAACCCAATGGTAAGGTAAAAAAAATAAGTTGGACCTCAGGGTTCATTTTACCCCCTCAGGGCACCTTCTCAATACGGGGGGATGCTTTTTTGACAAAGCAATGAAAAGGAGACCCTGGGGTGATAAAATGCAAAGGTGGTTACCACACTCACCTTTGTTTTGCTTGATTGAGTATAAATTTCAATAAAAATGCAGGGATGAAGTTTACAGAAGTGTAAAAAGGCTTTGCAAAAAGTGCAAAAAGGCTTAATGTTTAGATTTTTTCACTTTTTGATAGGAATATTCACATGGAACAAGAGCTTGTGGTGCATAAATCTAACGGCTCAGGAGATTGAATTGTATTATGGAAGTCGAGTGAGCCGGATGAGGGAGATGTTTAATCTTATAACTTTTGATAAAATGGCTTTGGAATAAGCGAAAATAAGCTAAAAAGGTGTGTTTAGGTTATTTTTAGTATAAGTAATTGATTTTATGATTCTTGTTTGTATATTTGTATTACCTTTTATGAAACGATAAGACCCGTTTTTTAGGTCTTTTGATGATACAAAAGGTAATAATATGGCAGACAGTGTTTATATATCAGAAAATCTTACTCATCAGCAGCTTGAATTTATAAAGCGACTGAATGAGTATGAAATTGAAATCTTCCATTTAGACAAAATTGAAGATCAAATTCATTGTGATTTTGCAAATCTTAATGAGATTCTTGAGAATCTGGTTCATAAAGGTCTTCTTTCAAGGATAGAAAAAGGGAAATTTTGTCTGGCTAACTTCAGAAATGAAAAAGCTATAGGAACATTCATTGTAAAAGATAGTGCAATAGCTTACTGGACTGCCTTAAATGCTCATGGCCTTACAGAACAATTTTCTAATACATTATTTATTCAAACCACTCACGTCAAGAAAGACAAAACGATTTTCGGAACCGCTTACAAATTCATAAAAATTGCTAAAGAAAAAAGGACAGGAATAATTAAAGAGGGCTATGGCAGTAATGCATATTACATTACTGATATAGAAAAAACAATCATAGACTGTTTTGTTCTTCCACAATATTCTGGTGGATATGCTGAGTTGTTGAGGGCATTTCAGCAGGCTAAGCTTTCTTCCAAAAAAATGATCAATTATTGTACAGCTATGAATAATATCACGGCGATTAAACGCATGGGATATCTTGCTGAACTATTAGATAAAAATGGATTGAAAGGTTTTGTTAAATATGCCAAAGAAAAAGTAAATGCGAAATATAATTTATTCAATCCACAAGGATCTGATAAAGGAGAATTTATTTCAGAGTGGAGATTACGACTGAACATTACCAAAGAAGAAATACTGGATATCACGAACAAACAATATTAATGATACTTAAGAAAGAAATAGAAAGGTTGGCAGAAGAAAAGCAAGTAGCCAAAAGTACCATTGATAAAGATTGGATCCTTGGTCATTTCCTAGATGCCATTTATTCTATTCCCGAATGTAGAGAAAACCTCGTATTCAAAGGAGGCACATGTTTAAAGAAGTGTTATTTCCCGGACTATCGTTTCTCGGAAGATTTAGATTTCACATCGGTGAATCCTGAATTTGTCTTGGATCTGAAATTACTTCAGGCAATTACAAGCTTAGTAACACAGCGCACAGATATACCATTGCATATCGAAAAGCTAAAAGTACTCAAGCATCTGGATAACCAGACAGGTTTTGCGGCTATAGTCAAATTTTGGGGCGCAGACCATCCCAGAAACCAGACACCGCCTCCTTTTGACCGTTGGATGACAAGTATAAAAATTGAGATCATTTCATATGAAGAGATGATTTTCCCAACAGAAGAAAAGAAAGTGAGCCATGTCTACTCCGATAAGCTTTCAGAGGCATCTTTATCTATAACTTGTTATTCTATACCGGAAGTTCTATCTGAGAAGCTGCGAGCACTCATACAACGCTCTTATACTGCTCCAAGAGACTTTTATGACATTTGGTATTTAGCCAATAATTTCGCTGGCTTAGATTGGAAGACAATTGTGGATGCCTTTCACAAGAAGATGGCTTTTAAAGGCTTATTGTTCACTGGTGTTGATCAAATGATTAATGAAGAAAATGATAAAAGCTTAAAAGCAGCTTGGATAAATAGCTTGAGCCACCAGATTCCCAATGGTCAATTCCAGAAATATGAAAAAGTAAAAAATGATTTAAAAGAATTACTTACCACTATTTTTAGAGAATAGAAAGAATGTTAGTAGTGCATTTTTAATTCATAATACTTTTATAGTGTCAATCGACAATCCCTTAGTTCTTGTAAGTTTAAGACACCAACAAGCTGTTAAAACCCGATTATCCCTAATAGAAGGAAACCTTAGGGTGATAAAATGCAAAGGTGGTTACCACACTCACCTTTGTTTGGCTTGATTGATTGAGTATAAATTTCAATAAAAATGCAGGGATGAAGTTTACAGAAGTGTAAAAAGGCTTTGCAAAAAGTGCAAAAAGGCTTAATGTTTAGATTTTTTCACTTTTTGATAGGAATATTCACATGAAAAAAGAGTTTCCTTTTATAAAAAAAATAACTATCCGTATATAACCTCTAAATAAAGTTTAATTTCTTAGCAGGAGTTGCTCCGCATACAATAACGTATTATAACATCCCCCATTTGTTTGCGGAGAACTCATGCGGGGGGCTTTAGGCCACGGACGAGTTCTTCTGATTCGAATCTCCATTTTCTATATCCTCTTAACTACTCAGAAGCAAACGACCTGAAAAGGAGTTGATCGTTTAAATCCACAAAATCTATATCTCTTTGTGAAACACTTAATTAATAAAGATGTTGAGGTGTGGTATGCGGATAGTCATTATAAAATTCAAGAAGGTGTCCTGTTTAAATCTGATGGTAGAAACAGGACACCTTCTTGAATTTTTATAGAGGAATTGTCTTTAGACTACCTTTTATAGTAGTAGACCAACGATGCTTTTTGTATGGTATTGGAATTCAGGTAGTAACCTACCATTGCAGGGTTGGCATTTTTATCTAAGCCTAATTTATCTGTTTTTAAGGCATAAACGGTAATCAAGTATTCATGAAAGCCGTGTCCTTCTGGTGGGCATGGGCCTCCATAACCCACTTGTCCAAAGTCAGTTAAGCTTTGAATTGCCGTTGCAGGAGCAAGTTTGGCCTCCACATTTCCGGCATTGGTGGGAAGTACCGTGGTCGAGGCAGGAATATCGAATACCAACCAGTGCCACCAGCCACTTCCAGTGGGAGCATTAGGATCGTGAATGGTGACGGCGAAACTTTTGGTCCCTTCAGGGGCATTTTCCCAATGTAATTCAGGAGAAATATTTCCGCCTGTACAACCAAATCCGTTAAATACTTGCTGAATGGTGGCTTGACCACCAAGATCTTTACTTTTTAAGGTAAAGGTTTGACCATAACT
Organism: uncultured Chitinophagaceae bacterium; assembly: GCA_964454665.1. Taxonomy (GTDB): domain Bacteria; phylum Bacteroidota; class Bacteroidia; order Cytophagales; family Cytophagaceae; genus JACMQM01. The sequence goes on from CAYVTO010000002.1 coordinate 271,593, forward strand.
TAAGGAGTATGCAAACAAACTTGTGAATAAAATAGATGTGATTTTTTTCATGTGATTAAGTTTAAGATGTTGATAGGAAGTAGTATGTGCTGAAAGCAACAAGTCAGAGGCTTATGAGGTTTTGTCTGGAAAAGACAATACGTTTCGGTATTGTTGCTTATAACCAAGTCCGGTCTTTGATTTTTTGCTTCAGTTCATGAATGAAGGAGGTCAGTTCTTTGGTAAAATTGTCCAAAAAAGAAATGGATTGTTTCATGTACAGACTCATTTTTTTGAGTTCTTCTTGTGAGTGGCTGTGATGTTCTAATAAAATACTCACACCCATAATTTGAGCAATCGGTTGTCGTATGTTGTGAGAAGTCATGAAAATCATTTCTTCCAATCCATTGATGTAGGCTGTTTTTTCTTTTTCGGCAAGTTTGCGGTCGGTGATGTCAACCGATAGAATGAAAATTCCTTCGGGTACGGGTTGAATTCTGAGTTCAAAATATCCTTGAGATTGATCGGGGAAGGTAAAGATGTTTTCAAAATTCTGAGCGATGCGTTCTCGCATACAGATTTCAAGGGTTTTAAACATCGGCGTATTTTCAATACCTGGATATTTTTCCATCATGGTATAACCGAGCAATTCTTCTTTTTTGTATTTGCTTTGTTTGACTACGGCTTCGTTGACATATACATAACGCCAATCAAAGCTGATCAGCTGAAAGCCTTCCATTAAATTGTCGAGCGTCGTTTGGTAGTCTTTACTGTCGTCTAAATTACCTGTCATGTTTTGCAAGATTTTGTTTTAAAAATAGCGGCTTGCTTTGAGATCAATGTTGACCTTATAATAATGATACGGAAAATCTGGAATTAATGTAGTCTTATTGTCCTATTTTCTATTTGTCGTCTAGTATCTTGTTTAGACATGTTTTGTGCTTATCATGTTGAGGAACGGCTTACAAAAAATAATGATCGTACAGTTTGGTTTATCGTATACGATCACTTGCATGTGGTTTAGCTGATAACATCACACTTTCTAATATAATGGTGGCTGTACTTTATTACATACGATAGTTGAATACAGCATGACCTGAAAATAACGCTTTGTTTTGGGTAATGCATGCTAGTGTTTGTTGCAGCTCTTTTACTTTATTACTTCCGATCAATAATTTTTCTCCGTTTTTCTTCGTGATTTGTAACCCCTTATTTCCACTGGCATTATATACTGTTCCGTATAAGGGAGACAATCGATAACCGTAGCCTACAAATCGATATTCTAAAATTTCCAGGTCTTGGATGTCTGACCATTTGATGACATTTAATTCATTGGTAGGAATATTCCAGCCGTAGGCTATTTTATCTTCATCGATGCGAGTCGTTAGAAAAGCGTAATACATGCCTAAAAAAATGGGGAAGAAGATTGCTAATGCAAGTACTCCTAATATGATGTCGTGAAACTCCTTTAATTCACCATTTAATAAAGGGAACACCCCAATAGACATGGGGACAATAACAGCAACAAGGGTTAAAAGGATAACCCATGTTTGGTGCATGTGCTGTTTTTCTTCAAAGAGGATTTCTGTTGGCATAATCAGATGCTTTACCCTAAAATAAAGAAATGATTATTCTTTTTCAATGATTGAGATCATAAACTGATTAAAAAAAGGGAATACCTGCGATTTTAGCTCAAGAAAGCCGTATGCTAGCCTATAAATCGTTTCATTAATTCTTCTTTTTTATTGGGAGAAACATCGACGTAGGATTGGTCGCTCATGATCAATTGTCCTCCTTTGCCTTTGAAGTATTTGATCACGTGTTGTACATTGACTAAATGTGATTTATGAACGCGAACAAAATTATATTCTTCGAGCATGTTTTCATATTGCTTGAGGGTCCTGCAAATCATGATCTTTCGATTGTTTGTGAGAATAAAATCGGTGAAATTATCGTTGGCTTCGCAGCGAATAATTTCTTTGACTTGTATGATTTCAAAACCTTCCAAAAGGGGAAGTACAATCTTTTGTGCCTGTTTGTTTTCGGCATGTATATTTTCGACGAGAATTTTACTATGAAGAAATTTAGCATCTCCGGCTTTTTGTTTTTTGATTTTTTCTACCGCTGAAATTAATTCATCGATTTCGATGGGTTTTAAGATGTAGTAAGCCGCACTCAGGTTAAGCGCTTTTAGCGCATACTGACTAAATGCTGTCACAAAAACGGTTTCAAAAGAGATTTCTTGTACTTGTTCCAGCAAGTCGAATGCATTTCCATAGGGCATTTCTACATCCAGAAAAACGATGTCGGGTTGATGCTGTTGAATCAACTCTACTCCTTGTTTTACACCATTGGCCATCCCCAATAATGCTACATCGGGGCAGTATTTGCCCAAGTAGTTTTTAAGCGTATCCCTGCTGGCTTCCTCGTCGTCGACAATAATTGCTTTAAGCCTCATGTTGTATTTTATGGTTTTGAGTAATGTAGACCGTTACTTTGGTTCCACTGCCGTCTTCGGTATTTAAGTCTTCCATACGAACACGCATGTTGGTTTTGTAAAGTTCATTGATGATTTTGATTCTGGCATCTGTATTCTTTAATCCAATCGATTCTTTATCTTTTTGGTTGTGTGTCTTTAATGCCATCGATTGCTTTCTCCCGATTCCGTTGTCTGTAATGCTTACGATCAATTCGTTTTCTACTTGATGTATATCGACTTCAAGTAATCCCTTTTCTTCTTTATACCTTAGTCCATGCCATATGGCATTTTCGATGTAGGGTTGGATGAGCATGGGAGGGATCATTACAATATCTTTATTTATTTCTTCTGAAACCTTAAGCTCATAATCGAATTTTTCTTTGAATCGGGCATGTTCTAAAGAAAGATAAAGTTGTAGAATATTTAATTCGGTTGATAAATTGATGAATTCATACCTTGAGTTTTCCATGACGGTACGCATGAGTTTGGAGAAATCGGAAAGGTATTTATTGGCTGAACGCTCATCATTTTTGGAAATAAAATTATTGACAGAATTTAAAGCATTGAAAATAAAATGAGGATTCATTTGACTGCGTAACGATCGCAGTACTAAAGATTGGTTAGCGATTCGCCTTTTCTTAGCATTGACATATACTAACCATCCACTGATGATGATGATGAACAAGCCAATAGAGAGGGCATAAATAATGAGTTGAGAAAAATTCTTTTCTTCTTGAAGCAGTAAAATGGTGGTTTCATTCAACTGCATATCCTTTTCCAGGAGATCAATTTGTTTTTGTTTTAACGTGAGCTCATCGTTAAAACTGATCATGTTTTGCTGTTGCTCCTGTTGATTACTGATGATAGAATCTTTTGCTTGTACATACCTTTGATAATGTTCCAATGCTTGGGCATAGTTACCTTCTTGTTTATAGAGTAGGGAGATTTGCTTTTCTGCTTCCGATAAGTAGGAGAGCAGTCCTTTCTTTTTTGATAAGCGAATACTTTGTTCCAGGTATGAACGAGCTTCAGAGGTTTTTTTTTGTGAGAAATATGCTTTACCAAGTTCTAGGTATTCTTTAGCCAATACTTCTTCATCGTTATTTTTAATGTTGAGTTCTACTTTTTCTTTTCGTAGTTTTATTTCATCGGTTGATTTTCCCTCTAGTTTATAGGTATTGATGATCTTGTCGTAAGATTTATTAATGACTTCTTCGTCTTTATCTTCAATGGCAATTTCTTGAGAGCTTTGGTAATATTCTTTGGCCTCTTCTATTTTTTGTTGTTGTATGTACACATCACCAATATTACTTTTGGTATCGATTTCACCTTTTCTGTTTTTTTGTTTTTGTTCTGTACTCAGTACATCCTTGTACATATTTAATGCTTCGTCGTTTTTTCCTTGAAGTTTATAAATATTGGCGATGTGATTTTTGAACGCAATGATTTCTTGCTCATTTTTATAGGTTTCTGCATCTTTTAACCCGGTTTGGTATTGCTCCAAAGCTTGGGGGTAGTTTTTGTTTTTTTCATAGGCTTGACCTAATGATTTTCGTGTTGAGAGGGTTTGTTTGGTGTTTTTTTCTTCTTGAAAAATACGAAGTCCTTTGGTATAAAAATTAATGGACTGTGCGTACAGGTTTTGTTTCATGTTTAAATTCCCCAAAATAACATAGGTATTGGCTTCTCCTGTTTTGTCTCCTTCTTGCAAGCTGATGCTAAGCGCTTGTTCCAAGTAATCGAGCGCTTTTTGAGGATCGTTGGCGGAACTGTGTTCTGCATTTTGTAACAGACTATTGATACTGGTTCTTTCTTTACTGCTGCTGCGTGAAGCGGCCGATTTCTTTTCTTGACCATGACCTTGCAAGGAAATGCTCAAGAGGAAAAGGCTTAATATGAATGCTTGGTAATTCATGCCGGAATTGTTATTGATATGCCAAAGATACTAGATAATCAGCTATTTAGGTGCTGTATAAACGATAAAAATTTCCCTCAGTCAGGAGTACTTTTCCCTCAGTCAAAAGCATACTTCCCTAAGTATGGGTTTTAGGTAGTTGTTTATTCACCTAGGTTCGAAGCATAAACTTAAACACTTGACCTATGAAAAAGCTATTGAAATTAAATCACTACTTGTTGTTTATTCCTGCTTTGTTATGTGGAGCCTATGCTTTGTATGCGGGAACAGTCATTAACCATCCTGCAAGAACCACGGCGTATGTACAGGATGAAATTCAAACAACGACGGCGAAAAAAATCAAATTGGCCTTATTGCTTGATACAAGTAATAGTATGGATGGTTTGATTGATCAAGCCAAGTCACAGCTTTGGACTATTGTAAACGAGTTGGCTGCAGCCAAATGTGGCAATGAAAAACCTACCGTACAAATTGCGCTCTATGAATATGGAAACGATCGTTTGCCAGCGAGTGAGGGATACATCCGTTTAGTGACCCCATTGACGAGTGATTTGGATAAAATTTCGCAAGACTTATTTGGTTTGAGTACCAATGGAGGAAGTGAGTTTTGTGGTCATGTTATTCAAACAGCTTGTAGGCAATTGGATTGGTCGAGTGATGGAGGTGATTTGCAACTCATTTTTATTGCCGGTAATGAACCGTTTACACAAGGATCGATCAATTATCAAGTGGCATGTTCAGATGCGAAGAAGAAAAACATTGTGGTGAATACGATATTCTGTGGAGACTTTCAAGAGGGTATTCGTACGTCGTGGAAAAATGGTGCGGATTTAACCTTGGGTACGTATGCTAGTATAGAACAAAATTCAAAGACGGTATTCATTCCTTCTCCTTATGACGATAAGATTGATCAATTGAACACTCAATTGAATAATACCTACATTGAGTATGGCCGGGAAGGTAAGTTGAAAAAAGAAGCACAGGCTACTCAAGATATGAATGCAGAGCAGTATGGAGCTGCGAATAAAGTGAATCGAGCGGTATCGAAATCCACTCACGTTTATAAAAACAAGTCATGGGATATGGTCGATGCTTCTGAAGATAAGGAATTTGACGTGACCAAAATTGCTAGAGATGACTTGCCAGAAGCCATGAAAAATATGAATAACGAACAAAAGATGAATTATGTGAAACAAAAGCAACAAGAGCGTGAAAATATAAAAGGTGAAATTCAATCCTTAAATAAAAAGCGAACAGAATATCTTGCTGCTCAACAAAAAAATAATTCCTCCGAGAATATGTTGGATAAGTCGATGATGAATGCCATCAAACAGCAAGCACAGAAAAAGAACTTTGTTTTTTAATAGGGTTGGAGTGAATGAAAAATGCCTCGCCATCAATCTCATCCGGATTTTGCAGCGAGGCGTTTTATTGTTCGGTCTTTATTTATCCCAGCTGTAGTAGTTGTGATCTTTGTCCAATTCAAATCCTGTGCTGGGGTAGAGTTGATTGCCGATGTCGTTGCTTTTGGCTGTTTCCAAAATCAATCCACAGGCATTGGTTTCATGACATAATTGTTTACTTCTTTCAATCAATTGTTTGGAAAAGCCTTGTCCTCGGTATTGAGGATCAACAAACAGATCATTTAATAACCACAGCCTTTTCATTCTGGTAGAAGAAAAGATAGGGTAGAGTTGAACGAATCCCACGATTTGATCGGATGATGTATAGGCGACAAAGATTTCGGATTCTTGTTGGGTGATTCGTTCTTTTAAAAAGACTTTGGCTCCTTCTATATTACTGGGTTGTTTGTAAAATACACGGTATGCATCAAATAAATGACTTAAAGTATCCAGCTCGTGTAATGTAGCATTTTTGATGTTACTCATGATGACGTTGTTTTTTCATTGCTTCTGCTACTGCAATAGATTCAGGATGTTTTGTTTTTTCTAATTCACCGATAATGGCCTTATGGTTTTGATCGTCTCTGTTTTGGGAAAGTTTATAGGTAGGTTGTATTTCTGTGATTTCAATTTCGAACCCTACAATACCATTGAGGTTTTGATCGAGCATACCTTTGGGCATACTTTTTACACTAACTGGTTTTTTCGAATGTATTTCGTATTTGTCTACCAATTTGGCTAGAGAAGAAAGGAGTTCTTCCCCTTCGATGACCTTGATTTTTCCATAGACATGAACCGCAATGTAGTTCCATGTTGGTACATTGTCGTGGTCATACCAAGAAGAAGAGATATAGGCATGAGGTCCATTGAAGATCACTAACACTTCTTCGTTGTGCGAAAAATCTTTCCATTGGGGATTGGCTTTGGAGATGTGTCCTTCCAACACCTGTTTGCCATGTTGATTGGTATCGAGGTATAATGGGATGTGGGTTCCGTTTAATCTGCCTTGGGTTTGATTGATTAAGATTCCAAAACTATTGCCTTGGATAAAATCAACGACCTCTTGATGATTGGTATTCGTAAATAATTTTGGGGTGTACATAAATATATAGCAAAGGACTACAATTTAGCCCTTTGCCATATATATTACAATTTTTATGCCTTATAGGTGATTTTTTGTTTGCTTTTTAAAGCTCTTTGGTAAATGATAGGGAAGACTAATAAAGTAAATACGGTTGCGGTGACTAAACCTCCAATGATGACGATGGCTAATGGTTTTTGACTTTCTGATCCGATGCCTGAACTGACAGCAGCCGGTAATAAACCGATTGCAGCCATGAGTGCCGTCATCACGACAGGTCTTGTCCTTATTCTTACAGCATTGATGATGGTTTGATCGATTGTTTCTCCCATTTCGATTTGCTTATGGAATTCAGAAATCATGATGACTCCATTTTGAATACAAATACCAAACAAGGCGATAAAACCTACCCCGGCGGAAATTCCGAAGTTAATTCCGGTGATATGCAAGGCCAGAATACCTCCAATAAGCGCGAAAGGAACATTGATTAAAACATATCCGGCATCTTTGGCATTGTTGAACATGATGAAGAGTAATATGAAAATAAGAATTAAGCTGATCGGTACTACTTGAGTTAATCGTTGACTTGCTCTTACCTGATTTTCAAATTCTCCAGTCCAACCTATTTTATATCCATTGGGTAATTTGATATTGGCATTGACATTTTTTTGAGCTTCAGCAATGGTACTTCCCAAATCGCGATCCCGAACAGAAAATTTAACGCCAATGAAACGCTTCGTATTGTCTCGGTAAATGAAGGCTGGACCTGTTGTTTGTTTAATACTGGCCACTTCTTTTAAGGGGATTTTACTTCCTGTAATGGTAGGAATCATAAGCATCATGATATCCCTTTCATTTTTTCTATAATCTTTATCATAACGAATACGAATGTCAAACTTTTTTTCTCCTTCGTATTTTTGAGTCGCTGTTTTTCCTCCTATGGCCATTTCAATAACGGCTTGAGCTTCTGCTTTGGTGATACCGTACATTGCCATTTTCTCTTCGTCGAGCAGTACGCTCATTTCAGGTTGCCCCACATTTCTTAGTATACCTACATCTTTTATACCTGGTACATTTTTTATTTGTTCGAGGACTTCATTGGCATATTCATCGAGTTTTTCTAAGTCATCGCCATATATTTTAATGGCATTGGAAGCATTCATTCCGGCTACGGCTTCGGCCACATTATCAATAATGGGTTGAGAGTAGTTGTAATTGATGCCTTGGTAGGTTTTTAATTTGATATCCATTTCTTCGACAAGCTCGTCTAAGGAAATTTTTCGATTCCATTCTTCTTTAGGTTTAAGGTTGACTTGCATCTGTACATAGTAAAAACCACTTGGATCTGTCCCATCGTTACTTCTACCGGTTTGAGAGAGGACACCGTTTACTTCAGGAAAGTTCATCAGTTCTTTTCGTAAAACACTTACTATTTCTACCGTTTTAGGAAGTGAATAACTCATTGGCATTTTAGCTTCTACCCACAAGGCTCCTTCATTCAATTGAGGTAAAAATTCTGTACCTAACCATCGTGTTGAAAAGATGGTTAGCCCAAAGCTTATTACAGCAATTATAAGCGTAGTTTTTTTTCGGGCAAAGGTCCACTGAAAACCTTTAGTTACTGTTTTGTTAACGAAACGTGTAAAGAAATTTTCTTTTTCCTTCACATTTTTCGTTAAGAGTAAAGCACATAAAACAGGTACCAGCGTAAGGGTAAAGATGAGTGCCCCTAAAAGGGCAAATCCCAAGGTATAGGCTAATGGAGAAAACATTTTTCCTTCTACTTTTTCGAAAGAGAAAATAGGGAGTAGGGCTGAAATGATGATGAGTTTGGAAAAGAATATGGCTTTTCCCATTTGAACCCCCGTAGTTTTAATTAATCCTATTTTTGACCAACTGTTAAAGCGAGCCATCCCTTTTTTATGAGCTTCATGGTCGAGGGCTACAAATATGCCCTCGACCATGACGACAGCACCGTCTATGATGATTCCAAAGTCTATGGCTCCTAGGGAAAGCAAATTGGCACTCATGCCTTTTAAACTTAAAAGTAAAAAGGCAAACAATAAAGCAAGCGGGATTACAATGGCTACGATCAGTGTTGTTCTCCAATCGGCCATGAATAAAAATACAATGACAGTTACCAATACGATTCCTTCGATAAGATTATACATCACCGTTTTTGTACAATAGGCCATTAAGGTATCTCTATCGTAGAAGGTTTCCATTTTGACATCGGAAGGAAGGATAGAGGTATTAAGTTCATTTATTTTTTCTTTTACCCTTTCGAGTACGGCACTTGGATTTTCTCCTTTACGCATGACCACAATGCCTTCTACAATATCGTCTTTGTCGTTTAAGCCGACTTGCCCTACACGTGGAGCGCTTGCTTCGACCACTTTGGCAACATCTTTTACCAATAAAGGATTGCCATTAAAAATATCGACAATGGTATTTTCAATGTCTTTTCTACTATCTAGTAATCCGATACCTCGAACGACATAGGCTTGTCCGTTTTTTTCAATCACATCACCGCCCACATTCATGTTTGATTTGCTTACCGCTTCATATAATTCCAGCGGTGTTAAATCATATTCTTCTAGTTTTACAGGATCGACGGATATCTCATATATTTTTTCTTGTCCTCCAAAAGCGACCACATCAGCTACTCCTGGTACTCTTCTCAGTTCACGGTCGATCGTCCAGTTTTGAATGGTAAGTAAGTTTCTGGTATCACGTTGATCACTTTGTAAGACATACCTGAAAATCTCTCCTGTAGGTCCGTAAGGAGGTTGTACATCAGGATCTACACCATCTGGCAGTTGTACGTTGTTTAATTGGTTATTAATCTGTTGCCGTGCAAAAAAATCTTCAACATCGTCTTCAAAAATAATTTTAATAATGCTTAACCCAAACATCGTTATGCTACGAACATTTGTTTTTCGTTGCACACTGTTCATCGATATTTCAATAGGGGTAGTGACGAAGCGTTCTACTTCTTCAGCACTTCTTCCTGTCCATTCTGTTACAATGATAATTTGTGTATTCGTAACGTCGGGAAAGGCTTCAATCGGTATTTTAATATAGCTTACAATACCCGCAACCATTACGATACCTATCCAAAAGAAGGTAAAAAATTTATGCTTAAGCGAAAATCCAATGATGTTTTTAATAAAGTTATTCATCAGCCTTTAGTCGTTTAATGCGTCGTAGATCAATAGTCCGTTCTGAGAAATGATTGTTTCATCTTCTTTCAATCCATTTTTAATGTAAGTGACATCTCCTAGTTGCCTATAGATTTCTACTTTTCTCGTTTCAATGTTGTATTTGTCTTTAAAGACCATGACCCAATATTTACTTTTATCAAAAATAACGGAAGAAGAAGGTACTGCGATCATTTTTTGGTTTTCAGAGTAACGTACATTTACTGTACAATTCATTTCTGGTTTTAATTTCAAGTCTGTATTGGGAATTTTTACCCTTACTTTCATCGACTTTGTTTCAGGGTCTATGGCATTAAATATTTTATCGATTTTACCGCTGTAGGGATCGTCAGGAAAGGCAATGGTTTTAATCTTCACGTCATAACCGACATGGATTTTACTGATGTCGCTTTCGTTTACATTGGCTAATGCCCAGACCTCATTAATGTCGGCGATAGAAAATACAGGTTCGGAATTGTCAATTCGTATTTGTTCATTTTGATTTATTTTCTTGGAGACAATAAATCCACTGATAGGTGCTTTGATATTGTATGCCGATCCTCCTGTTAAGCTGTATATGCTGTATATTTCGTTTATTCTTACCAGTTCAGCTTTTGCTTTATCTAATTCTCTTTTTGCTACTAATACATCTTTTTCTGAGTTTAACTTTCCTTCGTAAAGATCTTGAGCAACTTGTAGGTTTTTTTCTGCTGTGGCTACATCATTGATGGCATCTAGCTTTTCTTTCTGAAAAGAGGCAACTTCACTACTTTGGATACTTGCCAGTAATTGACCTTGTTTTACGTAATCTCCTAGTTCAACCTCAATCGATTTTACCACTCCGCTTACTATCGGATAAACCTGAGCCATTTTGTTGTTGTCAGCGGAGATTTTTCCAAATAACCGAATTTCATTTTTAACATCTTCTGTTTTGGTTTGTTCAAATTTACATTTTGACATCATGTTGTCACTCATGGAAAATGCGGTCGCATTTTCTTGCACTTCTTGTTGGTTACAACTGGCGAATGGCAACACGTATATCAATAAGAGTGAATAGTTGAGTATGGATTTCATATGCTTCTTAATAAATTTCTTTTCCTATAATTAAATTTAATTGTTCTCCCGATACGACAAGTTGTGTTTTAATTCTCGTTAAGGCAGTCAGTACTTCATTGTATGCTTCAAAAAAATCTACGAATTCAATGATTGAAATATTTCTTTTTTGAAAATTATCGGTCATGCCTTTGACTGTAATTTCAAAATCCTGATTATATAATGCGTTGGCATTGTTGTATTCCGATACGGTTTGAGTATAAAAATTCCAATGATTATATAAACTGCTGATGATTTCGGTTTGCATGGATTCTAATTGGTATTCCGTTTCTTTGAGTTTGTATTGTGCCGTTTTGATGTTTCCTTGGTTCCTGTTCCAGAGTGGTAAAGGAACAGCAATTCCAGCATTGATTTGGTTGTTGAATGCTCCACCTCTTTGGTCATAAGTGGAAAAAAGGTTTACATCTGGTATGGCCATTCTTTTTTGGTATTGTAAATATTGTTGACCCAGAACGTTATGTTGTTGTGCGATCAGTAGATCTGTACGGTGACGTAATGCTTCTTCTTTGAGTTCTTCAAATGATTTGATTTTAATGTAATTGGCTATAATGTTTTCAGAAAATTGAAAGTCGATGACCTCCGATTGCTGTAACAAAATTTGAATATTGGCATGGTGTTCATAATATTGTTTATAGACTTCAGCCCTGTCGTTGTTCAGTTTTAAGTATACACCTTTTAGTCGGACTACATCTTTGAGTGGAATATTCCCTTTCGCTGCTTGAATACTATAGGCGGAAAGGATGGTATCTAATAAACGAAGTTGGCTATTGTATTTATCTAATAAGAGTTTCTGTTGTCCAAGAGCAAATAAATCACTGTGTAGTTTAAATTTAAGTTGACGTATCAGTTGTTGAAATTCCAGTTCGGCAATGGCTGCATTGGTTTTGGCCATTTCTATTTCCGATTTTCGTTTTCCCCCTAATACAATAAGTTGTTCGATCATGAAGGTTTTTTGACCTGTTTCTCCGATATGAAAAGCTTTTTTATTGTCGGGATCGTAAGCATTGAGATCGGCTGTAAAAATAGGATTAGGGTATAACTTGGCCTGAATGATTTGAGCTTTTTGAGCTTCAATGTTCATGGATGCCGCTAGTAAATAGTAGTTTTTGGCCAGGAATATGCTATCGGCTTGTTGAATGTTGACTTTGAGCGTATCGGATGCTGCTTGGACATCGATACAGCTTAGGATGCTGATTATTAGGCAGCAATGTTTCAGTAGGTTCATTTATAGTGTTCGATGAATAAATACACTATAAAGGAACTATAAAAGAACTTAAAAAGTCCTTAAAGTCAATAAAGATTAGCTTAAAGGAAGTGTGAGTGTAAAGGTATTGGAATCGGGAAGACTATACGTATAGGATATACTGCCGTGATGTAAGGTTAAGATTTTATGGCTAAAGACCAGCCCCAAACCGAAGCCCCTTTGGCCTCTGCTGTTTTCTCCTCTAAAGAAATGTTGAAAAAGGTATTGTTTTTCTTTATCGGTGATAATCTTCCCTTTGTTTTCAACAGTAATGATAAGGTTACGGTTTCGATTGGAAATGTTTATTTTCCCTCTGTTATCTGTGCTGTATTGTATGGCGTTTGACAAGATATTCATCAGTGCAGATTTGAGAAGCCGCACATTGGCTTGAAGATAGAGCATGTTTTCGTCTTCGGTTTCGGTGTATTCGATTAAAAATTGAAAATCCGGATAAAGGTTATGGAGTTCGTCTGCAATGTCAAAAATTAATTCATCTATTCTTATTTTACTTTTTGAAAGCATTCCTTTGGTTTCTGCTTTCGAAATTTCAAGTAGTGCGTTGATGATTTCACTTAAGTTTTTAGTGTCTTTTTTTTGATCGTCGATGAATAGTTTTATTTTCTGTATATCGGTTTCTTTTTCAATCCGTTCAAAGTTTGAAACCAATATGGCAATGGGGGTTTTTAATTCGTGAGAGATGTGATGGATGGTATGTTTTTGAAAAGAAAATACATCGTTAAGCTGTTTCATCAATTGGTTAAACTGCTTGGCTAAGATGGTGATTTCATCTTTAGAGGGTTTGATTTCAATGGGTATGTAGACTGCATTAAGATCATAATGGTTGATTTTTTCAGTGATATCAATGATCGGCTGGGTAATTTTTTTCGATAAGTAAAAAGAGGTTAAAATAATACTGATTGAAATACCCATAAATGTAAATACAAGGATATGCTTCAGGTAGCTTAGTTTAGAATAACCGAATGTGTCATAGGCTTGACTTATGCCATAATAGGTTTTATTACTATTGTTCATCGAAATGCCGACCACATCATAGATTCCATCCTTTTGTTCAATGAGGTTGACTTTGGGGGATAGGTTTAAAAGTATTTGATTAGAAAAAGGAATAGGGGTATCGTCAAGACTGGAGTAGATGAGTTTTTTTTCTTTGTTGAAGATTAATAATTTCTCATTGCGTATATCATGGATCGTTGTCCTGTCGATGGCTTCCAGAATATCGCGGTCAATTTCTTTCGTTTGAGTGAGGAATTTTAAGGTCGTCGTTATTTTTTCCTTTTGTCTTTGTTGAAACTCTTCTTCTCTGTATTCTGAAAATAAAGTATATATAAAGATAAACGCAGTACCTATTAATAGGATACTGACACTAGAAAAGAAAAAGAGTATTCTAAATCGTATGCTCATTATTCTTCGAAATAGTATCCAAATCCAAACTTGGTTTTGATGGATTGTTTTCCAAAAGGTTTGTCTATCTTATTTCTTAAAAAATTGATATAAACTTCTACGGTATTGGTATTGGCGTCTACGATGTTTCCCCAAATTTCTTTGACTAAATCCTGTTTAGAAATAAGTTCACCTTTTGATTGAATCAGTTTAAGGAGAATTTGATATTCTCTTGGGGTGAGTGCCACTTCTAAACCTTGTCGTGTTACTTTTTTATGCGCTAATTGTATGACGATGTCATCTGCAACGATCGTGTTGGTTTGATTTTTGGTACTATGACTAGATTCTGATCTTCTGGCGAGGGCATGAACCTTGAGTAGAAGTTCTCGCATGTAGAAAGGTTTGGTGAGGTAATCATCGGCTCCACTTTCATATCCTTGAACTTTGTCTTCTAATTCACTGAATGCGGTGAGCATGAGAACAGGTGTGGATTGGTTATGATTTTTGAAATCCCGACAAATATCGTATCCATTTTTACCCGGTAGGTTAATGTCTAGAATAATACAATCGTAGGATTCTTTTTGAAGCATTTTTTCAGCAAGTAAACCATCAAATAAGGTGTCTACATGCATTTGCTCTTCCGTTAATGCTTCTTTAATGTTTCGACTCAAGATTGGGTCGTCCTCTATGAGCAGTATATTTTTCAATCCCGTAATGCCTATTGATTTATACAAACTTAATCTATTTGACTAAAGGTAACTATATATTTATTAGACCTTTTTGTATAAAAGATCCCTTTTGGGGTAACTATATACTTATTGACCCTAGACTAAAATTAAGTATGGAGTGTGAGTATGGAGAACTCTTTACTTGCGCTCACATTTCATACTTAAATATGCGTATGTTAATCCCAAAAGGATTCGATTACGTAAGGCATTGAGCTGTCTTTAACCCTGATCGGTATTCATTTTTAATAAGGAGACATAAAATACTACTAATTAAGTAGAATTTTATAAGTCTTTTCCTGTTTATCGGTATAATATTTTGTTTATTGGTTTTTATTAGAATAATATACTGATAATACTATTTTGTTTCATTTATTAAGAATAATATTTTAATTATTTAAAAAAAACTTGTTAAAATAATTGTCTACTAATTTAGTAGGATTTATATTTGCATCAGTTAAACCATGTCAAAATCTTAAAAAGAATAACGATGAGTGATTTGAACCACCCTAAACAACAAACAGCGTTGGGCGATGTTGCAGCAAGACAACTTGCGATAGCCACCCGTACTGCGCCTCAATTATCTACTATTTCTCCACGTTGGCTTACGCGTTTATTGAATTGGATTCCTGTTGAGTCAGGGGTTTACCGTTTGAATAAAGTGAAAGACGGTACACATGTGGAAGTGGATTGTTCTGCACGAGACGAACGGGAATTGCCGCATACTTTTGTGGATTATGTAGAAAATCCTAGAGAGTATAATTTAAATGCAGTCAATACAGTGGTCGATGTGCATACCCGTGTGTCGGATTTATACAGTAAACCGTACAATCAAATTTCAGAGCAACTACGACTGGCCATTGAAACCATCAAAGAAAGACAAGAAAGCGAATTGATCAATAATAAAGAATATGGTTTGTTGTACAATGTAGCTCCTTCACAAATTATTAAAACCCGTCATGGTGCACCTACACCAGATGATTTGGATGAATTGATTACAAAGGTATGGAAAGAGCCAGGTTTTTTTCTTTTACATCCCTTGGCGATTGCGGCTTTTGGAAGAGAATGTACACGTAAGGGGGTTCCTCCTCCAACCATTTCATTGTTTGGTTCTCAATTCATCACCTGGAGAGGTATCCCTTTGGTGCCTTGCGATAAACTTCCGGTTGTCAATGGGAAATCGAAAATTATTTTGCTGAGAACAGGAGAAAGCAGACAAGGTGTTGTGGGCTTATATCAACCGGGTTTACCGGGAGAACAGTCACCCGGTTTATCGGTTCGATTCATGGGGATTAACGATAAAGCGATTGCTTCTTATTTAATTTCCCTGTATTGCTCGCTGGCTATTTCTGTGGACGATGCCATTGCTGTATTAGATGATGTAGACCTTACGAATTACCATGAATACAAATATTAATCCTATTCCAGGGCTTCCTGATATTGAAGAATTGGAATCGATGGTCAAGTCTTTTTATGGGACGTTGAATCATTCTGATGCATTCGTGTATCAGGATGAGTTGAGTCTTGAAAAAAATATAGATCATGTAGAGGTAGAACATCAAACCCTTGATCATTATAGTTCTTATATCGCTTCATTAGATAAAGGACAAACGCCTGTATCTTCCATTGATTCGAATGCTCAGCACATTGGCTTGGGGAATTTGCCTCAATCGTTGGCAGGAAGTGGGATCTCTCCTAATGCGCATCAGCAAGGTAATGCGGTAGATATCAATAATCCTTTAACGAGTTTACCTGATCCTCATTTCAATAATGAACCTACGTCTCAAACTCTTGGAGGATCGATTTTGAAAAATGAAAATGCCGGACAAGCTTTGTTTTATCCTCATTCATTCATAGGAAAGGGGATAGGAGTATTGGGAGCATTTTCAGAATATTATTTTATTCAGGATTTACAATATAGTGAATATGCAAAAGGACATCATCTTGAGGATCTTAAAAATCCTCGCTTAAGTGAGCTTGAAGGGAAATTCAATTGGTTTAAAATTAAAAAGGATTTCCCCATTTTGAGTGAACGGGTGAATGGGAAAAAATTGGTTTGGTTAGATAATGCAGCGACAACACAAAAGCCTAAACAGGTCATTGATCGTATTCGTTATTTCTACGAACATGAAAACTCTAACATACACCGTGCCGCACACGAACTTGCTGCAAGATCGACAGATGCTTATGAAGGTGCCCGGGAGAAAGTTCGGGGCTTTATCAATGCCAGATCGATCAATGAGATTATTTTTGTGCGAGGCACAACGGAAGGCATTAATTTAATTGCCAAGAGTTGGGGGGAACAATTTCTAAATCCGGGAGATGAAATTATGGTTAGCCATTTGGAACATCATGCCAATATCGTTCCCTGGCAGCAGCTGGCAGAAAAAAACAAGTTGGTTTTAAAAGTTATTCCAGTCGATGATCATGGACAGGTTCTTTTGGATGAATACCAAAAACTATTGAGTCCTAAAACCAAATTAGTTTCTATTACTCAAGTATCTAATGCACTTGGAACCGTAACTCCTGTAAAAAGGGTGATTGAGCTTGCTCATCATGCAGGGGCAAAAGTTCTGGTAGACGGAGCACAATCGGTGTCCCACATGAAAGTGGATGTACAAGCGTTGGATGCCGATTTCTTCGTCTTTTCCGGCCATAAAGTATTTGGACCTACCGGTATTGGAGCCGTGTATGGGAAAGAAGATTTGCTCAATGAAACACATCCCTGGCAAGGTGGGGGAAATATGATTAAAGACGTTACGTTTGAGAAAACACTTTATCATCAAGCTCCACATCGTTTCGAGGCCGGTACAGGAAATATTGCCGATGCTGTAGGTTTAGGTGCTGCTATTGATTATGTCAATGGTATTGGAATAGAACTGATCTCTCAATATGAACATTATCTGCTGGAATATGCCACGGTTTTGTTGTCTGGTATTAAAGGATTGAAATTGATAGGTACAGCACCTGAAAAAGCAAGCGTACTTTCTTTTATACTAGAAGGGTATAGCAATGATGATGTGGGCAAGTATTTAAATCAGGAAGGGATTGCCGTGCGAACGGGCCACCATTGTGCGCAACCCATACTCCGTCGTTTTGGCTTGGAGAGTTGTGTAAGACCTTCTCTTGCCTTTTATAATACATGTGAAGATGTACATCGTTTGGTGAATGCTCTATCGAAGTTAACGTCATCTTAATCCCTTTCATTTATGAAATCAAATAACCAAAGCTTGATTAGTTTACTGCATGATGTACACTTGGTGGAATGGGAGGCTACTCCCAAAACACAAGATGTAACCTTATGGGTAACTGATTTGTTCGAATTTTTATTCCCTAATACCAAGTTGCTCAAGCAAACTATTTATAAAGGTGTTTTAAAGAAAAATCAAATTGATTTAGAGAACATTTTGCTGAGTTATTGGGACCCTAATAAAAATAACATAGAAGGTAAGGTTGATGCTTTTTATGCTGCTTTGGAAACGATTTATTTGAATTTAAGAGCTGATGCAACGAAGATATACGAAAATGATCCTGCCGCAACCAGTATTCATGAGGTGATTGTATCATATCCTGGATTCTTTGCCATTGCATTGTACAGGATTGCGAATCAATTGTCTGTGTTGGGCATTCCTATTTTACCGCGTATTATCAGTGAATATGCACATGGTAAAACAGGGATCGATATTCATCCGGATGCACAAATCGGAGTTCCTTTCTTCATTGACCATGGTACGGGTATTGTCATTGGAGCGACAGCCATCATCGGAAAAAATGTAAGCATCTACCAAGGCGTTACTTTGGGTGCATTGCAAGTCAAAAAAGAATTGGCTGAAACCAAGAGGCATCCTACTATTGAAGACAATGTGATCATTTATGCCAGAACAACCATTTTGGGAGGAAAGACCGTCATCGGTAAAAATAGTGTCATCGGAGGGAGTGTTTTTTTAACGCAGAGCATCAAAGAAAATACAAGTGTATTTAATACGCATCAATTGAGAATTGTGGAAGGGGCTTCCTCTGAATCTTCCGTATTGAAAAAATAAGCTGTTCAACGTATAAAACCAGTTTTTACAAGAGCTTTCTTATTAAGAACCTCTTGTGGAAACTGGTTATTTTTGAGTTGAAACGTTTATATGATGATGATTTACTCTCTTTTTTACGTAAGGCCTGTTTATTTTTATATGTCAGGTAAATTAGGTATGTTAGTTATAGTCGATACGATCTTTATACATTCTAAGTATTGTATTTTAAAAGATTGAAGGTGCTTTTTTGTTGTTTTAAACTATACCGTCATGAGAGTTATAAAAAATGAAAATAAGAAGATCATGATCAGCTCGGCCATTTTTTTAATTGTGCTGGGTTTGGCTTTGTTCTTTATGGGATATGCGATGAAAAACGATGCTACGGCTTTTATGGGCATCAGTTTTAGTTTGGTTTCTGCACTTTGTCTCTTCTTTATTTTGAATGAACATATTCTCAGGGCCAAAATCATATGGGGAGTGAGTACACCTTTGTTAATTTTTATATCTCCTTGTTTATTTTCACTTTCTAATCCGACAACGATATTTAGTTACAGTTTTTTATACATTGGAGGGGTACTGTATATGGCATATTCTTTTCATGAGGAAGCGGAAAAACAATACATGTGGATCAGTACAGGCCTTTTTTTTACAGGTATTTTATTCTATGATCGTATCATCATCAATAGAAATTTTAGCCAATCTGAATATGCCCTTTTTTTTAATGAGAACTACTTACATTTCAAAGTAGCACAGGTGATTCATTTTATTTCCATTGTTTATTTGATTATGTTGGTACATAGGCATAAGATGAAAATTGAAAAGCAATTGAGTGATCAAATTAGAAAATTTCAGGTATTTACGTCTAATTTGATTTTTACGTCTAAAAATAAAATCATTCATTCTGGTAAGTTAAAGCTGGCCTTAGAAGAAATTTTAAAACATACAGCGGAGGTTATGGATGTTTCTCGAATAGGTGTTTGGGAGATTGATGAAGATTCTCAACATTTAGATTTGGTGGTATGTTATGATGTACTTAATAAGTCGTTTAGCTACTCTTCTCGATTAAATTATAAAGATTACCCTCGGTATTTTAAAGCCTTGTTGGAAGAGAAAATCATCGTGGCAGATGATGCTCTTCATAATCCTAAAACGGATGAGTTTGCTCAGTCTTATACTATTCCTTTGGGCATTAAGTCAATGATGGATTCTCCTTTTTTTATGGATGGAAAATTTAAAGGTATTTTATGTTGTGAGGAACAGAGAGGGTATAAAAAATGGGACGAAATGGATCAGCTGTTTTCCATGTCCATCAGTAAGTTGATCAGTATCGCTTATTATTGTTGGATTAAAAAGGAACACTATGAAACGTTAGACATCGTGAATAAAAAAATGGAAGAAGTCAATGGAGTTCTTGCTAATGACATCATATGGAAGGAAAAGGGGATACAAGACTTAAAAGAATTCATCGACGAAATGTCGTTTAAAAACGCTCATCAGGTAAGAGGTCCTTTGAGTAGAATGTTAGGCTTATTGCATTTGTATCAAGTGGATACAGATCCTGTCAATAGAGAGAAATACATTACTTATTTACAGTCTTCTGCCTTGGAATTAGATGAGATCATTAAAGAAGTTTCGATCATTTTGAATCAGAAAAATCTGTATTAACTCGGTCATCAAAAGGAGAAATCATAGTTGGCTTACATGGTAGGTAGACTAGTCTTTTTGTATATTCCAGTCCGCTTCGTAGATTTCATGAATCTCAGTTTTGAAATGATGACGTTGTTTTGAAAAATCTAATTTCTCTTGTTCTGATTGAAAGTGGACAATGAACTTTTCTCCTGTGGCGTAGAAATAGATTTTTCCTCTGCTACTATCCATCCCAGATCTAAAATTAACATGAAACGATTTCATGATGTCCAACGTTTTTTCTTCGGGTATTTCTTTCTTAAATACCACAACAAGTTCATGTTCTTTTGATTTCATACTTTATTATTATTGAAACGAAAACTTATTAAATCTGGTTCTGAAGTAGATTGTCGGTATGGTATTATTTGTTTATACTCCCTAATTTTTTGCCTGCTTTGATGAAAAACAAAGAAAGGATGACGAAGAATAACAGGAGTATGGTACTATTTATGAATACGGTCCATAGTCCTAATCCATGAACATCAACGAAAGGATAAGGGTAGAAATTAGATAAACTTCCGCGGATTAATATGAATACTAAATAGGCGAGGGGATAAACCAACCATCCTATTACTTGATTCCACTGGAGTCTGGCTTTGTTTTCATATAAGTACCAATAGAGGACGAAATAGAGTGGCATAACGGAATGTAGTAATTCGTCTACCACCATTTGAAGGCCTTGTGGATTCCACAGTGGACGTAACACAATTTGATATACAAGTCCCACGACGGTAATGTATACAGCAATAGCGGTCATGATGCCAGGTCGTTCGAAAAATGTTCTTTCTGAATTTTTATTTTTGATGACATAAGCAGTACAGTAAATGCTGACCAGGCTATTGGTAAGGATGGTGAAAAAACTAAAAAAACGGATGGTAATTTCTGTTATTGACAACTCCATAGTGGTGTTGTTTACCATTAAATAGTATTGAGTAATGACAGCAAACCACCCCATTATGGCTCCAATAATGGCCATATACTTTTGATTTGATACTTGTTTTCCGATAACCATAGTTTGTTTTGCTTACAAGATGTTGTTGAGATGATCACATGCTTTAAGTGATATTAATAAAAATATAGAAATAGCTTCTTTATCTAAAATATAAGTTAGCTATTATCAATGAATTTATTTCCTACGAATTAATAATATGTTACACCACAGTTAGGATGGTTTTTTCGGAACCGGGCAATTTCATTTTTGTCGATTCCAGTGTAATAGCATTTCAGGGAGGTCAGGAAGTTAAGCTTGTGAATACCTCCCAGGGACTTAATTTGTGGACAGTTGGCAATATCCAATTCACGTAACAGTGTGAAGTTGTCTATGGTACTATAATCAATAATGCTGGAGGTATTGAGGTATAAATTCAATAGATATTTGTAGTTTTTAATGGGATCAAGAGAAGTAAGTTTATTACTTGATAAATCAAGGTGAAAGATCTTTTGCATATTGCGAATGGGTTCCAGTGTTGTAACGCCAGTATTGTAGGCATCGAGATAGACCAGATTGGTCATGTTTTTGACAGGAGACAGGTCTTTGATGTCAATTTTACGGAACGATATTTTTTCTATATTGACCAAGTTTTTTACGGCATCTATCGTTTTAAGTTTGATGTTGAGGGAAACATTCAACTCTTTCAGGTTAATCAAATCTTTTACCGCTGAAATATCGTCCAGGTCATTTTCTGAACAATTGAATTTTAACAGGTTGATGTTGGTGCTGATGGGGGCGATGCTTTTCAACTTATTCCCTACACAGTAAAACTCTTCTAGTCGTTGTAATTTTTCAATGCCTTCAATGGATTCGATTTTACTTTTTGAAATGTCGAGGTAACGGAGTCTGGACATTTGGGCAATCGGTTCGAAGGTATTGATCGATGATCCATTCAGTAGAAGCTTATTGACGTTGGTAAACTTAGAAAGGGGTTCATAATTACTGATGGTTGCGTTGGTGAAATCCAACTCCGATAAATAGGTTAATTTTTCTAAATCAAATTCTGTAGGGTAGTCTTCTAGTTGTCTCAATTTTTTGAAAATAGTTTTCCATTCCGTATTTAAGCCACTCCACCATTGTTGTAGAGGTTCTAAAGGAGGAAGTTCAGGCATTTCTCCTTGTGGTGTAATGCCAAACAAGCGAAAGTTTTTACTGGCAGTAGTAGCATTGTCTTTTTCGAAACGAACAAAAAATGAAATCTTAAATGTTTTTACCTTGGAGAGTGTATCGGAGACGATGACACTGTCACTTACTGATTGGTTTAAAGAATCGATTACGGCCTTTTTATAATTTAGCACTTCTTTCCAGGTAATGGTTTTGGTGGCCTTTACTTCTGTATAATAAAATCTCCTCCACTGATCGTATTTTATTTTAGTATAAACCAAAGACGAAGGCACGACCAGATGTTGAGATGTTCCTCCATAGGCCTCCGATAATTTATTCATGTAGAGTAGGAAATTGACTTTTGATGTATTGCTGGTATCGTTGTCGTTGATCGTATACGTGGTGCCTTTTGCCAAGCATTCTTTCATGAATTTGATGGATTCAGGTTTCTTGATTTCTGTTTTAGCATCGCTTGCCATAAATGTGACAAATGATTCGTATTGTTCGACTAGTTTTTTTAAAGATGATTTTTCAAGTTCTGTAGGAAGTGCCAATTCTTGTACTTGAGCTTGGCTTGAAGACCAGGAACTACAAAGGAAGAGGAAGAGGTAAATTATTTTTTTCATACGTAAGGTATAGAATGAGAATAAAGAATTGCTTATTTGATCAACAGTAATTGGCTGTCTTCAGAACCATTGACCCAATGTTTTACCATGGATTCAATGTTGATGTAGTCTCCCGATGAGAGGGTTTCTTTAAGGCCTTGTTCATTTTCAAACACCACTTCTCCACTTACACAAATTAATAGGGCTGGTACTTTGGTGGTATGTTCTTTCAGTTCTTGGTCTTTTAAAATTTGTAAACAGGTGACTGTTCCTTCTGTCCCTTTAAATAAAGGACTGGCTGAAATCGGTCTTTTTGAATCGTGTTTATCACTTAAGTTCATGAATACATGTATTTATGCTACTGGTTGGGAGTAAATAAGGAATAAACCTCCTTTAGCGTTGAAATCAATATAAAAAAAATATGCCATTCGACAAGGAAGATTCGCCAAGACTTTATTAAATAAAAATGACTATCCGCATATAGTCACCGAAAATATGACATCATTCATCGGTCTCCAGATCTGATGATCAAGATCTGGAGACCATCCTTTCTCTTTTCGTGGACGCTAGCCGCACCAGGCTTTGCGGATTTCAATAGGTGACTATATGCGGGTAGTCATTAAATAAATTTTGATTTAATCATAGGTGATGATGGACTTATCTTTCTCTGTATTGTGCTTATTAAAAAAACATGTCGCTCAAATACATCGAGTGACATGTTCATGAAATCCTTTCATATAAAAAGTATTATTTCTTCCACTTGATAGAACATCCGATGGCTTTGGTTTCTTTTATTTTTATCGTTTCCTTTTTCTCTAGTGATTGAATCGCATCTTGAACATAATGTTCTGTTGCGGCCTTTTCATCTTGGTAGTTGTTGTCTATTGCACCAATGTATTTAATGATGTTTTTATTATTTTCTTTTTTTATCAAATACACGTGAGGGGTTTTCGTTGCACCAAAATCTCTGGCAATTTGTTGTGTTTCATCGTGCAGGTATACAAAGTTAAATCCTTTTTCTTTGGCACGCGCTTTCATTTTTTCAAAACTGTCTTCCGGATATTCGACAGCATCGTTAGGATTAATGGCTATCACGGGATAGGTGTTTTCATATTGTTGGTGTAGCTTTATAATCCTGTCTTCATAGGCTTTTGCATAGGGACAGTGATTGCAAGTGAAAATAAGAATGTAACCTTTAGCCGATTTGAAATCGGCCAGACTTACAATGTTATCGTCTATGTTTTTCAGTTTAAAATCTTTTACCTCATCACCTACTTGATAGGTGTTTTTTTTCAGTGTTGTGGAACTCAGTAGGATAATACTAGAGAGCAACAGTAGTGCATGTTTAATCATTGTATTTAAGGGTTTATGGTTGAAATAATGTGTTGAAGTTCTTCAAAGGTCAATTCTTTTTCATGAAATAGGTGTATTTTTTTTTTACGGTGTATGATTAATGTTGCTGGAATAGATCCAGACCATTGCTCATCTATTTTGTTAATCCATTGGTTAAAATCTACTTCATCCAGGAGAACTACTTGAGCAGTAATACCATTCTTTTCTAAACTAGCTTTTACTTTATGATGAGCATGAGAGGCCTGGTCCAGACTGACCAATAAGACTTCTACGTTTTTACCCTTATATTCTCGGTGGATTTTTTCAAAATAGGGAAGTTCTTCCATGCAAGGTTTACACCACGTTGCCCAGAAGTTAATGATTTTTAATTGATCTGGTTCGGTGTTCATGTACTTTTCTAAGGCAGACCATTTGATGACGGGAATCCCTTCATCTGCTTTAAAACAGAATAATGAAAATAATAAAAGGACACCAAGTACTTGTTTTAACATTTTTGTGCTTTCAAGGGGAATACCTTGTTTAACGAATGTATATGATGGTGTATTGTTGGTTGGGCGTGATTCTTTTCATGGCATTTCTATTCTATTTTAGCCAGGATTTCTGTAAAAAACATCTTAGAGAGATTTTTTTTGTTTTCGTACCTCTGACTAGATTTTTTCCTTACAAAGGACTTTGGGCAAGGCTTGCGATCCAATTGTTAATTCTTCCATTTAAGACGCAAACTGTTCAGTACCACGCTCACACTGCTCAATGCCATGGCTCCACCTGCAAGCATAGGATCGATGGTAAACCCTGTAAAAGGATACAATACGCCTGCGGCAATAGGTACACCAATGATATTATAAATGAATGCCCAAAATAAATTTTGATGAATGGTGGCAACGGTTTGCTTTGAGAGCTTGATGGCCAAAGGAATTTTATTCAAGTCGGAGGAAATGATCGTCATTTTTGCTACATCCATGGCAATATCACTGCCTTTGCCCATGGCAATGCTTACATCAGCTTGTGCTAATGCGGTACTATCGTTGATGCCATCACCCACCATCGCTACCGTATGTCCTTCACGTTGTAGGGCTTGAATGAATGCCGCTTTTTGTTCGGGTAAGACTTCTGCTTTGTAATCGTTGATCCCTACTTTTTGTGCCATGGCTTTGGCAGTGTGTGCATTGTCTCCGGTGAGCATGTATACGGCTATGCCTAATGATTTTAAGTTTGAAATGGCTTCAATGGATGTTGCTTTCAGTTGATCTTCAATGGCCAATAGGGCCAAGGCATTTTCTTCGTCAGAGAACCAAATTACGGTTTTGGATTCTTCACTCCATTGTTGGGCTTTACTCAAGAGTGAAGAGGAAATCTTGCAGTTATTTTCTAACAGTAGTGTTTGATTTCCCACAAAATATAGAGTGCCTTCAAATTTGGCTTTTACTCCTTTTCCTGTGATACTTTCAAATTCTGTCAGGTGAAGACTTGGGGTATGCTTTAAATGGTGTACTACAGCTTCAGCCAAAGGATGTTCCGATTGTTTTTCAATACTGATTAATACTTGTTTCAATCGTTCATCTTGTATTGTCCATTCGGCATCGGTGACGATTGGTTTCCCTTCTGTGATGGTTCCTGTTTTATCCAACACGATGGCTGTAATATTTTTGGATAACTCTAAACTTACGGCATCTTTAATCAATATGCCTTGTGATGCTCCTTTTCCTATACCGACCATGATGGCGGTTGGTGTGGCTAATCCGAGTGCACAAGGACAAGCAATGACCAATACCGTAGCCAAGGCTATTAAGCCCTGTGAAAATCCATTGTCACCCCCAAACGTGATCCATGTTAAAAAAGTGAATAGAGCAATGACGATAATGACAGGAACAAATATACTGGCAATTTTATCGACCATTTTTTGCACTGGAGCTTTGCTGCCTTGTGCTTCTTGTATTTTTTTGATGATGTTGGCCAACAAAGTTTCGGAGCCTACTTTTTCAGCACGAAATTGAAAACTTCCTTTTTGATTGATGGTTCCTGAAAATACGTTTTCATGTTCTTTTTTGAGTACAGGAATGGCTTCACCGCTGAGCATGCTTTCGTTGACATAAGAACTGCCTTCTATAACTATTCCATCGACTGCAATTTGTTCTCCGGGTTTTACTAAAAGAATATCGCCTTTGAGCACGTCTTCAATAGGTTTGAGAACTTGTGCTCCATGGGCTTGAATCACTGTAACATGTTTGGGTTGCAAGCCCATGAGTTTTTTGATGGCTGTTGAAGTATTGCCTTTCGCTTTTTCCTCTAATAATTTGCCCAATAAAATAAATGCAATGATGACGGCGGCGGCTTCGAAATAGACGTGTCCGTGCAAGCCTCTGGAGTGCCAAAACTGAGGGAATAGCGTATTAAATACACTGAAGATATAGGCTACCCCGGTACCTAAGGCTACCAAGGTGTCCATATTGGCTGAACGGTGTTGTGCTTGTTTCCATGCGTTGATGAAGAAGTCTTTGCCGAACCATAAGATGACAGGAGTAGATAAACCCCAGGTGATTTCATTGGCATAGGGCATGTCCATGTAAAACATGCCAATAATGAATACGGGGAAAGCAAGTAAACAAGCTCCAAGGGTTTTATGTTTTAAAGCGTTGAAGGATTGTTCCTGAATTTCCTCCAGCGTTGTAGTTTGATTACCATCATTGTCAAGTAGTAAATCATAGCCAATAGATTGCACGGCTTTTTGCATGATTTTTTCTTGAATCATGTTGGAAAGGTATTCTACCGATACCGATGCAGAGGCATAATTTACCGCAGCATTTATCACGCCGGGTTGAGAAGCGATTATGCTTTCTACACTTACCGCACAGGAAGCGCAGCTCATTTGTAAAACAGGAATTGTTTTTTTTATGGAAGGGATGCCGTAGCCTAAATCTCGAATGGCATGTACTGCTTTAGACAAGACATGGACATCGTTGAAGCTGATGATGGCTTGTTTTTGGGAAAGATCAATACGATGCGTCTCAAGTCCGGTAATGCTTTGTAAGCTTTTATCGACAAGCAAAGCGGCCTGTTCGTTGCTAACACCTTCTAAAGGGATATGAATAGGGGGATTTTTTATCTTGGCCATAATTTATCCTCTTTAATGTTCATGTAAAGATGGGAATAAAATAGCAAGTAAATAAGCTTGAGAATTAAAATAGATGACAATCAAATGGAATGTTGATCCCTTAATTGATATATATCATCTATTCTTATTTAGATTATCCGTTTAGATGTCTACCGTTTTTATGTTTTTCTTTTGGGTATGAAATAAGTATGAGATGGAAAAACGTAAGGATTTAAAACTCACTTTTTCTGTATGCGTTGAATGTTCTCGGTAGTCGAGCAAACCATGTACATATGCCATGTTAAGGGTGACATGTTTAAATTCATAACCCAGTCCTGCGGTAAAGCCAAGATCATATTTGTTGAAATTGTTTTTGGATGTGGATGTGGTTTCGACTTTTGTATAGGCATCGGGTGATAGACTTGATAAAATGGCCCCCCCCAATCCTCCTGCAAGTTCGTTGTAATTGATTGTTTCCACAAAGGGAATACGACTCTCTTTAATTTGTACGTCTTTCACCGTACTTAAAAAACCGATATGAGGACCCGCAAATATTGCAATACCTTTGTATTGGTATTTACCAAGGACTGGTATTTCAATGAAATGTGCTGTGACCATTCCATTGACAGTAACGTTTGCATTGGTATTGAATGCAAGGCTTGGGTCAAAAGGCAGTTCTTCTATACTGCTTAATAAACTTAATAGTGTATTTAAACTGGGTGTGGGCTCATTGTATGACGATTGGTATTGTAGCTTTTTAGTGGAATAATAAATGCCTGTTTGTATAGAAAAGTTTTTAGACAGGGCATAAGAAGATTTTATTCCCAAATGACTACTTAGTAAGGTATTGTTTGCTAAACCTGTTTTGGCATAAAAGTTAACGGCGAGGCCCAATTCAGGGCCGAAACTGAATTTACTCTGTGCCTGAGACAAACTTGTGCAGCATATCTCTATGCATATAAAAAAAAGATAAAGCCAGTAGCGTTTCATTGTCAGTAGGTTTAGAAAATAAAGATATGAAAAATAATGCAATCACTTCACTTATTCTGAAGACCACTTCATGTCATTTTTTTAGCAATGATTGTAATATGATGATTATGGTTTGTTACTTTTAGCGTGTTGCTCAAGTAATTTTAAGGTATGTTCAAGGGCTTTTTTACTTGACCAATCCTGGTGACCGGGAATGATGTATTGAGGTTGTTTGCATTGTACTTGTATTTTTTTTATGGTATTGGGCCAGGCTTTTGTATTGGCATCGACTAAGTTTCCCAAGTCTCTAGCCTCCGTACTTTTGATCAGGCAGCCGCCATAGAGGATTTTTTCTTGTTCAAACCATACCACAATATTGTCTTCCGTATGTCCTGGACCGGCATACAAGGTTTGAAAACGGTGTTGACCTATTGTAAATACCGTATCTTTTTGGATGAGAAATTCTGCTCTTTTTTCGTTGCGCAGCTGACAGATGCTATCTGTTTTGTGTGTGGTATAGGTTTTGATGCCTCTTTCCCGGAGAAAGGTTAAACCAGCTGTTCTGTCTTCGTGTGCATGCGTAGCAATACACAGCACGACGTTTTGATGATGCTTCTGTTTGATGCTGTCCAGTAGAGGCTGGAATTGTGTGGTATCCCAAGGACTATCGAGGAGTATGACCCCTTCTGTACTCAGGACATACATGCCATTGGCAGGAAATACAATGTCTTGAAAGCGATTATAGGTGGTGTATACGTAAAAGTCGCCCGTCAAGTGAGTGATGTCTATTTTACTCTTCGGCGTTTGTGCATTTAAGGTTTGTAGTGTAAAGAAGAGTACTAAGATTTGAAGGCTGTGCTGTATTGTTTTATTCCACATGATAGTTTGAGTTAATGGCATTATGCTTTTATGGATTAGGCTATGCGTAATCCGTTGAGGATTTTTCGTTCAGGTTGAATAGGTGTTCTGTGTTGAATGTCATGGTGTCGATTTGTATTTCTTCAAACGGATGAAGAGGTTTCCGAGAAGCATGGTCATGCTACTGCTTACCCATAGCCAATAGCCTGCTTGGTAGCTGATAATTTTGCTGTAATGGCCTGCTTCATCGACCATGATGGTGTCAAAGGATAAAAACGAAAGCGATACAGCTGTTGCGACGGTACTGGCCCATAGCGAAAAACGAAGGTCTTCTTTCCAGAAAATCCAAGCGGCGAAGAGGAGGGGATTGGCGAGCCAGGTTAATCCCGCACCACCAGTAAAGACCCCGAATATGCCTACGAGCAATGCTGCTAAAGAATCGCCACAGGAGTTGCTGGTGCAGTAGCATTTTTGCGTGAGCGAAGCAATGAATAGCGATAGACTGAGGACGAGGATGAGCAATTTGAGGTGTTTTTTGTTCATGCTGTTTGATCTGGTTCACAGAATGTGTGTGATGGTCATCTTATCGAATCCTGTTTTTTAATAAGACTTGTCCCCCATGTTTTATCAGTAAATAGGTTTCATTTCACAGTCGTTGATTAAATGGTGTATTTCATAAACCTAAAAAAGGTTGTGTATCAAACAACTATTTCACCTTATATAAAGCAACTAAGCTGGAAAACAAAGCCAAACCAAGACCCAGGCTTATGAATGAAAGCGTTTTCCCGATCATGTCTTCTTCAAAATAGAAAGCCACCAAGGAACCTAGTAATAACAATGGAATGCCTGACCAGCCTAGGTTAAGTAAAATGTTGAATAGGGTGGATAGCTTTTTTACTAAAGGCTTTGTATCATCCATATTGCCTGGAATGCCCAATGCACTGGCCATGGCCAATAAGCCTCCTATCACGTGAAAGGATAAGTAAAAGAGAATATTCCACTCGATTAAATGCATGCTGATGTTCGGTTGGTTAATGTAATGAAGCTAAACATTACTTGTACAATAAAAAAGTACAGGGAGTTTTAATTTTTATGTGTAGGATAGAAAAAATAGATGAAAATAAAAAGTGCATGAGCAACGAAATTGGCTACTCTTACACTTTCATACTTATGCTTTTTTTACGAATTCAGATTTTAAAGCCATGGCTCCAAAACCGTCAATCTTACAGTCGATATTATGATCCCCATCGGTTAAGCGTATATTTTTTACTTTTGTACCTGCTTTGATCGCTTTAGGAGCCCCCTTCACCGGTAAATCTTTCACGATGACCACCGAGTCTCCGTCTTGTAATACATTACCATTGGCATCTTTGACCACGTTCACACTACTTACTTCTTCCTCGATCTCTTCCGGATTCCATTCGTGGTTACATTCAGGACATACCATGAGTGCACCATTGGAATAAGCGTAAGGAGATTTACATTGAGGACAGGGTGTAGGGTTATCAGACATAGTCGATGCGAGTTTAAGTATATTGGGCAAATATAGCAAAAAGAGGGAAATTATGCATGACCTTTGTCATCCCTACCCACATCTTATTTTTTCTTCCACCAAATTATAAAACCGGTTATGGGTAAGGAGGCGCCAATAAAAGTGGCAATAAAATACACCATAATGCTCCCTAGTCCCATAATCTCGCCTGTATGAAGCGGTTTGGCGACGGCCATAAATTGTTTATGCAAAGGTAGGGTAGTATATCGATTTTCTTTAATGACTTTACCTTCCTGATTAAATTCTACCCGATTGGGGACGTAAAAATTCAACCAATTGGTATGGTCATATTTCAAGACAGAAATCAATTTTAGTTCGTCGTTTGAAACGGTAATGATTGTTGTTCCATGGTTTGTATACATAAGATCTACTTTTTCAATGATCTTTTGTAATGAGATTTGCTCTACCGTTGATTTAGTCGTTGAAACTGAATTTAATAATGCATTGAAGGAATCGGCCAATTTAGATTTTAAAGCAGGATTGTTTTTAGAGACTACAATAGATTCTCCTCCAAGGCCCATCACAATCCCATTTTTAACCCAGTGGAAAGAAACGTATAGACCTGTTAAGGCAATAAATAAAAGTAATACCATTGCATAAAAACCTAAGACATTATGGAGGTCATAATTCAATCGATAAAACTTAGCTTTCCATTTCACGAATAAGCCATTTTTCAGTTGATTTAGTTTGGGCAACCAAAGTACTAAGCCGGAAAGTAGTAGGTACACAAATAAGAGTACCGATATTCCTACGATCATTTTACCCGTTGAACCCATTAATAAATTTCGATGTAGATCTAACACAAAACTAAAGAAACCTTCTGTTGTGTTAGATTTGAGTCCTAGAAATTCACCAGTTTCTGGGTTATAGCAAGCGGTAATAGAAGCACCACGTTCTCCAGCACTCAATTGAATACTTTTATCACTTCCTTTTTCCGGGATTAGGATACGGGTATATTTTCCATACGTCAGTTCAAATTTCTTAACTAAAGAATCGATTGGAATTTCTTCTTTCCCTGTATTGGAAACGTATATACACTTTCGATTTACAAAATCATCAATCTGTTGCTTAAAGGCATAAAGACATCCGGTGATACAAACAATAACGATGACGATGGAAGACAAAAGTCCGAGCCACAAATGTGACACGGACATGATGTATTTAAAATAGCTTTCTTTTTTCTTTTTTCGTCTGATTAATTTTCTCATTGAACTCAAGTAACGACTTATCTTTCTCCCGACTTGCCAATTTGATATTTTTCTCTTAACGTCAAATACGTTTGGTATTGTTCTTCTGTAAAAATGTTTTTTAGCGCTTCTTTTCTACTTACATCCAATTCTTCATAAAACTGTTTGTATACATCCGGCTTCCCATGGTAACTATCATGGTTATCACGTAACGTTTTGTAAAATGCCGCATTCGTTTGATCGTAAGCAAGAGCTTGGGTACTGTCTAAGTCTAATTCTTCTTTGATCAAATTTACATTATACTTTTCTCTACCGGTGCGTTCTATTTTTATTTCTTCTGCATAGATCGCATATTGTTCGGCTGATAAAATGGTTTTAATTTGAGCATCTTGTGCTTGAGCTAGTTGTTCACGATCTTCTTTTGAAGTTTCTTTGTTATCTTTTTTGTTTTTCTCGTACAAGGCTTTTGTCTCCGAAGCGTACTGATCTGTGATTTTATCAAATTGTTCTTCTAAGGTGCCTGTGATTTTAGCTTTTTCTTTGATCAAGGTGTAATTTATACGACCTTTTTGTTTTTTTTCTTCGCTACATGAAATCAGAATTCCAAGTGCTAATACCATAAATAGTAATTTTCTCATTTTTATTTTCTTTGATTGTTATACATTTAAAATGTATTAAGACCATACCATTTTTTATGGTATGGTCTTAATGTTATGCTCTATGATTTTGAATTAGAAAATACCGATATAAGCTGTATTTGCTCCACTATTTTTAATCTTAGCACCCACTTCAAAAGCATTAGGAGAACTGGATGTAGGATCGAATAAGTAGAAATTTCCATCTGCTCCAGCAGGAGCAATTGCCATTACAAATTTACCATTCGACACTACGCTATTTTGATACTGTCTAAACCAAAGATTAGAAGGTAAGTTCATGACAACAGCCGTATTGTTTTTTAAGTCAATACGTGCCAGGAAATAATTGTTTGTATTGGTATTACCAAGGTCTGTATCTAAAAAAGGAACATAGCCAATACCATTTCCTACATAAAACCAACCATCAGCATACGTATTTTTACCTACTAAGGCAGACAAATTAAATTCAAAGTTGTCATCAAAACTTCCATTACTTATTTTTAATATTTTGGTGTCATTGCCAGTAACAGAAACCAATTGATACACATCTCCTGATTCATTTACATGTGCCATCGGGGTTCTGTAACCGTTCGTGTTTCCTGCTGCTTTGTCAGATCGGATGATCATAGGATTGGCAAAAGAAGGATAATCCATGACCAGGATATTCGCATCTGTAGGTTTATAAGTACTTACGTTTGCTCCCGTAACATTCGTAGGGTCTTTTTTTGATCTTGCGAATCCATAATAGACTTTACCCTTTGATACGGTAGGTGCATCTATTCTTGAGATATATACCCCTGATTGAGCTTCAACAGGATCAAGTAGCAAATCATCATATACTACAGGAGACCCCATGAGTACTTCGCCAGTAATGTTATTGGTTGAAATTCTAATAAAGCTCGCTTTGTTTTTTATTCTTACCAAGGATCCGCCTCCATCATAAACAAGGCCATCAGCACTTGTACTGGTAGTTCCAACGTGCAAAAGACAAGCATCTTCCGATACTTTTGTAAATCTTGCCGCATTTGAACCAATAGCCGCTGTTGGATTAACCTGATCAACCAGTGTATAGTTACTTAATTCACCAGGAGTTGCTTTATAGCTGTACACCTGTCCACCAAGATAATCGTAGGAGAATATGTATTTGCCATTTGAAGAAGCGTACGGTCTGGCAGTACGGGTTGAAGCCAGTTGAAATCCTTCGGAAGAAAAATCTACAGCTGGACCTGTATTGCTAAAATTGGAAACTTGTTGAAAAAAAGTTGAGGATGAGGCATCAGGATCTACTGCTAATGCAATATGATACAGACGACTACCATTATTGAAATTGAAGAACGATTCTTCTTCTGGAGCGGGATCATCTTTCTTTTTACAAGAAATGGCACTTATTAAAACTCCTGATAGTAGCAATATTTTCAGTAGCGAAATGGTTTTATTATTCATGGTAGTACATATTTGATTTATTGAACATTGATTAAGTTTTACTCATTAGATTAATACATAAGTTATTTTTACATAAAAAGCTCTCCCTGGTTTTTGTAATGCCCAGTTATCGAAAACTTGCCTATCGAGAATATTTTTTGCGTCAAAACTGAGTGTCAGCTTTTGATTAGGGAAAGTATAGGCAACTCCAAGATCATGGATAATTTGAGTTGGAATAATTGGCCTGTTATTTTTTCCGATACCTTCCCAATCTCTTAGAAATTCATGCACGTATCCCAAATTATAATAAAAGGCAAAAGTGGATTCTTTTTGAATAAGGTTATTGATGTTAAGTCTGATGTTACTATTCGCCGTGAAATAGGGAGCATTTCGCAAGCGTTTTCCATAGTAAAAATAGCGTTGTCCATTTTCATTAAATTCTGTATTAAACAGGGCATTAAAGACAGAAACGTTTGCCGAATAAAATAATCGTTTATTAAAATTATAGAGCAATTCAGCATCTACACCTTTACTGACTACACTAAGTAAATTTTCAAAACGAAAAGTTTCGGATACTTGTGTTGGTACAGCTTGTCGGATCATGTCGATTGTATTTCTGTAAAAGAAATTGGTTACTAAGCCCAGGCTGTGCTTTTTTAGTTTAAACGTTCCTAAGTTTAATCCCACATTCAGGTTTTGGCTTTTCTCGGGTTTCAACTCATAGGAAGGATCAATGTTTTCAGCACTGTTCCCGAAAACTTCTGTACCTTCTGGTAAACGTACGGCTTGTTCTGCAGATCCGGTGAGCATTACATGGGGTATAATGGTATAAGACAGTGCAAGCCCATAACCTGTAACGGATGTTGTTTTAGCGTATTCGTATGGTTTAAGTACTCTGGTTCTTGCTTCTCTTACTACATCTTTAAGACGTACCGTTTGGGAATAATTTTTTACGAACAATGATGTTTTTAAGTGTTCCTTAAAAAAGGAAGCTTCATATGCTCCACTCAGTATATGTTTGGTTAAATAACGTGTATCCATCATCTCTCTTTCACTTTGAGGAAGCATGGCGTCATCCATATTTCTTGTGAAATGTGTTGTCATATAGTTTAGGTTAAACTTGTGATTTTTACTTAAATCATATGAAACATTCATCCTGCTTGAAAAATTATTTTCGATACTTTTTTGTAATGTTGGACTACTCCCTTCGGCTCCACTACTCCATTTATCCCATACCCCATCACCATTGGCATCCATTCGGTCTCCTAACCAATTGTAGATATAGGGAACCGTATCAATCACCATTCTATTGAGTAAAGAGTAGGAAGAGAAAAGAGAAACGTTAAGCTTTTTTATCAAAAAATCTTGCTTGGCATAACTTAAACTGAACAGTTGTGTATTTTGCTTCGTATTGCGATTCCCGTAAACAGTTTCCATCGTGGCACCATGCTGAATTTCTTTAGCCATGTCAGAGAGTACCACACCGATCAGAAATTGATCCGCCCATTTAACGTTTGTAAAACCAAAATCCAATTTACCTCCATAGGATTGGTAGGCATCGTGAAACCGTTTAGCAGTAAGCTTTGCAATTTTACCAGTGGTACTGTTCGTGATGTACACTTTATCTCCCCATACGTTGTAGTTATTGTCGGAATAGTTGTAAAACCCTGAAGCCCGGGCGGTAAACCCGTTTTTGCTATTTCTATATCCTCCATTTATGTTGACCTGGTGAGTGTTAAAGGAGCCATACGAGTAAGAGGCTGTAAGCATATTTTGCATTGACTTATTCAGAATCACATTGATGGCTCCGCCAAGTGCATCGTCTGATAAGTGTGAGGGTACTACGCCTTTGTATATTTCAATACGCTCAATCATGGAGGTAGGAATGCTGTTTAATGAAAAGGACGGTCCATAACTTGAAATGGGGATACCGTCAATAAATATTTTGACTGAATTTCCAGATAAGCCATTGATATTGTATTGAATATCAGATCCTAGTCCTCCCTGTTGTCTGATTCTTACACCTGCACTGCGGTCTAATAATTCATTCGCCTGAATGGATTGCATCTTCACCTCTTTCATGTCAATCACATTCACAGCATATCCTTTTTCCTCTATCACCCTTTTTTGTGTTTTCCCTTCTATGACTACTTCTCCTCCCAGGGTGTTGGGATCATGCTCCAGATTTATATTGGTCTTTAGGTGTGAGGCATTTACTGTTACCGATACTTTTTTTTCAGTTGAACCCAACAAACGTACAAGTATGGTATAGGTATTATAGGGAACATCTTCAATTTCATAGTGTCCTAATGAATCAGAAGTAGTGATCATGTTTAACTCAAGAATCCGAACCTCCGCAAAAGCAGCCGGGGTTCCGGATTCCTCCCAAACAGTTCCGGAGATATTGCCTTTATTTACTTGTTGTGCGTTTAAGAAAGTAGGTAATACAAATGCAACTAAATAAATACAAAATTTCATGCCCAATCTATGTAAGTTCATTTTACTATTCTATTCTTCTGTATAGCAATAGAATAGCCTATTGTTATCCTCTTTTTATGATGTTAAACTGTTTTTTAGAATCTATGTATCACTTGAAAAAGTGATATATATCTGAATTATTCTGATAAAGAAATTCCTATCTTTGTTCCTTATTAATAATTAGTCTAAATAAACTCAGGTGCAAATGTATTGGCATGAACGCTATTCTGAACTACGCCAAAAGGAGTTTTAACTCCGCGAAAGGGAATAAAATCGCTATTGATAAAGACAGACGTAATAATCAAAGTTTTATCGATTATCATTAAAAAGAGAAAAATGTGCTGAAAGAATGTTACAACTAACTAAAACCAACAATTCTAATGAGTTGAATATTGAGATTCATTATCCACTATACTTCGATCCTGATAGTCAGATAACAGAACTTCAATTTCTGTCAGGGCTAAAGACCAGCAGAGGTATTCATAAAGTTCAATACTTTGAGAATATGTCTGTTATACAGTCGGCTGTCAATACTCAAGAGGCTTTTCCTCTTCATTTAGAGTACGATTTTGCGGTGGTGGTACTTGAATTTTTTCTTTCCACCAAGCAACTTGTATACACCAGTCTCAGTAGTGATTTATCCATTTCATACCATGCAGGGCAACACAATATTGTATTTATACCTCAATCGGAATTGTTGCATGAGCATCTTGCATGTAATAATATAGAAGTTGTACGTATTCATATTTCACCGGATTATTTTAAACGACTTGTTCCGGATAAAAAAATATTCGAGCTCTTTTTAAAGCACATCGAATCCGGTACGTTTACTATGATTTGCCCGAAGTCTATGCCCATCACTCCTGCCATGTATGGAATTTTGAACGAGATACAAACTGAGGAGCGAAAAGGTGTATACAAACGCATACTTCTGGAAGCAAAGGTACTTGAATTAATGATGCTGCAGTTTGAACAATATGAAGAGCTCATGGGAAAAGACATCGGCATGTTCGTAAGCTCTGCCCCGATAAGTCAATATGAAATTAAAAAGATGCAAGAGGTGAAAGAATTTCTTCATCAGAATATGCAATCGAATTATTCTTTAATTTATTTAGCACACATTGTTGGCACGAATTTATATACGTTAAAGAAAAATTTTAAACTATGTTTTGGTGTAACAGTATTTGGGTATCTCAACCGGATAAGGATGGAAGAGGCTCGTCGACTCTTATTAACTAAAGCACTTTCTATTAATCAAATTGCAGATTTAATTGGATATAAAAATGCCAATCATTTTAGTACCGCTTTCAAAAAACATTTTGGTCATATTCCATCGGAACTAAAAAAATGATAGATTTCCTCAGAGTCCGCTGAAATTGATTCTTTGGAGGAAATGTAGTTTGTAGTTTGTTGTACTACCTACCTTAAAAAAACGATAAGAAGAAAAAACGTCTTGAAATAAGAAAGAGAAACAGAGCGTAGCAAGAGTTTCTACCAGCGGGGTAGTTTTAGCTCATCAATGCTGGTCTTTGAGTAATCTCATGATAGCAAATTCTATCTACTGCAAAATAATGCAAAACCATGCTTTTTCTGGTTTTCGCCTTGTTCAAATGTGGTTCGCCACCGTGAAAAAGATTAGCATGCCAGATTAATACATCGCCTTTCTTTGCAGTAAATGTGCTTTTTTTATTCGAATGTTGTAAAAGCTTCTCTTCCACCATTTTTTCATATTGAGAATAGTCTTTATCTCCTGTTAAGAAAAAGGAGCCTTCGTTATTGTAATCCTCATTTAAATAATAAGGCAATTTATGGCTTCCAGGATAATAATGTAAGGGACCGTTGTCAAGTTCTATATCCTCTAGTGCGATCCATACGCCCAAAAGACCTCCCAAAGGAAACGTAGTCATATGAATACTGTCTGAATGAGTATGTTGTTCGCTTCCTGTTATGAAATTAATACTTTGGAATAATTTTACATCTTCGTGCATTATTGATGACAGCAGTTCTAAAAGCTCTTTGCTCTCCCCAACATTTTTCAAAATGTTTGACTTGTGGATCGCAAACATTATTTTTTTTCCATACTTAAAATTTACTTTTTTCTGTTCCAATAAGGTGTCAATTTCCTTATTGATTGCATCTACAGTGTTTGCATCTAAATATTGTTTCAAAATAGCATACCCTTCCATTTCAAAATGGAGAAGACTTTGTTGAGATTGTACATCCAACGTTCGAAAAAGTTCCGTCTCACTGATCTGAGGAATGAGGTCATTTCTTTTCAGTATGTTTTTGTCAATATTTTTAAAGTCTTTACTTGAAATTGGTGAAAAATAAAATTTCTTCAATCCGATTTTTTTATACAACCTTGCATTATTTTGTAATTTTTTCTTGTTAAAGAAGTTGTATAGTGAGTATACTAGTTTTATTCTTCTAAGCATATTGTTTTGATTTTTGTTTCATTGTATTGCAGTTTAAAATTTCTGGTCACCTTGCTAGCATCGATAGGGTATACGTCTGGGGACAAATCTATGGATAAATTTATTATTCCCTTTCATCTTGCATAATTTCTGGCACTACTGTAAAGCCAATTTTCTGGTTGGTCTACAAAAACAGAAACGACAGGATTAAGATGAAGATAGTTTATTTTTTGATAAAAACTTGATTGCTTCAGCGTTTGATGGAACAGCTACCTGTTTGCCAAAATTGTAATTTATCGGTTTTATGGTCTTTCAAATGAAGTATTGCCCAGTTAAGAGCGGTATATCTTTGCTTATTGGAAGTCAGGTGTGGCAGAAGATCAATTCCCTGAGGACAGGCACAAGGAAAGAGGGGAAATTATAAAGAAATGATATCCTGAGTTGGGACATCTCAGGCACCTTTCACTGTGACTTATGGTTAATGTCAAAAAAAACTGTATTTTTAAATGAATTTAATCGTTCCATGTTGCTATGGACAATCACCTTAAATCAAATCAATATGAAACCTGTAACAATAAACTTATTTAACGGCCTTTTATTAATTGCGGCTGGTCTTTATGGCTATTTCGGAATCAAAGGAAGCGATGGTACGGCATCTATAACGGCACTGATTCCGGCTGCGTTCGGATTGTTGCTGATTATTCTTGGCCTTTTTTGGAACAAATCACCCAAAGTGGTATCACATATTGTGGTAGTGCTTACGTTGGTATTGCTCATTATGGTGATCAACAGATTGATGAAAGTAGATACTTGGGAAGCTAAAAAATACATTTTCTTAATTTGTACTGTCAGTAATGCGGTAGCTTTGGTTGTCTTTATCAGAAGCTTTATCGTAGCAAGGATAAAAAAATAGAAACCTTATGATAAGAACAGAAAAACCATTGGTTGAAGTAATGGAAGTATTACGACAACGAGGATACACTGAAGATTTCAATTTACTGGAGGTACGTGACTCCTATAAAAAAGGTGGAGAAAAAGTAAACCTGAAGGATATTGTCATTGACAAAATATACCGTTTTTCTGGACAAAATGATGTGGAAGACGAAGCCATTTTGTATGCCATGAGAAATCTGAAAGACGGTGCAAAAGGTGTTTTTGTAAACGGATACGGCACCTATACTGATCCGGAAGCGACGGAAATTATCAGGCAAATAAGTATTGAAGAGGACGATACGGACGACTGGACAACATAATGGTTCTCCAATACTCACAGAAACATTGCCGGTACTTATTTTTGGAGTACCGGCAATGTTGTTTTAATGCCACGCTCAATGAACAAAAAAGACCGATGGGGACAATTTTCGGTACAGTGAAACGTAGTTTTGAATGATCATGTTAAAATTAAGATTGATATTTTTTGTGTCAGTGAAGCATCATTGAATTTAGGATGAAATATATTGTTCTATTGTTTGGTTAGCCTCTAAAGATTCAAAGGAATTTTTGGCGGTAAGATGAAAGCTATCCTGAAAACGACATAAGAAAAGGATTTCTGAATTTTCCATAGAAGAGACTTTAGTCTGATATGTATTTACGGTAAAGGATTTACTCGGTCCATTTGCATAGTGTTCTTTGTGTTGACTGAAGTAACGCATCCAGTTTTCATTCGGAACCCGAATCCTCTCAGGAATGGAATTGTTGCTTGTGTTTTTTAGTACCCGTTTGACACGAAAAATAAAACCCTTTTTTATAAAATCAGGCACAGGATTCTTTCCATCAGCTGATGGAATGGACACCGATTCTTCATAGGGTTCAAGTGCCTCAACTTCAACGATGACATTCGATGTGCTTACGATGGTTTCCAGTGTGAGAATACGGTCGCGTATAATGCTCATAACATTAAGGGGATAATATATTTTAAAACCTTTTGAATGACATGTCTTCCAATAATGATACGAAAAAAATCTAACATATTGATCTATGTTAGTGCTTTTTGAATATACTTTTTAACCACCATCTTGTATCAAGTTATTCGTTTGACAACTTTCTCAATTCAAGTCCATTTAAACTTTACAAAACTCTTCTTACTTTTCTACATTAAATACTATATTCAATAGAATAAAACTTCAAGTACCATGGCCGCTAAAAAACAATACGAAGCCTTTTTTAAGTACCTGCAATCGCTCCAGGTAAAAACAGGTAAGAAGATTTCTTTGAAAACAGATTTTCTTACCGATTACGATCACAAAATGATGGAGAAAGAAGTGGGAGAAGATTTACTCCGATGGGGAATTCAGAAGCTCTCGGAACTGCAGGATAAATTGTATGCCCATAACCAATACCGTGTGCTCATTGTTTTGCAAGCTATGGATGCGGCGGGTAAAGACGGAGCCATCAAGCATGTCATGAGCGGGCTCAATCCTCAAGGCGTGAAGGTGACGAGTTTTAAGGCACCAACTTCGGAAGAACTGGAACACGATTACCTTTGGAGACATTATAAGGCTTTACCTGCAAGAGGGGAGATTGGTATTTTCAACCGCTCGCATTATGAAAATGTCTTGGTCACGCGGGTACATCCGGAATATTTACTCAAAGAGAATTTACCCAACATCAACACGGTATCGGATGTTACGCCCAAGTTTTGGAAAAAGAGGTTCCATCAAATTCGTGAGTTTGAAAAAACATTAAGCGACAACGGTACCATCGTCTTGAAGTTTTTCTTACACGTTTCCAAAGACGAACAGAAAAAACGTTTTATCGATCGGATTGATGATCCCTCTAAAAATTGGAAGTTTTCTCCTGCCGATGCCGAGGAACGTAAGTATTGGAAAGAATACCAAAAGGCTTATGAGGAGATGCTTGCGGAAACGTCTACCGACTATGCTCCTTGGTATGTCTTACCCGCCGATGATAAATGGTTTACACGTTTGTGTTTGGCCGGTGTTATTTACAAAGCTTTTGAACAATATAGTTTCTCTTATCCTAAAGTAAGTGCAGTGCAGAAAGCGAAGTTACAGGAAATTAAAAAGGGATTGTAGTCAGGTATCAGTGGTCAGGTATCAGTAGTCAGGTATCAGTAGTCAGGTATCAGTAGTTTACAACTTAATGACGATCACTTATGATAAAAGCTATTTAGAAAACAAGTGTAAAAATTAAACTCCGCACTACTGATACCTGACCACTGATACCTAAGTAAAACCGCAAAAAAATCCCCTCATATTAACTAAGATAGCTGTTAATATGAGGGGATTTTTTTAAGCGGTTTTACTGTATAATTTGCATCTCTACACGACGGTTTTTGTGTCTGCCTTCTTCGGTAGTATTGTCTGCTACCGGTCGGGTTTCTCCAAAGCCATCGGTGGTAATGTTAGGATCAAGTACACCATGTTGTACTAAATACCTCTTCGTAGACAAGGCCCTGCGTTTAGAAAGGTCTAAGTTCGATTCGTCATCACCCACACTATCCGTGTGTCCTTCCAAGTAGAGTTTGTACTTCGGTTTGTTTCGTAATAGTTTTGCTAAGTCATCGAGCGATTGGTAAGAAGAAGATACAATGACATCGGAATTACTTTCAAACAACAAGTTGTTGAAGGCTGCATCCAGGGCTTTTTTCTCTTCTGGTTTTAATTCAGGACATCCTTTGTTTTCTTTCGGTCCAGGAGTTTGTGGACATAAGTCTTTATAATCACTCACACCATCGCCATCGGAGTCGATGAATGGAGGAGGACAGCCGTAGTATTTGGGTAAACCGATTTCATTCGGACACTTATCTTGAGAGTCTTCAATCCCATCACCATCGGTATCAGGACAACCCCTGAAACGTTTTAAACCGGGTACATCTGGACAGTCGTCAACATTGTCCATGATGCCGTCGCCGTCTTTATCTTTCCAGGGACAACCGTGGTTTTCACGCGGTCCGGGTTCGTTTTTACAAGAATCTTCATAATCGTATATACCGTCAAAGTCTACATCATACGGACAACCGAAAGGGGTTACCGGTTCACCTTTTGGGGTGTGTATGCATTGATCGCGGCTATCCATGACACCATCACCGTCTGAATCGCGGTCGTGGTAAATGGGTGTATAAGGTTCCAATTTCGTTTTGCGTGCGGCCTTCTTCTGTGCTTGGGCTTTTTTCTTGCTTTGCTTCGGATTTTGTGCTTGAACGGTGTAAAAAGATCCCAGACAGAGGATCAACAACACGGTACACAGTGCCTTAA
Organism: uncultured Chitinophagaceae bacterium; assembly: GCA_964454665.1. Taxonomy (GTDB): domain Bacteria; phylum Bacteroidota; class Bacteroidia; order Cytophagales; family Cytophagaceae; genus JACMQM01. The sequence goes on from CAYVTO010000002.1 coordinate 314,713, forward strand.
AAGGAGCAGGGTGTAGAAAAAGTTTCTTCATTGGTGTGGGCTATGGTTACTCAAGTAATATAAACAGCCTCCCTGCTTTTTGCAAACATGTAGGCTGTTTTATAAGCTTATAATTGTAAAAGTCTCTCTTTCAGGCTTTGAATTTTGGATAACGCATCTTCTTTTTTCTTACGCTCGTTATCGAGTACTTGAGCAGGGGCACTCTGTACAAAGCGTTCGTTGGATAATTTCTTATCGACACTTTGCAGAAAGCCTTCTAAGTATTCAATTTCCTTTTGTGCTTTTTCTTTTTCTTTAGCGGGATCAAGTAAGCCTTCCAAGACTACTTGCCAGGCATCGCGATCAATCAATAAAGAAACGGCCGCTGGATTTTTTTCATTGCTGTAGTGGATGTCTTTGACGAAAGCCAATTTTTTTAAAATACCTTCAAAAGCTGAGAATTCTTGTTGAGCAGAGGTTGGTAAGATGATGTCTGTCAATTGATCTTTGGCCAATTGTTTTTCATTGCGCAGGTTGCGCAATTGAGAAATGGCATCGGTGAGTTTACGTCCGGTTTGTAAAATGTGTTGATCTACAGCTTTTACTTCAGGCCATGCGGCTACGATAAGCGCATCTTGTTCACTACGTTCTTTCATGCTTTGCCATAATTCTTCTGACAAGAAAGGCATGAAAGGATGAATGAGTTGCAGGAGCTGTTCAAAGAAGCCCCAGGTTCTGCTGAGGGTTTCTTGTGCAATCGGTTGTCCGAAGGCTGGTTTCACCATTTCCAGGTACCATGCGCAGAAATCGTCCCATACCAGTTTGTAGAGTGCCATGAGGGCATCGGATAAACGGTACTTGTCGAAGTGTTCGTTGATTTCTGCAATGGCGACAGGTAAGATGTTTTCAAACCAGGCCATGGTGGCCAGATCAGCGGAGCTGGCAGGAGCTTGACTCGGTTGCCATTGTTGGATCAAACGGAAGGCATTCCATACTTTGTTGGAGAAGTTTCGACCTTGTTCGCAGTATTTTTCATCGAACAATAAATCGTTTCCTGCGGGAGAACTTAAGAGCATACCGAAGCGTACGCCATCGGCTCCGTAGCGTTTGATGAGTTCGAGTGGATCGGGTGAGTTACCCAAAGATTTTGACATTTTACGTCCTTGTTTATCACGCACAATACCGGTCAGGTAGACGTTGTTGAAAGGCTTCTCTCCACGGAAGGCATAACCTGCCATGATCATACGGGCGACCCAGAAGAATAAAATTTCCGGAGCCGTTACGAGGTCTTGTGTAGGGTAGTAGTACTTGATGTCTTCGTTGTTGGGATTTTTGAATCCGTCGAATACGGATATAGGCCACAACCAGGAAGAGAACCAGGTATCGAGTACGTCTTCATCTTGCTTCAAGTCGGCAGCGTTCCATGAACTGTTGATGGCTTGTGCTTTGCTTAAGGCTTCGGCCTCCGTTATGGCAACGACGAACTCTCCGTTGGGTAAGTAATATGCAGGTATACGTTGTCCCCACCACAGTTGACGGGATACACACCAGTCTTTAATGTTATCGATCCAGTGTTTGTAGGTGTTTTTAAATTTTGGAGGATAGAGTTTGATTTCATCGTTCATTACGCTGTCTAAGACTTGCGGATATTTCTCCATGAATTTTTTCATGTCGACAAACCATTGCAAGGAGATCCGTGGTTCGATGATGGCATCGGTACGTTCAGAATAACCGACATTATTTTTAAGGTCTTCGGTTTTTTCTAATAAGCCGAGTACTTCCAATTCTTTCACGATTTCTTTACGCACCACAAAGCGGTCTTTGCCTTCGTAGTGCAAACCTTCTTTGTTGACGGTGGCATCGTCGTTTAAAACATTGATGACCGGCAGGCTGTGTTTTTTACCCAGTTCATGGTCGTTCATGTCGTGTGCAGGGGTGACTTTCAAACAGCCTGTACCAAATTCTAAATCTACGTATTCATCTTCAATGATTGGAATTTTGCGGTTTACAATGGGTACGATGGCTTTTTTCCCTTTCAGGTGTTGATGGCGGGGATCGTTGGGGTTGATGCAAATGGCGGTATCGCCGAGTAAGGTTTCTGGTCGGGTGGTGGCCACGGTCAAGTAATTGGAAGAGCCTGCTACCTGATATTTGATGTAGTAGAGTTTGGAATTGACTTCCTTATGGATTACCTCCTCGTCGGACACAGCTGTTTTTCCGATCGGATCCCAGTTGACCATGCGGTTGCCACGGTAAATGAGTCCGTCGTTGTACAGTTTAACAAATACTTCCAATACCGCATTGGACATGTCCGGTTCCATGGTAAAGCGTGTTCTATCCCAGTCGCATGAAGCACCTAGTTTTTTGAGTTGCTCGAGGATAATGCCGCCATATTTTTCTTTCCATACCCATGCGTGTTTGAGAAAATCTTCGCGGGAAAGGTCATTTTTTTTAATGCCTTGTTCACGCAACATGGCTACGACTTTGGCTTCGGTGGCAATGGAGGCATGGTCTGTACCCGGTACCCAACACGCTTCACGGCCCAGCATACGGGCGCGACGTACCATCACGTCTTGAATGGTATTGTTGAGCATGTGTCCCATGTGCAAGATTCCCGTTACGTTAGGTGGGGGAATGACGATGGTATAAGGGACTTTATGTTGATTAGGATGAGATGAGAAGAAACCTTTTTCGATCCAATAGGCATACCATTTACTTTCAACGGCGGCTGGATCGTATGTTTTGCTAAGTTCTTTTGTGGTCATGGGAGGTAAATGCTACAAGCTATTCAAGACTGTAATTTACCTTTTTTGATGGAAAGCACCAAAAACAACTGTGGAACAGCTTAGCCTAATTAAGGAAGCTTCTCGGCGGCATTAGGTTTTTCCTCGCGGATTCCTGAGTTTAAATTGGGCAGTGTAATGCTGTTCCATTTCACGGTTTTGGGAAGGTCATCACCCATGAGATAACCGTAAGGTTTTAAAGAATCGATGCGGTCAAAAATGACTTTGAGTATGGCAATACTGGGTAGGGCCAAAAACATACCGGCGATTCCGCACAGTGATCCTCCTACAATAACGCCAATGATGGAAACAAGGGCGTTGATTTTTATTTTATTGCCTACGACTTTAGGGACAAGAAAATTATTGTCAAAAAGTTGAATGGCCCATACCATGAAAATGATTTTAACAACTATAGAAGGATCGGTGGTATTGATGAGTGCGGCGAAAATGGTGATGATGGCGGCACAAAGTATACCAATATAGGGAATAAGGTTGAGTAAAGCTGTAATTAAACCCAACAAGATAGCATATTGTACACCCAGCAGCATAAGGCCTCCAGCGGTAAGAGAGGCAACAACAGCCATTTCGATGATGAGACCTACGATGTAATTTTGTACAATACCGCCAATGTTGACAAGGATATCGATTAATTTAGCTTCATTTTTAGCATCGACCACTTGAAGGAGAAAGTTGACAAAGAGTTTACGGTACAGTAAGAGCAAGAAAGTATAGAGAGGAATGAGAATCAAGCTGGCAAAAGTATTGGAAAAGGAACTTAAGGTATTACCCATCCAGTTTCCTTCGTTTAAGGATTTTTGTGCCGTTTGTTGTACGTATTGTTCTTGCTTGTAACGGCTGATGTGGAAGGTTTGCTGTATCCAGCGTTCAGCTGATTTAATGTGTGTTGAGAAGTTGTGTTTGATGCTTGGCCATTCTTGGGAAATATCGGCCGCTTGCCAGTAGATGAAGAATAGGATCCCTCCGACAAAGGCAAATAATAGAGTAATGGAAAAGAGCACGGCAATGACGTTGGGGATTCTCCATTTTTTATTTAAAAAATTCACAATGGGATTTAATAAGATGGCAAATAGTAGGGCCAATACAATAGGAATGATGATCTGTTGGGCTATGTAAATCAGTGTTCCTAGCATGATGATGGCGAATAAGATCACTGTAAAATGTGCGTAGCCGGGTAGCTTATGGGGTGTTTTGATTTCCATGCGTGTAGAAATGTTGAGATGTCTGCAGATATGTAGTCTAAATATAGACTTTCTTAGGATTAATGTACATGAGATCGAAGAAATTAAAGATATTCTTTTGCTTACCTTTTATTTCATCTTAGCGACTGTGTACTGCTTACTGTACTATTTATTTATAATTTGGAATCGCCAGTGAGAACGTAGTTCCTTCACCTAATGTTGATTTAGCATGAATGGTGCCTTGAAGTTTGTTTAAGGTTTCTTTGACAATATAAAGTCCTAATCCTGCTCCTTTGCTGTCTTCGGTGGCTCGATAAAACATGTCGTAAATGCGGGTTAAGTATTTGGGATCAATGCCTATCCCATTGTCTTTAACATCAATATGGATTTGATCATACTTATAATGTGCATGGATACTTAGTTTTTTAAATGGTTTCCGTTCATCACAATAGGTGATGGCATTAGAGATAAGACTGGATAAAATTAAACCCAGTCGGTAGGAGTCGGATTGAAACGATCTGGGAATGTCGATGTTGATTTCTTGAGTAACATCGGAATATCGGTCGAGGTACCTTACTTTTTTGAAAGCCTCTCTGATGATTTGCTCTAAGTCTATTGTTGAGATGTTGAGTGGATTACGAGCGTTTTTGGAGTAGTCAAGTATTTCTTTTAGTGTTTCATCGAGACGATGCACACTTTGTTCAATCATGTTCAAGTAAGGACTGAAGGCAAAATTGTATTTTTGGTCTTCCAGTTTTCCTACATTCACGAGGCCTAATACCGAAGAGAGAGGAGCCCTAAGGTTATGAGATACACTGTATACAAAAGAGTCGAGCTCTTGGTTAATTTTAATGAGTTCTTCGTTTTGTTTACGCAAGGATTCTTCGTCTTCTTTCCGTTTTTGTTGCATTTGTCGTTGTGAGCGTGCAACATTGATGGCAATGGGAAGTCGAGCGAGGTTCGATTTGAGGACGTAATCGTCGGCTCCTTTTTTAATACAACTCACCGCAAACTCTTCTGATACCGATCCGGTAACAATGATAAAGGGAACATCAAGTTGCAGTTCTTGACAGATTTCTAATGCTTCGATCGAGTTAAATTGAGGTAGAGAATGATCTGACAAAATAAGATCAGGGATGAAAGAGTTCAACGCTTTGATAAATTCATCTCGATCATCCACACGGATAGAATCGAATAGAAGGCCCTCTTTTTTTAAGGCACGTTCTACCAATTCAGCATCTTCATGGACGTCCTCGAGTAAAAGTATTTTTAGTTTTTTATTCATCACTGAGCTATTCATTTGAATTTGACATTAATGAGGAGCTTGATTCAGTACCATCCAAAAGAGTCCCAATTGATTTACAGCTTGTCCAAATTGTTCAAAGTTGAGCGGCTTCACGATGTAGGCGTTGACTCCCAATTGGTATGATTCTATGATGTCACGGTCTTCTTTAGAAGAGGTGAGCATCACCACAGGAATAACTTTAGTCTTTTCATTCGATTTGAGTTGTCGCAGTACTTCTATACCGTCTACTTTGGGCATTTTTAAATCCAGCAAAACGAGTTTAGGTTTGCTGTTTTTTTCATTGAAGAGGTATTCGAGTGCTTCGGCTCCATCTTGAAGATGTAAGAGGTGATTGGCCAGGTTACTTTTTTTGAGGGCTCTAATCGCTAATTCAGCATCGTCAGGATTGTCTTCTACTAAAAGGATTTCTACAGCTTGTTGTATCATAATTTTGGGTTTTAAGATTAAAGGGGTAAAGTGAAATAAAAGGTTGCTCCTTCATCGATTTTACCTTCAGCCCATACACGGCCTTCGTGTCGGTTGATGATTCTTTTTACTAATGCAAGTCCTACACCAGTTCCTTCGAATTCGTTTATTTTATGGAGGCGTTGAAACACGCCAAAGAGTTTGTCGACGTACTTCATATCGAATCCTGCTCCATTGTCTTTGATGTAATAGCAGGTTTCCTTGTGGTCTTGGTAAGATCCGATTTGAATGTCTATACATTCTTCTTTTTGGGAGTACTTGAGTGCATTTGAAATCAGGTTGATCCAAACTTGCTGGATCATATTGAGGTCTCCATGGGCTCCATGGAGTGGCAATATGCGTACATTAAGTTTTTCAGGAACGATGGATGGTGTCAGTTCATGTAATGTATTTTGAACCAGTTTTTGCATATCGATGTAGCCGTGTGAAAACTCCTTGCGACCAATTCTTGAAAAATTCAATAAGTCATCGATGAGTTGTCCCATGCGGTTCGCATTTTTGATGATGACACCCAGTACTCTTCTTCCTTCTTCATCGAGGCGTTCGTTGTATTCTTCTTGCAGGATTTGAGTATACCCACTGATGGATCTCAAAGGACTACGTAAATCGTGCGATACAGAATAGGTGAATGCTTCGAGTTCGTGGTTGAGTAACTTTATTTTTTCATTGGCTTCTTTTTGTTCGGTATGATCATAGGTAGTACTTCTGCTTCTAATGTATTGTCCCTGATCATTGAATATAGCGGATGAACTGAGGATACAAGGGAACGAACTGCCGTCTTTCCTAACAAAGTCAAATTCTAAATTATGAACGAATCCTTTTTCTTTAAAAACAGGAAAGCTTTTTTGAATGGTGGGTAGACTTTCTGGAGAGATGAGTTCGTACACTTTTTTCTTGCCGATGATTTCTTCTGCGCTATAACCTAGCCATTTTAATAGTGTATTGTTAATTCCTATAAATGTACCTTCAGCATCTAAAGAGTGATATCCACAAGGTGCATTGTCGTACAAATCTTTGATTTCATCATAAGCCAGAGAGAGAGAGTTTTCAGCTTCTTTACGTGCTTTGAGGTTCACATAGATCGTATACATTAAGCCTGCCAGGACGAGTGCGGTAAGACTCAGGGTAAGGAAAAAAGTGGTGTTGAATTTTGCAATTTGGAATTCGTTGTCGAGGACTCTGGAATTCATCAATTCTTTTTCTTCAGTTTGGAAATCGCCAATGGTTTTTCTGATTTTGTCCATGGTTCGTCGCCCTTGTTCTTTGGAGATGAACTCAATGACTTCGTCTAAACTTTCGTTTCTTGCTTCAATGGCCAGACGAGAAAGTTTAATTTTTTCCTGAAGGTGTTTTTCCAGTGTAAGAATACGTTGGTATTGTCTGGGGTTATCTTTGGTGAGCCACAACAAAAAAGTAAGTCTTTTTTCAAGTGAATCTTCGGCAGTCCAATAAGGTGCTAGAAATTCTTTTTTCCCAGATAAAGCATAACCTCGTTGTCCCGTTTCTAAATCGATAACGGTCGATAGTAAAAGTTCGGAGTGATAAAGTACTTTGTTGGTATGGTTGACCCAACGACTTGTTTCCAGTTGTTTTTGCTTGTTTTGATAGGTATAAATTCCCAATCCTACAATAAGTAAGAGTGCCACTAAAAAACCAATCAGTATTTTGAGTTCAAAACGCATACCCACTTCAAATGAATTGTTGAATAACCTGTATAAGTCAATATATGTAATTCGTCATAAAAAAATTACATTTTGTCTATAAATTTAATTGATTAGGCGTTGATTAAGTCGCTCATCATTCAGTTTTGAAGTCAAATAGAAACTTAGATGATATAAAAATGTATATTGTGTGAAGTATTAAAATTACATTTAGCATTATTTTATGAGAACATCTAATCCGGCATTGAACGACAATGCATTTTCCTTACGTGCTGCTGTAGGCGAGGGCGTGATGACGATTCAGGGTACAGTGAACAAATCGTTTATCCTGATCGGTTTGATTATTTTTTCTGCCACCATCTCCTGGTCACAATATGTAAATGGCGGACCGGCTATGCTTCTGATGATCGGTGGGGCGATTGCAGGGTTAATTTTAGGTTTGATTACGGCATTTAAACAAAAGTGGTCTCCTTATACTGCTCCTTTGTATGCGTTTTGTGAAGGGTTATTTCTAGGTGGTTTGTCTGCCATGTTTGAAACCATGTACAATGGAATCGTATTGCAAGCCATAATGCTTACGGTAGGGACTTTCATTGCCTTGTTGTCGGCTTATCGTTCAGGATTGATCAAGGCGACTGAAAATTTCAAATTAGGCGTTGTGGCTGCTACTGGTGCCATCGGATTATTTTATTTGGTATCTATAGGGTTGTCTTTTTTCAACATTCAAATGCCATTATTGCATGATAACGGTTGGATGGGTATTGGCTTGAGTTTAGTGATTGTTGTCGTGGCAGCGTTGAACTTGGTATTGGACTTTGATTTCATTGAAAAAGGAGCAGAGAATCAAGCCCCTAAATATATGGAATGGTATGCTGCTTTTGGTTTGATTGTAACTTTGGTGTGGTTGTATATTGAGATTTTGCGCTTGTTGGCCAAATTGAATAAGAAGTAAAATCTCTTTTTCCAGTAAAATTAAAATGCCATTCCGTTTCAATAACGGGATGGCATTTTTTATAGGGTAAAAAGAGGGTGAGTGGAGTGTTTTGAAATTATAAAGAGGGTTGTCCTTGTTCTTGATTTCTTTTCAGCAAAGAGATGATTTCTTCTTTGTCTTTGATTTGACTGCGTAGCATGTTGACTTCTTTTTCCATCAAACTTACGCGATCTTTCATTTCTTCCAACAGTTCACTATTTCTGGTTGCACTGTCGTCGTTTTCTTCAATGATCATAGGGCCTTCACCCATGTATAGCCATTTGGGATTGAGGGTAGTGAAAACCTTACTGATGCTGTTGAAGAAATCAATATTAGGAATGTTCTTTCCTTTTTTTGCATTGGAAATGGTATTCTCAGATAGATCAGCCAGCTTGCTGAGCTGTTTTTGATTGATCTTAAAATGTTTCAAGATCTGTTCTAATCTTTCGGGTACGCTAACTATCATAATTTTTGACGCTAAAACAATAAGCCTGCTACAAGAATCAATGTATTGAATTTGATATCTGTATCATTCTCTTTTTACGGTGTGTTCTTCTAAATAGTTGTACCTAATTTACAAAAAGATAACACCTCTTTCATTGCTGTATGCTATATATGTTTTATTCTGTAAATAATTGTATTTTTAGAGGTAAAAAACGCACTTCAAATTACTTGTTCACACACCTTTTTGACTTTTGATGAATAAGAATTACTTTGTGTAATAAATCTTTGGAAATAGTAGGTTTTAGAAGGATATGAAGAAGCTCGATTGGATATTATTGGTGGATGATGACGAAATTGATCGTTTTATAAATGAAAAGATCATTCGTCAGTGTGATGTAAGTTTTCCGGTACATGCAGTACATGATGCTTATGGGGCTTTAGATTGGATTGTGGAGAAAGCGTCGGAGATTGTTTCTCAAAATGAATTAGGCTTGATTTTATTGGATATTAACATGCCTGGCATGACGGGCTTTGATTTTTTAGAATCGTATAATTTGAGGTTTCCGGAATTGAAGGACCATATTAACGTGGTGACGCTTTCCTCTTCTAATCACCGTTCAGACAAGCAACGCATGATTGAATTAGGAGCAATTGCCTACTATTCTAAACCGCTCAATCACGAAGATTTTAAAACGTTACTTGCGGATTAATTTAGGGTACAAGTTTCATTTCTTTGATCAGGTGATGTGCTCCTGCATATTTATCCACAATAAATAAAACATAACGTATATCGACCGATATACAACGTTGTAATTCGGGCTCGAATACCATGTCTCCACTCATCGCTTCCCAGTTGCCATCAAAAGCACATCCTATCAATTCTCCTTTGGCATTGATGACGGGTGAGCCTGAGTTTCCTCCTGTAATGTCGTTGTTGCTGATGAAGCATACGGGAACTTCTCCTGTCGCGTCGGCGTATGCTCCGAAGTCTTTATTTTGATAAAGTATTTTTAATTTGTTAGGCACGATAAATTCATCGTTCAAAGAGTCTTCTTTTTCGATGATTCCTTTCAAGTGTGTTTGAGGGAGATAATGTACGGCATCTTTGGCTTGGTAGTCTTGTACTGTACCATAGGTGAGGCGCATCGAAAAGTTGGCATCTGGATAATGTTGCTTGTCTTTTTTCCACTCGAGGTAAGCTTTTAAATAGTTGTGGTTCGCAGCATCTAAGTTTTGATATACCAAGCCAATATAAGGTCCTGTTTTACTTCTGAATTCTCCCAATACATTTTTCATGGCAAGGTAAGCCGGATCTTTTTCCAAGGTACTTACCTGAGGATGATCAAGAAAGGTTTTCATTTTTGCAGGATCTGCAAAGATGGATTTCGAAAAAATATAATCGGCAAACTTTGCGGTATTTCCTCTGTATTTTTTGTCGATTTCTTCAAATAAAGAGGGTTGAAGGTTTTTAGGAACGTCTTTGCGGTACATTTCAAGTAAAGCAGCAAGGATCTTTTTTTCTGTAGGAGCATCGAAGTTTTTGAAATACAACTCGGACGTTTTTTTATAGGCTTCGATGTTGCTCTTATCGCCATTGCTGAGGAAGGTACTTAAGCTGTTTGATGCTTTATAGGCTTCTAACAGGATGTCGTTACCGAACAAACATTCTTCAAAATAAACGTAAGGGATATTTATTTTTTCAAATGTGTTGTAGGTGATTTCGTATTGTTCTTCAATGCCACTGTATTGTGCTTCCCTTTTTTCATCGGCATGGATCCATGCCATAAATTCTTTTTCTTCGGCTTGTTTTCGTTCTATCACATGCAGTCTTTGCAAGCCTTTGTTTTGTCCGATGAAGTATTTGTAATAATTGCTGATGCGCGCATACTTACTGACGTACTGTATACGGATGGTATGATTTTGGTTCATCGATTCTTTCATCAGACGTAAGCGTTCTTGGCGTATTTTTATTTTGGCGGGATTACTTTGGTTGTAAGTCATGAATACGCCACGGCTGTTCATGTAGCGTTCTGTCTGTCCCGGATAACCCATGATCATGGCGAAATCGTTGGCTTTGACACCGCTCATCGAAATGGGTAAGAAATGACGTGGTTTGAATGGTACATTGTTCGGAGAATAATCGGCAGGTTTTCCGTCTGCATCGCCATATACCCGGAATAAGCAAAAATCTCCTGTATGACGAGGCCACATCCAATTGTCTGTGTCGCCTCCAAACTTGCCGATAGAAGAAGGAGGTACACCTACCAAACGTACATCTTTATAGGTTTCATTGACAAATAAATAAAAGGTATTGCGTTCAAAAAAAGGTTTTACTTCTGCGGTATAATGCGTGCCGCGTACTGCTTCTTTTTGTAATACTTCGGATACCGAATCGATATTGCTCACTAATACTCCATTTCTAAAGTAGGCTGCGGTCACATCTTCTACACGGACTAAAAAAGTAACGGTTAAGCCAGGGTTGTAAAGTTCTTCGCTTTTATCCATGGCCCAGAAACCAGTATTGATGTAATTTTTTTCAATGCTGCTTTGCGCTTGTACAGAAGAAAATCCACAGTGGTGATTGGTCAATAATAAACCTTCTTCGGAGATCATTTCTCCAGTACAGAAATTACCGAAGTTGACGACCGCATCTTTTAAACTCGATTTATTCACCGAGTAAATGTCTTCTGCTGTCAACTGACAACCTAGTTTTTCTAAAGCACTAAAGTTACCGCTGATCAGGTGGGGCAACCACATGCCTTCGTCGGCTTTACTTTGGTGGGAGATAGCAATATTGTATACAAGACTAAGTAAAATAAAAATCTTTTTCATGCGTATCCTTTAAGTTAAATTGCTGCTTTGAAATTAATATAAAATCCGGCTTCTCCTGCTCCGTTAATGGAATATTCGGTGCGGATGACAAAATCATAATAAGTGGTAAAATCAAATCCTGCACCGTAACCATAAAGCCACTTGTTGGCGAAGCGCTCGTTGCCGATCGGATAGCGATTGGCAACAAAACCTCCATCAACATGGAGTTTGAAGTAGAGGGCCAGAGGAATGCGTTGGAAATTATCGATGGGAATACCTTTGATTTCAGTATTCTTACGAAAGATTTGCCATTTGACATTGAGTTTACTCAAGGCAAAATGTTGACCGTCGATGACATATAATTCATATCCGCTGATGGCTTCTTTGTCGTAACCCAAACCGCGTTGGTTAAAAAAGGGTTGCCTGTCTGGCGTGGATGTTTTTCCTTTGATGCTTCCTGCTGCATAGATGCGTTTGTGCAGTTGCATGAATTTTGAAAGTTCTAATTTGGCAAAGGAATAATCAATCTCAGGGCTTAGCCATGCGCCATTGTTTTCTATATCTAAGCGTATGTAATAGCCTTTGAGTGGATAGTACTGAATGTCTCGGTGATCGTCTAGAAAGGTGTAGCGAAGCGTTGGATAGTTTTGAGAAGTGCGCCCTTCTAAAAAATAATTCGGATTGAGTAATGCCACGGTGTCGTCTATGGCATTGTGGTACCAGTAGAGAGAAACGGCATGAGTCTGGTAATAATTATTCCTTCTGAATACGGTGATTCCTCCGGCATAGCGTGTACGAATGATTTTTTCTTTTTCTACGTAGGTCAGTTTATGGTTGGTGGTTTGGTAAGCGACCTGGCGGTTAAAAATAGCTCCTCCATAAATGCTTAAACCTGTTTTTTGTTTTTTGTTCAGGTAGGGGAAGGTATAATCGACTTCGAATTTTTTGTTGAACCCAAATTCTGCCCGTATCCTCAATGTTTCATTTCGGCCTCGTACATTTTTTTGTACAAAACGGATTCCCCAATCCAGGCGAGATAAATCATGTCCACGTTGATTCCACCACTCACTGAAATTACGGTCTGCTAATCCGATCAGAGGGATGGGGTAAGAGTAAAACCGTTCATCCATGACAATATTCAGGGATACTTGTCCACTGTCGAGGACAGAAGCTATGATTTTGACACTGATGAAAAGTCCTGTATTAAATATTCTATTTTGATTGGTATTGAAGCGCTTGGCAAATTCGACATGACAGATCAAGTCGCCGGCTTTAAAATCCAACTCCCGGGTGATGATGAAATCTTTGGTTTTTTTATTTCCCGTCAGGGTAATTTCTTGGATGGTATAACAGGTCATCAGGCTGTCCTGTTCTTGAGGTATGGGGTGATTTTGAGCCATGGAAAGCCTTGGGACTAATGCGTATAGAATCATGCATGCCAAACTCAGGACCCGAACAGGCAAATTTGAAAGGGTGGTATGTCTGTTGAAGCTTTCCAGAGCTATAAATGTAATTTTATTTATGTGAAAAATTGATATTTATGACTATATTTAGAGTTCTAATTCTAAGTATAATCATAAACAACGTTTAAGTTAACTCATTTTTGTATGATCAAGAAATTTGACACGTTTGAGGAATACCAAAAAGCTTACGAAAAAAGTGTAGCTGACCCAGAAGGTTTTTGGGCAGAGAAGGCTTCCGGTTTTAATTGGAAGAAAAAATGGGACAAAGTTTTAGAATGGAACTTTGATGAGCCTAAGGTAGAGTGGTTTAAAGGAGGGAAACTGAACATTACAGAAAACTGCTTAGACCGCCATTTGGCTACAAGAGGTGATCAGGTCGCTTTTATATGGGAGCCCAATGATCCGAGTGAAGCAAACCGTACATTAACCTATAAAGAATTACACGCAGAAGTTTGCCGTTTTGCCAACGTTTTGAAAAAGAATGGGGTTAAAAAAGGGGATAGGGTATGTTTGTACATGCCGATGATTCCAGAATTGGCCATTGCTGTATTGGCTTGTGCCCGTTTGGGTGCAGTGCATTCGGTGGTGTTTGCAGGATTTTCTGCTTCAGCATTGTCTGATCGTATCAACGATGCGAAAGCGAAGGTGATCTTGACATCCGACGGTGCTTACCGTGGTAACAAAAATATTCCTGTGAAAGCTGTGGTGGATGAAGCGGTCAAAACTTCTTCATGTGTAGAAAAAGTCATTGTATGCAAACGTACAGGAGAGGCAGTCAACATGAAAGCGGGCTTGGATGCTTGGTGGCACGATGAAATTCAAGGGGTGAGTACGGAGAATAGTGCAGAAGAAATGGATTCAGAAGATATCCTGTTCATTTTGTATACATCCGGTTCTACCGGTCAACCGAAAGGGGTGGTACATACCACCGCCGGTTACATGGTGTATGCGGAATATTCTTTCCGTAACGTGTTCCAAATCGGAGAAGGTGATGTATACTGGTGTACTGCCGATATCGGATGGATTACAGGACATACTTATTTGACGTATGCTCCGTTGTTAGCAGGAACGACCAGTGTAATTTTTGAAGGGGTTCCAACGTATCCGGATGCAGGTCGTTTCTGGGCGGGTATAGAAAAACATAAAGTAACACATTTTTATACCGCACCAACGGCGATTCGTTCCTTGATGGCATCTGGTTTAGAAGTGGTTGAAAGACATAACTTGAGCAGTTTAAAAGTATTGGGATCAGTAGGTGAACCGATCAACGAAGAAGCTTGGCATTGGTACAACGATCATATTGGAAAGAAAAACTGTCCCATTGTGGATACATGGTGGCAAACAGAAACGGGAGGTATTTTGATCTCTCCTTTGGCGGGCATTACCCCATTGAAACCTACCTGTGCGACTTTGCCTCTGCCGGGTGTACAACCGGTATTGGTCGATTCCGAAGGAAACGAATTGAAAGGAAATGATGTAGAAGGGAACTTGTGTATGAAATTTCCTTGGCCTTCGATTATTCGTACGACCTACGGAGATCACGAACGTTGCCGTCAAACCTATTTCTCTACTTACAAAGGCTTATACTTTACGGGAGATGGTTGCAAGCGTGACCATGATGGTTACTACCGTATCCTGGGTCGTGTCGATGACGTGATCAACGTATCGGGTCATCGTATGGGTACTGCGGAAGTAGAAAACGCCATCAATGAACACGATGCTGTCATCGAGTCTGCGGTAGTGGGTTATCCTCATGACATCAAAGGACAAGGTATTTATGCGTATGTCATCTTGGAAGATTTCTCGAAAACAGAAGATGTACTGCGTAAGGAAATATTAGACGTGGTGACTAAAATTATTGGTCCGATTGCGAAGCCTGATAAAATTCAATTTGTAAAAGGCTTACCGAAAACACGCTCAGGTAAAATCATGCGTCGTATCTTACGTAAAGTAGCGGAAGGTGATGTGAGTAACTTAGGCGATACGTCTACCTTGCTTGATCCTACGGTGGTTGAAGACATTAAAGCAGGTGCTTTGGTGGCTGCGAAAGCCTAAACAGGATTTTATAGATCAACATTTCAATGCCAAATAACAAACAGGGCCTTATCGGTCTGGTTTGGGATTTGGCATTTGTTTTTTCATCTTTAGCATTCAAATGCCTTAATCATATGAACTGGCTCAAAAACATTTTGCTGAAACCCTTATCGTATTTTTTGATTTTATTGGCTAAAGTGTACCAGTTGGTTTTGTCTCCGTATTTGCCTAATGCATGCCGCTATTCCCCATCGTGCTCAGTTTATTTTATTGAAGCCGTTAAAAAATACGGACCTTTCAAGGGAGGATGGATGGGATTGAAACGCATCGGTCGTTGTCATCCCTGGGGTGGGCATGGACATGATCCGGTAAAGTAGACAGTAAACAGTAGACAGGGATCAGTAGTCAGTATATAGTAGTAGTTTCAGGCAGAGTCGGCTTCGTCGATGTGGTTTATAATATGAGTATGGAGTATGGAGCGCGAGTATGGAGAATTTACTCTCTACTCGCGCTCCATACTGTCTGTTAGCTGATCTCCTTCTTCCCTCTATAACTTCTGATGAGTACGAAAAGCCCGGCTAAAATGAGTGGTAAGCTCAGCAGCTGTCCCATGTTATAGCTCATGTTTTCTTCGAAACCTACCTGGGGTTCTTTGCTGAACTCGTAGGCAAAACGTAAGGTGAAAAGAAGTACGACAAACCATCCGAACGTGCGGCCTTCTGGAAGATTACCATTTTTTTTGATGTACATGCCTAAGAGGAGCATGAACAATAAGAACGAAGAAATCGATTCATACAATTGTGCAGGATGACGTGCTACACCGTATACTTTAAACAAAACTGTTTTTTGTGCTTCTTCATTGGTACTTTCAGAAAATATTAATTTTTCAGGTAAAAGGTATTTCTCTTCGTAATAATCGTAAGAATTGGTTAAGGCTTCTCGTACGCCATATTCCAGTACGTCCCGGATGTCGCCTTTCCCTAAAGCACTCATGTGTAATGTCACTTGCACCGGTTGTACGGTTTTACCTCCCAAGACGAAGGCTGAATCGATAGGAGTAAGCGTGATGTTGTCCACTAAATTTCCTAATACTGGATCTAAGCTTTCTTCGATGCCGTGCATGAATAAAAAGGCAGTTGGCGCATCGGTGGGTTTACCAATGATCTCTGAGTTCATCAGGTTACCCATCCGAATCAAGCAACCTCCCAGGGCTACCCCAATCACAATACGATCCAGAACATACAAATAACTTTGGTTTGCATGTTTACGGGTATATAAGAAGATGGAAAGCAAGATCCCAATCGTAGCACCGTGACTGGCTAAACCACCTTGCCAAATGAATAGAATTTCGATGGGATGTTTTAGAAAATACGCTGGTTCGTAAAACAAACAATGTCCCAGGCGTGCTCCGGCTACTGTTCCGATCAACATGTAGATGGTCATGGACTCAATGTCTCGTACATTTTTCCCTTCTTTTTTGTACATCCACATTAATAGCTGTTGACCAATTAAAAATCCTACAGCAAAAAGAAGTCCGTACCAACGAAGAGAAAAACTTCCTATGGAGAAAAATTCAGGAGAAACATTCCAAAGAATAAATGAATACATAGTCAGGGTGTTTATTTACTGTACACAAAAATAAGGATTGAAATGGATTTTGCAGCCATTTGTAGTTTATATAATCGAGAAGAAATAGTTATTCTTCGCTATGAGCCGCCCGGCGTAAACGATCGTTAATCGCTCTGCCTAAGCCTGTTTCGGGAACCCATTCGGTAATCAAGATCTCGGCATCGCTTTGGTCTAGCTCTCTTAAATATAAAAATAAATGTTTAGAAGCTTCTAAAAGATCTCCGGAAGGACTTAATACCCGAGTATGGGGCTCCCCTGTATAATCTGTGTTGAAACTAAGAATGCCTACTTTCATATCTTTATTTTTTTCTAAGAAGCCAGAAATAGAACCAATGTATAAAGGCTTTCTCGGTGCATAGTGACTTTTTAACATGCCTGGAGCTTGGGGATTGGAAGATTGATTGAGCGTAAGGTTTATTTTTTGTTTACTCAAGTCTTCAATTTGCTCAACGCTTAAACCTCCTAAGCGTAAGACATGCAATTGCCCATGTTCAGCACTTACGATGGTCGATTCTAATCCGATGTTACAAGGACCTCCATCTAAAATATAAGGGATGAAATCGCCTAATTGCTGTTGCACGTGTTGGGCTGATGTGGGACTGATGTAACCAAAAGGATTAGCACTCGGTGCGGCCAAAGGGAAGTCTAGTCCTTGTAATAAAGACAAGGTCATGGGATGATTGGGGATGCGTACGGCAACCATGTCCAATCCCGAAGTCACAAGGTCGGGGATGATGTCTTTTTTTGGTAATAGTACGGTTAAGGGGCCTGGCCATATAGCCTGAGATAAGTTTTCCAGTACAGGTGGAAAATGTTTAACCCATTGTTTTATTTTTTCGGTGGAGTCGGTATGAATGATGAGCGGATCAAAGCTCGGTCTGTTCTTCGTTTTAAAAATAGAAAGTACAGCATCGCTATCCAGTGCATTAGCTGCCAACCCATATACGGTTTCAGTAGGAATGGCTACGAGTTGACCCGCTTTTAAGAGTGCTTGTGCTTGAGCGATATCTTGTCCGATGGTGGCCATGTTTTATCCTTCATAGTTTAATAAGGCATCAATTTCTTCGGCATAGCTTCCACTCAGGATAGGGAATCGGCACCAGCTGCGTGGATCTACATTGAAATCGTCGAGGTGAAACGAAGGAGCAATGCGTTCTCTTTTCCATTGGTTGATCGACCACAAGCGGAAAAATTTTGCAATGTATTTTTTCAATTGCTGTTTGTTATCCCACTCACTTGCTAATGTAAGGTAGGCTTCTAAGGGTGTTTTTCGCTCTTTGATGGCCAGGCGTTCGATTTGTGCGAGTAAAGGATAAGGCATCAAATCTTTTTCATCGGTTTGTGTTTTCTCGGAAGGACGTAATTCTGCTGTTGGCGTGAGGTGATTGACACGATGTAAGCCTTTATGTCCTCTTTCTTGTTCTGCCCAGATCAACCAATCGCGAATGAAATTTTTATCGACACCCGCAATCGGAGCGATACTTCCGGAGGTATCGCCGTCCATGGTGGCATAGCCCACATCGCCTTCGCTGCGGTTCGATGTGGTGATGAGTAAAGCACGTTTAATGTTGGCCATCATCCAAATGATGGGAGAGCGTGAACGGGCTTGTATATTTTGTAAGGCAATATCGTCTTGCTCCCAAGTCAACGGACGTTGTAGTGCTGTTTGAATTTTGTCTTTATAACTTTCTACTTCTTCATCGATGCTCCAATGATAAAATGTAGCTCCAATGCTTTGGGCCAATTCTTGTGCCGACAAGAAAGTATCTTCTCCTGAGTTCCGACTGGCTTGGTATACACAGGTTAAGCAGACTTTACAAATGGCTTTTGCCTGTTCTTCTTTCGATAAAGTAGCAATGGAAGTGCTTGTGATCAGATCGCTGATTCCTGCTTTTTGAATGAAATGTTCTGGTCCCAATTCTTCCAGACCTTTGCGAATCATCTCGTAGACCATGATGGCACAGGTCGAAGAATCGGCACCACCGCTCAGTGATAACACAAATCCTTTGGCTTTGGCTTTACGCATGTAATCGAAGAGGCCTACGCAAGTGGCTTCCCAAAATTCAAATTCTTTACTTTGTTCGTCTTCCGTTAAAGGATCAAGGCTGGTAGTGTGGTGTGTAAAATCGATGTTGGCTGCTACCAATTCCACATCGTGGAAAGAGAGCCTGTTATTGCGTTGAATGAGTTTTCCCTGGTGAGCAATCAAGACTTCGCCATCGTATATCATGCGTCCTGCTTCGTTACCCAGTAAGTCGGCATAGATGTAGGTACAGTTCATGCGTTGAGAACCTTGTACCACAATTTCATAACGTATTTTGGATTTGTGAAAAGCGAAATGACTTGCACTGGGATTTAAAATTAAATCGATGCCTTGTTGGGCATACCGAAATCCTGGCCTTTCTTCTCCTCTCCAGGCATCTTCACAGATTTCAAAAGCAATGCGAATGCCTTGTACTGTATAGTGTAAGTCTCCAAAAGGATAGTCTTGTCCTTGGAAGCTGAAGGTACTTCGTTTTCCTTGTGGCCATGGTGTGAACCAACGCGTTTCGTAATGCACACCTTCGTTGGCTAAGAATTGTTTGGCTGAGAAACCGAGAATGGTCCCATTTTCTATGAAACAAGCACAATTGTATAATCGGTTTTCGAAATGCACAGGAAGTCCTATACATACGGCAATATGTTGTGTATAAGGAAGCAGTTCGAAAAGTTGTTCTAAGGCCTTTTGGGCTACCCAAGGGTGAAGAAAGAGGTCTTCGCATCCGTAACCCGTTAAACAGAGTTCAGGAAGACAAAGGATGTTGATCCCATCTTCTTGTGCCTGTTGAAGGGCTGTACGTATGTTTTGCTGGTTGGTGTTCCAATCAATAGGAGTTTGATTGAGTGCAGCACCGCCAATTCTAAGAACGCTCATCTGAATACCTGCCTAAATTGAACCACAAATTAGAAAAAAAGAGGCATGAAAGCTAACCGATGCCGATTGTACATCGTCATTATAACAGAAAAATTTAGCTGAAATCATCAATACAAAAGGTAGAATATTCCCAATAACGAGGAATGCTTTGTATATTTGAAAGAGATCAATTCTTTTTCCATGCGTTCTAAAACCCTTTTGACCGTTGAACACATCAGCGTCAGTTATAACAGTGCGAACCAAGAAGCATTGCACGATATTTCCTTCCACGTGAAACAAGGCGAATCGGTGGCTGTTATCGGTGAGAGTGGCAGTGGGAAATCGACATTGTTGAGAACAATTGCCTGTTTGCAATCATGTAATCAAGGTGCAGTGTATTTGCATGAAGAGCGTATGCCCAATCCGAAAGACTTATTAGTGAAAGGCCATGCCGATATTCGTTATGTTTCTCAAGATACAATTCTTCCTAAGTCACGTAGTGTAGAAGACATGTTAAAATATGAATTGAGGTATTTTGATGTGAATGAACAAGCTCTGTTGGTGGATCAGTACCTCGATATTTTTTCTTTGCAAGAGTTTAGAGATCGTCGGGATTTAGAATTGTCGGGTGGTCAAAAACAGCGTGTCGCTTTGGCGTTGGCCATGGCTTCGGATGCCGATTTGTTGGTCTTAGATGAACCCTTTAACCAAGTCGACGTCATTACCCGGGAAAAAGTAAAGGAGCAGTTGTTTCGTTATTTTCGTTCTTCTGGAAAAACCTTGATCATGGTTACCCACGATGCCATGGATGCTTTGCCATGGTCTGATACGATACTTGTTTTACGTGATGGAGAATTGATTCAAAAAGGTACGCCACAAAAAGTATACGAGAAACCTAACGACATGTACATTGCTTCTTTGTTCGGTCCCGTTCAATTGTTGAATAAAAAACAATTGAAAGATTTACTCCACATTGAATGGCCTTTGCGTTGTCGCTATGCGGGTATTCGTTATGCCGATATTAATTACCATCTTAAGCCTAGGAGAGATGCCATTGTTGTTACTTGGCAAAAATCATTTTATGCAGGGCGACAATATAAGTGGTTGTTGAAAGATGAAACGGGAGCCGATTGGATGGTATTTGCCAAAGAAGAGGAACCTGTTTCACATACGGTATACATCAGTTTCCCTTTGTCGCAATTGTTTTTCTTTAAATAGACATGAAAGTTAGTGTTCATCCTGTTGTATTTGATTTTGCATTCGAGGCAGGAACCTCTCGGGGTGTTTTAAAACAAAAAACATCTTGGTTTATTGCTTTGTCACATGAAGGTTTTACAGGATGGGGCGAATGCAGCCCTATTGCTGGCTTGAGCCTTGAACCTTTACATATACTGGAAGCAAAAATCTACACTGTGGTTGAAGAATGGATGAAAAGTCCCGAAGCGATTTTAGATCCTTCTTCTGCTTGGGTGGAAGAGTTGATGCATTGGCCGTCTTTGCGCTTTGCCATGGAAACGGCATATCTTGATTTGATTAACGGCGGACGTCGTTTGATTTTTGATACCGGTTTTTATCGAGGTCTACAGGCTATTCCTATCAATGGATTGGTCTGGATGAATACGATTGAACACATGCAAGTTCAATTGGAAACTAAAATTCAACAAGGTTTTCAATGCATCAAATTGAAAATTGGTCATCATGTGATTGAACAAGAGTTAGCCTTGTTAAGGCAATTGCGTAACCGTTTTCCAAAAGAACAGTTGACCATTCGGGTTGATGCGAATGGAGCTTATACCGAAGAAAATGTGTTTTCTGTTTTGGATTCCCTTTCTGCATTAGGTGTACATTCGATTGAGCAACCCATTAAGGCAGGAAATTCTACCCTCATGGCAAGACTTTGTCAAGAAAGTCCTGTACCGATTGCTTTAGACGAAGAGTTGATTCAACCTTTGCAAGGAGAAGAAAAAAAACAAATCCTTTCGTTTCTAAAACCACAGTATTTAGTTCTGAAACCTTCTTTGCATGGAGGGATGATGGGTTGTCGTGATTGGGTTAGTACAGCTCAAGAACTGGGTATTGATTGGTGGATGACAAGTTATTTGGAGTCAGCTATAGGATTGAATGCCATCGCACAATTGGTGAGTACTTATCCATCGTTGTCTTATCAAGGTTTAGGAACGGGGCAATTGTATACGCGTACGATTGCTTCTCCATTGGAAGTGAAGGAGGGGAGCTTAGTGTACAATACCACGCAACGCTGGGCAGAATCTTTCGTTTGACAATCCGTTTATTCTTTATATCCAATACACGTTATATGATGGAAAAAAAGGAAGATAAAATACATGCCACAGGAGATTTTTTATTCTTCAATAGAGATTACATTGCAGAATTTGTATATGGAAGCATAGATGGCGCCATTACGACTTTTGCTGTAGTTGCCGGAGCTACAGGAGCCGGTTTAGAAAGTTCGGTGGTCATCATTTTAGGACTTGCCAATTTGATTGCCGATGGATTTTCGATGTCGGTGGGCAATTATTTCTCTTCAAAAGCGCAAAAAGATAATTACCAAAAGCATAAGAACCTTGAATATTGGGAAATCGAAAATCTAAGAGAAAAAGAAATTGAAGAAGTGAGAGAAATTTATGAAAAGAAAGGATTTCAAGGTGAACTTTTAGATCAAGTGGTGGCTGTGATTACGGCCAATAAAGAGGTATGGGTAGATACTATGATGAAAGAAGAGTTGGGTATGATGGAAGAAACGAAAACGCCATTGCGCAGTGCGAGTATGACGTTTACCTCTTTTTTGTTGATTGGATTTATTCCTATTCTGGCTTATGTCTTTCAAGGTGTGTTGGGGATCCATCAAGCGCAATTGTTTTGGTATTCGAGTATCTTAACAGGCGTAGGGCTTTCCATTGTAGGTTATATGAAAAGTATAGTCACAGAAAAGAATAAATGGATTGGAGTGGGGGAAACGCTTTTATTGGGTGGTATTGCCGCTGCACTTTCTTATTATGTGGGCAATGTCATTGAGCACTACTTGATGTAGAGATTGTTAACGAACGAACTACGGTCTACGGTGTTATTTTTATTTCATCATAATTTCTTTCGTGTTTTTGGGTCACATTGTTTATATTGTCTATCAGACCCAATGACCTGTTGATGAAACCAAAACCTAAGGAGAAGTGGCATGCTTTCAGTAGACCTTTAGAGTATACCAGACTTAAAGTAGTCTTTGGTTTCTTGTTTTCTATGGCCTTGGTATTAACCATAGGTTATGTTGTTTATGGTAGTTTTCAACGTATACTCCATTCTTTAGATGAATTAAGTACCCCTCGTCAGGAATCTGTTATTGTAAATCGGTTGATTGTAGGTATTTCCGCTATTCAGAATCATTCGGGTACCTATTCTGTGACCATGAAAGCAGAAGACCTTAACGGTTATTTGTTGAAAAGAAATGAAGTACACGATTTGATTGATAGTTTACGTCATTCTATTGGAAAAGAAGACTATTATGAAAAAGTTGATTCTCTGGATATTATTTTTAATCAATATATAGGCTCATTGAATGAATGGTTGGTGTTGAAATCAGCTAATCCTAAAGATGTGATGAAGCAGGTATATGAAACCATAGAAGAGGGAGATTCTTCTTTGAAAGGGGCCGTAAAAAATATTCCTAAATCTGAAATTGTGACCATCACCACTACGGTTGAGAAACCTGTTGAGTCGACGAATAAGGATAAAGATATCAAAGATGAAAAAAGTAAAAGTTTTTTCAAGCGATTTTTTGGAAGTAAAGAGGAAAAAGAAATTCAGATAAAAAATGAAAAACCTAAGGAGTCAATTCGCCGTGAAGTGACTACAGAGACAAGAGTGAAGATTGATACAAGTTATTATAATCAGGTGGATACGGTCATGGGAAAAATGAAAGAATCCTTGAACCAAGCGGAGGGAGTAAAGAATAAATACAATGAGAATTTAAAGCAGAGAGCGATTCAGTTGTTAGGCAATAATTTGATCCTGGTAAAAAAAGTGAATGCCTTGCTTAAAAGCATCGATGAAAAAGAGCGGGCCATTGCGATGCAAAACATTCAGGAGTCCAAAGTAACTGCTCAGGAAGCATATCATAAACTTGTTTTATTGAGTATTATTGGAGTATCTTTTTCATTGCTTTTTGTCGTTTTGATTTTTACAGATATCTCTAAAAGTTTGTACTATAAACTCATGCTTCAAAAAACTTCTCAAGAAGCGCAGAAGTTAGCCAAAGTGAAAGAAGAATTTTTAGCGACCATGAGTCATGAGATTCGTACTCCTTTAAATAGTATTATTGGTTTTGTAGATCAGTTGACGGCGGTTGATTTAAAAGTTAATAAACTCCCGCCGTTAAAAGTATTAGAGAGTTCTTCTCAACATTTGCTGCATTTGGTCAACGATATTTTAGACTATTCCAAAATTGAATCAGGAGCATTGCATTTGGAAAAAATTGGTTTTGGTATTGATGACGTGGTGAAGGATGTTTTTTATGTATTACAACCTTCTGCAGAGATGAAGGGAATTGTACTTCATTATACCTGTGGAGAAGGGCTCTCTCAGGTTTTGTTGGGAGATCCTGTAAGGCTTAAACAAATTTTGATCAATTTGATTGGTAATGGTATTAAATTTACTCACCATGGACATGTTGAATTAGATGTACAGCTACAACAAAGAGATGAGGAAAGTATAGTTTCTTTTCGCATTTCAGATACCGGTATTGGGATCGAACAACATCAAATCGATCATGTCTTTACTGCATTTTCTCAAGCCGATGGGGCTGTGAATAGAAAATACGGGGGTACAGGTTTGGGTTTATCCATTTGCAAGAAGCTTATCGATTTACACCATGGAAGCATACGGGTGGAAAGTGAAAGGGGTAAGGGTACAAATTTTTATGTTGATATCACCTATCCTCATGGCACAATCAATGAATACCATGTGAATCGTGTATTGAGCTATGGTCATCACTTGGAGCTCCAAGGTAAAAAAGTAGTCATCATCGACGACGATGAAATGAGTACGATGTTACTCAAGCCGGTATTTGATCAATGGGAAGTTGAGGTTGTTTTTTTATCGGATTCTGTAAAAGCATGGAAAGATTTACAGCATCATACCTATGATTTGATCATATTAGATTTGCAAATGCCAGTGATGGATGGTTATGAATTGATGAACAGGATTAAGTATAATTTGTACAGTCGAAACATTCATACTCCCTTATTAGTATGTACCGCCAACGTCTTGCTCGATGAAAATAAATTAGCCCGATTGGATTTGGCAAATGGTATTTTATACAAACCTTTTCGTTACGGAGAGTTATGGAATGCGATGATGAGGGCCTTAGGTAAAGATGTAGCTTCTACATCATCTTCTGAAATGTCTGTTTTAGAGAAGGATAAAGCATATGCTCTTGATAACTTCATGATGTTTGCGGCTCATGATTGCGATCAATTGATCTCGTTTATTTCTACCTTTATATCGTATACTAAAATCGATTTAATGCGTATTACAGAAGCATTTCATCAAAAAGATTACCAACAGATTGGAGAACTTGCGCATAAACTTAAAAATACGTGTGGTCAGCTGGAAGCGACAGCTGTATTATCCGTATTGAAAAAATTAGAATCTTTGATTGAAGAATGTGTTTTATCCGAAGTTGAAATTGCTGTATTGATGGACTCGTTAGAGGATAAAATGAATTTGTTATTTGAGGGGTTAGAAGATGAATTAGAAATTCTACGTCAAGCTTCTTCAAAGATCTAGTTTATAGTAATGTAATTTATTGTATAATGTTTTGCGATCGATATTGAGTAGTTGAGCGGCTTTTGATTTATTGAATTTCGTTTTTTCCAGGGCTTCCTGTATTTTTTTTCGTTCCAGGTTTTCTGACAAGGCTTTTAAGTCTGTTCCTTCGTCGGTATTTTTTTTCAACAGCAATTCAGGATTTAATAATTCAGATGGAAGTGCACCCAGGTGAATCCACTTTTCTTTACTCAAGAGTACCGATCGTTTGATGACATTTTTTAGTTCTCTTAAATTTCCAGGCCAAGGATAACGGATTAATTTTTCCATGACTTCTGCATCAAATCCCTTAATTTCTTTATTTAATTCTTCGTTGGCGAGTGTTAAGAAATTTTCAGCAAATAACTTGATGTCTTCAGGTCTTTCTCGTAATGGATTTAAGAAGATACTGAATTCGTTGAGTCGATGGAATAGATCTTCTCTGAATTTACCTTCTTGTACGGCTTTGGAAAGGTCTTCATTGGTGGCTACGATAAGTCTCACGTCTATGGCAATGTCTTTACTCCCTCCAATTCGTTTAATTTTACGTTCTTGAATGGCACGCAGTAATTTGACTTGTATTTCATAGTTGAGGTTTCCAATTTCATCTAAAAACAAGGTCCCTTTATGTGCGAGTTCAAATTGACCTTTTTTATCGGAGCTGGCTCCTGTGAACGCTCCTTTCATATGGCCGAAAAGTTCACTGGCCGACAGTTCATTGGATAAAGCGCCACAATCAATTGCAACAAAAGGATGTTCTGCTCTTCTGCTTAAATCGTGTAATCGTCGTGCTACAAATTCTTTACCAGTTCCACTTTCACCTTGGATGATAACAGATAATTGTGTGGGACTTACGACTTGTATGTAATCTTCGATTTGTTTCCAACTCCGATCATTGCCTTGTACAAATTTTTCCTTTTCGTAAGGAGATGTTGTGGGGTTTGTACGATCTTGATGTACAGGAGTCGTTAAAACGTTACGAATGACTTCGGATAACTCTTCGTGATTGACCGGTTTGGTAATGTAATCTATAACTCCCATTTTCATGGCGATTACAGCTAATCGTATATCGCCGTAACTGGTCATGATGATCACAGGAATGTGAGGTTTGATCTGTTTGATGTCTTCATAGAGTTCCATGCCATTTTTATGGGGCATCCTGTAATCTGACAAAACAAGATGTATCTCTTCCTGTTTTAGCGCATACAATCCTTCCTCCGCCGTTTTGGTGGTGATGACACGGTATCCTTGTTTTGAAAGATAGCTTTGCAGCATCAAACAAAATGTTATGTCATCGTCAACTACTAAAATAGTTTTCACGTGCTTAAGTTAAGAATTGGTAGATATGGTCTTTTGCATGATAGGAATGGCTAGTGCAATATAACCATGGAATGTACTAATATATTAAAAAAGTCCCGAACCCAATATCTAGGGGGGACTTTTTTACGCATCAACGGTGTTACTGGTAGATTATTTCACTAATGTACCCGTTGCATCGAATTTAAGCGTTTGCTCTTTGTTGTCTACGTCTAATACAATAATTTCGTAACCTGTTACTTTATTACCAGCATCTACCCATTGGAATGCTTTTGAAATTTTTGCGTCTTTGTTTACTTCTGCAATCGCTTTGACTACATTTTCAGGAAGTTTAGTGACTTCGATTTCTACTTTTTTATCACTTTCTGTTACTACAGAAACGATCGATGCATTGTTTACCAGTTCGCTTGCAGCGTAAGAAGCCATAGTGAACACAGAAAGGCTAAGTATTAGAATAGACTTTTTCATACGTGTAATGGGGTTAATTGTTAAACAATATTTATCTTATCTATTCAATCTTATATAGAAATACTGTGCCAGTTTCAATTTGTTTTTTAATGTCTTGTTTCTCAGAGGGGATGTATGTTGAGTGCTTGTAGAGTGAAAAAATAAGTGTAGATTATTTCTACATAATGTGGTGTCTGATCTCGACAGGGTCGTCATCCTTGAATTTGATTGTAAGGATTGAACATTTCCTCTATGGTACCGCTTCGTTTTATCTGTTCTTATTCATGATTTCAAAATTGTAAATAAGATAGATGAAAAATATTGAGTACGAAGAAATAAGATGTCACTGTCACAAAATGAATACTGTGGCAGCAACATCACTAGATTTGATTATTTTCCACGAGAGTACTGGTATCCCGGATCATTACAAACACTGCACAACTTGATGTTCCGATTCCATTACTTTTTATCATGCTCCATCACTTAATCCTTATACCTCGAGTCTCCATTTATCTTCAACTCACCGTATATTTTTCCTGAAAGGGGATATCCTGCTGTGCTTTGACATCAAGTACGACGGTGTTGATGAGTACGATGAATAATAGTGGCAGGTATATGATGTGTCGTTTCATCTTGTGGAGATGTTTGGTGAATGTTTTTTTGAAAACAAAAAAGGGTGACTTTGTCACCCTTTTTTTATTTTCTTCGGTCTTCTGCGTAGGCTGCGAGGTTTTCAATATACACATCGATTGCCGTCAGTACGGCTTGTTTAAACTTGATGGGATCTACGGTTACGGTATAGCTGAAATCAGCCCAGTGTGGTCCACTGGTTCCACTAGGCATGCCTTTCTTTACCGATACAATGTAGTCGTCGGTTTTTGCCGATATTTTTTGGTCATCATCGAAGATCACATCTTTAAATTGAAAACTTCCCCAGTCTGGAGATACAATGTCTTCTGGTAGATCGTAAGTGAGTATGTTACTAAAATGGCTGATGCGAATGAGGTTGTCAAATCCGAAATTGTGTTCATAACGTTGACTTACGTTATCTCCACTTTTATATTTTTTATCCCAGTTCACCATGATGGGTTCGATAAGCAATGAAAAATTGCAGATGATGGCATCGGATTTTTTAGCCAGTTTGGCGTGTGATCCCATTTGGGTTTTAGGGAATTTAAAAATGGGTCTTCCTCCTGCAGGATAAGTTGCCGCAATTCCCCATTCATGTCCACTTTCTAATTGTTTGAAAAATTCTCCTTTTTTTATTGAAGTGGTGTTTTTCAACAAATCGTTGTAAGCATCTTCATTTTTTAAGGATTCAGGTTCAACAATAGAGTATCCAATACGTTGAAAACGGCTTTCAAAGCGTTTTTTAACTTCATCTGCAAGCTCATACATGTCGTTTTCTGTAAGTCCGTCCAGTACCGTAACAAGCCTGTCCACCCCCCATTTATTGCTTTTGTTTAGAGATCCTTTGCGCTGTAAATCAGCAGTTTTTAGGGTAAGATTCAGACCCATAAAACAAATTTTATCGGATTTTTTAAATGGATTTTTAGAATCTAATTGAACATAGTTTTTGGAGAATTTTTTTACATCGATTTGAGCACTACCAGAAAAGGCTGAAAATAGTAGTAAGGAGAAGTATATTTTTTTCATTTCTACGGTTAGGTTTATAAAGGATAGTTTGTTTTATCCGCATGTGTAAACCTATCAAGCAACGTTTATGTTTCTGTCTCACTTTATTAAAAGTTTGTCTCAATGAGACTGAAGCAAGTATGTAAAAATACTACTTGTTTGAATATGAGTATTTTATGTTTTGACAAATTTAAAGCTCTTGTAGAAATTCTTTGGGTGTAAGTTGTTCGAATTTTTTAAATGCCCTGTAAAAAGAGGCTCGACTGTTGAAGCCTGATTCATAAGCAATGGCTTCAATGGTATCGGTCGCGTGTTTTTCTTTCAATATGGTTTTTGATTTTTCGATTCGTTTTTGATTGATGAGATCGAAGAAATTTTTGTTCATTCCTTTATTGATGGCGGTTGAAATTTTTCCAGCAGAAACATTCATCATTTTAGCAAGCATATCCAAGCTAAGGTTGGCATCCAGGTATGCTTCTTCTTCTTCCAAATACGTATTTATTTTTTTTGCCAGGATATCGATATCACGTTTTTCAATTTCCTGATCTTCCTCGTGAAGTATTTCGCTTTCACGGGATGCCGGAATATTGTATTCTAAAAATTGAGTATAGGATTCGGGTGTAAAAATAGAATGGTATTGAAAGGCATAATACATGATAAAAAAGTAAATGACCGTAAGTACCAAGGGTAATGCGATGTACTCAACCGTGGTCATAGGGAATAGGATGTACAAAACAATGGTGATCAGATTAAGTAACCATATAAAAATAATGAACCGTATGATGTAGGCCATTTTGGTTTTATCAAGATTGGAAAGTGTATTGTATACTCTTTTTTTATAGCGATAGATGGCGACGATGGAAAGCGTAAAATAAATTTGTTGCAACACAATGAAAATGCTGTTGATGATGTTTTGCTGCCAAGGATAAGGTTCCTGTTGTAAACCTTGTAAATAAGCAAGTTGTTCTTGTTTTGACATGAGTTCGTATTCGATTCCAAATCCAATAATCATGACGATGGTAAAGAGGGACACAAGGTATATGGGATGTTTCCATTTTATTTTTTGTCCAATCATGAGGTTGGAATAGACCAATACCAATGGAGCAAAGGCAAATGCGGTGATTTGTGCGGTAAAAAACAAATAGGGAAAATCGGTAAAATGACCCGCTAAAATTACCGTATTGCTGAGGAAATTGATGCCAGGAATGATGAGAATAAGGGCTAAGATTTTATTGGGGAAGGTATTTTGTTTCCGGAAAAACAAAATTAAAAACAAAACAAACAGGTTGACAAAGGTAATCAGGTTAAGGATAAATAACATATTCAGAGTGGGAAGCTCCATCATTTAACAATTTTATATTTTGATTTCAAAGTAATATAAATCAAAATATAAGATTATTTGAACAAAAGGAGTAGGTTTTTACACTTTCGCTATGGTGTAGGTATCTATGATGAGTAATTCATCGGTATACTTGTCGTATGTAGTAGTTGCTGCTACTACCATACAGCATGTTGGCGTTATCCTTAATGACTTAAGGCCGTTGCTACCGACCACATGTTACCGGCAAAGTCTTTAAATGTTCCACGTCGGTCTGGATCTCCTTCGTGTTGTTTGGGTTGCTCTACCACTTCACACCCTAAGGCCATGGCTTTGTTGAAGGTTTCATCGACGTTGGGTACATACACATGCATGACGATAGGTACTGGAGGAAATTTTTCAGAAGCTTCTCCCAGCATCAATACAGAATCGTCTAATTGAATTTCGATGTGCATGATGGTTCCGTCGGGCATGTCGTAACGCCTTAAGGTTTTGGTGTTGAAAATACCTTCTAATAAGTTGATCAGTTTTTGTGTTTCGTATACTATGAAGTAGGGAGAAGCAGAAGTATAACCTTGGGGTTTGAAGGGATGTTGCATGGGGTAACTTGTTTAGGAGTAAGGGTTATTGTTTCTTTATTTTATTGTGATCGTTTACTCTTTTGTTTGAAGGTATAATTTTTTTAGTATACCGGCTAGTCAAAATTGAATTAAACGAGCATCGCTGCAATTCCGAAAATCGCTTTTACAATGAATAGTCCATCGATTACGATAAGGTAGTACAATAAGGATCTCCTTTTTCGGAATAAGCGTGTAGCTGCAATCAATAAGATGAAAGGAATCATGATCAAGATCATTTTCAACAGGCTGAATTGATGGATGAGGGCATAGGAAATGAAGGTCAGCAAACCCAGCAGGGTAAGGGGAATAATGACAAAGAAAACGGTTTTACGTAAACCGATTTTTACGATCAAGGTGTTCACTTGTGACTGACTATCGACGACGTAATCTTTGATGTCGAACATGATGGCCAGCATGGATATGAACATCAATGTTTTTAAAAACAA
The DNA here is from genome assembly GCA_964454665.1 of uncultured Chitinophagaceae bacterium. Classification (GTDB taxonomy): domain Bacteria; phylum Bacteroidota; class Bacteroidia; order Cytophagales; family Cytophagaceae; genus JACMQM01. The sequence goes on from CAYVTO010000002.1 coordinate 345,950, forward strand.
CATCACGTGCATGATCGTTAAACTTACAGCTTGCCCATGGATCAGTTCGGAATACAGGATGGGGTATACATTGGACATGCCTGCCCACACAAACCCAATGGTAAAAGGTTTAAGCCATCCTATTTGTCGCAAATTGTATTTATTGGAGAGTACATTGTTGCCGTAATACAAGGTTCCTGTCAAAGGGAAAATGAAGATGAGTAGCCAACGAAGGGGATCAAGTGTTTTGATGCCCTGGTGATGCTCTATGAGCAAGCCTGTAAAACAAAGTAATAAAGCGACGGTAAATATAATTTGATTGATGATGACGAAGTGACGGTTGCGGATGTACCATTGTGTACGTGGGTTATGACCCGGAGTCGAATAATTTCTGGCGTAAGGGTAGTTGTAAAACAGTACAGTGGCCATAAAGGCCATGACATACATCAAAGGGTTATCCAAATGTAGTTGTAACCGAATAGACGTCTCTACGATGATGGCTATGGCACAAATACCGTAAAAATAATTTCCATAAAAGATGAACTCGATCAGCTGTTTAGCTTTCGCTTGAATAAAATCTGTTGTTGATATCAGATGGTAGGTTTTCATGTGTGGAATGAGAAGACCCTTGCCGGCGCATTATATGCTTTGAGCCAGCGGTTTCTATATCAATTGAACAAAGAGCTTCTTTTATTAATTACTGGAGAAATGTCGATATTGAATTCTGTGTTTTGTCTCTTCTCGGCATAAGCCAGATTTAATTCGTTAATAAATTTATCCATTTCTTCTGCTATGATATATAAGTTTTTGGACAATTCCTTTATTTCTTTTTCGCTTAATTCATTCTCTATAATCAGTCTGGACATTCCCAGCATGGAAGAAACAGGTCTGCGGATAACATGCCCAATGTCAAAAAGAATCTGTTCAATAGAGGTAATATAATCCACCAGCGGAGTAATGTCACTTGTAGCGCCATACCATAATACGTTGCCGTTATTGTCCTTTTCAGGAACTGCCTGCATCCAACGCCATCTGATATGTCCATCAACAATTATCCTGTATTGAAAACTGATTAATGACTGTGTTCTATAGGCTTCTTTCATTGCATCATTAAATTTAACCTTATCATCATCATGTAATACGTCTCTGAATTTTTCAGGATGTTCTGAAATCTCATTAAAATTATAACGATGATTGAAGGCTTCAGTTCCCCGATTTATAAAAAGTATTTTGGAAAGTCCATTTTCTTCAATTTCAAACATGTAAGTATTACCTGGTATCTGACTTGTAATTTTTCTCAGCAATCGTTCACTTTGTTTAATTTTGTCGTCCGCGTTTTTACGTTCAGTGATATCATGGTTAACAGAAAGGTACTGATACACTTTTCCATTCTCATCTAAAAACGGTACAATGGAAGTATCTACCCAATACAGTGTATCGTCTTTTGCTTTGTTGCAAAATTCCCCTCTGTATGGTTTACCATCTTGCATAGCAACCGCTAACGCTCTGAAATAATCAGGAGAATGGAAATCAGATGAGATAATACTGTAGTGTTTGCCCAATAATTCGGCAGCACTGTATTTGCTGATTTGGCAAAAATTATCGTTTACAAATGTCAGCTTGCCATCCACTCCTGCTATACTAACAATGGATCCCAAATCCAATGCGTACTTATAATCTTTTAATTCAGTCCTGTGTTCTCTCGACTCTAAATTTATTTTGATCATTTCAGCAAGCATATTAATAAGATTGCGCTCTTCCTTTAAAAAGGGACCCTCATCTGATTCAGGAACCTGCTGTAAATACACCACTTCAATACTCAGCGGAGTTCCGTGATTAGTTTTCAATTCGGCACGTTGGCTGTTCGCAGATGGTTTATAATTACTTGTGTTGTATTCAATTCCGGCAAAGCAAACACGAGCTGCAGCAATTTCAGGATATTGCCAGCCCGAAGGAAGAATTTCAGCTATTTGATGTACCAGATTCTTGATTGAAATATCATCATTCTGCAAAATGAGGCTTAACTTATGGAGTGTTTTCAACTCTTTAACACGCTCTTCTAGGTGATGTACTGTTTGAGTCATTAATTTTTCGGCTTCTTCTCGTTTTATAACTTCTCGTTGAACGGCAACTAAACTACTGCGCAGGTGATTGGTGGCGTAATATTGTAAGGCAAGGATGGTGCCGAATGGAATGATGGTGCCAATCCACCTGGTTATCGGATTATGCATTACTGATGGAATTGGTAGGAGGCCTTTTACTTCTATGTAAGCCATGAAAAAATCTGTACCTACTGTCAACAATCCTATAGCCAATCCGCCTCTCCAGCCAAGTAAAAATCCAGCGGTTAATATAACGCTCACTTGTGATAAAATGCCCGGTGCCATGATACCGCCAGCGGAGTAACAGGGAATGGTAATGAGCAGCCACAGCATGAGTGTAAATGTCCAGCTTGCCACACGTGTGTAGCCATAACGGATTAAGGTCAGATTAAACACAACGATAAAGATTGAAATGGTCAGAAATGTCAACCATCGCTGCCATATTTCAGGGAAGAAAAAGAAGCCTATTGATACAATGCTACCGATGACCACCATCCATAAAATAGAAAGTACGTACACCATGTAGCTTTGATAATCTTTTTCCTTATCGGGAATCGAATAGAAGTTGATCATATCGTGTATTTTTAAGGATTTATCACTTGCCACTAACCTCTGGATATATACGCCATCTCGCGTATATGTCCACTATAGTTTTGGATTGGTATTTCTTGTAATAATGATATGAAAAACCTTTCTCCTGTTGTATTTTCTGAGTATACTTTTTAAATCCACTTTCTAAAAATTATACTCCTTATACTCTCTTGTAAACTCTTCCGCTTTGATGATGGGGTTAAGGTTTACATTGGTGTATTCGTATTGTTCGTACAAACCTTTGTCGTCGTAGACTTTCATTACCAAAGGAATGTGCCTTACTTTGTCGATGTACAAAGTCATTTTAGAGGAGTAATCGCTCGGAATTAAAATGACCTGTCCCGCCGTGATATCGGTATAGCTATCGATGTTGGTGTTTTTTTCGACAATCATGTGTTCGCTTAAACGGAACTTATTGGCAATGCTGATCACGGTTTCTCCTTTCAGTACGGTATAGGGTATGTATTTGAAATGAGGGTTGGTCAGGGTAATGGCCCAACAAGCGTGTTTGTCCCAAGCTACACTACCGTCTGTTGTGATCATGCTTTGAATTTCGGCTTCATGTTTCTGGAACAAGTATTCCAAAATGCCTACCACATGGTCATAACCCGAGTTGATCAGGGTATGGTGTTGGTTGGTGCGCATGGTGCTGCCGTACGGATCCAGGTTGATGCTGATCCATGGAAAGCCGTTGGGGTTGATCAGAGCTTGGTTGCTGTTGGTGCCGTTGACATACAAGACTTCAATGCCTTGCTTGGGTGCATCTTGTATGAGGTATACTTTTAATGGACTGGTATTGAGTTTGACCGTTGATTGTTGCATGATCATGGCACCTTTGATGCGCTCATGCTTTTTCATGGTATAGGTGAGGGTACGTATGTTCTTGGTCTGCGAAAACATGCTGTTCGTGATTTCGTAGGCGCTTTGGCCTTTGACCAAGGTCGTGGTCAACAGGGAAAAAGTGAAGAATCCTAAAAGGATGAAGGTATTTCTCATGAATACTTATTTCGCTTCTTTTAAACCGTCGATATGTTTGATGCTTTGTTGCAAGCGTTCGATCAGTCCTTGATACGATGCCGTTGCAGGAGCCTTTTGTTGTTGGTATTTCTCGATCAGGTCGAGGGTCAATATAATTTTTAGGGCTTTGTAATTGTCTTCTACCTCGGCATAGGCTTGGGTCAGTTTAGCCAAGTGTTGATCTTGTTTTAAGCTGCGTTTAAGGAACAGGTGTTCACTTTTTTTGATGAGCACTTCTACACTGTTTTTCAAAAGGGAGTCGTCGATTGCACTGCTGAGGTTCAAGGCATCGTTATAGTATTGTTTGCTTTTGCCGTTGTACAACATATAAGGTTGAGTGGCTTCTGCTTGTTCTCGGCGGAGTTTGGCCATTTCTTTTTCTAAATCAGCCAGAGCTTCGTTTTGTGCAGTCAGGTCGCTGTAGAGTTCATCGACCATATCGGTAGGCATTCGTGTTTCAGATGCCGTACTTCCAACTAAGGTGGCTGTGGTCGTACTACGGATTTGTTCCGTAGCAGGAGTTTCTTTGGAGCAGGCTCCCAGGAAGAGGCTGGTCAGTAAACAGGAATAAAGGCTGATTGTTTTCATGGCGTGGGGGCTAATAAGGATGTGCTTAGAGTAATTGAAAAGAGTTTAAGAAACGAGTAATGGCGGCATTGGGTACTTTGTTGGTTTGGGTAATGGTTTCCAAGAGGAAGAGTTTATTCTTCACTAAATACAAGCGCATGAAGATGATGGCATTTCCGTTGTTGAAATCAATTTTGATTTCTCTTCCAGGATAAGCTCCTTTGAGTTCTATTGATTTCTCTTCAATGATTTTACCTCCGATATTTTTTACGGCGCCGTCGATGGTTTTTCTGAACAGGCCGTCTTTTTCTGTGGAAGTTTGAGCCTTGATCACGCTGTCGGGAAATACCGTGCAATTGACCAAGTACAGCAAGTTATCATCGGCTGGGCTATGGGCACCGACTTCATAGGTTTTGATGTTCATTTTTAATTCCCCAATGGGAGAATCCACCACTTGAACGGAGTCTTCGGGTGTTTGAGGGAATTCAATTTTGTAGCCCATGTTCTTTGATTCACTCCATACCCATTGACTGGTGAGGGTATAGCTGGCTAAAAGACTTAATCCAAGAACGGGAAGCAGAAGTGATTTTTTGATGTGCATGGTGGTGGGCTTGTTAAGTGTCTTTGATCAAAGGCTTTTACGTATTTTTGTGTTTATTCGTTGGCATGTGCGAGGCGTTTGATGTTAGCCCAACTGACGTCTAATGCTTGAGATTCTCCCAGCGAGGTTTGTGTTTCGGCTTCTTTTTGCGTGTATTGTATACGTTCGTTGAGCATGGGGTGAGAACTCAAGTACTTGAAGGAGGCTTCTGCTTCACCTTCGTGTTCTTTTTTCATGCGTTTAAATAAATTGACAAATCCATATTGGCTGATGCCGTTGGCTTTCAATATTTCCAAGCCTTTGCGATCGGCTTCTTCTTCGAGTGCTCTGGAGTAGCCCAGGTTGGCAAAAGTTTGAGAATGCTCGGCCAACACGGCAGTAATACCGCTGATATCTCCGAAGACAAAGGACATGAAGAGGTAACCGGATAAACTTCGGCTGATGCTTTTTAAGGAATGTCGGTAATGGATATGAGAAACTTCATGGGCGAGTAAGGCTGCCAATTCTTCTTTGTTTTCCATGGCCTGAATGATGCCGCTGTATACTACAATTTCTCCACCAGGTATCGCATAAGCATTGATTACATCTTCATTCACTACGGTAATGTGAATCGGATAGGGGGTGTCGAATTGAATGTGTTTAGAGAAATCATTGACCCAATGGGTGAGGCTGTCGTTGATCTGGGTATGTTTGGTACTGTTTTCATAAATGGTTTGTCCCAATTCTGTTTCGTATTTCATTGGAATTTGCCCTGCAATGAATTCTGCCGCAGGGGGTAAGACGAAGAAATAAATGCAGGTCATGACGGTTACAAACACAAGTGTAAGTCCGATGATGGCCTTGGTGCCGCGCTTGAAAATCCAAACAAAGTTACGGTCTATGATTTTGATTTGAGGATAATGTTTGGCTAAAGAAGCATATACTTCAGGACTGCATTCAATGACTTGTTGAGGAAATTCTCCATACTTGAATCGAATGATTTGGGTAGAACTTTGGTAGCTCTCTATTTTGTTGACATCCCAGCTGATCAGTTCCGTATTCAATTCTTTGTCGAGGTATTCAATCACCCAAACGCCATCCAGAAGCGATAATGCTGCATGGTGGCCTTTGGATGATTTCCCATCAAAATACTTTACCCTTATTTTCTCCATGTGTTAATTAAATCAGGTCAAGATCAAGCATGTCTGCGATGTCGTCGCCCGTTGCATTTTTATAATCTTCTTCTGTTTGTTGAATGGCATCAACATCTAAGTCGCCAATGATTTCGATGTTAGAGAATACATAGCGTATCGTTCTGATCACAGCCCAAGGCATTCCGAATCCTAAGGTGAACACCACGATGAGGGCGTTGACGAAAAACAGTTTGAAATAACCGCCACCGGTGATGGTCGAACGCAGTTTTATTTTCTTTCCATCTTGGTCTATCCTGATGTTATCGATGTAGTAATTAGTCAGTTCTTTTATGTACCAAGGGAAATAGATACCGAAGGTGATAATGCTTAAAAAATAGTTTTTAAAGTTGAGCCAAAAATAATCTCCACCATCACCTTTGTAAGAGAAAGCAATACTTCCGAATCGGATATGTCCGATCACGTATTTACGGATGTTGATGGTAAGCCATGAAGTATAAATACCCAAAGTAAATATGGAATATAGTACCCCTTTTAAAAAGAGTATGACCAATTCTTTGCGGTCACCTCTGTAACCAAAGTGTATGCCTCTCCATGAGGTACGAGATAAACGGTACCTTGCAGAGCCATGAATGGCAATGGGAACAAGGAAGGCCAGGGCACTATAGAGCAACAAGGTAGCTCCCATAACCAATGCCATGCTGAAGGTCAATTGAGCAATCCATACGATGCTGTATAAACCGACTACGATGGCAATGGCCTTGATGAAGCCTTTGAATACTTCTTTACCTTGTCCGTGAAATTCGAAGCGGCTGCCTTCCAATTCTGTTTCATGGTACAAGTAATGCAGTTTGGCCACTTTTGCCCAAGGATAATAAAGGCCAAGGGTAATGACTGTAAGAATGGCATTGACAATGGTAATGCCGAATAATTTGCTGCCTTCGCCATAAAAAGTCAATCGGCGTTTCATCGTGTTGTTTTGTTCCATGGTGTTGGGGTTTAGCGGTAAAAATAATCAGTCTGTGAGCTTATGCCTTTTCAATGGAAGAATGTAGGGATAAACTCCTCTATAAATATACTTTTTATTTCTAAAGAAGCTAAGGCAGCTGGGATAAAATAGGATTGAAGATATGCACAGGTTGTTTTGACGCTTGGTGCGAAAAAATGTCATTTTATGATATGAATCCATCCTTTTTTGACCTCACATTGCGGGTGTTTGAAGCTATAATAGTAAATGCCATCACTTAATCCTTCCCCTGACCAATTGTTTTCGTAGTGTTTATTTTGATAGACTCTTGTTCCAAAGCTGTTGTAAACTTCAAATACCCCGGTACTGTATTGTAGTCCTTTAATGATAAATTCATCGTTGAGTCCGTCGCCATTGGGCGTAATCAGGTTGGGGATGAAGAGGTTAATGCCATGAATGGTAATGGTATCTTGATCGCTTGCAGAGCAAGGATTGGTCGCATTGACCCAATAAGTGCCTGCTTGGTGGTATTGAAATTGTTCGCGTGTGGAACCGTCTTGCCAGCGGTAGCTGATGAAAGGAATGCTTTGGCTGGCATTCAAGGTTCCTGAAGGGGTGCAGGTTTCTATGTCATGACCTAAATTGACATAGGGTTTGGGATAATAATAGATGACGATGCTGTCGGAACCGAAACAACCTTCTGTATTGGAGACTTTGACATGAAAAATACCAGCGTGTTGCACCAGAAATGTTTGAAGGGTAGAACCATCTTGCCAGAGGTAGGTATTGAAACCAGCATTGGCATCTAAGAGAATCTCGTTAGTAGGACACATGAAACGGTCTTGTCCTAGCTTGACTTTAGGAACAGGGTGTACTTCGATGGGTACTTTTTGTGAAAGCAAGGCATTGCAATGGTATCCTTTTACAGTATAACTTGTTTTTTTTGCATGAGTGATGTTGAGTATTTCGTTGTTGCTTACCCGTTGATTCAAGTGATTGTACCAGCGTATGTTTTCCCAACCACTGGCTTGTAATTGCAGAGGGGTGCCAGGACATACTTTTTCATTTCCTGTAATGGTTAATGCAGGAGGATTCAAGGGTTCAACCGATACGTCGTCGATGTAGTAATAGGCGAAGTTGGCATAACCTACACCGTTGCTGTCGGGGCCGATATAAAGTTGTCCGTCTCTGGCATCAATGTCAAAGTTTCCGATGATGAGGTATTGAGCGGGGCTTTGTGCTTTAAAGCTGCCTTTGTATTCTATCCATTCAATACTGTCTGTAATGGCTTCGAAGTTGACAACCTGAGGACTGAAGTTTAAATAGGGGGCTGTAGGTTGATATACCGGTACATCGGAGAAATACATGGCCAGATTGGCTTGTGCATATTTCGAACCTTCTGCCAAGGATACGTACATACGGCAACAATAGCGTTCTCCTACCACCAGGGGACTGGTTAGTTTTACAGCAAGGTATTCTCTGTACCATGGGCTGATGTAGGGTGCCAGACCTGCCATGATGTTTCCTGTGCGGGGGAGTTGATGTCCTGCGGGGAATTCAGTAATGCGTACGGTACCGTTGGGTTGAGAGGAAAGACAGTTGCTCGGCATTAAGGTACTGTACAGGTCTGGTGTGGCATCGGTAGGCATTTCCCAATCGTGTATAATGCTTTCAAATTGAGCTTTGGGTACAGAAAGATTGCAAGAAGGTGTGGTTTTGAGCAGTTCAAAACTAGGGTTAGGAACTAAGTTTTGAGCATGCAGAGAAGCAACAAGAAGGATAAAGAGTACGAGGGAAATGAACAGACTTTTCATGAATATTATGGTACTGGAAACGTGTGTATTGAAGATCCTTCCCCCGATGGATTTTCAATGTTAAGGTAGGTACAAAGAACAAGGTATAAAACTTTTTGAAGCCTTATTCTTTGTTATTTTTTATAAGGATAGTTTCTGTGTTTGGCCATGTTGTTGGTGATCAAGGCTACGACGAGTAAAATCAATACGCCCGATGCGACGGGAGAAAGGACGTATCCAAAACCTAAGGCTTTTATCTTTTCGGAACCGATGGTGGCAATGAGCGCTGTAGCACCCCCGGGGGGATGCATGGTTTTAGTGATTTGCATGGCGACAATGGATAAGGACACTGCCAGTGCGGAGGATAACCACGGTTCTTGAGGAAGGAGTTTATAGGCGATTACTCCAATGATGGCAGCAATGATATGTCCGCCAATTAAATTTCGAGGTTGGGCAAGAGGACTGTTGGTGGCTCCGAAAACCAGTACCGCAGAAGCGCCAAAAGAGCCGATGAGGAATACACTGTCTTGAGGGGTGAAGTTTGTATGTTGGAGATAACCGATGATGCCAATGCCTGCAAAGGCTCCAATAAAGGTCCATAATAAATCAATCGGTTCTACGATGGTTTCTCTGTACAAGACGTAACGTGCCTTGCGGTAAGTTCTATTCAGTTTTTTTTTCACAGTAAAAGAGATGTATTCAAGTGGAGATGATGAAGTTGCCCAAGTATTTTATTTACCACAAGGAGGTCGCTTGGCTTTATGGCTGTGTAAGCCATTTTTAGAACCGCCACAAGATGCCAGTAGCGCAAGCATGAGTAATCCGAAGAGTATCTTTTTCATAAACGTTCTATTTTATTCAAAGTAATGAAAAGGAGAAGAATATCAAATGAAGAAACTGGATTTTTAAAGGGAAAGAATTCTTATTTCATGAAAATAGATTGTCTAAATGTTTTGAATCGTGGGTGTTTTCTTCTTTTTAGCATGAGTTCTCCGCAAATACCTGTTTAATTTGATTTTCGGTTTTGTAGGCGGAGCAACTCGTGCTAAAAAGAAGAAAAATACGGTAGTCTTTTTTTCAATATTTTGCATGTTATAAAAAAAGTTTTTATAACAGACTTTATATGATGAGTATACGCTTCCTTATCTTTTCTATTATTACGAATCCTTGACGTTTTTTCGATCATACCACAATTGAACCAATCCACAAGGATAAGTAATACTTTGTTTAAAGTGTAAAGGTTGTTCTGGTCTTCCATCCTGAAAAAGACGTATCCCATCGCCTAATAAATGAGGGATAACGGAAACGATGAGGCGATCAATGAGTGATGCATTTAACAGTTCGAAAACCACTTGACTGCCTCCGTCGCAATAGATATTTTTTCCTGGTTCGTTTTTTAAGTCTGTGATGAGTGCTTCTATGTCCTTGATGTAGGTCACATATTCATCACTCCCTGATCTCGATTGAGAAAGTACGTAAACCTTTTTATCGGCATGTAGAAATTGGGTGTCTAAGGTTTTAACTTTATCATACGTTCGTCGTCCCCATATTACGGTATCTATGTTTTGTAAGAAGTCGTGGTACCCAAAATCTTCTTGAGGTGTTTCTACGATCGATAAAAAATCGATGTTGTCGTCTTGGCTTGCAATGTAGCCATCGAGGCTCATGGCAATGTATAAAATTACTTTTCTATTCATGTTATAGTTCTTCACAATGATAACCGGCTTGTATAATTTTGTGCTTTATTTCATGGACATTGTTTTGGGTAGATTCGATACGTAATACCTTATCAATATCTTCTCGATCCACATTCCAATACCTGATACCGGGTATTTCCCTGAATACATACTTGATTCCACGAAGGTCTTTTTTCGATTGAATGTTTGTCTTAAAAATAAAAATCTCCATTTTCTTGAGTTCTAGAGGTTGAAAATGCTCTCACAAAAGAAGGGATGACTTATGACAACCCTATGTCAGCAGGAATTTTATTTTTTACAATTTTGATGCGATTTCTGCGACCAGCTCTTTTACTCTTATTTTCACCGTTTCAGGTTGAATGATTTGAGCTTCAGCTCCGAACATCAGGTACCAGCGTGCGAACCCATCCATGGAACAGGATAAAAATGTCATTTCTATTTTACCTTCTTTTTCTTCTTCGGCTACAAATCCGTAATAGTATTTTTGTATTGCCAAGTATTTGGCTAAACGTTTTTCTACTCGAATTACTACGGTTTGCATGTCTGATTCTCGGGACATTTTTTGTAAGTATTCTTCCAGAGAAGGGTGGTCGTTACTGTATTTTTTTTCAGTGATACGGAAGTGGTTGATACGGTCGGTCCTAAAATTTCGATAGTCTTTTCTCAACTGACAATAAGCAATCAGGTACCAAAGGTTACTTTGTAAATAAATGCCTAAAGGTTCCACATGTCTTTCGGTAATATTTTCTGCATAAGCTGCAGCATAAGTAATGTGCAGTGCTTTTTTTTCATTGATGGAGGTGAGTATGGCTTGTAGCGCTTGGTTATTGTGTTGTTCTTCGGGTTGGTAATTGTTTTTCAGAACAACAATATTGTCTGAGATGTCGTCGAGGAATTCTTTTTCTGCCGTGCGCAGTACTGCTTTGATTTTAAATAAAGCAGATTGGTACAGTTCGAGGTTGTAGGTATCGGTATATTTTTCAATGATTTTTTCCGCCATTAAAAAAGTAGTCGCTTCTTCTTTGGTGAACATGACTGGTGGTAGGCGGTAGCCGTCTACAATGGAATAACCGACGCCTGCTTCTCCAATGATGGGAATGCCCGCTTCATCTAGGGTTCTAATGTCGCGGTATACTGTTCTTAAGCTGATATTGAAGCGATCTGCGATTTCTTGTGCTTTTACAATTCTTTTGGATTGTAGTTGAATCAATATTGCGGTTACTCGGTCTATACGGTTCACGGTGTGGCGATTTATAGGCTTCGAAACCTGTTTTTAAACGGTTTCATGTACTTTCTTTCAGTGAAATGGGAGGTCAAAATTGACCCATAAAAGACCAGCGGTATTGAGTATGAACAATTCATAGGGTACTTGTTATTCTATTTCCCAAACGATGGATAAACTGTCTTCCAGCAAGAGATCATTAGGGGTGAAACCTGATATGTTTTCATGGGGGGCTTCTGTCGCCATGGCTTTGAATACCCTTACGTCACGAAGTTCCGAAACTCCTCCACTAAAAGGTGTACCATAATTAATTTCTTTTATTTTTTTTAAGGTCACTTCTGCAGAGGTCCCGATGAGTTTACTTTTTCGTTTGGCATCCTTAATCGCCATGACAATGAGTTCATCTTGCGCTTTCGTTTTTAAGGTATCTGAAAGTTTGAAGTTAAAATTCACAGAGAAATCAGTTTTGCTTTTAGCAAAGGTACTTAAGATTTTAGTAATGGTTTCTTTTTGGTTTTTAAACTCTACCTGTACATTTTGAGAAGCAATGTATCCACTGTCGATGTATCGGTCTCTTGCATAGACTTTGTTTTCATTGATTTGGAAATCTGTTGTTTTGATGTCCTCTTCTTTGAATCCCATAGCCACAATTTGTTTACTCATTTCTTTCGTTTTTTCGTTGAGTCCAACAATACTTTGACTAAAGTTTAAGTGTTTATAGTGGATGCGAATGATCAATACGCCAAGGTCTGGTTTTACATACATTTTACCATGACCGACAACTTGAAGGCTAGATGTTTTCGGTTCTGTTTGAGCGAATGAGCACAACGTGCTGAAAAGGAATAAGGTGGAGAAAAAGAATGTTTTCATAAACTTAGGGTTTAAAGTATTGATGTACTGCTGTCCTAAATATAAGTTTATGATTTGTTTTTTCTATGAAGCCTTGGGTTTTGCTTGTATAAAAATAAGTTTAGCAAAGACAGACCGGCAATTTTTTTTCAATACAGTTGAGGGAGAGGATCTTGTACAGTAAAAGAGACTTATCGCTATTTTATAAGGTATGGCATTCATACCCTTTACGGTGAAGCAATTGAATAATGAGGTCTGGTGAAATCTGGTTTCCTTCTATCCTCAGAATTCGATCACAGTCTTCTAAATCAAAATTAGCCTGGTATTCGCTGTAGGTACCGTGAATTTCTTCGATGAGCATATGGGCATGTAAGGGATCTTCGATATTGGTTTTAAAGACTTCGACCATCATAGGATACAAAAGTAGAATATGTATATTAGGCAAGTGCTGGAGATCAATGCAGCACTTGCTTAAGTTTTACTAGTCCATAATCCTTCGTAATGTTTTCTGTAAGCATAGGCTAAGAATAAATTACTGAGGAGTACGAATATGGCTACAGGAAGCCCTTCCGGAGCCAATAGAAGATGTACCATGAAGATGTTGACCGTAATGGGGAACATAACGACTGTTGCTAATGGAGCAAAACGTCCTGCGACGAAAGCAATACCACAAATTAATTCAACAACTTTGATGAGTGTCATTAAATAGCCAGAGGCTATAACTCCTTCATTGAAGGTTTTCATATTGCCTGTTAATTCCGGTTGAGGAGCCAGTTTAAACAATACAAAAACGGATGACATAATCAGTAATAGCCCTATAATGGTACGGATAACGATGACGGCAATTTTCATAAGTTTATTTGTTTAGTTTTTGTTTTTTAGTGAGTTCTTTCATTTGAAAAGCAAGCAAATTTTCTTTTGCAGTGTACTGTATAATTTCTTTTATTAATTTTTTAGGTAAAGGTTTATCAAAGGTAAACTGTATGGTTGCTTTGGATAAGGTATAGCCTGAAAGTTGATCTTTAAACAGTTTTAATACTGCAGGGCTGACATACAGTCCGTAATGTTTTTTGTATCCCGCGTAGTAGGCCAACATGCCATGAAATTTGAAGGCGGGCATTTGATAGCTGATGAGTTCTTCCGCTTGTGGAACCGTTTTTCGAATAAGGCTTCTCAATTCTTCTAATCGTATTTTCACATGATCGGGTTGGAAGGAGAGGTATTCTTCTACACTTGAAAAGGATGTTTTGGGAGCAGATTTCATCGTTAATTATTTTTCAAGGATTGTTTTTAAGTTGTTCAAACTGATGTCCAAATCTTTGCCTAGCATGTCTTCAAAATTAACAAACAGCAACATGATGTTCATGGGATATTTCATTTCGCTGCTGAAGCCCCATTTCACTTTTGTTTGATCTGTACTTATCCTTTCGGTTACCATGTATGCTTTGGCTAAGCCTTCAAATGGCTTGATGAAATGAAGGTCTAAATCGACACGTTCGCCGTCTATTATATTAATAATGGTTTGTTCGCCTTGACCTACTTCTTTGTGTTCGCTATTCCATGCTGCTACAAATCCTACAGTAGCATCGGTGCCTTTGTATTCTTTTTTGGCTTGAGGATCCAATTGTATCCATTTGGAGTAGTGATCTTGATTTTTTAGGTATTTGATGTAATCGAATACTTCTTGTTTGGGTTTATGGATCACGATTTCACGTTCCAATTGGTAATTTTTTTTGGTGAAGGCTGCTGTGATCAACAACAACAGTAGGATGCCAACCAGTCCGATGACAATACTAAGTACAATTTTCATAAAGGTATGTTGCGTTAAGTGACGACTAAAAACGATCGTGTTTAAAGATTCTATTTATTTTTCATTTTTCCATGCTTAAGTTTTTCATTTTTAGGAATGTAATTTAAAATTTAGCGTGTTTAAACAAATGTGCTTTTATGACTACAGGGCAAAGGTATGGTCATAAAACAATACTCTTGGGGTGTAAAAACGAATATTATAAGGGTTGATTGCGACAGCTCTTTTCCTTAATATTGAAAAATGAAACACGTTTCTATTTTGGTGCCTCGGGGGGCTGTTGCCCTAAGTACGATTGAAGGTCCTTTTATTGCATTTACTCAAGTCAATCATTTTTTAGTGGCTTCAGGGAAAGCTCCTTTGTTTCGGATACAATTGGTGGGATTGCATCAGGATACTCAGGTATACCATCGTTTGTTTGCTGTAACACCGGACGTATCTACGCAAGAGGTAAAGAAAACAGATTTGATCATTGTGCCGGCGGTGAATGGAGATATGAAAAAAGTGATTGCCGATAACAAGTTGTTTGTTCCCTGGATGATTTCTCATTATAAGGAAGGAGCAGAGCTGGCCAGTCTTTGTGTGGGTTCTTTTTTATTGGCTTCTACAGGTTTATTAAAAGGTAAACAATGTTCTACACATTGGTCTGTAGTTGAGACCTTTCGTATGTTATTTCCAGAGGTAAATTTAGTATCTGAAAAAATCATTACGGATGAACATGGGATCTACTCGAGTGGGGGCGCCAATTCGTTTTGGAATTTGTTGTTGTACTTGATTGAAAAATATGTGGATCGTGAAATGGCGATCTTGGCGTCTAAGTATTTTGAAATTGAAATCGACCGCGATAGTCAATCGGTATTTATATTGTTTCAAGGACAAAGAGAACATACAGATGAAGCAGTGAAGAAGGCACAAGATTATATAGAGCAAAATTTTAAAGAAAAGATTACGGTCGATCAATTGTCCGACCTATTGGCATTGGGGCGTAGAAGTTTGGAGCGAAGATTCAAAGGAGCTACGGGTAATACCATTATTGAATATATTCAGCGTGTGAAAATTGAAGCTGCGAAAAAGAGTTTTGAAACCAGTAGAAAAAACATCAATGAAGTGATGTTTGATGTGGGATATACCGATACGAAAGCATTTCGTGTCTTGTTTAAAAAAATAACAGGACTCTCTCCCTTGGAATACAGAAGTAAGTACAATAAAGATGCTTAAGATACTTCTGTAAAAGATTAAGTATTATTTATACGTTGATGATGTTGAAATAAAAATCCCATTCCAAAAACGATTGGAATGGGATTTTTATGTGATGAAGTACTAGATCGTGTACCTACGTAATTCTGTATTGGTGTTTTATTTACCACCAACCGACTACGTTGTAGGTTACGTTTTTAGGTTGACCATTGCCGTAAGCAACACCAATGTCTCTCATGGCTTTGATACGTTCACTTTCTTGTTGTTGATCTTTCACGATGTATTGCCATTCTCTTGCGTCAATTTCTTTTACTCTTGTGGCAATCTTATTCGAAAGGGCTTTTACTTCAGCAAAACAAGCGGCATCAGGATCTATAGCAGAAAGAATTGCACCTGCTTCATTCGCAGCATCTATACTTTGATTGGCAGCCCAGATGTTATTGGCTTCTGCTAATTTTACCTTACATGCTCTGTCTATTTGTTTTTTATAGATCGGTCCGACAGCAGCCATTGCTTTGTCATAACATGCCTTGCATACATCCGGTACAGAAGTCAATTTGAAGATGGCTTCTTCGTACTGGTTTTGAGTGGCTAAGGTTTGTGCATCTTTTAAGATAAAATCACATTTGGTATTATAGTATTCTATGATTTTATTTTTACCTGTTGTTAGGAACGTTTGATAGGAAGGATCGTTAGTTTTCAACGTTTTCAAGGCTGCGATATAAGCTTTGTTTTCGTTTTCGCCTACACCTTTTACCGTTACAGAATGACTGGCAAATTTAGTGCCTTCAATCCCATCGCCAACATACAAGGTAATTTCCAACGTATACGCATGCATAGGAGGTGCCGTGGCAGTGATGTCCTTGGTTAAAAGTGTAATGTTAGCCGTAATGATGAAGCGTTGGTTAAATGCACTACCGCCCATTCCACTTGCCGTTACGATCTGATTTAATTTATTAGACAGCATACTGCGTGCTGCATCAGGCATTTTATCGATTTGTTGAGGAACATAAGCTGCAAGCGTAATTCTTCCTAAATCGTCTAGTTTACCTTTGTCATTTTGAGCGTTTACACCCATGAATGAAAGGAGAACAAGTCCTATGATCAATAATTTTTTCATCGTATTAAATTATTTGGGTTAAAAGACTATTTTTCACCTACCACAATGCTTACTTGACCAAGTCCTTTCATCATCAATTTTGAATCGATTTGGTATTTATCTTTTAAGTGTTTTTGTAATCCTTTGCCCCAACCTCTCGCATCTACAGCTTTGTTGGCTGCATCGTAAAGAGGAATTCTTACTTGTTCGAAAAGCATCATGTTTTCAGTGGCGTCAGTAGTATTGAATCTGTGTTGTACCGTGTTGTCCGATACCCATTTTTCAATTTGAGAACCCAGTTCTTCTCCACCGTATTCGCTTTCGAAATCACCGTCAAATGAATCCCATTTCTTTACTCTCAAAATGATTTCACGACCGTTGGCAAACAAATCGTCAAAGTGTTTTTGAAGTTGTGCGTTGAAGTTGTCGATGTGAGACAATACAGCAGTTTCTAACATAACAGGTAGTGCAGCACCGATTAATTCATTACCCGTTCCGGATGCACCAGCAACTTGTTTGTCGGTATAAGCATCTAAACCTTGTAAGTTGAAGGTTACTGATTTTTTAGGCCCCATTTGATTTACTGTCCAGGTCATTTGCATCCAGATGTCTGCTTTGGCTGTTTTCTTCAATTTATCTACAGGGCTTTCGCTTACACCAGCACCTGTTTTACTTCCCGCCATGGCATTTTCAGCATTTTCGCTTTCCAATGTTTTGATGGAAGATTCCAGATTTTTCAAAGGGAATCCACGCTCAGCCATAAGCTCATTGATTTTACTGATGGCCAATACCAAATCAGAGTTTTCTTGAAGAGCTCTTTTATAATCAGGTACTTTTACTTTTGTACCTTGGTTATCAAATTCTAACATGTAACCATTTTTGTTGCACCATACATCACTAGGTACGACCATGAGTGTTGGCTTTTTAGCTTGTGCGAAAGCAGTGGTTGTTAAGCCTGTCATCAACAGTGCTACGAAACCCAATAGTATATTTGTTGTTGTTGTTTTCATTGTTCTGTGTTTTGATGAATGAATAGGTTTATTGTAAAATACCGTCTTTGATCAATTGTTGTTTAAGCTTGGCTTTTTGAATTCTAATGATTACTCTATAGGTTTCTTGAGAGCCGGCTTTTTGTCTGTTTTGGAGTACTTCGATGTGGGCATCGTTGCCATCTTCAAAGGTGATAAAATCTTTGTATGGTCCACCGTCGGCAAAAAACTTATTGAAATACATTTCGTATTTTTCCTGCGCATTAACTTCTGAAACAAGAGGTTTGATGTCGCATCCTGCTTTACCTTCTGAGATCCCTTTAAATAGAACATCCCTTACTCCATTCTTTTTAGCTTGTTCGATGGCATCTATTCTGTTTCGTCCGTCTCCCCAAGTTTTTACAGTTTGAGATCCATCCATTTCAGAACCAAGGCATTCTGTTTTATAGGAATAAAAGCCTGCTGTTTTATTTTGTGCTGTTCTACAGCCCACGAGCAGTGTAGCTCCTATGATGATTGATAGCAAAAGGTTTGTTTTCATACGTCAAATGTAAGATTAGATGAAACTAAAAGCCAGAACTTAAACCTTTGATGATACCTGCGTCTTCCAGGTCTTTTCTAAGTGCTGCTACGTTAACCGATACGACTACGCCAACTTTGTAGAGTTTACCTACTTTTTGAACATCTCCAGCTTCGATCGCTCCATCGCTTGAAGACGATACAAATTTCATGTATTTACCACCATCGCTGAAAAAAGGATCGAAGTAATCCGCTCTTTCAATTTCTAAATTAGGGTTGTTGGTCAATGCTTTTTGGCCAGGAACACCGGCTTTACCTGAGAAGCCTTGGAAAATAATACCGTGTACAGCATTTTTCTTCGCTTGTGTTGTTGCTACAGTAGCTTTTTTAGAATATGACCATACTTTGATCAGGTAAGTACCTTGAGTTCCTGTTTGCACAGCTTCAATTTCGTACTTCCAGGCTTCAGTAGCTTTGTCGGCTTTTTTTTGTGCCTGACCATGCGCTGTCATAGAGAAGGCTGCAAGTGCTAAAAAGAATAAGCTTGTTTTTCTTACGAGTGATTTCATTGTTGATTGGGTTTAAGTTATAAAATCAAATAGGCTATTGAACCTGTGGTCCAATAGCCTATATTAAATTATTTTACTTGTCTAAGCAACATACCAGGGTAGTAGTTTTTACCTCCTTTGAATGTCGTACGATCGATAGCTGGTTTCGCGTCAGCTTCTTCAGCAGGAGCATCTCCGGCAGCATCGTATCTGTTGTCCCAGATGGCATTTTTGTCTACCGTTACTGTTCCTTTGCTTACATATTTCACGTTACCTGTTTTTTGGTCGATCACTTGTTCCAATACTTCAAACTTGTCGCCACCTTCTAAACCTTCTTTCAAACCAATTTTAGCAGTAATAGGATTTCCTGTGAAAAGAGGAGTTTTGGTTTTGAATACATCGTATTTCTTTTGAAGCTTAGCGAATACGGCGTCAATGGTTCTGATTGTTCCTACCGTTACAATTTGATCTTCTGTTCTTTTTTCTTTCAAAGAGAAGGTCACTAAACTGGAAGCACTTTCATCACCAATAAATTCTAATTGGAATAAATTAGAATTGTCGAAAGCTGCTTTTTTAGCAGGATCGACAGCATCTTTTTCCATGTAGAGGTCTGTGAAGAATACAGCAGATACTGAATCGTTCCATACCAGTTTGTATAAGTATGCTGTTGCCCAGATAGAGTAACCTTCTTTTCCTTTTTCATATGCCAGGTCAGCAGCTTTAATCGCAGCTTCTTTCAATGCAGCCACTTTGATGGCATTTGCCGCAATTTTTGCAGCATCTCTTGTCGCAGCCGCAGCCACTTCATTGCTTACGAAGTTGAATTTGTTGACGACTACAAAGGTATTGCCGATCAATTCAAAACCTGCTGTTTTCAAAATAGCAATTCCATCAGAAGACGCTTCTGCTGTTTTCGTATCCAAGTAAGAAGCACTTACCAGACCTCTGTCCGCTACGGTGTTCCAGTTGAAACTTCCGTCTGCTGTTCTGTCAAACCATTTTGCAACAAGCTTGTTTCCAATTTGATTTTCGTTGAAGTATTTTTGAATTTTAAAAGGAAGTTCTTTTGCTTCCGATTCTTTGCCTGCTTTGTCTTTGTAAATAATTGCTTTTTCTGCATCAGTTAAACCATATTTAGAAGGATCGAATGATTTTTCTCCGATGGTGTGGTCGTTGTATTTGTCTGGGAATGGAGATTCGTTGAAGGCTTTTAATACGACATCTTTACGGTCGAAATTCCCAGATTCTAAAATCATGGTGTGTAATGAACTTCTGCGGTATTTTACGTCTGGAGTTTGTTGGTCTTGCGCGTTTGTAATAGATGTGTAAACAAGTAATGCAAGGGTTACTACTAGGTTAAGTTTAATCATGGTGGTAAAAATAAAGGTTAGTTTGGTTTTATTTTTCTACTCGTATGGCTTTTCGTGTACGCCCCGTTTGATACCGTGGTTTCTGGACTCCACGTCAACTACTGATGAGAGTATTTGGATAGATTCTCATGAATTGTTGCAATCTAGATTTATGCAGAGGAAATTGTTTTTTAAAAAGATTCAAAAAACTTACTTATACAAACTTGAGTATAAGAACAATCCCGTTTGCCTTTTTACGCTTTTAGTCGCTATTAAGTTGGGCAATGATACAAAAAAAAGCAGCCATTCATTTTTTTTAAGCTTTTTTTTTATCCCCAAATAGTACAGGAGTAGGATAAGTTTTCAGAGTATGGGGTTAATGCTGTTTTTAAACGTTTAGTTCCTTTTTTGAGAAAGTATAAATGGTATAAAAACATGGAATAGTACTATTTATGGCGGAGAGCCTGATGAAAAAAGGCGAAAAGTTGAGCATGAAGAGTTTCTAAGTGTTTAGTGAGGCAATTGGCTTTCATGGTCTTATTAAGGGAATAGAATTTCAAGATACTAAAATCATAAAATGTATTAAATCGGAGCCTTAATTAGTACTGTTTTTGGCTGTTCTAATTTTTATCGATAATGGTGTTAAGAAAGTGTATAGAACATTCCAGTGCCATTTGACCTGCTGCCGTGTCTAAATTGAACTGGTATTCGTGGGGTAGCTTGGGTTCGTATGATGTTGGAAAGAATAAGGTATCTACGTGTACTTTTTCATGTTGGAGTTTTTGAGCAAAGTGTTGAGATTGTTGGAGTAAAGGATCTCCATTTCCTGCTGATATAAAACAAGGAGGGAAATGGCTATTTACATATTGAATGATCGACGCTGTTTTAAACAAAGGATTGCTATGAAAGTTTTTTGTTCCACTGTATGACCATAAAACGGTTTTTAAGAAAAAACCAAAGTTACCGTCCATGTTAATGTTTTCTGCATCGTACGGACCGCAATATAAAAGTAGGCCAGCAATTTTTACTGGTTGTGTATTGTCAATAATACCCAGTTGTTGAGCATATATCGGTTGAGTTATGCTATGGGCTGTTTGTGCGGCAATATGTGCTCCTCCGGAATCCCCAGCCAGAAAAATAAAAGAGGTATTGATGTGTAAAGGATTGGCATGCTGATGAAGAAAAGTTAAAGCGCGATGTGTTTGCAGGATGGGTGTTGGGTAGTGTTTTTCAGGAGCAATCGAATAATCGATTGAGGCGACAACATATCCTTTTGAGGCCAGAATTTTGCAATAGTTGCTGATGTGTGATTTGTTGCCCGATATCCAGCCTCCTCCGTGAATCCATACAATGAGGGGAAGTGTTGTGTCGCTTTGAGGAAGGCTCGAGGGATAATAGATATCGAGAAGAGCATCTTTATCATCAGCATCGTAAACTTGATGGAGTTGTGTTGCGATCCCTGCCGGAACATGTTTTTGCAAGGCTTCATTCGTCTTGTAGGCTTCTTTTTCGAAGGCATAACGAATGATCAGAGCAGAAGGCCATGGACTAAAATAGAAGGCCCCCAGGATGAGGCAGCCGACAATCAGTAATGAAACGATGGAATAAAAAAAGATCTTTGGGCTTGAGGATAGCATCATAAAAGTAGTTTATGTTGAAAAGTACTAAAAAGCAGCGTAGTTTTTCACTCTTTATTCAACAGGGGAATTTATTATTGTTTTTTTCTGGTCCAGTATTGTGTTCTACCGATCAATGAAAAGCCAAGGTATCCTCTTACTTTGAGTTTGTTTTCATTTTCCAAAACCAGGTAACAACTGTATACATCACCTGATTCCGGATCAAGTATGGTACCCTTGTTGTATTCATCGCCGTCCAGTTCTAAGTTTTCAATGATGACCAAACCAACAATGGGTTGATTTTTTTTATCTCCAGGACATTTTTCACAAACGGCTCCTTTTTTTCCGGTGTAACTCAAGACGATTTTACCATAGTACTTATTACCGCTTTTGTATATTTCGATTAAGCCTTTTTTCGCTTTCGTTTTATCGTCGTAAGTTTCCCATTGTCCAACAAGATCTTGTGCAGATAAATGTAAGGTCATTGCGAAGAAAGAAAACAATAAGATGTATCGTAGCATGATCGTAAGGTTTATGTCTTCAGTAACGATGAATATACTTAATAAAGTATGTTTCCACAAGGCAGCCGTATTTATTTAGGTGGGCTTATGTCGATAATTTCTGCAAGGCTTCAGCAAGGGATGGAACAAAATTAATTTGTCTGCTTCGGTTGCTTTCAGATATGAAATCGTCAAGACTTTTACTGTTGTATGTACTGAAGTTACCAACGATGGCAAGGCGAACCCTGTAGTTGGAAAATTTTTGAAGGATTTCTCCAGCGATTCCTGTTTTCAAATCAAAAAAATCGGGGGTGATATTTTTTTCGTGAAGAATGATGTGGTCGAAATCTTGAAAGTATAAATCTCCTAAGAGGTTAAAACCATCCTCTGTATGATTAATGATACGATCGTTGGAGATGACTTCAGCGACGACGATGTGATTGACGTGGTGTATTTGTATGTTCATGCAGGAAGTGTAGCCATAGACGGATTCTTGTGTTCTATGTTAACTTTAATTCTAAATTGGCCTTTAAATGTTCTGCCAAATATTTAGCTTCTTCTAGGCATTTGTTTTTGTTCGTATGCTCAAAGACAAGAAAAGGGTTGGTTTGTGTGGAGTACATTAAAATGAGGTGAGTGTATATGTCTCCCGACATGCTTGGATGTATCCCATTGGAAACAACCGTTACATGTTTTTTAACCGTCATTGCTTTGACGAGCTTGATCGTCGGTAATTTTTTCTTTTTACCTAATTGAATTCCGGCTAAGGAGTAATACTCTAAATAGGTTTTTTCTGTAAAATCAATGCTTGTTCCTCCGTAAGAAAAAACAACAAGGAGCCCCAGTAACACATTGGCGCCGTCAACGACTAAAACTTTAGTGGTGGAGTTATTACTTTTATAAAAAAATGGACTGATCAAGATGAATAGACCTACAGTTAGAAAGATTAATCCTAATAGATGTGGACTTAAGGTGAAGAAATTTCTTTTTTTTAAAGTGTAGTCTTTCATTGTACGTTTGAAATGATAGTTAAATCTGAGTAACTGATATCGGGTTATCGGTGTTGTTTTATAAGTGTTCTAATACTAATTGATGGATTTTTACTTTCCCAGAACCAGCTTGCTTGAAACCTAAAAAATATTTATCAGGGAAATAATGAATCGTGTTCGTTACATTTGAAATTTCATGTTCATTGATTAAGCAATAAAAAGAGGAACTTCTTTTTATAATACTCACTTTAATGGATTTGAAATCTAACGTGTTTTTAGAAATTTTATCCGTTTTTCTAGAATAAGGCCATTTTTGTTTGATATCACTATACGTTGTAGTAAGGCTATATTCTTTGGGTGTAGCAACTAATAGCCCTAAGTTTTTGCCAGAGTGTAAGTCTAATTCATATCCTTTTCCAATGACAATACCTAATCCGGAAAGTTTTTCAGATTGATCCAGTTCTATCCAAAAATCGGCTTTAAAGTCTTTTGAAAAATCAAATCTATCTTTGTTTTTTAAAATTCTTAACGCGTAATACTGAAAAATCCCTGTCGCATCTTTGTTGGGTACCTGATTGAAAACTTCTAAATAATCATTATGTATTGAAATGGTATTTAATATGTTTCCAACAGTATAATGATGTTCTGTTTTATATTCATTAGCCATGTTAACTGTAATTTCATTCCATTCTTCTTTATTGAAAGAATTAAATACGACATGTTTTTTATCCTGAGCTGTAAATTTTTTGTTTTGATTTAGCTTTTCTAAAGTGGGAGTCAGTTTTGCCATTTTTGCTATTAGGGCTTGCTTTTGCGCATTCTCTTCCATGATATTGTCTATTAAAGACAGAGTAGCTTCTCCTGGTTTTCCTGAGGTTATTTCATGGATTATATTTTGTGCTAACACATAAGAACTCATATCGACCCCAATACTTTTTCTCACATGATCGGGTAATGCACTTATTAGAGTATGACTTAATGATGAAAGATAATTGTCAAACGACACATTCGTTTGCTGGATATTATTAATCTGCTGCGACAAGCTGGCGGTTTGTAAATAATTGCTTACCGCTTCATCGTATCCGAAAACAGTTTCCAAGTAGAGTTTCGCATTGGTTTCGTCTATTTTCCCATCTGTGAGTAAAGACTCCAGTAAGGTACCGAATTGTTCATTAACTACGTTTTCAAGTTTGAGGGTATGATCTTGGGCGTTTAGTATTGCACTCCATAACAAAATCCCAAAGAATAAAGAGAATTTATTTTTCATAGTTTTTAGATTTGTTCGATCAATCAATAGCGTATTTTACTTCAATTTTTCCAGCACTCCTTTACGCTTGACCAAATTTTTATAATCCCATTGAATGGCTTCGGCTTTTTTGAGCCAACGTCTTAAATCTTTGGTATTAATCTGGTCTGCTGATGTGTAACGCATTTCAGCCGCTTTGAAGGAACCTTCTTTTTGCAGTGTTTCTTCGTCAAAGGATTGTCCACTCCAGAATAAAAGACGAATGCAGTTTTTTAATTTACTGTATCCCACAATGGGATTTCCATCCAAAAACCAAACAGGATGTGCATGCCAAATCTTGCTTTCTGCATTCGGTAACACGTTGTCAATTTCTTGACCAAGCAGGTTACATATCTCTTTGTTTATTGTTCCTTGCGCGTCGTGGTAGGCTTGAATGTCTTTATCCATTGTTGAATACGAATATGAGTTATTGAAATATTGGCTAGTGTTGGATTACCATATTATTTGACGACAGCAAGGTTAGATCCATCACTTGCAACTTTATAAGTAGAGGTAGGAGTAGGTGAAAACTTATTGTTTAAGGCATTGTAAACATATAAGGTATGCGTTTGTTTATTGTATATTCCTGTACCTACAGATACCGGAACAAATTCAAGATCCTCATTTTTATGATCAGATTTCCAGCTGATCAAGCCAAGGACTGAAAGTGAGAAGAATACGCCAAGCAATAAAGAATTTGTGTCAATTGTTTTCATAGGATGTAATATAAAGTGAATAATATTTTTTCTTCAGATAAAAAGCATGTACTTAAAAATAAAGTATCAAATCCTAAACTAGAGCCAACTCATCTGATAAAGTATTTTTTGTTTTCTGAGTCTTCTTGCCAAAATGCCTGCAGGAAATGTCCAGTAATTGCAGGGTTCTTCGGTACAGCTCTCCCCAGTTGTATTCAAAAGACATTTCTTTTTGTAAAGGTTCAATCCACGCAGTTCCAATGAGCATACTGTGGGTGATGCCACTGGTTCCATTTTTATAATGGATTGCTTTATTGAATGTGATTTTGGTTCCTTGGGGAAGGATAGCCGTTTCTTCTACACCTTCAAACAATTCTTTGTTTTCAGTGAGAAAATAGTTTTCCTGTATGCTGAATGCGGGTAAGTTTTTAGCCAATGTGCTTTCTCGTTGTGTAATCAATGCTTGGTTTAAGAGCGTATGGTATGGTTGTTTCGTAGAAACATCTTGATGTGTATTCCGAAGTGTGAAGTAAAAGAAGGCTATAACGAGTACGAGTAGGCCAGATAATAAGAGCATGACGGTAGATGTTTTCATGGATGTTGTGTTAAGGAGCTTATCTGGTCTCTATCAATAAAGTTGATATTGATTCCGCTAGCACTGACGTCTGTCGATTCTAGCGGAATGGTCAATACACTATTTCAAATCAAAACGGTCTGCATTCATCACTTTCACCCAAGCTTTTACAAAGTCCTTTACAAATTTTTCTTTGTTGTCGTCTTGTGCATACACTTCGGCATAAGCGCGTAGAACAGCATTAGAACCCAATACCAAATCTACCCGTGTGGCTGTCCATTTTGTGGTTCCTGTTTTTCGGTCAACGATATGGTATAAATTCTCCGCAACTGGTTTCCATGTGTAGTTCATATCGGTAAGGTGTACAAAGAAATCATTGCTGAGCATACCTTCTCGGTTTGTGAATACACCGTGTTGAGTTCCTCCGTAATTGGTGCCCAAAACACGCATGCCGCCAATTAAAACAGTCATTTCCGGAGCAGTCAGCCCCATGAGCTGGGTTCTGTCCAGCAGCAGTTCTTCCGGTTTTATCGCATAGTCTTTTTTCAACCAATTTCGGTAGCCATCGTGTAGGGGTTCCAATACCGCAAACGATTCGCTATCCGTCATGTCGTCTGTTGCATCGCCACGTCCGGCATGAAAAGGAACTTTAATGTTTACGCCTGCTTCTTGTGCCGCCTTTTCTACGGCTGCACTACCACCCAATACCATCAAATCGGCAATGCTTACTTTTTTCTGTAACCCGGATTGAATGTTGGTAAGTACCTGCAATACTTTTTGTAAACGCTCAGGTTCATTGCCTGCCCAATCTTTTTGAGGAGCTAAACGAATTCGCCCTCCATTGGCTCCACCTCTAAAGTCAGAGCTTCTGAACGTTCTCGCACTGTCCCAAGCCGTATTGATGAGCTCTGTTCGGGTTAAACCGCTGTTCAAAAGTTTTGCTTTTAAGTCTTCAATTTCTGAGTCAGATAAGGTGTAGTCTACCGCAGGTATCGGGTCTTGCCAAATCAAATTTTCTTGAGGGGCATCTGCACCAAGGTAACGGCTTTGGGGACCTAAATCGCGATGCGTTAATTTGAACCAGGCCCTTGCAAAAACTTGGGTAAAGTATTCAGGATCTTTATGAAAACGTTCTGAAATTTTACGGTATTCCGGATCTTTGATCATGGCCATATCGGCATCGGTCATGATGGGATTTTGTCGTTTGTTCGGGTTGTGCGCATCGATAGGCTTGTCTTCTTCCTTGATGTTCACGGGTTCCCACTGCCATGCTCCGGCCGGACTCTTTTTAAGTTCCCAATCGTATTTGAATAACAGGTTGAAATATCCATTGTCCCATTGTGTTGGATGCGTGGTCCATGCCCCTTCCAAGCCACTGGTTATGGTATCTTCGGCATTCCCTTTGCCTTTGGGATTGATCCATCCAAAACCTTGTTGATGGATGTCTCCACCTTCGGGACTTTCGCTTAACTGTGAAGCATCACCGTTTCCATGTGCCTTACCTACAGTATGTCCACCCGCTGTCAAGGCTACCGTTTCTTCATCGTTCATCGCCATACGTTTGAACGTCGTGCGTACGTCATGAGCTGTTCTCAGCGGATCGGGTTTTCCGTCTACGCCTTCAGGGTTTACATAAATCAATCCCATTTGAACAGCCGCTAATGGATTTTCCAGCGACTCGCGGTCTGCATCATTAGCATAACGGTTTTTGGTGGCGGCCAGCCATTCCTTCTCTGTTCCCCAATTGATGTCTTTTTCAGGATGCCAAATGTCTTCGCGTCCTCCTGCAAAACCGAAGGTTTGGAGTCCCATCGACTCGTATGCCATGTTGCCGGCCAGGATGAACAAATCAGCCCATGAAATTTTGTTGCCGTATTTTTTCTTGATGGGCCATAACAACCTGCGTGCTTTATCCAGGTTTGCATTGTCAGGCCAACTGTTCAGAGGAGCGAAACGTTGATTTCCGGTGTTGCTTCCGCCTCGTCCGTCTGCTACACGGTAAGTTCCGGCCGAATGCCAGGCCATGCGAATCATCAAGCCTCCATAATGTCCCCAATCGGCAGGCCACCAGTCTTGACTTTCCGTCATGAATGCCTTTAAGTCCTTTTTCAGGGCTTCCAAATCCAATTTTTTAAATTCTTCCCGGTAGTTGAAGTCCTTGCCTAGCGGGTTGGTTTTGGTATCGTGTTGGTGTAAGATATCCAGGTGGAGTGCTTTGGGCCACCAGTCCATTACAGAATGGCTTGTCTCTGTGTTTGCCCCATGCATTACGGGACATTTTCCTGTTTTTGAGTTGCTCATGGTGTTTGAGTTAGTTAGTTAGTATTGAAAATACGGGTGTTTATGATTGAGGTTGTTTTCGAATGTGCTGATGGAGACGTTTTATATTCCCTGAAATTGAAATGGTTTAGTTTCTCTGAAGCTCTTGTGTGCACTCCCTTCATATGTTTCATTTTTTTCTACATTTAATTTTTTGATCGGTGCATTTTCGCTGAAATCTATTTGTTTAAAATCTACCCAAAATGTATTGGGTGTTAACGCTGTTTCAAAATAGTATACTAGGTTTTTCTGATCAGATACACTTCTCCATCTTGTGGATGAAATGTTAGGTTCATCTTTCGTTCCAATGCCAAAGGGTACCGAGCAGTTTCTGATGACACTGAAAACACTGGCTACAGCCACTCTAGTATGATCTGTTTGAGGAATGGCATTAATATAATAAGAGGCTCTTACAAAACGATCGGCTGCTCGATTGGTTCCTGGAAGCATGATCGTACCTGGAATTCCTTTCCAGTATTTGTTTAGCGCAAGTTGTTCGTCAAATACCGGTGAATTCGTCATTACATTGTAAGATTTGTCGTGGTGAATGATAAGCTTACCTCCAATGTATTCGAAAATGGCATTATCACCACTTGCATCCGATATGGAAAGGTGTATGGTGGTATATAGCTTGGTGCCTGGTACAAAGTTTGAAACGACTGAAAAATTCTCTTTTCTCAATTCCTCAACGGCTTCTGCTACTGTCGCAAAATTATCCAACACGTATTGTCCCCAAGCTGCAATGCTCAAGCCTTTTTTCTTACCTTCCTTATCAAACTTAGGGTATTCCGATTCAACAAGCCAAAGGAGGTTGGCTACAAGGCCCTTCTCGTTCATGCCGTCTGTAGTTGCAATGTCCCATGAACTGGTAATCACACTGCCGTATTTTGATTTCCACTTTATGGAATTAGGACCTACTTCTCCTTGCCTTTCCATACCTCTAGGGAAAATCCAAAGATTTGCCGGAATTTCATCTTTCCAATCCATGGATCGTGCTGTTATAAAAGTGCCATTGGGACCCTGATAAACAACTCTGGTACAGGCATTGATTTTTTCATAGCAGCATAAAGAGATCAAGACTACTATAGTCGTGATCAAAAAGTATTTGTTGATGTTTTGCATGATTTTTTATTGGTCTTTTAGTGAACTATATCGTGTTGTCATTCTGTTTGTAGTGATTTATTCTGCCAGGCCGACGTCCGTCGGTGCTCCTTTTTTTTTCATGGTGTTCCGCCCGTCCGGGGATTCATGTTTTGCTCAATTCATCATTCCCTTCGTCCGCAGCAACGAAGCTTTATACCATACTACGATGAGCCGCGTAGAATTTTCTCCATCTTTCTGCCCTTCGCCAACTCATCTACCAATTTATCCAAATACCTCGCTTGTTGCGTCAAGGGATCTTCGATTTCCTCCACACGATAGCCACAGATTACTCCGGTGATGAGGTGTGCATTGGGGTTTAGTGAAGCACGTTGGAAGAATATTTCAAACGTTATTTTTTCTTTTATGAGTTCCTGCAGCTTCTTGTAATTGAAGCCTGTTAACCACTCTATGACTTGATGCAACTCTTCTTTTGTTCGGCCTTTCTTCTCTACTTTTAGTACATAATGCGGATATACGGAAGCGAAGGTCAGGTTTGCGATACGTTGATGGTGTGTGTTGGAATTGTTCATGCCTTTGTATTTTAGCGTTAATTCCTGCTAAAGCTGTCTGTTGTTACTGTTTTTTATCTTCAGAAGATTCGCTGCGAGGGGAAGTACTTGTCATCTGATTTATAAAGTCATCTTCGTTAATTCATTTTCTAGTCTGTCAAAATTTTCTTCGTTTTTGTCTACCGCAAAAGCTTTTACTTTTCTACATTCGTCTGCTGTGTCAAATAGCATTTTAAAAACAAGTTTTGTTTTGCCTAGGGACACCTCTTCAAATGTTGCAACGACTTGGAAAAGTGGTTTAGAAAATCGTTTCCAAGCGATAAGTGATGGAGCATCTATTTTTATAAACTCACATTCATTAGCATATTTTCCTTTGTCCGGTCCGTGCATGATAAAGCTCCATTTCCCACCCACTCGAAAGTCAAATTCATTAAAAGTATTTGAAAAACCTGCTGGTCCCCACCAATTTTTTAGATGGTTTGGGTCAGACCAAGCACGAAAAAGAAGTTCTCTTTGTGCATTAAAAATTCTTGAACTTACAATTTCGCAGTCAGGTGTTGGTGTAATAATTTCTGTGGTCATATGAGATGTTTTTGTTAGTTCGTTTTTCTACTAGCACTCACGGACGTCGGTGTTGTTTTGTTATAATAGCCTGTAATACAATGTTGGTATTTTTATCAACTCTTCATTCCTTTTAATCCTACATGATCTCTGGTATTGTTGTAGAGCCAATGCTCTGCTTGTTCTACAAAATCAGAAACGACAGGACTAAGATGAATATAGTTTATTTTTTGATAAAAAACTTCTTGGGACAAGACATCTTCTTGAAACCAACAGAGAAATTATTCTTTTATCAGTTTTGTACTTACCTGGTCATCACCAGCTTTTACGATGTACATCCCCGAAGGCAAATGTGAAAGGTCTAAGGGGATACTGAAAAAATGGTCTTCTGTATAGAATGTAGAGGTATATACTTGCTGACCGATGCTGTTGATGAGTGCAAATGTTTGTGGTCTACCGTACATTGTCGTTAAGCTCCCAGACAAGGTGAAGAGTCCATGACCAGGATTAGGACTTACTGTCAGCGTGGAGGGATGAAACCTTTCAATACTTTTTATCCGACTGTAGGTAAGGCTGCCATCTAAGTGATGTGCGACTATTCTATAATAGCGGGTACCTCTGGGAGAATGTTCATCGATAAAGTGGTGAGTATGGTAAGTTTGCTGTTCAAGGTTTTCCTTCCATTCGATCTTGCCAATGGCATCGAAATGCACTGCATCTGCAGCACGTTCGATCGTAAATTGATTCACCTTGTCCATAAGCACCTGCCAGTTTAATTCAACATGAGTTGACTGAGCTGTTGCATCAAAACGAATGAATTGGATAGGAAGAGTACCGCAGACCGATTCTTCCGGTACGGTGACAGAAAGATTTAAGGCATGGTAGCCTGTAGCAGCTTCCCACAGTCCTGTATTGGCAAGCTGAATGGCATACCTTGGATTGGCACGGAGTGCTGGCGATGGATCGGCCAGGTGCAGCAAAAGTGTATAGGTGCCAGGTACTACAGCCGCAGGAATGGAAACCAGCACATCGATGTTTTGGGTCGTCCCTCCATACCATCGACGCGGATCGATAGCCAATGGAAGGGTGTAGGTATAGTTGGAGTTTCTTAAAATCAGGATCACGGATCTTTCGTGCACAGGTGCTGAAAAACCACTGTTGGTGATGGATAAGGAAAGCGGTAAACTTGTTCCACCACATACTTCACTGTTGGTACTGACTTGATTCAGGCTCAGTCGGTAACCCAGCCGCTGTTTGATTTCGTCCAAGCAGGCTTCATTCTGCCACCGGTTGATGACATTGGGGTGATAATCGAAGTTGAGGTAAGTCCAATGTGCATTTTTAAGATCTTGTAAGGCATTGGCACAATGGGTATAGGTGGCATTATCTCCGCAGGTTTCACCACCCATGATGGTATAACGACTTTCTTTTTCCCAGAAAGGCTTTTCGAGGGCCTTGTTGTTGAAGGTGTAATCGTTGTTCGATACGAGAAAACAATCGTTGTGGTATCCTATTTTACTTTTGTTTTGCCCTGTATGCGCTTGTGCCAAGGTAATGCTGTCGGCAGGAATAGAGAGGTTGTACATATTGCTTTTGAGCGTAGGGTAGCGTACAGAGACGAACCGATTGGCAGGAAGCATGGCAAGTAAGGAATCAGTTACTTGTTTACGGTCGAGCCAGCGTGCGGGTGTAAGCGTATTGTTGCATTCGCATCCAAACACATCGCTATAGTAGTTTTCTCCCCAGATGCCCCAAAAACCATTTTGAAGGGTGAGGATCACATCGCTGTGTTGTTGTACCAGCGGTTTAAGTTGTTGTATGTGTTGCAGCAATTGTGCTTTAGCCGGGGAATCCATGAAAGGTCCCGTAGAACCACCATTCCAATCGCTGGTATAGGCAAAACGCAATACCACTTTGAATCCGGCGTTGCGTAAGGTGTTGAAGTCGTTTTGTATACTGGTAAGGAAAGCAGGACTGATGTTACTGTTCATGAATGCATCCAGGTACACGTAACGAAATACAAGCGTATACAGGTCCTGTTGGCGGATCTGATTCAGTTGATTGATGGTTAAAGGGCTTGGATTAGAAGCTCGTGTTTCGGTATATTTATAAAACCCTCGTTCTGGATTAGCGAGTGGGTTGTTGTGTGTGGTATACGTGGCAGTAATGGTTTGTGCTACAGTGAATGTACATGACAGCCCCATAAACACCTGATACATCAAACTGTAAACTTTCATAGCTGGTAAAAGTTAAGCAAGATTCGGGTATTCTATTTTTGGAATCGGTAATGAATATAGTGAAAAATAACAACAAAGATGATATTCAGTGATAGGATCTTTGTTGTTGTGACTTGTACTGCTGGCACAAGCTAGAAGCTTGCCAGCGAGGTTAGCCTATCTTACTTATTCGATTCGGATGACTTTAATTTAAGTTATCAAAAGCAAACCTTAAACATGTTTAAACGTAAATCTTGTAGATGTTTTATCACGAAATTTATGACAGAAATGATATTTGAATTACTTCAAAGGCCTTTTGTTCAAGTGCTATTATTTATACTCCTGACAATCCTTGCTGTTTGTATTGGTGGACCTAAAAATGCCGACAATACTTGGGTGATAGCAGGCTTTGTTTTCATCGGATTTATGCTTGTAAATTCGATATTAATTTGTTTTGTATCCAACAGTTGGAGCTATTTTTTTTACTCACTTGGATTTTCTGTACTGTATTTAGTGAGTATTTCTATTATAATAACTACACTTATAAAATTATTGAAAATTGAAGGATCGGCTGAAAGTGCCATGATTTTCATCTTTATCATATATCACCCTGTCTTCTTACTGTTTATGTTGTTTTTGAAGTGGGCTTACGTTAAACTTTTTTAACATCACTATCTATCTGTTTGGTCTGTAGATTTGATTAGCGTCAAAGAATATGAATATTTATACATTGCATCGCACTCGAAATCATCACTCTCTGTTGGCGCAAGACATAGTCTTGGCCAGTGGGGCATACCCATTTTTATCGTTATTCACCTGCGTCAAAGTGTCCGTGCTTTACTTTTGATTTGTCTTGTTTAATCAGTTTTATGTTGTCAGTGTCAAATTCAAAATAGTCAGTTTCTGACCAACTCCAACTTTCTTCTTCTCGCATATTAATTCCGTTTGCCTTAAAGAATACTGAAATTTCGTTTCCTTTTGTCGTCAAAATGATTTCGTCAAACGTGTCTTGGATTGTTGAAGTGTTAGGTGTCGTTGGACAGGATTCAAGCTTATTTAATGATGTCATATCGTTTTTAAACCACTTTTTAAGGAATCCCAAATGTTTGTCAGAACACTGATAACCCAAATTTAATGCGGTCAATATTTCACATTTTAAATTACTTCTATTTTCTGTGTAGTCTCCGTCCCACCAACATTCATTACCAATAAAAGTTGCCACATAACCTAATGCTGCTTTTTCGGGGTCTGAAATTGTTTTGCAAAACTCTTCGTTGATAACAATAAAATTACTACTGTCAAGCCAAAGAAACTTTATAGTCTTGTCTGTTAATGTATAGGTCTTTGCAGATGTTGTTTCGTTAACCTTAGATACAGAGTTCACATTAGCAACTTTGTTTTTGTGTCCACAAGAAGCAAGTAAAATTACTGTCGCTATGTATAAATATTTCATCGTTGTACTCTGTTTGGGTTGCCTATTGACTCTAATGTATACTCAGCGCTAGCGGATTAGTTGGTTTTTCTGATAAATATATACACCTCGTTTAACAATGAACCGTCTGAACCCATTACCAAGGAATTCATACTGAAAAGCTGGTATCCTTCCTTGTTGAGCTCATTCATAAGTTTAGTGATTCCGACACGTAGACTACCTGTTTCCTCACGTTTAATGGTATACTTAACTGATTCCCCATTTTTTGTGATACCAACAGTTGCTTTTAAAATTCCGAGACTAACATCCATAAATGCATATTCTTCCTGTTGGGCATAAATGGAATGACTAATTGTTAAGGAAACAATAAAAACACAAAAACAGAAATATTTTTTCATAAGGCGCAAATTTTGAAGTTGAATTTTTTAATTATAGATACGTTGGTGTGGTGTATTTCTTCAAATAATAATACGAAAAATACTTAAGGTATTGATTTTCTGGTAGCGTTTTTGAGTATCCTTTTATCCTTCAAGAAATCAGGTCCAAACACCTAAAAAACAAAAGCGCTTGTACGCACCGAAAGGTGGTACAAGCGCTTTTAAATGCGTTAAGAATAGTTTTATACGGCCAATTTTACATTCACCGCATTCGGTCCTTTAGGACTTGATTCTATTTCGAATGTCACTTTGTTATTTTCTTTGATGGCATCCACCAAACCGTTCACGTGCACAAAAATACTTTCTTGGGATTCACTGTCTTTGATGAAGCCATAGCCTTTACCTTCGTTGAAGAAAGTTACAATGCCTTTTCTCAGCGTGTCTACAGGTATGTCACTTTGTTTGGGCACACCAATGGCAATGTCCGATTCTTTAATCACTTTTTTCTTTTTAGGATCTGGAGGAGTAGAGGAGATGTTTCCGTTTTCATCGACATAAGCCAGCATGTCTTCAAAGCTGCTTTCCTTGTGGTTGGCTTTGCGTTCTTCTTTCTTCTCTGCTTTGTCTTTGCGCTTTCTTAATTTCTTCTTCTCGGTCTCTTTTTTGTTCCAGGTCTCTTGTGATTTACTCATAGGGGTTGTTGGGCTAATGAAAATTAATCGTTGCAGGATAGTCGGTATTACCGGATTCCAATGCAAGATTGTTGTGCCCGGGGAACTGTGCTGTACACAAATTTAGCAAAAAAAGCCCAGTCCATCAAATCATGTAAGTTTACTCTTCTTTTTGGAAGCTCTTGAGGATGAAGGTGAAATCGGTTTAGGATGGCTTGGGGCTCAAATTATTGGAGCAGTTTTTCGACCAACGGAGGTACGCCTACAGTTGCGGTTTGTGCGATGAGGTGCACATGTTTGTTGTTGACGGGTGGTAAGTTCGGATCAATAACGTACAGTTCCGTGAAGGGTTTGATGTAATCGATCAAGCCAGCAGCAGGGTAGACTTGTAAAGAAGTGCCAATGATGATGAGTACATCGGCATGTTGCACCAAGGCAATGGCTTCGTCCATGGCGGGTACAGCTTCTCCAAACCAAACGATGTGTGGCCTCAACTGTGAGCCTTTTTCGCACAGCTCACCGAGTTTCAGTTCCCAACCCTTGACATCGTATACCAAAGAAGGTTGAGCGGTACTGCGGCTTTTAAACAGCTCTCCATGCAAGTGTAAGACGTTCGCAGATCCTGCTTTTTCGTGCAAGTTGTCGACGTTTTGGGTAATGATGTGGACCTTATGTCTTTCAGCGAGTTGTACTAAAGCGTAGTGTGCCGCATTGGGTTGGGCCTCCAGCGCTTGTTTACGGCGCAGGTTGTAAAAATCGAGTACCAGGCTGGGATTCTTCTGCCAACCTTCGGGTGTGGCCACTTCCATGATGTCGTATCCTTCCCACAAACCGCCCGCATCGCGAAACGTTTGCAATCCACTTTCGGCACTGATGCCGGCTCCGGTGAGGATGACGATGGTTTTCATAGTAGTGGTCAGGTATCAGTAGTCAGTAGGGTTAAGCAGTGTCGTGTTAAATAAATAGTGCTTAGCTATTCTGAAATAACCAAGCACTACTTGTTGAGTAATGCATTCACTGATACCTGACCACTGACTACTGATACCTATTTTTTAGCTGTTGCCTTCTTCTTCGCTGGTGCTTTGGCGGTGGTTTCTTTTTTCACGACGGCTTTCTTGGTCGTTGCTTTCTTCGTTGCAGCTTTTTTAGCCGCAGGTTTCTTGGCGGTGCTTTTCTTTTTCGCTACAACTTTTTTCTTCGTGGGTTCTTTGGCAGCAGGTGCTGCTTTCTTAGCCCAACGGGAAGGTTTGGCCGTAACGCCCTCTGACCACTGTAAAATTTCTTCCAAGGTCACAGAAGAAGGTTCTCGGTCTTTGGGGATTTTAATGTTCAATTTACCAAAAGCGATGTAAGGTCCCCAACGACCATTTAACACTTTGGCATCTGGATTTTCCGGGAATTCTTTGATGAGTTTTTCTGCATCGGCTTTGCGTTTGCCTTCAATGATTTCAATGGAACGTGCTTCGTCGATGGTATAGGGATCGTCTTCTTTTTTCAATGAATAAAATTTACCGGCATGACGTACATAAGGTCCAAAGCGACCTATGGCGACCACCATCGGTTCGTCTTCGTAAACTCCGGTTTCACGCGGCAACTTAAATAGGTCTAAGGCTTCTTCTAAGGTGATGTTTTCAATCAACTGTCCTTTGCGTAAGCTGGCGAAACGGGGTTTGATGCCTTTTTCTTCGTCGGCTTCTCCTATTTGTACAAGTGCACCGTAACGACCCAAACGGGCGATGATGGTTTCACCACTCACAGGGTCTTTCCCCAATACCTTACCGGTGTTGATGGTCGAGCGTTCTATGTTTTGCGTTTCTTCTACGCGTTTATGGAAAGGCGTGTAGAAATCTTTCAACATGGTTTGCCATTTGGTTTTTCCTTCGGCAATCAAGTCAAATTCTTTTTCTACATCGGCTGTAAAGGAATAATCCGTTACGGTAGGGAAATGTTCTACCAGGAAATCGTTCACGACCATGGCCAAGTCGGTCGGGAAGAGCTTCATTTTCTCCTGACCTGTATTTTCAACAACGGTGTTTTGTTGGATTTTTCCGCCTTTCAAAACCAATTCATTTAACTTGCGTTCCCGGCCTTCACGGTTTTCTTTCTCTACATACCCTCTTTTCTGAATGGTTGAAATGGTCGGTGCATACGTAGAAGGTCTACCGATGCCGAGTTCTTCCAATTTCTTTACCAGGCTGGCTTCCGTGTAACGGGAAGCCGGACGAGAGTAACGCTCGATGGCACGTATTTGATCTAAGTTTAATGTTTGTCCTTTATCAATAGGAGGCAACATGCCTTTGGCTTCTGCTTCGCCTTCTTCCTCCTCTTCGTCATCGGTCGATTCGAGGTATACTTTCAAGAATCCTTCAAACTTGATGACTTCACCGGTAGCTATAAAAACTTCTTGTGCTTGAGAAATGCCGATCGTTACGACGGTTTTCTCCAATTGTGCATCCGCCATTTGTGAGGCGATGGCACGTTTCCAGATCAAATCGTAGAGGCGTTGTTCGTTGCGTTCTCCATCCACACTTTGTAGGGTGAAGTCGGTCGGTCGTATGGCTTCGTGAGCTTCTTGTGCCGATTCCGATTTGGTTTTGAATACTCTTTTATGATGGAACTCTGCACCGTATGAATTGGTGATGGCGGTTTGCGCCGCGTCCATGGCAAACTGAGAAAGGTTTACCGAATCCGTTCTCATGTAAGAGATCTTTCCTGCTTCGTATAAACGTTGCGCTAAGGTCATTGTTTGAGCTACGGAGAAACTCAGTTTACGGCTGGCTTCTTGTTGTAGGGTAGAGGTGGTAAACGGAGCTGCCGGAGATTTTTTTCCTGGCTTTTTCTCTAATTCTTTGACGCTGAACTCTGATTTTTGACAAGCTTCCAGGAAGGTTTGTGCTTCTTGTTCGGTGTTAAATCGTTTGTTGAGTTCGGCTTGAAGGATTTTTCCTTTATCCAATAGAAAGGTACCGGTTACCTTATAGAGTGCTTTGGCTTCGTGTCCTTCAATTTCTCGTTCTCTTTCTACGACCAAACGAACGGCTACCGATTGAACACGTCCGGCTGAAAGCCCGGTTTTGATTTTTTTCCATAATATAGGAGACATTTCAAAACCCACGAGACGATCTAATATACGTCGGGCTTGTTGTGCGTTGACTAAATCGGTATCGATTTTGCGCGGACTTTCGATCGCGCTTAAGATGGCATTTTTAGTAATTTCACGAAATACGATGCGGCGTATTTTGCTGTCATTAAGGTCTAATGACTCTTTTAAGTGCCAGGAAATGGCTTCTCCCTCGCGGTCATCATCGGTCGCTAACCATACGACATCCGATTCCTTAGCGAGTTTTTTCAAGTCCCTGACCACATCCTTTTTATCTTCGGATATTTGGTAGGTGGGACTGAAATTATTGGCCACATCGATGGCTTTATCTCCTTTGGTTAAGTCTCTTACGTGACCAAAAGAAGACTTTACCGTGAAATCTTTTCCAAGGTATCCTTCAATGGTTTTTGCCTTCGCAGGGGACTCAACAATGACTAAGTTTTTAGACATTTATATAGTGTTACTGTACTGATACAATTTTCGAATGTGGCAAATATGAATATAAAAAAGAGAGAAATGCAAATATTTCGTGTTATACACATCGAATTAACAAGTTATCCACACTCTATTCACGTTTTTTTATCCGATATTGGCAAATCATTAATTTTTTTAGCATTCTATGAAACAATTAGTCTTGATTCGCCATGCCAAATCAGAATGGGCAAACGTGGTCGTTAAAGATTTTGACAGAACCCTCAACACCAGAGGTTTTTCCGATGCTCCTAAAATGGGCTTACGCTTAAAAGAATTGACCGCTCTTCCTCAATTGGTCATCAGTAGTCCGGCAGAACGTGCAAAATTGACCGCTCAATTGTTGTTGGAGCAAGTGGGATTTGATGTTGATCAGGTACAATGGGAAGAAAACATCTACGAAGCCTCCGCGCGTATTTTATTGCAGGTGGTCAATGAGCTTCCCGATGAATACGACACGGTATGGTTGTTTGGGCATAATCCAGGATTGTCTTACTTAGCCGAATACCTGACAGGAGGAGAAGTGGGTAATATCCCTACTTGCGGAATTTATGCCATCGATTTAGACGTTGATTCCTGGACGGAAGTTTCTCAGCATTCGGGCAACAAAAAATTTTACATCTATCCCAAATTAGTAGAGGGACAAGTAGATTAATATCATTGCCCCTCTTCTTATAGAACCTATTTTAAAGTGTTTGTTATTTCCCGCCGTGTGTTTTTACATATTTCTTTTTCTTATTGCGGGTTTTAGTCTTGGCACTGTTTAAGCGTTTGGTTGCTTTTTTATCGGCCTGTTTACGGGTAACAGCATTGCGTTTTTCTTTTTCTTTCCGCTCTTTGGCGAGTTTCTTTTCGTAAGCGATTTGTTCTGGACTTTTCTGTTCTTGGTTTGCTTCTTCGTTGATGGCGTCTAAGTCTGCTTGTGATTGTCCTTTTTTCTTCTTTTGTTTTTTGGCAGCTTGTTGTTTTGCAGGTTGTTCGGCTCCTTCACTTTGTGCCAGTACAGTACCGTTGTTGATTACAAACAGTGTGGCTAAAAAGAAAAAGAATAGGTAAGTATATTTCATAAGGATTTTGTTTTTTCTTCAATGAAATGCCTTGTGTTTTTATAGGCACCGCTTTTCATTCTTATCAGCAAGTTAAGGAAAGCATTTAGAAATATCAACCTGGATGATGGGCTAAGATGAACTCATTATTAGAATGAGTTCAGGTGTTTAAAAGTGAATATAGGATGCTCGAGATATTGATGGCCTAAAGGATAATTTAGATTAATGTAGATAACTAATTCTAAAAAGAAGCTGTCTTTATTCTTAATAATTGGATTTTTGTAATCCATGGTTAGAATCGTTTTGTTTTATATCATCTTCTTTTGGGGTGCAGATTTATTTGCACAAGCAGATTCTACATCCTTATTGTATGAAATCAGTGGAGGAGACTTGAAGCAGTCTTCTTATGTATTTGGTACTATTCATTTGCGGGATAAACGGGTGTTTCAATTGAGTGATTCGATTTGGCAAGCGTTCAATGCTTCGGCAGTGATTGCTGGAGAATTGCTTTTCGATAAAAAAATCATGAAAGAGGCTGCGGCGAAAGAGATCATGATGCCGAATGGAATCACCTTACAGTCTTTACTCACCGAAGAAGAATACCAAAAAGTAAAGGCTTATGCAAAATCTGTATTGGGCTGGAAAGCCATCATCATTGATCGTGTTAAACCAGTGTTTACCTCTTCTCTTTTGGCTGAAGCAGCGGTGAAATCGGATAAAAAATATCCTTTGGATGTTTATTTGCAGCAGAAAGGAGAGAAAAAGAAAAAACAAATTGCGGGCCTGGAAACGATACAAGAACAGATGGTGGCCATTGATGCCATGTCTTTACAGGAACAAGCGCAATTCTTAGTAGAGTATGTCAACGATCCTACCGTATCGGAGGCAGAAGTGGAGCGTATGGTGCAGCTTTACCAACAACAACGATTGATAGACCTCTATGACATGGTGTATGCCGAACTGGACGAAAAAACAGAAACTGCTTTGCTGACCAAGAGGAATGTGGTGATGGTGGAACGCATGGAAATATTGATGCGTGATAAACCAACCTTTACCGCCATTGGTTCGGCGCATTTACCGGGTGAACAAGGTGTGCTGCATTTATTACAAGAAAAAGGATATAAGGTCAGGGCCATTGGTCGTAGTGGCGAATTGCATTCGCCTGTAAAAAAATAATACAAGTAGTAGCGGTAAATTGCATTCGCCCATAAAAAAATAAAATCACCGTAACGGCGAATGGTATTCGCTTTTTAATTAGGGCGAATGCAATTCGCCCCAACGATAAACAATAAAAACAACATGAATCATTACATTGACACGATTGCCAAAGAATTAGGTGTACAAGCCACGTCGGTAAAATCTACCATTGAACTCTTTGAACAAGGCGCTACAGTACCATTCATCGCACGGTATCGTAAAGAACAAACGGGAAGTTTAGATGAAGTGCAGATCATTGCCATTCGTGACCGACACGAGCAATTGGTGGAATTGGACAAACGTCGTGCAAGCATTTTGAAATCCATTACCGAACAAAACAAACTGACACCTGAGTTAGAAGCCAAGATTAACAAGGCGCTTACGATGACGGTGTTGGAAGACTTGTATTTACCCTATAAACAAAAGCGCAAGACCCGTGGCGTGATGGCTAAAGAAAAAGGCTTAGAACCGCTTTCCGTCTTGTTGTTGGCACAAGGAAAAGAAGATCCTATGGCGGCGGCATCGGCTTTCATTAACGAAGAATTGGGTGTGAAAGATGAAATGGAAGCCCTCAATGGAGCGCGCGATATTGTCGAAGAGATCATCAATGAAGATGCTGAATTGCGTGCGACATTGAGAAAATTATTTGCAGAAACGTCCATGGTGGTTACGAAAGTGGTACCCGGCAAGGAGGAAGCAGGAGAGAAGTACCGCGATTATTTCGAGTGGTCGGAGAAGTTGGCGGCCGTACCTTCCCATCGTTTGCTGGCCATGCGCAGGGGAGAGAAGGAAATGGTCTTGTCGATGGACATTACGCCTGATGAAGATCAAGCCATTGATTTGATTGAACGTAAATTCATTACAGGCAATAGTCTTTGGAAGGACTTGATGAAGCAAGCCAGCAAAGGAGCATTCAAGCGTTTGTTAAAACCTTCTTTAGAAACGGAGTTCCGTTTGGCATCCAAACACAAAGCCGATGAAGAAGCGATTCGTGTGTTTGTCGATAACATCCGTCAGTTGTTGTTGACTGCACCTTTGGGACAAAAAAATATTTTAGCCCTCGATCCAGGATTTCGTACGGGTTGTAAAATGGTGTGTTTAGATCGGCAAGGGAAGTTGTTGGAAAATGCGGCCATTTATCCTCATGAACCGCAGCGAGAAACCATGAAGAGCGGTGCCATGATTAAAGATTGGTGTATGCGTTACGAAGTCGAAGCCATTGCTATTGGTAATGGTACGGCAGGAAGGGAGACTGAAACCTTTGTGCGTTCCTTAGGGCTACCAACCTCGATTGCCATTGTAATGGTCAATGAAAGTGGCGCTTCGGTATATTCTGCATCGGATGTAGCACGTGAAGAATTTCCCGATCAGGACATTACGGTAAGAGGATCGGTATCGATAGGTCGTCGTTTGATGGATCCTTTGGCAGAGCTGGTGAAGATTGATCCTAAAGCCATTGGGGTGGGACAATACCAACACGATGTCGATCAAACTTTGCTTAAAAAATCCTTGGATGAAACGGTATCGAGTTGTGTGAATGCGGTAGGTGTAGAAGTCAATACGGCGAGTAAGCAATTGTTGATGTACGTGTCGGGTATTGGCCCGACCATTGCAGGCAATATCATCGATTACCGCAATGCCAACGGTCCGTTCACTTCACGTAAAGCTTTGATGAAAGTACCGCGTATGGGCGATAAGGTATTTGAACAAGCGGCAGGTTTCTTGCGCATTCGTGAGAGCGAGCAACCGCTCGACTACAGTTCCGTACATCCGGAAAGTTACCACATCGTTGAAAAAATGGCCAAGGATGTAGGCGTTACCGTGAAAGACTTGATTGCCGATGCCCAAAAACGCAAGGAGATTAAAGTT
Source organism: uncultured Chitinophagaceae bacterium (assembly GCA_964454665.1). Classification (GTDB taxonomy): domain Bacteria; phylum Bacteroidota; class Bacteroidia; order Cytophagales; family Cytophagaceae; genus JACMQM01. The sequence goes on from CAYVTO010000002.1 coordinate 388,543, forward strand.
GAACAATACATTACGGATACGGTCGGACTTCCGACCTTGAAAGATATTTTGAAAGAATTGGAAAAACCAGGTCGTGATCCGCGTGAACCGTTTGAACAATTTGCTTTTGCCGAAGGCGTCAACAAGCCGGAAGATTTAAGAACGGGTATGAAGTTGCCGGGCATTGTGACCAACGTGACGAAGTTCGGTGTTTTTGTAGACATTGGTGTGCATCAAGACGGTCTGGTACACATCAGCCACTTGGCCGACCGTTTTGTGAGTGATCCTTCCGAAGTGGTCAAGGTACAGCAAAAGGTACAGGTGACGGTGTTGGAAGTGGACTTGTCACGCAAGCGTATTTCTTTGTCCATGAAAGGCGAAACCGCTGCTCCAGCATCGAAACAAAAGTCTAAAACGGAGCAAAATAAGGCCCCAGAGAGCGATATGGCCACGAAATTGGCCCTGTTAAAGGGTAAGTTTGGCGCTTAATCATACGCGATTGAAAGCCTTTCCATAAAACTTTCTTATCTTTATCCGCTCGTTCTGCTGAGCGAGCGAATTTATTGAACGATTATGAATATTGATTTTACAAAAGGCGATGGTTTAGTTCCTGCGGTGGTGCAAGACGTATATACTCAAAAGGTATTGATGTTGGGTTATATGAACCGCGAAGCGTATGATAAAACCGTAGCGGACGGTAAAGTGACGTTTTACAGCCGTTCGAAAGGACGCTTATGGACAAAAGGAGAGACGTCCAATAATTTTTTATTGGTGAAAGACATTAAAGTCGATTGCGATGGGGATGCCTTGTTGATTCAAGCCGTTCCGCAAGGACCGACTTGCCACACGGGTGAAGATACCTGTTGGTTTGAAAAAAATGACAGCCGTACATTTTTCATCGATCACTTAAGAAAAGTGATCAAAGACCGTAAAGAAAACAGTTCTGATAAATCGTATACCTCTTCTTTATTTTTAAAGGGCATCAACAAGGTGGCTCAAAAAGTGGGAGAAGAAGCGGTTGAATTGGTGATTGAAGCGAAGGACAACAACAAGGATTTATTTTTAGGAGAAGCGGCTGATTTGTTGTTTCATTATTTGATTTTGTTGGAAGCAAAAGGTTACGAGTTGGATGAGGTAATGGCAGTATTACAAGAAAGACACAAGTAGCGGCGAATTGCATTCGCCTTTCAGTAGTCAGGTTTCAGGTATCAGTAGTGGCGAATTGCATTCGCCTTTGATAAGAAAACCGTTGTCCGTGATGTAAGGATGTAAAATGTACGCTGAATAAAAAATAAAGAAAAAGCACAGAAGATCTTTTAATCTCTGTGCTTTTTATGATTTGAATCAACAATCTTTCAGAGGGCAAGGATGATTTCTCTGATGTTTTTGCTGTTGTTCAATTTGTTTTTGTGTAGCCGACTTATGTTGACAATTACTCATGATGATACTTAAGCAGAACATCCACAAACATATTGTTTTATAAATTATTGACATCATGATGGATCTTCAATATTGTTATGGATTAACAATCCAACTGAGGACAAGGATGTTTCTTGCGATGTTTCTCCTGTTTTTTAATTCTTTTATCGGTAGCAGATTTTCCACCACCGCCACAAGCTCCTAAGCCTAAGCTTAATGCCAAAATGAATACGAGTGCAGACTGAAGTTTCATAAGGATTGTTTTGATGAATAAGATAGGATTTATTAAGTTTAAAATCAATACATCAACCACTGGGGATTAGAATATGAAGAATTTAATCATTCGATTACTGTTTAATATGCTTATTATCTTGCTGGCGGGGCGTTTAATCTCTTTCGTACAGGTCGATACATGGCAAACGGCTTTGGTGGTGGTTATCGTATTGACGGTGCTCAATCTTTCTTTAAAACCCTTATTAACGGTCTTAACCATTCCTATTACGGTATTTACTTTTGGCTTGTTCTTGTTGGTGATCAATGCCATGATCATCATCCTGACCGATTATTTGGTCACGGGTTTTAATGTACATGGTTTTTGGGGTGCCTTTTTATTCGGTTTGATCCTTTCCTTAGCCAATACGTTGTTGGACTCGGTGTTGATGAAAGTGGGTAGTTAGTAGTCAGGGGTCAGGTATCAGTGGTCAGTAGTTTGACCTATAAAAGAAACGCTGGTAGAAATCTTCTTGATTTCTACCAGCGTTTCTTTTATGCTTTTTACTGATAACTCTATACTGAAAGGCGAATGCAATTCGCCACTACTGACTACTGATACCTGACCCCTGACTACTATAATAACTCATTTGCCAAGTTCGCCAATTCCGAACGTTCTCCTTTGGAGAGGGTAATGTGGGCGTAGAGTGAATTATGTTTTAAACGATCGATCAAATACGACAAGCCATTACTTTGAGAATCGAGGTAGGGTGTATCGATTTGGTAGATGTCTCCTGTGAATATGATTTTGGTATTTTCTCCTGCACGAGAGATGATCGTTTTGATCTCGTGTGGAGTCAGGTTTTGTGCTTCGTCAATGATGAAGCAAATGTTCGATAAACTTCTACCTCTGATGTAAGCCAACGGTGTGATCACCAACTTTTCTTTGTTGACCATGTCGGTGATGCGTTGGTAGTCTTGGTCCGTTTCATGAAATTGATTTTGAATGAATTTTAAGTTGTCGAACAAAGGTTCCATGTAGGGATTCAGTTTCGATTTGATGTCACCTGGTAAATATCCAATGTCTTTATTGCTCAAGGGTACAATAGGGCGCGCTAAATAGATTTGTTTGAATTCTTTGCGTTGTTCGAGTGTTCCTGCCAATGCGAGCAGTGTTTTACCAGTACCGGCTACCCCTTGTATGGAGACCAATTTGACATTGGGATTCATGATGGCATGAATGGCAAAGGTTTGTTCTGCATTACGAGGTTTAATGCCGTAGATGGCTTTCTTTTCGACATGTTCGATACGGTCTTCAATCGGATTGAAGTAAGCGAGTATAGAATTTTTAATTCCTTTGATGATGTAGTAGTGGTTGTTGTGTAACAACTCCTGAGGAATGATGGTTTTAGAACAATGTCCTTTTTCGTATAGTTCATTAATGATCTCGGTATCGCCATCGATGATGTGTGTACCGGTGTAGAGGCTATCGACATCTTTAATTTTACCGGTATTGTAATCTTCCGAAGGGAGATTCAATGCCTTTGCTTTTAAGCGAAGGTTAATGTCTTTGGTAATGAGAATGACTTTGGCATCGGGATATTCATCCTGCATGTTGAGTGCGGCATTCAGGATTTTATGGTCGTTTTTTCTGTCATCGAACGCTTTTTCTGCATCACGTTTACCAGAAGGTCTGGACGTATTCATGGTTACAATGAAGCGGCCTTGGGCATAACCATTCAATGAAATCCATTCGTGTAATAAATTTTCTCCTGAAAGTTCATCGAGGAAACGAATAAACTCACGGCATTCAAAGTTTTTGACTTCGTTACCTTTTTTGAAATTATCTAACTCCTCTAAGACGGTGATGGGTATGGCCACGTCGTGTTCGTGAAAATTGGTGACCGCATTGTGATCGAATAATATAACTGATGTATCTAATACAAAAATTTTCTTCGCTGATTTACTTTTCGCCATTCTTTTTAAACGTTCTTTAAATGATGAAATGAATATAATGATAAATACGAGAGCTTAAAATCGAATGTTCATAATTTCACCTTTTTTTTGCTTTTTCATAAAGCATGGACTTTGACCTGAATTTAGATCAAGTTGGCCGTTGCTTCAGACCTCATAATGTTTTATTTTTATAAAAAAAAAGACTATGGCCTCATTTGATATTGTCAGTAAAGTAGATGCTCAAACCCTTGACAACGCAGTAAACGTAGCGAAGAAGGAAGTTTCCAATCGATACGATTTGAAAGATGCAAAAACGGAAATGGAACTGGATAAAAAAGCGTCTATTATTTACCTGACGGCAAATCATTCCATGAGTTTAAATACCTTAGTCGATATCCTGATTTCTCGTATGGTGAAACAGGGGATCGATGGTCGGTCTTTGGATTTGAGTAAGCCAGAATATGCTTCTGGGCCTGTGGTGAAGAAGGATCTACCTGTTCGTACCGGCATTGAAAAGGAAATCGCTAAAGAGATCATCAAGCTGATTAAAGACAGTAAGGTTAAAGTGACGGCTGCCATCATGGACGATATCATTAGAGTAACGGGTAAAAAAATCGATGATTTACAGGAAGTGATTGCTTTGTTAAGGACTTCGAAAGTGGAAGTGCCTTTGCAATTTATCAACATGAAAGCCTAAGGTCAAAGGATTCAGGTGTTTGAATATCAGGAGGGTGACTTCTTGTGAAGATTGAAGCGCTTGGTTGATTTGTTTTTTTCATAGAGTATTGTTTCCCCTATACCAAGGTCGTATATTGCCACCATGTCCGGCAAAGTCCGTTTAGAAGAAATACAATCGTTTATTCAAGAGGACATCGATTCCTTTGAAAAGCTGTTTCGAGAATCCATGCGCTCGAAGGTGATGCTTTTGGATAAGATCATGACCTATATTGTTAAACGCAAAGGCAAACAGATTCGTCCGATGTTTGTTTTTTTGTCGGCACGTTTACATGGTCAGGTTAATCCTTCGACTTATACTGGCGCTTCTCTTATAGAATTGTTACACACGGCTACCTTGGTTCATGACGATGTGGTTGATGATTCCAATTACCGTCGTGGTTTTTTTTCCATCAATGCCTTATGGAAAAATAAGATTGCCATATTGGTAGGCGATTATTTGTTGTCGAGAGGTTTGTTATTGGCTATCGATAAAGAAGAATATCGTTTGTTGAAAATCGTCTCCAATGCTGTTCGTGAAATGAGTGAAGGGGAATTATTGCAGATTGAGAAAGCCAGAAAATTAGACATCACAGAAGAAGTATATTACGAGATCATCCGTCAGAAAACGGCTTCGCTCATTGCTTCTTGTTGTGCTGTGGGGGCTGCTTCTGTGGGAATGAACGATGAAGTAGTACAGAAAATGAAACTTTTTGGAGAATACATTGGTATGGCATTTCAAATCAAAGACGATTTGTTTGATTATGAAACTTCGGTAATGATTGGCAAACCGGTGGGGATTGATATCAAGGAGAAAAAAATGACCTTGCCTTTAATTCACGCGTTAAACACTACTTCTAGTAAAGAAAAGGGCTATATCATTAACATCATTAAAAATGAAAGCCATAAGTCTTCGAAAGTAAAAGAAGTGATTCATTTTGTAGAGCATTCAGGAGGTATACAATATGCCAACGAAGTGATGCGTCGTTACCAACAAAAAGCCTATGCCATGCTCGATGAGTTCCCTGATTCAGAAATCAAAACACCGCTTAAAAAACTGGTAGAGTTTACGATCAACCGTACCAAGTAAGTTATACTTCTAAGGCTTGCTTTAACTCGGCGAGCTTTCTCCCTTCAATTTTATTGATTCCACAATAGACATTGGCGACTTGAACGGCCAAGTCGTAAGCTATTTTTTTCATGTTCTCATTTAAATGTTTTTTATTCGTTCTTGCAAATTCAATGAACGAGCTAAAGGCATCGTTGGCATTGGCATCCTGATCCAATAAAATATCGAATTCAAATTCTGATAAAAACGCATTGTCTGTTCCGTATTCGTCGGCACTATCTTCTAATTTTAAGAGTTCTGAGAGAATAAGTTTTTTAAATCCTAAGATTTCTTTTTCTTGGATTTTGCCATCCGATTTGGCAATGGCAAAGAGTAGTTTCCCGAGTTCAATGTAATAATGTTTGATAATCATAGGATATGTTGTTTGATCTTTTGAGCAGCATGCACGATTGTAAAATTAGAGTAAAGAATCTAAGAATATCCTGATATTGGTTGGTACAAAAGCTAATTTTAGTCAGTTTTTAGGGGGTGGAAAAGAGAAATAAACGAAGAATAGTAGCTGTTGCATCTATCCATGAAAGGGTATAAATGCTTTGGGAATGCCCTTTTTTAGTTGGGAGGCCTCGGTTTTAGTTCCTATCTTTGTCCTCTCTTAGAGGAGACGATAAAAAGAAGAACATGAAAAAAATTACCGATTACAGGAAGCTTTTAGGGGTAGATAAGAACGTCAGTTTGAAAGAACTGAAAACGATATATCGGGACTTTATGAAAGAATATCATCCCGATAAATTTCAAAATGATCCTGAGCGTAAACTTGAAGCAGAAGAAAAAAGCAAAGACATCATTGAAGCGTATCATTTTTTGGTGAGTGTTGCTCCAGAAACAGTGGCTTTGTCTTTCGCCGAATATACCAATACGTTAAATACTGCAAGTTTGATTGATATTCATTATAAGGCTCAGGTTTTACAATTAGATTTTTCTGATGGTACGAGCTACGAATATTTTAATGTGCCGTACACAATGTATAATAAGTTATGTAATGCCGATTCAAAAGGAAGATTTGTGAGAAGACATATTTCAGATGCCTTTGTGTACAGAAGTACATCGAGAATTGCTTCGTCTCAGTAGGTATGACAGAATTATGATGTAGGAGGATAAAAGTAGGGGCTGAAAATTTTCAGCCCCTACTTATTTCAAAATCTTAAATTCGGTTCTTCTGTTCAATTCTCTTCCTTCCTCTTCATCGTCGTTTGAGGCTAATGGTTGTGTTGAACCATATCCTTTGGCCACTAGCCTGTCTTTATTGATACCGTTACCGATGAGGTAATTGACAACAGATTGTGCTCTTTTTTGAGACAAGTTCATGTTGTATTGATGTCCACCAATACCATCGGTATGACTTCGGAGTTCAATCCGTATCGTGGGGTTTTCACGTAAATACTCGAGTAAATTGTCGATGGAGGGGTATGAGGTTTCTTTCAATACATATTGATTGAAATCGTAATAGATATTTCTCAATTGATAAACGGCTCCAGGTTTATCCTTCTTCATTTTGATAGGAATTTTAACCTCTTGCATTTCGCCAACAAAAGCAGATAAGACAAAGTTGACTGTGGCGAAGGCAAAACCTTTCTTCTTCACAACCAATGTGTATTCTTTTTCTTTTTTAGATTCTACATTGTAGATATAGCTGCTGTCGCTTTGGGTATCAGGTGCTCTATCGTTAAAATCGTTAGAGCTCAGCAGGAGTTCAGCATCCATTAATTCTCCCGTAACTTCATCCCGCACTTTCACTTCTAATTCATACGTATCGTTTTTAGCACCTTCTTTTTTTGTTTTACGAACAATTAAGTTCATGGCTTTCATTTTTTCAATGAGTTCATCGCGGTCACTACGTTCCGGCATGACGATCATATAAATGTCGGTTCCTCCAAAACCATTGGGTTTAACAGAAGAGAAGTAGCCGTGAGACCCATCTCCGGAAAGTGTAAAGAATACATCGTCGTTGGCAGAGTTGATAGGATAGCCCATGTTGATAGGATCCGACCAGCTGTTGGTTGTGCTATCGTATACGGTTTTATAAATATCAAAGCCTCCCATTCCTTTGTGTGCGGTAGAACAGAAATAGAGTGTCTTGTCATCGAAATCAAGAAAAGGGCCCTCTTCAGATTCAGATGTATTGATTTTACTTCCCATATTGACGGGTTCTCCCCATGTACCATTGGGAAGTAAGTCCGAGAAATAAATGTCTTCCATGCCAAAGCCACCAGCTTTATCACTGGTAAAAAACAGTCGCTTACCATCGGAAGATACGGTAGCGGCACTTTCAAAAGAGTTTTTGGTATTCACTTTCCCTTTCACAGGAACAGGGTGTGTCCATGAACTGTCTTTGTTGATGGTACAATAATAAATATCTCCACCGCCGTCGTGTCGGTAGATGAACATTTCATCGCCTTTTTTAGAGAATCCAATGCCTGCTTCGTTAAAAATCGTATTCACATTTCCCGGGACACTTTTGGCTTGTTGCCATTGATCTTCGTTGCGATAAGCAATGTAGATGTCTTCAGCATAATCGCCGTTTTCATCACGTTCACCTCCTACGGTTTCGGGTCTGCGAGACGTAAAAATAAGAGCAGATTCATTGGTAGAAATGATTGGTGCATAATCGGCATAAGGAGAGTTTATTTCTTCTCCTAAATGAATGATTTCTAATCGTTGTTTATTGGCCATATATTCACGGCCATTGTCACATTGTTCTATTTTTCGTGCCAGTTCTTTTTTGTCTTCAGCACTTAAGTTTTTAGCGAGGCTCTCGTATTTTTTATAGTTGGTTTCTGCTTCGTTGAATCGATGAGCAAATTGGTATGCATAGCCGAGGTATTTGTAAAACTCAATATCCGGATTGGTGTGTTCATTGGCTACTTTTTCTAAATAGGGCAATGCTTTGAATTTGTATTGCCCATCCAGATAAAGTATACCTATACGGTAATTGGTTTGTAAATTATCGGGATTGATGGTATAGGCTTTTTCATAATATTCAAGAGCTTCGTGAAAACGATTCAGTTTGAAGTTATTATCCGCTTTTTTGATCAAGTCGTTTTCAGATTGACTCCAAGAGGGACTTATACTGATGAGTAATAGAAAAAGTAGTGCTTTCCAAAAAAAGAATTTCATATGTTGTGTTCTCGTGCTAAACTGTAGCGTTTAGGCTTTTTAAAATAATCAAGACGCTTATAGTCTGCGTTTTCCCAGCTAATATACGGGATATGCTTGTGATTTGTTTGTTTTAGAGAGTAATATTTTGATGCTGAGCTGATTGATGTTTGTCAATCGATACCTTTTGAATCATGCTAATAAAAGATAGGAATGTTTAAATACCGTTTGAAAAGTTTTAATTTTAGCTCTTTGAAATTATGATAACAATAAATGTATGAGTGCGAATCCCTGGCATAGTGTAAATGTAGGTAAGGAAATTCCGAATGTTGTGAATGGCATCATTGAAATACCTAAAGGTTCAAGAGCAAAATATGAACTGGATAAAGAAAGTGGATTACTGATTTTAGATCGTGTTTTGTATTCTTCGATGTATTATCCTGCCAATTATGGTTTTATTCCTCAAACGTATTGCGAAGATAATGATCCCTTAGATATATTGATTATTTCACAAATTGATATTGTGCCTTTGTGTATTGTTCCTGCAAAAGTGATTGGCGTCATGCGCATGTTGGATGGAGGAGAGGCCGATGATAAAATTATTGCTGTGGCAGCACATGATAAAAGTGTAAGTCATATCAATGACATTTCTGAATTGCCAGAACACTTCATTTCTGAAATTCGTAATTTCTTTGAAGATTATAAAAAATTGGAAAATAAAACGGTGGTGGTAGAAGAGTTTCAGAATGCCGAAACGGCAAAGTTTATATTGCAACAAGCCATTGCAGATTATGACTCTAAATTTAGAAATAAATAAAGGTTTTGCTATGTAGCGTATGTCTAATCGTAACTTTTTAAAACGACCATTTTCATTTCAATTTCGGGACCATTATGCTGTACTGCGTTTTGTATTCAAATGGTTCTTGGTATGTAGTTTTATAGGTTTTTTGATCGGTTCAGCGACGGCATTTTTTTTAGTGTCTTTGGATTGGGTTACGCAGTGGCGAGAAGAACATCTATGGCTCATAGGTGTATTGCCTGTTGGAGGTTTATTGGTGGGGGGCATGTATCATTATTTAGGGAAAGGAATAGAATCGGGTAACAATCTACTTATTACTACCATTCATCATCAAGGAAAGATTATACCGTTTAAAATGGCTCCTTTGGTTTTGTTAGGAACTCTGATGACCCATTTGTTTGGAGGGTCTGCAGGCCGGGAAGGTACTGCTGTACAAATGGGAGGAGCTATTGCCGATCAATTTACTCACTTGTTTAACGTTGAAAAAGAAGATAGGAATATACTGATCATTGTGGGAATCAGTGCCGGTTTTGCGGCAGTATTTGGGACACCATTGGCTGGTGGGGTATTTGGACTGGAGGTTTTCTTATTGGGAAGAATGCGTTACCATGCGCTGTTCCCCGCATTTATGGGGGCTGTTATTGCCGATTATGTGACTCAAAAAGTATGGAACGTAGGCCATACATCTTATGCCATTGATTGGATTCCTGAAACAAGTCTGATCACCATTGCATATGCTGTACTTACGGGTATTGCTTTTGGATTAACCGCTTTGGTTTTTGTAAACGTGACCCATACCTTAGGAAAAGGGTTTAAAGAATATATTAAGTTTCCTGTTTTACGACCGGTTGTCGGTGGTGTGATTTTAGCACTTGCTTTTTTTACGGTATACCATTTTATGGATCATACCACGAAGTATACAGGTTTGGGTATTCTTACTATTGTAGAGGCATTTCAACAACCGTCTGCTTCGTATGATTTTATGTTGAAATTATTGTTTACTGCTCTCACGATAGGCTGTGGTTTTAAAGGAGGAGAAGTGACACCTTTATTTTTTATTGGAGCTACATTAGGGAGTACCTTGTCTGTGTTCATTCCATTGCCAACAGCATTGCTCGCAGGGATGGGATTTGTAGCTGTATTTGCGGGAGCAGCCAATACACCCATTGCATGTACCATCATGGCGATGGAATTGTTTGGTACAGGATGTGGTATCTATGTTGGTATTGCTTGTGTTGTGTCGTATCTTCTTTCAGGCCATACGGGAATATATACAGCACAAGTGATTGGTACTGCGAAGCATGATGGATTGAAGAGGGAGGAAGGGAAGAGCCTTGCTGAAAGAGAATAGGGGCTTAGTGGTTTAAGCGGGAGGTTTATTTAGACAGGTAAAAAAGAGTATGGAGTGTGAGCGTAAGTATGGAGAATTTCCTCTTTACTCACGCTCACACTCCATACTGTCATGTGCACCCGAAGGGATTCGAACCCCTGCCCTCAGAACCGGAATCTGAAATACTATCCTCTATACTACGGGTGCAAAATTGATCATTGAGCTTGCAAAGCTAGAAAGAAAATGCGGAACTGAAACAGGTATCGGAGCTTCTTTTTAACACTAAAATTATAAAAATCCATAATAAATACCTGATTTTGCTTTGTTTTTCATCTTTTTATCCCAAAAAAATACCCAAATTTACATCCTGTATTTATCTTAAAACTAAATTATAACTATAACAATGGGAAATTACTTCAACACACTTCCTTTAAGAGAGAAGTTGAATCAATTGGGTGTTTGTGAATTCATGGACAGCAGTGAATTCAACGATGGTGTTAATGCCTTGAAAGGTAAAAAAATTGTCATCGTAGGTTGTGGTGCACAAGGTTTGAACCAAGGCTTGAACCTGAGAGATTCAGGGCTGGATGTAGCCTATACCTTGAGAAAAGAAGCGATTGATGCCAAAAGACAATCGTGGAAAAATGCGACCGACAATGGTTTTAAAGTAGGTACATACGAAGAATTGATTCCTTCTGCGGATTTAGTGATCAACTTGACTCCGGATAAACAACATACTGCTGTGGTGACAGCCATCATGCCTTTGATGAAAAAAGGATCAACCTTATCTTATTCTCACGGTTTCAATATTGTGGAAGAAGGAATGCAAATCCGTAAAGACATTACGGTTATCATGGTTGCTCCTAAATCTCCAGGCTCTGAAGTAAGAGAAGAGTACAAAAGAGGATTTGGTGTACCTACCTTGATTGCGGTTCATCCTGAAAATGACCCAGAAGGTAAAGGATGGGATTATGCGATGGCCTATTGTGTAGGTACTGGTGGACATAGAGCAGGTGTATTGAAGTCTTCATTTGTTGCGGAAGTAAAATCTGATTTAATGGGTGAACAAACCATTCTTTGTGGTTTGTTGCAAACAGGTTCTATCCTTTGTTTCGACAAAATGGTAGAAAAAGGAATTGATAAAGGATATGCTTCTAAATTGATTCAGTACGGATGGGAAGTGATTACAGAATCGTTGAAACACGGTGGTATTACAGCGATGATGGATCGTTTGACAAATCCTGCGAAAGTGAAATGTTTCCAAGTGTCTGAAGAGTTGAAAAAAATCATGCGTCCTTTGTTTCAAAAACATCAGGACGATATCATGAGTGGAGAATTTTCTCGTATCATGATGGAAGATTGGGCGAACGACGATAAAAACTTATTGACCTGGAGAGCAGCGACTGCAGAAACTGCGTTTGAAAAAACACCTGCGGGGGATATGAAAATTTCTGAGCAAGAATACTACGACAATGGTTTGTTGATGGTAGCGATGGTAAGAGCAGGTGTTGAATTGGCTTTTGAAACGATGACAGAAGCTGGTATCATAGATGAATCCGCATACTATGAATCATTGCATGAAACGCCTTTGATTGCGAACACGATCGCGCGTAAGAAATTGTTCGAAATGAACCGTGTCATTTCTGATACGGCAGAATATGGTTGTTACCTGTTTGATCATGCTTGTAAGCCTTTATTGGCAGACTTTATGAAAAAAGTAGATACCGATATCATCGGTGCAACCTTCAATGCAGGTAAAGACAATGGTGTAGACAACGTAACGTTGATTAAAATTAATGAAGTATTGCGTTACCATCCAATTGAAATAGTAGGTGAAGAATTGCGTTCAGCCATGACTTCTATGAAACAAATCAGTACACAAGCGTAGTCATTACGGTGTGCTTAATATTGAAAGTCGGGTTCTTTGAACCCGACTTTTTTGTTTATATAGGTCATGAAACTTATATTGAAATATGAAAGTACTCCTCCCTTTTTATTTTCTGTTGAAGAATTTGTTTGCAGGATGTCATGCAGAAATCAAACATACGGGCTTTGAACGTGATCGCATACATCGTATAGAGCGTGTGGCCAATATCGATACTTTGGTGAAAGAATGTTCTGGTTTGGCTTTTTACAAGGGTTTGTTTTGGACAATAGGAGACAGTGGTACGCCTCCGGAGGTTTATGCGCTCAACGACAAGGGACAGCATGTTGCTACGCTTAAAAGCGATCGTTTGAAGAATTACGACTGGGAAGAATTGTGTATTGATCAAGAAGGAGGACGTTTTTTTATAGGAGATATCGGAAACAATTCCAACCGAAGAAAAGACTTGAAAATATATGTGCTTGATACGGGGCATCAGGTTTCTGTGATTCCTGTTTCCTACGCTTTGCAAACTGAATTTCCAGCCATAAAACCCAACAATAATTACGATTGCGAAGCCATGGTATACCACCGCGATTCTTTATTCCTGATGAGTAAAAATAGAGGTACTCCAATCGTCAAATGGTATGGCTTTCCTGTTGCTTATCAACCACAGGCTTTAACGCCCGCGCGTGAGATTTATTTAAAAGGTATGCTTACTGGGGCGGCATACGATGAAGCTTCTCAGCAATTGGTTTTATTGGCGTATGGAAAGATCTACTGGTTTAAAGTAGAGGGTGGAGATTTGTTCAATGCAAAACCTTGGTTGATTAAGCGTATACCGTTTTATGGACAAACCGAAGCCATTTGTTTCGACGATCAGGGGAACGTGTTTTTTACCAATGAAAAAGGGAAGAGGTGGAAGGTAGTAGTCAGTAGTCAGGTATCAGTAGTCAGTAGTCAGTAGTCAGTAGTCAGTAGTCAGTAGTTGAGTACTAACAATTTGTACTGACTACTGATACCTAAAGAGAAAAGTCCCAGCTACTTTCGTAACAGGGACTTTTCTTTTGTAATAATTAGTGTATTATTTCGATTGAGCGATTGCTTTAGAAACTAAATCAGCGGCATCTTTCAAGATGATGGCAGACTGTACTTTCAAACCAGATTCATTGATGATACGAGCACCTTCTTCGGCGTTGGTTCCTTGTAAACGAACAATGATTGGAATTTTAATATCTCCAATTTTTTTGTAGGCTTCTACCACACCATTGGCGATACGATCGCAGCGTACAATACCTCCGAATACGTTAATTAAGATCGCTTTTACATTAGGATCTTTCATGATGATACGGAAACCTGCTTCTACAGTGGTAGCATTTGCTCCACCTCCAACATCAAGGAAGTTAGCCGGATCTCCACCAGCAAGCTTAATCACGTCCATGGTAGCCATGGCTAGACCTGCTCCGTTTACCATACAGCCTACGTTACCGTCCAGTTTTACGTAGTTCAAATTACTTTCTCCGGCTTCTACTTCCAAAGGATCTTCTTCCGATAAGTCACGGTATGCGTATAGGTCAGGATGACGGTACAATGCGTTATCGTCTAAGGCTACTTTGGCATCTACGGCCAATATTTGCCCGTCTGAAGTACGAAGCAAAGGGTTGATTTCAAATTGAGAGGCGTCAGAAGCTTGGTAAGCTTTGTATAATTTAGGCAAAAAGCTTACAAAATCTTTGAAAGCTGCACCCGAAAGACCCAATTGGAAAGCCACTTTACGTGCTTGAAATGCTTGTAAGCCTACCGCTGGATCAATCCATTCTTTAAATATTTTATCGGGTGTATGCTCTGCAACATGTTCAATGTCTACACCACCTTCTGTACTGGCAATAATGACATCACAAGCCTTTGCACGGTCAAGCAAGATGGAAAGATACAATTCTTTCGGTTCAAGCTCTCCTGGTGCATAAACATCGGCAGCAATCAAAACTTTGCTGACCATTTTACCTTCAGGTCCTGTTTGTATAGTTACCAAGGTATTGCCTAGCATTTGGTTCACTTTTTCACGAACCTCATCGAATGTTTTGGCAATCATAACCCCGCGGTTCTCTGTACCTACGAATTTCCCTTTTCCACGACCACCGGCATGAATTTGAGCTTTCACTACAAATATCTTGGTTCCGGTTTGTTCCTGTAGTTTTTTGGCAGCTTCCACAGCAGCATCCGCAGATTCTGCAACAATGCCTTCCCCGATCTTTACGCCGTATTTTTTAAAGATTTCTTTGGCCTGGAATTCATGTATATTCATAAATATTCTTTTTTTTTGCTCTAATCTATACTTTTTAAGTTTTATTTACAAATTGGATTTCGGTTCGACCCTAAGCTCAAAAACATGGAAAGTACATCCGTTAAAGAAATGGTATTAAAAGGTATCCGTATCGTAAAATCATACGGGACTGTGAGTGTGCTTAAAGGTGTTGACATAGAGGTTACTAGAGGAGAAATTGTCTCCATCGTCGGCGCATCCGGGGCAGGAAAAAGTACACTTTTACATATTTTGGGAACATTGGATACACCTGATGGTGGAAAAGTTTTTTTAGACGGTACGGATTTAACCGCTACTTCAGAGAAAAACCTGGCTTCGATCCGTAATCAAGATATGGGATTTGTCTTTCAGTTTCATAACCTCTTACCAGAGTTTTCTGCGCTGGAAAATGTTTGTTTACCCGCTATGATTGGAGGTCAATCCGGGGCAGCAGTAGAAAAAAGAGCTTTAGACCTATTGGATTACTTGGGGGTTGCTCACCGTGCTTTGGCCAAACCTGGAACGTTGTCCGGGGGAGAACAACAACGTGTAGCTGTAGCAAGGGCTTTGATCAATCAACCTAAAATTGTTTTTGCCGATGAACCTAGCGGTAACCTTGATTCTCATAATGCAGAAGAATTGCACCGTTTGTTTTTTAATCTCCGGAAGGATTTTCAGCAGACCTTTGTGATTGTGACACACAATGAAAAACTGGCATCAGGTTCCGATCGTAAAATAGAAATGAAAGACGGTATTGTGCTTCAAGTGACAGCACCGCTCGTTTTATAAAAATACCCATGGAAGATATTAAGGATATACTTCATCGTGTATGGGGATATACATCCTTTCGTGCTGGACAGGAAGATGTAATCACATCTGCTATGTCGGGTCGGGATACTTTGGTACTGATGCCTACGGGTGGAGGCAAGTCATTGTGTTACCAAGTGCCAGGCATTGCTATGTCGGGTTTGTGTTTAGTGATTTCTCCGTTGATCGCTTTGATGAAAGATCAAATTGATCGTTTGAATAGTCAAGGAATCAAATCAGCTTGCCTTTATTCTGCCTTAAATAGACGAGTACAAGAAGAAATACTCGATAGCGCCGTCAATGGTTTGTATAAATTTTTATATGTCTCTCCTGAACGGTTGCGTTCAGAACGTTTTTTGGAGCGTTTAAAACATTTACATATTTCTTTAGTGGCCATTGATGAAGCACATTGTATATCACAATGGGGACACGATTTTCGCCCTGCATACAGTGAAATAGGAGAGTTAAAGTTGATGTTGCCAGGAGTCCCTTTTATGGCTTTGACGGCAACAGCCACTTTGCATGTGCAACAAGACATTATCGATTGTTTGCATTTAAAATCTCCTTTGGTACAAACAAACAGTTATGTCAGGGAAAATTTATCGTATAGTGTATTCAAATTAGAACATAAAATAGATAAGCTTATTTCAGTCGTGAAAGGAGCGGGAGGTAGTGGATTGGTGTATGTGCGAAGCCGCAAAAAAACAGTTGATCTTGCTCAGGTATTGACCCAAAAAGGCATTCGGTCGCGTGCTTATCATGCGGGTATGCCAGCCATGGATCGTGCACGTACACAAAATGAATGGATGTGTGGTGAAGCTCAAGTGATTGTAGCAACCAATGCTTTTGGGATGGGGATTGATAAAGGAGACGTTCGTTTTGTCGTACACATCGATTTACCTGATGACTTAGAATCTTATTATCAAGAAGCCGGAAGAGCAGGTCGTGATGGACAAAAAGCGTATGCTGTTTTACTCTACGATAATGCAGACTTGAGTCATTTGACAGAACGCATAGAAAATTCGGTGCCTTCTGTAGAGGTGGTCAGAAAGACGTATCATTTTTTAGGGAATCTATTTCAATTGGCTGTAGGTAGTGGTAAAGACGAAACATTTGTATTCAGTATAGATCATTTTTTAAGCTATAGTAAAATGGATGCAAACGATATTGTACAGGCCTTTCGTTGGTTGGAGCGGTTAGATTATTTGAAATTTAATGCGGCCATGTTTGAACCTTCACGGGTGCAAATTAAAGTTTCGTATAATGAATTGTATGAATTTCAATTGAAGCATGAACGTTGTGAGCATATCATAAAGTGGTTATTACGCCATTTTGGAGGAGATGTATACAACAGCATGGCTTTTATTAGTGAGGAAAAAATAGCAAAGGCATTACACATGAATAAAACTGAAGTAGAACGGTTACTTCAGTTTATGCATACTGCTGGTGTGATTTTGTATTCGCCCACCATTGATAAACCTTCTGTTACTTACTTACAAGAGCGACAAAAAACAGAAACCTTGTTTGTCGATGAAGTTTTTCTAGCGAAACGAAAGAAGTTGCTGAAAGAAAAGGCGCAAGTTGTTGTCGATTACGTTTCAAGTGAACAGCGATGCAGGACTTCTCTTTTAGTGGAATACTTTGGAGAAGAAAATGTCAAGCCTTGTGGCATATGTGATCATTGCCTGGATCAAAAAAAGAAACAGGTGCTTACAGAAGAGGATGTTCTTGATCGTTTGTTGATTCCTATGGCGATAGATGAGTTGAAGACTTATTTTAAAGAGTCGAAGGAAGAAGAACTGATTGCTATTATTCGTATACTGGAAGATAAAAAACGCATTCATCAAGAAGGATTGAAATGGAAGAAAAAACATTGAACAACTCTACTATTGTGTTACTCGATGCTTCTACATTGGGAGAAGTAAAAGCCTTAGCTCAACTTTCCCGGTGGGGGAATTTTAAAAGTTATGCGTATACTTCAGTTTCAGAAGTGGCAGATCGAATTCGGGAAGCGGATGTTGTGATAACCAATAAAGTTGTACTCACTTCAGAAGACTTAGCTCAAGCACATCGTTTGAAATTAATTTGTGTTGCTGCTACAGGTATGAATAATATTGATTTGGCAGCTGCTCAAAAACAGAATATTCCTGTCAAAAATGTAAAAGGTTATTCTACCTATGGTGTAGCACAACAAACGTTTGCTACCATACTTTCTTTGATTCATCATTTGCCTTTTTTAGATCGGTATGTCAAAGATGGTTCTTATTCTAAGGGAAACATGTTTACGTACATTCACGAAGAAATTTATGAATTGAAAGGTAAGGTTTGGGGTATTGTTGGACTGGGAGATATCGGTAAACAAGTGGCTAAGATTGCCCATGCTTTTGGCTGTGCAGTTGTATATTATTCTACTTCTGGCCGGAACAATGAAGCCTCATATACGCGTGTCGATTGGGATACGCTATTGTTTCGTTCGGATGTGATTACGGTACATGCTCCTTTGAATGAGCAAACCCAAGGAATCATAGATTATAAGGCCTTGTGCAAAATGAAACCTACGGCTATTTTACATAACGCAGGCAGAGGTGGTATTATCGTAGAACAAGATTTGTGCAGAGCATTACAGGAGAACAAAATTAGAGCTGCAGCTTTGGATGTATTTAGCCGAGAACCATTACCGCTTGATAGTGGTTTGTTGGATCCCTCTTTGAAAGATTCACTGTTGTTGACTCCTCATTCTGCCTGGGCAGCCAGAGAATCTCGTGAACTTTTAGTGGAAGGAATTATTCAAAACATAAAAGATACGTTAGTATAAAAAAAAACATAACCTCTCATTGGAGAGGTTATGCTCGTCATTAATTCAGTAAAAAAGTAAAAAATGGATTGCCAGTACTATATGTTGACAATCCAAACATACTGTTTAATGGTTAAGGTAAACTTAAGAGGAAATGAATTAATGGTTAACAAATAAGATTGTGTATTACGACAGCATGATTACTGGATAAAAAAAAGTCCCGATGATCAATCGGGACTTTTTATGAAAAAGAATCATTAGTTTTCCAATGCCGCAACACCTGGTAATACTTTGCCTTCCATGTATTCCAATAAGGCTCCACCACCGGTAGAAACATAAGATACATCATTGCCAAACCCAAGGTTGTTGATGGCTGAGGCGGAGTCTCCTCCACCAATCAAAGAAAAGGCTCCATTTTTAGTCGCGTTTTTAACAGCTTTAGCAATGGCTACCGTTCCGTGTGCAAAATTTTCAAATTCAAACACGCCCATAGGTCCATTCCATAAAATGGTTTTCGATTTTTCTACCGTTTCGCTGAAGAGTTTTCGGCTTTCTGGTCCTATATCCAAGCCTTCCCATCCATCAGGAATAGTACCGCGTTTTACCACTTGAGTTTTTGCATTGTTGTTAAAATCATCTGCAATTACGGTATCAACAGGTAGAATTAAGTTGACGCCTTTTGATTTTGCTTTTTCGATTAAAGAAAGTGCAAGATCTAGTTTATCATTTTCGCATAATGATTTACCAATGGTACCACCCAATGCTTTAGCAAAGGTGTAGGACATACCGCCTCCGATGATGAGGTTATCTACTCTGTCGATTAAGTTCTCGATGACTAAGATTTTATCTGAAATCTTCGATCCTCCCATGACAGCTGTTACGGGCTTGGTGCCACCATTCATTACTTTTAAAGCATTTTCAATTTCAGCTTGCATGACATAGCCCGCACATTTCTCTTTCATGAATTTAGCAATGATGGCTGTAGAAGCATGTGCACGATGTGCTGTACCAAAAGCATCGTTTACGTATATATCGCCTAGCTTTGAAAGTTTTTCAGCGAAAGTTTCGTCTCCTTTTTCTTCTTCTTTGTGGAAACGCAGGTTTTCGAGAAGAAGAATCTCACCTGCTTTTAATTTTGCAGAAGCTTCTTCAGCAACAGTTCCAATGCAATCAGAAGCAAAGGCTACATCCTTACCCAAGAGTTTTTTTAAATTCGGGATGATGTGTTTTAAAGAAAATTTATCTTCAGGTCCACCTTTTGGTCTGCCAAGGTGTGACATCAATACGATAGAACCTCCATCTTTAAGGATTTTAGAAAGGGTAGGTAATACTGCTTTCAAACGGGTTTCGTCGGTAACTTCAAACTTATCGTTTAAAGGAACATTGAAATCTACACGAATAAGGGCTTTTTTGCCGGAAAAATTGAATTGATCAACTGTCTTCATAAAACGTTTTATAATAGCGTTAAGCTATAAAGTTAAATACTAACGAGCATAAAAAAAAACAGCCCGATAAGGGGCTGTTTTTTAGTGTATTGAGTTTTATTCTCCGTGAAGCCAAGCTTTTTTGGCCTGTAATTCTTCGAGTGTTTCTACGTTATCAGGATCTGCTACGCAACAGTCTACCGGACATACCGCTGCACATTGTGGTTCTTCATGAAAACCTGTACATTCGGTACATTTATTAGCAACAATGTAGTAAAACTCGTTGGATACGGGATCTTGAGATTGTTTGGCATCCATACTAGATCCATCTTCCAGAGGGATCTCCGTAAGGGCCGTACCTCCGGCATAGTTCCATTCTACTCCTCCTTCATATATAGCTGTATTAGGACATTCTGGTTCGCAGGCTCCACAGTTGATGCACTCGTCTGTAATTATAATAGCCATAATCGTTCTTTAAATTTAGTTTAATAAATTTGATGCGAAATTAATCACAAAAAGAGAGGGATACAAACTTTTTGTATGCTGAAAACAGAATAATAGAAGATATTGTTCACGCTTAAGTGTAATATTGTGGTATGAATGAATGGATTGTAGCACTGGGTAAAAAGATTGAAGCCCTTGATGAAAACCAATTAAACGATTGGTCGCATAAGATTTATACGAATAATCCTTGGTTTACGAAGGAGAATATAAAATTAGCTTTGGAGGGTTGGGTGCATATGTTGAATCCCAATGCGGTAACAGAGTGGTTGTCTCAGTATAAAATTATGCCTCAGAAAGCACCGAAAACGATTGGTGTGGTCATGGCTGGAAATATCCCTTTTGCAGGTTTTCACGATATGTTGTGTGTCTTGGCTGCAGGCCATAAGCTTAAGGCGAAAAGAAGTTCACAAGATGTACTTATGCCTCAATGGATTTTAAGTATGATCAGTGAAATAGATCAGGAAGTGGCCAGTAGAGTAGAGTGGGTCGAACGTATCGATCAAGTGGATGCTGTTATTGCAACGGGAAGCGGCAATACGGCGCGTTATTTCCATTATTATTTTGCTAAATGGCCACACATCATTCGTCGTAATCGAACTTCGGTAGCGGTATTGAATGGAGAAGAATCCGACGATGAAATTCGAATGTTAGCGAAAGATATTTTTACGTATTTCGGTTTGGGTTGTCGAAATGTATCGAAGATTTATTTACCGGAGGGAAAACCCTTAGATCCTATATTAAGGGTCTTAGAAGACTTTCAAGAAATGAAAGTGCATAATAAGTATGCTAATAATTACGATTATAATCGTTCGGTATATTACATCAATCAAATCCCTTTTTACGATAATAACATTGTTTTGCTGAAAGAAGATACTCAATTGGCATCGCCTATTGGCGTGGTGTTTTATGAGTTTTATAAAAGCATTAATCAATTACAAATGCAATTGGAAGCTGATCGAGACAAAATACAATGTATTGTTGCGAAGAAAAATTTATTGGACGGAACTTTTGCTTTTGGTCAAGCACAAAGTCCATCCATTACTGATTATGCCGATGGAGTAGATACGATGGAATTTTTATTAGGATTATACTAATTATCTTTTACCGTAACGTTTGAATCCATCCTTTGTAAGATTGGCCATCAGGTAACGATAATTCATAGTAATATACACTATTCGACAAACCTGTTGCATCCCACGAATTATCGTAGTTTTCGTTATAATACACGCGTTCATTCCAGCTGTTGTATATCTGTAATTTAGAACCAAGTGGCAAGGCCATGATTTCAAAATAATCGTTTCGCCCATCACCATTTGGAGTAATTAAGTTAGGGATGAAGAATCCAATATTTATTTTTACACTGATTTCGCCCTTACATCCGTTGGTGTCGGCAAGAAATACAGTATAAGATCCCTTACTGAGGCCTGCTAGTAATACGTTGTCGTTTATTACAGGTTTATAACCTGCGATTGTATCCAAGCTGTATTGGTATGGAGCAGTGCCTCCTCTAAAGTTATTAAGGAAAGCAACCCCGGAACTGCTTTGACGGTCTGTGTCTATACCATTAATGTCTGCTGTTACTTTTGCTGGTTGTAAAACGTTGATATCACCAGTATAAATGGTGTCGTAATCAATACCATTCCATAAGTAGTAAATTAAAACATCGTATGTACAATCGGTATCCTGAATCCTTAAGTTGTATGTGCCACTTGTCAAATTGGTGTATACTCTGGATGATCCTCTGTTAAGTCCATTCAGGAAGAAATTGAAAGGAGATATTCCTCCTTGTATAGAATCAAGAATAATGGCTCCATCATTTCCTCCAAAACAAGTTGTAGTGTCTGTTCTTACATAAGGTATAGGTCCTGGTTTTCTATTTACAGGAACAAGATAACCGTAGGTACAAAGATTGGCATCACGAACAAAAACAGAGTAAGTAGCCGCAGGAAGGTTATGGTATATCGTTTGGCTACTGTAACTAATTCCTCCATCGATACTGTATTCATATGGCGGAGTTCCTCCTGTAACAGGGTCGAAGCTAAGTTCACCATTATCATCTGTACATAAGGCAAGTGTAGTACTTACCGTATAAGCAATAGGATTAGGTTCTGTGATGACAAAACTATGGTAGAAATTACAGCCATTAGCATCTTGAATGGTCATGGTATACGTTCCTGCTGTAAGTGTTGTGTAACTTGGGGTATTAGAGCTTATTCCATCCAATGAATAGGTATAGGAAGGAGTTCCTCCTGTAATGTTGGAAAGTAATACACTTCCTTCATTACTACCGGGACAAATGACATGGGTTAATGTAGTAAGAATGGATAAGGTATCCACAGCACTTGGTTCGGTTAAGGTATAACTACCATTAAAACTACATGTACTGGCATCGGTTACAGTAACGGTATAAGTGCCCGCAGCGAGATTGGTAATGCTGTTACTGCCAGATCCTGTATTCCATAAAATTGTGATGGGAGCAGTTCCTCCAGTTATGGCTAAGCTGATAGCTCCACCACCTGTATTATTACAAAGAATATTGGTAATATCAGGAACCACTGTAAATGGAGTAGGATTGCTGATGGCAAACGTAAAGGATTGAGGACAAAGGTTCGCATCTGTAATCGTAACGGCATAAGTTCCGCTGCTTAGTCCGGAAATGTTTTGTGTTACCGCTCCGGTATTCCAGAAGAATGTGTAGGGTGCTATACCGCCCGTAATGGAATTAATTGTAATGTCTCCGTCATTAACACTACAGCTTCCGGTATTGGTTGTGGTAGATACAATGGTGAGCGCATTGGGTTCAGAAATAGTATATGCGTTTATGGAAGAGCAACCACTGGCATCGGTCACATTTACTGTGTAATTACCGGCAATAAGGTTACTTATACTTGAAGTCGTAGCTCCTGTATTCCATAAAAATGTAAACGGTCCGGTTCCTCCAGTTATTGAAAGGCTAATACTTCCTGTATTACTTCCATTGCATAGTACATCAACGATTGTAGGAGTAACGGTGAAAGTGACAGGTTCAGATAGTGTGTAATTAAATACCTGAGAACAACTGTTGGCATCGGTTACATTTACGGAATATACACCGGCTGCGAGTCCAGAAATATTTTGTGTTACCGCTCCTGTATTCCATAAGAAAGTATATGAAGGATTTCCTCCAATGATGGCACTGATGGTGATGGATCCATCGCTACCCCCGCATGTTGTAACATTGGTAATACTGCTGTTGTTGGTCATGGCAACAGGTTCCGTAAGGTTAACGTTAAGCGTTTGTGGGCAACCGCTGGCATCGGTTATGGTTACAGCATAAGCGCCAGCTGCTAGCCCAGAAATATTTTGTGTACTGGCACCAGTACTCCATAAAAAGGTGTATGGAGAGTTGCCTCCTGTGATGCTTGTTAATGTAATGCTTCCGTCTATTCCAGCGTTACAGGTAACATTAGTAAACAAAGAGGCAATGACCATCGCTGTAGGTTCGTTTACGGTATAGTTTCCACTGAAAGTACAACCTCCTCCATCAGTTACGGTGACATTATAGCTGCCAGCGATCAGGGTATTGATGTCTTCTGTAGTAGCTCCATTACTCCATAGGAATGAGAAAGGCAGTGCACCTCCAACAATGCTTAAATCGATTGCTCCATTTGATCCTCCATTACAGGTAACATCTGTTATCATTTCTGTTACGGTAAACGTTACAGGATCTGCTAAGTTAAAGTTGAATGGAGTGGAATTACATCCATTGGCATCTGTAATGACAACAGAGTAGGATCCAGCAGTAAGACTGGCAATGTTTTGTGTTGTAGCTCCTGTATTCCATAAGAACGAATAGGGAAGGGTTCCTCCATTGATGCTTGTTAAGGTAATACTGCCATCAGTCCCTCCACAGGTGCTGATATCAGAGATGTTTGATGTCATCGTAATTGAAGCAGGTTCATTGATGGTATAGTTACCGTTGTATGAACAGTTACTCGCATCGGTAATTGTAATCGTATAGCTTCCTCCATTAAGGCCCGTTAAATCTTGGCTAACAGCTCCTGTGTTCCATAAAAATGTAAAAGGAGCTGTTCCTCCTGTAATGGTATGTGTGATTGAACCATCATGAGCTCCATTACAAGTAACATCTGTTACGACAGGTATTACGGTAAACGTTGTAGGATCGCTTAATCCGAAGTTGAAGACTTGATTACAACCATTGTCATCCGTGATGGTTACAGAATAAGCTCCTGAAGTTAGCCCGGAAATATTTTGTGTACTGGCGCCTGTACTCCAAAGAAAAGTGTAAGGTGTAATTCCTCCAGATACACTTAATGTTATGCTTCCATCACTGCCTCCACATGTAGTAATGTCTGATGTAGTAGATGTAATGGCTATAGGAGCAGGTTCGTTTACTGTATAGTTGCCATTGTATGTACAGTTACTTGCATCTGTAATGGTAACGGTATATGTCCCTCCTGAAATGCCTGTTAAGTCTTGTGTAATCGCACCTGTGTCCCATAAGATTGAAAATGGTGCAGTTCCTCCTACAATGGTGTGAGTGATTGATCCGTTGTTGGCTCCGTTACAAGTGACATCAGTAACAGCAGATGTTACGGTAAATGGAGTAGGATCACTGATACTAAAGTTGAAAATTTCCTGACAACCATTGTCATCGGTTACTGTGACGGAATAAGATCCTGTTGTTAAACCAGAAATATTTTGTGTAATCGCCCCCGTACTCCATAAGAAGGTATAGGGTCCTGTTCCGCCAGAAACTGAAGAGAGGGTGATTGTTCCGTCATTCCCTCCACAAGTAGAACTGTTGACTACTGTAGATGTTATTGTGATAGGAGTAGGTTCATCAATAGTAAAGTTAAAAACGATAGGACAGCCCAACACATCGGTAACGGTTACAGAATAAGGACCAGCTGCTAACCCAGATACATTTTGAGTTGTTGCTCCAGTGTTCCATAAGAAAATATAAGCTCCTCCATTTCCTCCTGATACGGTGTTGAGTGTAATGGATCCAGTACTAGTCCCGTTACATGTGGCATCGACGATGGTGGATGTAATGAGAATAGGAACGGGTTCAGTGATGTTAAAATTGAAGACTTGATTACAACCGTTTGCATCGGTGATGGTCACAGCAGGAGATCCGGCACCCAGCCCAGATACGTTTTGAGTTGTAGCTCCGGTGTTCCATAGGAAGGTATAAGGAGCAGTTCCACCAGAGATCGAAGTTAATGTAATGGTTCCATCACTACCACTGTTACAAGATACATTGGTTGTATTTGATGTAATACTTATGGTTGCAGGTTCATCGATGTTGAAATTGAAAATTTGGTCACAACCATTGTCATCGGTAACGGTCACCGAATATGCTCCGGTAGCCAATCCAGATATGTTTTGTGTAGTAGCTCCCGTACTCCATAAGAAGGAGTATGGTCCGGTTCCACCGGATATGGTATTCAGTGTAATCGAACCGTTGCTTGCACCGTTACAAGTTGCGTCAACTACCGTAGATGTCATGGTGATGGTTGCAGGTTCATTGATGTTAAAATTGAAAATTTGGTCACAACCATTGTCATCGGTTACAGTCACCGAATATGCTCCGGTAGCCAATCCAGAAATATTTTGTGTAGTAGCACCCGTACTCCATAGGAAGGTGTATGGCCCGGTTCCACCGGATATGGTATTCAGTGTAATCGAACCATTGCTTGCTCCATTACATGTGGCATCGACTAGAGTAGATGTAATCGCAATAGGAGTAGGTTCATCAATAGTAAAGTTAAAAACGATAGGACAACCCAACACATCGGTAACGGTTACAGAATAAAGACCAGCCGTTACCCCAGATAGGTTTTGTGTAGTAGCACCCGTATTCCATAAGAAAGTATAAGCTCCTCCATTTCCTCCTGATACGGTGTTGAGTGTAATGGATCCAGTACTAGTCCCGTTACATGTGGCATCGACGATGGTGGATGTAATGAGAATAGGAACGGGTTCAGTGATGTTAAAATTGAAGACTTGATTACAACCGTTTGCATCGGTGATGGTCACAGCAGGAGATCCGGCACCCAGCCCAGATACGTTTTGAGTTGTAGCTCCGGTGTTCCATAGGAAGGTATAAGGAGCAGTTCCACCAGAGATCGAAGTTAATGTAATGGTTCCATCACTACCACTGTTACAAGATACATTGGTTGTATTTGATGTAATACTTATGGTTGCAGGTTCATCGATGTTGAAATTGAAAATTTGGTCACAACCATTGTCATCGGTAACGGTCACCGAATATGCTCCGGTAGCCAATCCAGATATGTTTTGTGTAGTAGCTCCCGTACTCCATAAGAAGGAGTATGGTCCGGTTCCACCGGATATGGTATTCAGTGTAATCGAACCGTTGCTTGCACCGTTACAAGTTGCGTCAACTACCGTAGATGTCATGGTGATGGTTGCAGGTTCATTGATGTTAAAATTGAAAATTTGGTCACAACCATTGTCATCGGTTACAGTCACCGAATATGCTCCGGTAGCCAATCCAGAAATATTTTGTGTAGTAGCACCCGTACTCCATAGGAAGGTGTATGGCCCGGTTCCACCGGATATGGTATTCAGTGTAATCGAACCATTACTTGCTCCGTTACATGTGGCATCGACTAGAGTAGATGTAATCGCAATAGGAGTAGGTTCATCGATGTTGAAATTGAAGACTTGCTCACAACCATTGTCATCGGTCACGGTTACAGAATAAGGACCCGTTGCTAACCCAGAGACATTTTGAGTCGTAGCACCCGTACTCCATAGGAAGGTGTATGGCCCATTTCCCCCAGAAACAGAGTTCAGTGTAATCGAACCATTGCTTGCTCCGTTACATGTGGCATCGACTAGAGTAGATGTAATCGCAATAGGAGTAGGTTCTGTAATGTTGAAGTTGAATACTTCCTGACAACCATTGTCATCGGTTACTGTGACGGAATAAGATCCTGTTGTTAAACCAGAGATATTTTGTGTAATCGCACCCGTACTCCATAAGAAAGTATAGGGTCCAGTTCCACCGGCTACAGATGTTAATGTAATGTTTCCATTACTACCGTTGTTGCACGTTACATCATTGATATTAGAAGTAATGGTGATTGGCGGCGGTTCAGCTACTGTAAAATTAAAAGATTCCTGACAACCATTGTCATCAGTGATGGTCACAGAATAAGAGCCCGTTGTTATCCCAGAGATATTTTGTGTAGTAGCACCCGTACTCCATAAGAAAGTATAAGGTGCTGTTCCTCCTGTGATGGAATTAAGATCAATAGCTCCGTCTGAAGCCAAATTACATGAAGCATCTGTAATGGTATTGGTAATACTGATCGGATCAGGTTCTGTAAGAACAAGTCCGCTAAAATTACAAACGGCAAATCCTACTGCAATTTTAGATTGTACTGTGATGAAAAAACTGGGGTCCGCAGGGAGGTTCGTAAAAGTGAACGTGTTACCTGCTTGTGTAATACTTTGAAAACTGATGGTGCTTCCTAATATGGTAAAGGTATATGGATCACCTCCTCCATTTACTGTAATGGCTACACTTCCTGTAGGGTCACCGTTACAGCTGGGTTGATTGATCGTATAATTTACTGTTACTCCTGAGGCAGCAGGAACACACTGAGCTTGTGTTTGGGATTGAGGTAGGCATAGAAATGCCAAGGTAAGCAAACTTATGCTTAAGAATTTCAACAAGCTATAAGGACGGTATAGTTTGTAATTCATTAGTTTGCAGTTAGTTCAATAAGCTTTTGTACTACTTGTTTCGCATTGTCTTGTACAATGATTGTATAAGTTCCTACACCGATACCGGAGATTTCAAAACGCTCTTTGTAGAATGTTTGAGCTGGACTATAAGTACCAATGACTTGTGAGGTATAGGGTGGCACTCCACCAACAATTCGGATGCTTAATGTCCCGTCATGATGATCTTTCGATTGGGGATTAAGACTTTCAATTTGTATTTCCGGTTTGGATAAACGTTTATAAATAAAACTTTTAGATGGCTTATGCGAGTAGGCACTACCAACTAAAAGGGCTAAAAAAGAAATTAATACAAAAGTTTTCATTGAATTAAGCGAACACAAGTATAAGAGGTTTACGGGATAAAGTATTGATGGGTTATAAAATTGCACTTATTTTATGTAAAAAATCACATGTTAGTTCTGGAAAGAATAAAATTAATCCTAAAAACGGGCATATTATTTTGAAATATAGCCCTTGAGAATAGAATAATCACATTTATTTCAAGTGTAGAAAGGCAAGATTCGATTTCGGTTTATCATTCTTTATTGTAAATTTGTTGCTTACTGTGTATTGAATTTTTAATCCCAAAAACTCAAGAGAATTTAACGTATTATGGCATTTGACATTGAAATGATCAAAAAAGCGTACGCTGAACTACCTGCAAAAGTGGAAGCGGCTCGCAAAGTAGTAGGAAGACCATTAACACTTTCTGAGAAAATATTATATGCTCACCTTACTGAAGGTATAGCATCTAAGGCTTATGAAAGAGGTAAATCATACGTAGATTTTAATCCTGATCGTGTAGCCATGCAAGATGCTACTGCTCAAATGGCTTTGTTGCAATTTATGCAAGCAGGCCGTCCTAAAGTGGCAGTGCCTTCTACAGTACATTGCGATCACTTGATTACAGCTAAAGTTGGGGCTAAAACGGATTTGGCAGTAGCGACAACGGAATCTAAAGAAGTATTTGATTTCTTGTCTTCTGTTTCTAATAAATATGGTATTGGTTTTTGGAAACCCGGTGCAGGGATCATTCACCAAGTGGTGTTAGAAAACTATGCATTTCCTGGTGGGATGATGATTGGTACGGATTCTCATACTGTAAATGCGGGAGGATTGGGGATGTTGGCGATTGGAGTTGGAGGAGCCGATGCCTGTGATGTGATGGCCGGTTTACCATGGGAATTGAAATTCCCTAAATTAATAGGAGTGAAGTTAACTGGAAAATTAAACGGTTGGGCTTCTGCGAAAGACGTAATTTTGAAAGTGGCTGGTATTCTTACGGTAAAAGGTGGTACTGGTGCTATTGTCGAATATTTTGGCGAAGGAGCTCTTTCTTTGTCTTGTACAGGAAAGGGGACGATTTGTAACATGGGAGCTGAAATAGGTGCTACAACATCTACGTTTGGTTATGATGAATCAATGGAGCGTTACCTACGGTCTTCTGGTCGTAACGATGTGGCTGATTTAGCCAATACCGTAAAAGCTCATTTGACAGCAGATGCAGAAGTGTATGCTTCTCCAGAGAAATATTTTGATCAAGTGATTGAAATCAATTTGTCTGAATTGGAACCACATTTGAATGGCCCTTTCACACCAGATTTAGCAACACCTGTTTCTAAAATGAAAGACGAAGCAGCTAAAAATAACTGGCCTTTAAAAGTAGAGTGGGGCTTGATTGGTTCTTGTACCAATTCGTCATATGAAGATTTGTCGCGTGCAGCTTCTATCGCTAAACAAGCCATTGATAAAGGTTTGGTAACGAAAGCTGAATTTGGTATTAACCCAGGTTCTGAGCAAGTTCGTTATACTGCAGACAGAGATGGCTTGTTGAAAACATTCACAGACTTGAATGCGACCATATTTACCAATGCTTGTGGACCATGTATCGGTATGTGGGATAGAATGGGTGCAGAGAAACAAGAGAAAAATACGATTGTACATTCATTCAACCGTAACTTTGCTAAGCGTGCCGATGGAAATCCAAATACCTATGCATTTGTAGCTTCCCCTGAATTGGTTGCTGCTATTGCTATTGCAGGAGACTTGGGCTTCAATCCAATTACGGATACATTAACGAACAACAAAGGTGAAAAAGTAAAATTAGATCCTCCTAAAGGCGATGAATTGCCTGCTAAAGGATTTGCAGTGGAAGATGCAGGATTCCAAGCTCCGGCTGCTGATGGTAGCAAGGTGCAAGTAGCAGTTTCTCCTACATCTGATCGTTTGCAATTGTTAGATCCATTTACAGCTTGGGAAGGTACTGATCTTTCTGGTTTGAAATTGTTGATCAAAGCAAAAGGTAAATGTACTACAGATCATATTTCTATGGCAGGTCCTTGGTTAAAATACCGTGGTCACTTGGACAATATATCAAACAACATGTTGATTGGTGCTGTTAACTTCTTCAATGAAAAGACAGACCATGTGAAAAACCAGTTGACAGGTACTTATGGTCCGGTTCCAGCTACACAGCGTGCGTATAAAGCAGCGGGTATAGGTTCTATTGTGGTAGGTGATGAAAACTATGGCGAAGGCTCTTCTCGTGAACATGCGGCCATGGAACCTCGTCACTTGGGTGTGAGAGCGGTATTGGTAAAATCTTTTGCTCGTATTCACGAAACCAATTTGAAAAAACAAGGAATGTTAGCCTTGACATTTGTGGATAAAGAAGATTATAATAAGATTCAAGAGGACGATGTCATTGACATTGTAGGATTGACTTCTTTTGCTCCAAATAAATCACTTACACTTCGTTTTACACATAAAGATGGTTCAGTAGATAGCATTGCTGCAAATCATACGTACAACGAACAACAAATTGAGTGGTTTAAGGCAGGAGGAGCTTTAAACATTATTAGAGCAAGTGTTAAAGCTTAATGAGTTTGATAAAATGATACCATAAAGAAGGCTCTGCATATTATTGCGGAGCCTTTTTGTTATTGTACCAAATTATATGAAGAATAGATATTCAGCCATTGTAGTCGCAGTAATTTTAATTTTTTCTTTGGTTTTTACTTTCAACATGCGCTTTTGGGAGAAAAAACAACTTATTGCTTACGATGTTACATTTTACTATTCGTATCTCCCCGCTATTTTTATTTACCATGATTTAACGTTAAACTTTACGTCCGATGCCGGTTTCAAGGGACTGATATATCCAGAAAAAGCGCCTAATGGAGCCAATATGATCAAAACCACATCAGGCCTGGCGATTCTATATTCTCCTTTTTTTTTCCTTGCACATACGTTAGCATTGATTTCTGATTGGGGACCTGCTGATGGATATTCTCCGATTTATGGATTGTTTTTACTTTTGTCAAATATTTTTTACACCATTATAGGTTTTGTCTTTCTCAGAAAACTCCTTTTATTATATGTGGAAGATTGGATTGTTGCTACAGTATTAGTAGTGCTGTTTTTTTGTTCCAATTTGTTCTATTATACCTTATACGATGCAATGCCTCATACCTATTTGTTGGCATTGATCAATGCTTTTCTTTATTACATTGTGCTTTGGCATAAAAAAATAACATTGAAAAAGAGTGTTATTGTTGGCTTGTTATTTGGATTGATTGTTTTGATAAGGCCTGTTCATATGGTGTTGTTTCTTTTATTTTGTTTTTATGATGTCTATAGTGTTGAAACGTTTAAAGCTAAATTTAAGCAGTACAGTAGGAACATCATGTTTCTTTTGGTATTGGGAATGTGTGCTTTGGGAGTGGTCAGTATTCAATTGATGTATTGGAAGCGATTGTCGGGAAATTTCTTTTACTGGTCTTATGGTGAAGAACATTTTTTTTGGATGAAACCACATATCATAGACGGTTTAATTGGTTTTAGAAAGGGTTGGTATATTTATGTTCCCATTATGCTTCCGGCAACGGTTGGATTGTTTCTTCTTAAACGAATGAGTAAGCAATGGTCTTTGGTGTTACCGGTTACATGGATGATTTTTACTTATATTATTTTATGTTGGTGGTGTTGGTGGTATGGTGGAGGTTTTTCTATTAGGCCATATGTCGACATCTATGGTTTAATGGCGATGGGTTTGGCGGCGGTGTTGTATTGTATTTCCACCATAAAACATACCGTATTTTTAAGATTTCCGTGTTTTATTGCCTTTGGGATTCTTGCTCTTTATAGCTCTTTTGTCGTAGTACAGTATCATTATAGAGTGATCCATTATGATAGTATGAATAAAGAAACCTGGAAAGCAACGTTTTTAAAAATAGATGTTCCTGAAGGCGGAGTGTATTGGGAAAAATTAACACCTCCTGATTATACCAGGGCAAGTCAACATGGCGAAGATTTGTGGGATTAAGAAAGTTTTAATACGCCATATTTAAAAACAGTTTTTAAAATTCTAAAGCCATCAATGGTTTTTAATTTTTTACCTTCCCCTGCATTGCGTGGGAAGTATTTGACAGGTACTTCAGCGATATTGTTTTTCTTAATACGCATGGCTTTAATGATCAGCTCAGCTTCAAAACCGAAACGGTCTTCTTTAAGAGAAATTTTTTCGTAAAGTGATTTTGAGAATAGTTTATATCCACATGCCATGTCTGTCAATTTTACATTGATGAGTATAGATGTCATGATGGTGAATATCTTATTCGCCAGGTAGCGTTTATAAGAAGATAAAGGTCTATATACACCAGGAAGATAACGTGAACCATTGATAAAATCCACACTTAATTCATTCATGGCTTCAATCATTCTAGGGATGTCTGATGGAGATAATTCCAAGTCTGAATCTTGAATCAGAAAGGTGTTTCCATTGGCTTTACTGATTCCATATCGGACGGAAGCACCTTTGCCCTTATTAACATCATGACAAAAAAGTTTGATGTGTGGATGCTTGTTGATATATGATTTTACAACTTCACAAGATTGGTCTGTTGAAAAGTCATCAACGATTATTATTTCAATAGTAGAAATGATGGATTGCCATTTAATTTGGTCAAGTTGATCCAATACTTTTATGATAAGTTCTTCTTCGTTATATAGAGGTATAATGATACTGAGATTCATTGGTTAGAGCACTGATGCCTGGACTTAACTTATTTAGAATACGACATCTCTAAGATTTTTCCATATGCTTGAGCGCTGAAGGGTTTTTCCATATACCCCACCACATTGTCAAATTGGGAAGATCGTTTTTTGTCTTCTGGATTTCCGGAAGAAGTATACATAATCACTTGAATCTTTTTGGCTAAACCTCCCATTTTCATCTTTTGCAGAAATTCAAACCCATTAAGTTTCGGCATGTTGATGTCTAGCAGTAAAACATCTGGTAAACTTTCTCCTGATTCGTTGATTGAGACGAGTGATTCGAATGCTTTTTCAGGATTCGTAAAAGAAGTGACTTGACAAGCCGGATCAAATTTTGAAAGGAGCTCTGTGGTGACAAAGTTAAGGATGTCATCATCGTCGACAATAAATGCTTTTTTGATATGTTTCATAATTCTACAGAATAAAGAATGTTTTTCAAATAGGAAAAGTTTCTTCCCAAATCCAATACTTGTTATACCAACATTTTTTTCCTTTTCACTAAATAGGCTTGTAATACCTGATCTACCGATTCTTTTACATCGCATTCGATCAGGTCTATTTTATATTGAGCACATTTTTCGTACACATTCTGCATCAATGACTTCATGCGTTCTTGGTATTGTTGTCTGATTTGAACAGGGTGTAAGTTGAGTTTTTCTTTCGTTTCTATGTCTATAAATTCATAAGGTCGATTTTCGAAGGCAAAGTCAAATTCTGTAGACTTATCGATGGTATGAAATACCAATACTTCATGTTTTTGATGTTTGAGGTGTCTTAAGGCGAGAAAAAGGTCTTCTGCATTTTCTTGTTCAAACATATCTGAAAATAAGATGACCATCGCTCTCCGTCCAATTTGTTCTGAAATAGTGTGTATGGCTTTACTGACAGAGGTATTATTATGTGTGGTAAGCGGTTTGACGATGGTGTCTTGGAGTACTGAAACGAGTTGGTTAAAATGGGAGTTTGTACTTTTTAGTGCACTTTGAAAATGGATTTCGTCTGAAAAAGTGGCCAGCGCAAAAGCATCACGTTGTTTTTGAAAAAGCTGAAATAAACAAGCCGTAGCGAAAGCAGAGAAGCGAATTTTAAGATTGGTATCTTGAGGGTAAAACATAGACCCTGATGCATCTACTAAGACATAGCAGCGCAGGTTTGTTTCTTCCTCATAACGTTTAGTGTAAAGGCGATCTGTTTTGGCAAAAACCTTCCAATCGATATGCCTTGTGCTCTCTCCCGGATTGTATATCCTGTGTTCTGCAAATTCTACTGAAAAACCATGAAAAGGAGACTTGTGTAGTCCCGTGATAAATCCTTCGACTTGTCGTTTGGCCAGTAGGTCAAGGTGTTTAAATATGGCGATATCTTCTAAGCTGAGGTTCATTTCCTTGGTTTTTCGAAGGTTATAGTAGAATAGAAGAAAAAGAAACGGTTAAATCTTGCAAATAATTTGTGCTATTCGTAGGTAATTTGTAATTTATTTGAAACTTAAATAAAAAAAATTACTTTTACTTACATTTATAACCTATTAAAAATTTAGAGTACGGTGGAAGAGAACAAAGACAGAGAGCACGTAGAAATTTACTCTAAGCGAGTAAAGGCAGGGAAGAGAACTTATTTTTTCGATATCAAATCGACGCGCTCCAATGACTATTACTTGACAATTACGGAAAGTAAGAAAAGGTTTAAGGATGACGGCTTTTTCTATGAAAAACATAAGATATTTCTATACAAGGAGGATTTTGGTAAATTCTTAGAAGCCTTGCAACAAACAGTGGAGCATGTGAAGAAGGAATTGTTACCCGATATAGACTTTGACAAATTTGATCAGGTTGCTGATGACGAGAGAGGCACTGATTTAGAAGATACAGAATTGAAGTGGGAATAACCCAAGCTCCTAAAAGGAGCTTTTTTTCTTTTTTGTTACTTCGGAGCTCTTTTGTGGGCTTAGAGTAGTATTTTTGTGTGAGAACATTTAAAAACGAAGTTTTATATCATGGGTTTGCAATGTGGGATCGTGGGATTACCGAATGTGGGTAAGTCGACGCTTTTTAATGCCTTATCGAATGCCAAAGCGGAAGCCGCCAACTATCCGTTTTGTACGATAGAGCCAAATGTAGGTGTGGTTACTGTGCCTGATGAACGTTTGCAGGTGTTGGAAGGCCTTGTGAATCCAGAACGTGTTTTACCAGCCGTTATTGAATTTGTAGACATTGCGGGGTTGGTAAAGGGGGCATCGAAAGGAGAGGGTTTAGGGAATAAATTTCTGGCCAATATTCGTGAGGTAGATGCTATTATACACGTGGTACGTTGTTTTGAAGACGATAATGTAGTACATGTAGCAGGAAAGGTAGACCCTATCTCAGATAAAGAAATTATTGATACCGAGTTGCAGTTGAAAGACCTGGACTCCGTAGAAAAGAAAATAGCTAAGGTTGAAAAAACGGCCAAGGCAGGTGATGCGAAAGCAAAGAAAGAATTGGTGACGCTTAATTTGTATAGAAATCATTTACTGGAAGGGAAAAGTGCCAGGAGCTTGGTGGTAGAAGAAGAAGATAAAAAAGCCATTGAAGACATTCATTTGTTGACGGTTAAGAAAGTGATTTATGTTGCCAATGTCGATGAAAAATCGTTACCTGATGGCAATCAATATGTTGAGCGCCTGAAGGCAGAGGTTGCCACTGAACATGCAGAGGTAGTTGTGTTATGTGCTGCCATTGAAGCTCAAATTGCAGAATTAACAGATCCTGAGGAAAGAGCGATGTTTCTTCAAGAATATAAATTGACAGAGTCTGGATTAAATCGCTTAATCAGGGCTTCATTCTCTTTGTTGAGTCTGATTACCTACTTTACTGCCGGAGTGAAGGAAGTCAGAGCTTGGACGATTAAAAAGGGATGGAAGGCCCCCCAGGCAGCGGGTGTAATCCATACCGATTTTGAAAAAGGATTCATCAAGGCAGAGGTGATTAAGTTGAAAGATTTTCAACAGTTTAAAACGGAAGCTGCATGCCGTGAAAATGGTAAAGCATCGATTGAAGGCAAAGAATATCTTGTTGAAGATGGAGATATTATGCATTTCCGTTTCAATGTCTGAACAAATTCGTGATAAGAATCGTTATTAATAAGTAAGTGTGGCTTTTTATAAACCCTTAAAGTTGTGAGAGTAAGAATAATTTTTGGTTTGAAAAATAAAGGATCGTATGTTCCTTTTCACCATCAGTATTTAATACACGAATTTATTCAACCATACATTGAGCGATATGAGAGCTCTATTGGTAAGACGGTAGAAAATTATAATTTTTCTGCGTTGAAAGGTCAAACGAGAGTAGGTAAAGATGGTTTGCATTTCTACTCAAGCAAAGTGACTTTAGTATTTTCGTCTATTGATGAAGCGTTAATTGATCATGTCATCAAAGGGATTTTTTCTCAAGAAGAAGTGGCCATTGGTAAATTGGAATTGAATCCGATGAATGTGGACATGGAGAATGTTCCGGTGTTGACTAATGAAACGAAATTTATTTGTCTTTCTCCTCTTTCTATCGTTCATCCTAGTGATGGAGGTATCGATGCTAAACGATTTGTAAGCCCAACCTTGGATGAGTTTTCAGATTATTTATTTGAAAGCACGATGATGCGAATGGAAAAGGCTGGCTATACTCAAGATCAATTGGCTGCATTCTTCAAGTTTCAATTGGTTCCAGATGCGGAATACTTAGGTAAGATCAAGAACGAAGAGAAAAAGTTTGCTCGTATTTTCCCGATTTATTTTGAAGGACAAAAAGCGGAAGTAAGGGGCTATACATTTCCTTTTACTTTGTATGCGGATCCTGAAGTACAAAAGTTTGTATTCAATACAGGCATTGGGGTACTGAGCGAAAGAGGTTTTGGGATGTTGGATATTGCCAATGCCGATCCTAACCAAAGAGTTACGGCATACGACATTAAGAAATAATCGATATCCAATAACTAATTAATGGGTAGGGTAGCGAAAATTTTGGTACCCGATAATACGGTCGTAAAATTCTCCAGGGATACGATAGTATACGAATATGTCGTAGTTGTTTTCCGTTGCGCTGTATGTACCTTCAAAATAATTTTCATCTAAAGGTACGGTTTTCCCTTTTACGTAGTAGCGGTAGTTGTATATGCCTTGTTTGAGGTATAATTTAGCTTCATATGCTTTTTTTTCAGGATTGTATTTCATCCTGTTTTCAGGTGCCAGTTCCCAATTGCTCAACTCTCCGTAGACGTACACATCGGCTTGTTCGAGTTCTTCTGCTTCTAATAAAAAATGAACGGTGGCATAATCAGCTTCGAGACGCTTTCCACCGGTTTCATAGTTTTCAATACTGTATTTACCGTTGAGGTCTTCCCATAAAATATACATTTTAGAAGCCCTTGTATTATCGATGGCTAGTAGTACATCTGTTTTATTTTGTGAGCGTATGATACGGCCAACATTGAATCCACTAAAGTTAAAACTTCGCATATCGAAATAACGGTATTCATTTCCTCCCGGAAAGGTGGTTTCATCGTTGTAATAACTGTAATCCAATTGACGAATATCTTCTCTTACATATAAAGGAGTAAGTGGAGGTGTTGCTGTTTTCCAAACATAGTTTTGACGTACAATGACTTTAAGCTGACCAGAAGGATTTACAAGGTTGTATTGAGGGTAGTTGATCATGAAGTTCAACATCTGGTGGGTAAGTCGTTTGGACGTATTGTTTGCAAAATTGACTTGGCCTGCAATGTTGACATAATTTTCAATAATGTTGAATCTTCGTGTTAAGAGTACATGGTCCTCGTTGCCTTCTTCATATACTTTTACAAAAAAGTTTCCACTGACCAAGGTGCGTGGGATATAACATGTATAATGTGTAAAGGCTATTTTAGTTGAAGTAGAGAAGTCTCTATTTTGAATGAAGGTTTCGTTAAAGTCTTTGACATACTGTATGCTTCTTAAGTTTGATACAGACCAGTCTGCATTACAATGGATGATTTTGAAATAGTACGAATTCGCTTCTTCGGAGATTTCATCAAATTCAAGTACCAGTTCATCTGTAGAACCTAAGAATAGAATAGGAGGTACAAGGGCATTCGATGAACGAGGATATAATTGAACTGTTTTTATTCTTGGATTGTATATCGCATCTACAGCAGGTACTTCTGCCAATGCATACAGTGAATAAAATACCCCAGCAATAATTAACAATAAAACTTTATTCATCATGGTAATACTTGTTTCTAATGTGATAAACGAATACGATTGCTTGATATTATAAATTTTCCAATTCTATCATTTTGTCTTCCCATGCACGCTGCTTTGTATCTAGGTTATGACGTAAAGAGGCGTGTTTTTCTGTATGTGTTTTTAATTCGTTTTCGTTGGAGTATACCTCTTCCGAGGCCAGCTTAAGCTCGATCGACTGAATTTCTTTTTCGATGCTGGCAATTTCTACTTCAAGGGTTTCAAT
This sequence comes from uncultured Chitinophagaceae bacterium, assembly GCA_964454665.1. Taxonomy (GTDB): domain Bacteria; phylum Bacteroidota; class Bacteroidia; order Cytophagales; family Cytophagaceae; genus JACMQM01. The sequence continues at coordinate 427,157 of CAYVTO010000002.1, forward strand.
TTCTTTTTTAATTTTTTTAGTAAGTTTTTCGTCAATAGTTTTAGTCTCTTTTTTTTGGGCAGGAGCAGTTGTATTTTTTACAGGTTTGGGAGCCGTGTTTTTTTTGTCACTTAGATCTCTGGTTTCATTCCACTTCACAAATTCATCGTATGTTCCTGGATATTCTTTGATTTCTAAATCTTCGATCCACCAAATTTTATTGGCTGTTTGACGTACGAAATGACGATCGTGTGAGATCAGAACAACCGTTCCTTCGTATTGAGAAATGGCTTGTATCAATCTGTTCACTGAGGTCATGTCCAGGTGGTTGGTCGGTTCATCCAATAATAAAAAGTTTGACTGAGAGACCAATGTTTTAGCTAAAGCTACGCGTGCTCTTTCTCCTCCTGATAATACTTTTATTTTTTTAAATACGTCGTCGCTTGAAAACAAAAAACAACCTAATATACTTCTTAATTCAGTTTCTGTTTTGGCACTCCCCATGGATTTTAATTCATCGAGTACGGTGTTTTCTACCGTGAGTGATTCGAGTTGATGCTGAGCATAAGAATAACTTTCGACTTGATGTCCAAGCACATGTTCTCCTTCGAATTCTTCTTCGTTTGAAATAATACGAAGCAAGGTTGATTTCCCTTTTCCGTTGGCACCGATCAAGGCAATTTTATCGCCACGTTCCACCCGTGCGGTGGCATTTTTTAAGATGTGTAAATCACCATAACTTTTATGGATTCGATCGAGTTGTACAACGTTTCTTCCGGGTTGTGTTCTCAATTGAAAACGGAATAATACTTTGGCTTCTTCATCTGGAATTTCTTCCATCACATCCATACGTTCTAACGCTTTTACACGAGATTGTACTTGACGTGATTTGCTGGCCTTCGCCCGGAAACGTTCGATGAATTTTTCGGTTTGTTTAATTTTTGCTTGTTGATTTTCGTAGGTGTTTTTTAAAATTTCAGAGCGCAATTCTTTTTCTTCTAAGAAATAAGAATAGTTCCCTTGGTAGATTTCTAAATCCTGGTTACGAACCTCTACAATCATATTGCATGTATGATCTAAGAACTCTCTGTCGTGAGATACAACAATGGTAGAACCTTCGTAACTGCTTAGGTATTGTTCGATCCATTGTATGGAAGGAAGATCTAAGTGGTTGGTGGGTTCATCGAGCATGAGCAATGCTGGCTTTTGAAGTAAAAGTTTGGCTAACATGACACGCATTCTCCATCCTCCGGAAAAATTCTTTAAGGGTTTGGTGAGATCCTCTGTTTTAAAACCTAAACCTTCCAATATTTTTTCTGTTTGTGATTGTATGGAGTATCCATCAAGACTTTCAAACCGTTCTTGTAGAGCGGTGAGTTTATAAACCAAGTCTTCGTTATAGTCGGTTTCCATTTTATGAAGAATGGTATCCATTTCACGTTGTACTTGATTTGCTTCCGCAAAGGCTTCCATGGCTACAGCTAAAATGCTGTCTTCACTTTGATAGGATAGAAGGTCTTGGTTTAAGTAGCCTATGGTACAATCATTACTTTTGGAGATACTGCCTTCATCGGGCGTAATGTCCCCGTTGATGAGTTTCAGGAGTGTTGATTTTCCTGTTCCATTGGCGCCAATAAGGCCTATTTTATCTTTGGGTTTAATTTGAAGAGAAACGTCCTCGTATATGGCTCTAGCTCCGATGTAATACGATAAATTATGAATAGTAAGCATGTTACAAAGGTAATACTTCCTGTTCGTCTTTCAGCTGAAATTCGACAAGGAGTAGAAAAAAAACTTCTTACTTGCCTAATGCCTATTTCGGGTTTAACTTGCATCTCAATTTGAGACCATGATCAAACCGGAATTCGACGATATCTTCATGCAATTGGCTGAAAATTTAGCCCAACGTTCGCATTGTATCAAACGTCAGGTAGGTGCTGTGTTGACGAAAGATACGCGTATTATATCGATTGGTTATAATGGTCCCCCTGCAGGTACGCATAATTGTGATGAAGAATGGCCAGAAGTAGGTTGTCCCAAAGATTCTAAAGGGAGTTGTTCTTTGGCACTGCATGCCGAGCAAAATGCGATTATATTTGCATCGAATAATGGTGCTAAGTTGAAAGGTGCGACTTTGTATGTGACCTTGTCTCCTTGCTTGTCTTGTGCGAGACATATTTTTTCAGTAGGGATAGAAAAGGTTGTTTATCTACATTCGTATGCTGAATATAAAGGTCTACCAGAGGACGAAGGTGTTGCTTTTTTGAAAAAGTTTGGCGTTGAAGTGTATCGTTATGTTAGTAGATAGTGGTCAGGTATCAGTGGTCAGTAGTCAGGTATCAGTAATCAGTGGTCAGGTATCAGTAATCAGTGGTCAGTAAAATACTAGGGGAAGTTTTGAAATTAGCTTTTTTAATACCACTTATGAATTTTATATAAAAACAAAGGTGGCGTATTATTCGATATATAAATCAATCAAGACTACGTAATATACTAGCCTTTACTGACCACTGACCACTGATTACTATCTACTAAATAATATTCACTTCCGTTTCGAGTTGAATCCCAAATTTTTCCCAAATGGAGTGAGTGATATCCAATGCGAGTTGTTTAATTAAATGCCCGGGAGCATCTTTATAGTTGACCAGTACCAGGGCTTGGTCTTTATGCACCCCGTAGTTTCCAAATGTTTTACCTTTCCATCCGGCTTTTTCAATGAGCCATCCTGCGGGGACTTTCACTGTAGTTTGATTGATGGGATAACTGACGATATCCGGGAATAAAAGTTGGAGCGATTCGAATTGTGTTTTGGAGATTTCTGGATTTTTAAAGAAACTTCCACTGTTGCCTATTTTAGCTGGATCAGGAAGTTTAGATTGACGAATTGAAATGACAGCGTCGCTCACATCTTTTATGGAAGGAGAAGTAATGCCTCTTTTGATCAAGGTATCGTTGATGGCTCCGTATGTGGTATTGACAGAGGCATTTTTAGAAAGTATAAATCCTACTTTTATAATGATCCATTTCCCTTTTTCTTCACGTTTAAAGATGCTGTCTCGATAACCAAATTTACATTCGGTGTTGGTGAAGCGCTTTACTTGTTGAGTTTCAATATGCATGGCATCGACATGGCTCAAAACATCTTTTACTTCTACACCATAAGCTCCAATGTTTTGAATGGGAGATGCACCGACAGAACCAGGAATCAAGGACATGTTTTCAAGCCCTCCCCAGCCTTTGTTTACACTATATATAACGAGTTCGTGCCATACTTCTCCGGCACCGACTTCAATGTTTATAGTATGAGGAGTTTCTTCTGTGATGACGATTCCTTTAAGCTCATTTTTTAATACTAGTCCATCAAAATCATCGGTAAATAAGATGTTACTTCCTCCACCTAGAATTAGTAAAGGCTCTTCTTTGGCCTTATGATTCTCCAACAAGGTGCTGAGTTCTTGTTCAGTTCTGAAGGTTGCAAACCATTTTGCATACACCTTCATATGGAAGGTGTTCAGGTCAAGAAGAGGGTAGTTGGACTGGAGCATTTTTGTATTCAAGTAAGTTTGACAACAAGGACAAAACTATAATACTCCTTCGAGATATTGGGGAATATTTGCTTAAAAAAAGCAAAAAAGGCTTTTTTATTTATATCAATTCTAAATTACAAGTGTTGATAAACAGCATATATTTGTAATATATAGATATTCAGCTTTTTAGAGTAAATCCCTTTTCTTTTGCAGAATAAAGGGGTTTCGGGTTTCAAAAACATATTTGATTAATTCAATTTCAGTAATAGATTTGTGGGTCTATTAGAAAAAAATGGCCATCAAAAGGATAAAAATATTGTCTAACATGTCCAAAACATCGATTTCGAACCTTGCATCTAGGTTCTCATTACTGATCATTTTATCATTTTTCTTTACAATTTCACGTGCGCAAGACGCTGCTCCCGATGCTGGATTAGTTTCCAAGGGAGAGACTTTGTTTAAAGATAATTGTAAATCATGTCATGCCATCCATACCGAAGAGGTAGGTCCTGCGCTTAAAGACGTAACCAAGCGCAAAGATGCGAAATGGTTGGCAGCTTGGATCAGAAACTCTACGGCTGTTATCGGAAGTGGCGACAAGTATGCTAACGATTTGTACAATAAGTACAACAAAGCGGTGATGACTTCATTCCCGACGTTTACGGACGAGGAAATTAGTGCATTGTTGGCTTATGTTGATGCAGAAGGTGCAAAAGCACCAGAAGAAAAGAAAGCGGCTCCTGGTCCTGGTGGAGAAGGTGCGCAAGCTGCTTCTCAAGACAGTGCTACTTCTAATATCATCTTGGCCCTTGTGGTCGTGGTGTTGGTATTGGTATTAGTGACCTTGATTGTTTTCTTAACGGTGATCAAACGTTTCTTAAAAGATAAAGAAACAGCTTTAGCGGAAGAAGATAAAGAACTTGTTAACCAAACCTTTGATTTAGTAGCAGTGGTGAAGAGCAGAATGTTCATTACCATTGTGAGTATATTATTTGTGGGTGTTGCCGTGAGGGCTTGTTGGTTAGGTGCATTATCTATAGGTGTAGATCAAAACTACGAACCGGTTCAGCCCATTCCATTTTCTCATAAATTGCATGCAGGAGACAATAAAATCAACTGTAACTATTGCCATACCGGTGTGTATAAAAGCAAGCAGGCAAACATTCCTTCTTTAAATATTTGTATGAACTGTCATACGCACATTAAAGAAGGTCCTAAATACGGAAAAGAAGCGATTGGTCAATTGGTAAAAGCTTATGAAAATGGTACTCCTGTGAAGTGGGTGAGAGTTCATAACCTTCCAGATCTGGCTTATTTCAACCACTCTCAACATACCGTTGTAGCGGGTATTGAATGCCAAAAATGCCATGGTCCTATTGAGGAAATGGAAGTGGTAAGACAACATTCTCCGTTGACGATGGGATGGTGTATCAATTGCCATAGAGAAACAGCGGTGAATGCAAAAGACAATGCTTATTATGATAAGTTGTTGAAGGTTCATGCGGACTCTAAGAAAAAGGGTGACATGAAAGCCGAAGACATCGGAGCCTTGGATTGTTCTAAATGTCACTATTAATATTTACTAAAGCCTAATACATAATAGTTCATACTAATATGAAAGAAAAAGATAAAGTATTCTGGAAAGGTGTAGAGGAACTTCACAATGAGCCTGAGTTTTTGAAAAACGCTTTGACTGAATTCCCTGAATCTCCTAAATCTAAAGATGGTTCAGAGGATAGTGCTCCTGATAGGAGAGACTTTTTGAAATTAGTAGGTTTTAGTGTAGCGGCAGCAACACTAGCGGCTTGCGAGACTCCCGTAAAAAAAGCCATTCCTTATTTAAATAAACCGGAAGAAATAGAACCAGGTATTGCAAACTGGTATGCATCTACTTATGCAGAAGGTGGCGATTACTGTAGCGTGTTAGTGAAAACCCGTGAAGGTCGACCTATTAAAGTAGAAGGAAATAAATTATCCAGTGTAACTCAGGGTTGTGCTTCTGCGAGGGTTCAGGCATCTGTTTTGAGTTTGTATGATACCGCTCGTTTAGCAGGAGTACAAGCGAATGGAAAAGCATCTTCATGGGAAGTAGTGGATCTTGCCATCACGGATAAACTGAATAAGATTACACAAGAGGGAGGAGCTATACGTATTGTTTCTTCAACCCTATTAAGTCCTACGACATATAAAGCCATTGCTGAATTCAAGGCGAAGTATCCTACTACGGAACACATCATGTACGATGCGATTTCTTCGAATGCGATTACGAAGGCCAATGCAGCAACGTTTGGTAAATCAATTATTCCAGTGTATGATTTTGCAAAGGCAAATGTCATCGTAAGCTTCGGGGCTGATTTTTTGGCTACCTGGGGTGCTGGAGATTATTCCATAGGATTTGTTAAAAACAGAAGATTGAGTAAAACTCAAAAGACCATGAACCGTCTTTATGCGTTTGAAAGTGCGTTGTCTTTAACAGGTAGTAATGCGGATTACCGTGCTCCTATTAAATTATCTCAAGAAGGATTATTTGTAGCGGAGCTCTATAACAGATTAACTTCTGCCCGTATCAATACAACTCCTGTTAAAAATGACATTTTAGATCGTGCAGTAAACGATTTATTACAAAATAAAGGGAAATCACTTGTTGTATCTGGTTCAAACGATATCAATATACAATTGTTGGTGAACCAAATCAATCTTGCATTGGGCAACTACGGTACTACCATTGATGTGAATAATTCAGTGAATTACCGTTTAGGTGATGATGAGAAAATGAATCAATTCGTAGATGACCTTGCTGCTGGCAAAGTAGCTGGTGTATTGTTTTACGGAGCGAATCCTGTTTACGATCATCCAAGAGGAACTGAAATTAAAGCAGCCTTGAAAAAGGCAAAATTGTCTGTATCGTTTGCAGATAGAGCAGATGAAACAGCATCTGAAGTAGAGTACATTACTCCTGATCATCATTACTTGGAATCTTGGAATGATGCAGAACCTAAAACAGGTTTCTATAGTTTGGCACAGCCAACGATTGCTCCTCTTTTCAAAACAAGACAAGCGCAGGAAAGTTTATTGAAATGGTCTGGTAATAACGTTGACTATTATACTTATTTAAAGAACCACTGGACTTCTTCTTTATTAAAAGGAGCGTCTTGGGATCAGGCATTGCACGATGGTGTGTTCGAACCGGCAGCTTCTGTAGCGGTGGTAGCTTCTACACCTGTTGCTTTACCATTTAATGCTTCTGGAGTAGAAACAGGAATTAATAAAATCTATTCGGCGGATAGCAAAGGGATTGACTTGAAGTTGTATGAGAAAGTAGGATTGGGTTCAGGTGTTCAATCGAATAACCCATGGTTACAAGAACTTCCGGATCCTATTTCTAAAGCAACGTGGGATAACTATTTGGCAGTTTCCAAGAAATTTGCGGATCAGAACAATTGGGAAGAAGGAACTTTGGTAGACATCAAAGTGGGTAATAAAAAATTAGCGAAAGCAGTTCCTGTATTGATTCAACCGGGTCAAGCACAAGGTACCGTTTCCCTGGCGTTGGGTTACGGTAGAGAAAAAGCCGGTAAAGTAGGGAATGGAGTAGGTGCCAATGCGTTTGTTTTAGCTTCTATTGAAGAGGGATTCGTTCAATACAGTGCCTTTAATGTTACCATCACTGCGACTGGAGGGTTCTCTCAAATTGCCCAAACGCAAACGCATCATACCATCATGAACCGTCCGATTATTCAAGACGCGACATTGGATGAATACCTTAAGAATCCAGCTGCAGGACGTTTCTTCCCAACGGTAACGACACCGGATGGTAAAGTAGCTCCTGAGAAAGTAGATATTTGGAAAGATCAACACGTTCAGCCTAATCATAAGTGGGGTATGACGATTGACCTTAATGCTTGTTTAGGTTGTGGAGCATGCGTGATTTCATGTCAAGCCGAAAACAACGTACCTGTAGTAGGTAAAAAAGAAGTGATTAACCGTCGTGAAATGCACTGGATACGTATCGATAGGTATTACAGTTCAGATGCAGAACCGAAAGAAACCGGCGTTTACTTCCAGGGAGATAGAGCGGCATTAGAAGATCCATCAGAAAATCCTCAAGTAACTTTCCAACCGATGATGTGTCAGCACTGTAACCATGCTCCTTGCGAAGCGGTTTGTCCAGTGGCTGCGACAACACACAGTACGGAAGGATTGAATCAAATGACTTATAACCGTTGTGTAGGTACAAGGTATTGTGCGAACAACTGTCCTTATAAAGTGCGTCGTTTCAACTGGTTCAAGTATTTTGATAACGAAGAAGTATTCGACAAAAACGTTTCAATGAACACGGCTTTGGGTCGTATGGTTCTGAATCCAGACGTAACGGTTCGTTCTCGTGGTGTGATGGAGAAATGTTCTATGTGTGTGCAACGTATTCAAGAAGGTAAATTACTTGCCAAGAAAGAGAAGAGACCGATTAAGGATGGAGACATCACGATTGCTTGTGCATCTTCTTGTCCAACGGATGCTATCGTATTTGGTGATCAGAACGATACAACGAGTAAAGTATCGATCGAAAATAACGAACTGAATAAAGAAAGAGCATATACAGTACTAGAGGAGTTGAATGTACAGTCCAACGTATTCTACCTAACAAAAATCAGAAACACTAAAGCTTAATTATAAATTAGTATGCAAGTTACTTCATCGGTAAGACCCCCTCTCGTTACAGGAGGCAAAAAGTACGAGGATGTCACCCAAGATATTTGTAAACAAGTAGAAGGTAAACCTACTACAGCTTGGAAGATCGCTTTTACGCTTTCTTTGATTACATTATTTTACGGAGGATATTGTTTGTGGACTACCTGGTACGAAGGTATCGGTATGTGGGGTTTAAATAAAACTATTGGATGGTCTTGGGATATTACCAACTTCGTATGGTGGGTAGGTATCGGTCATGCTGGTACATTGATCTCTGCGATTTTGTTATTGTTCCGTCAAAAATGGAGAACATCCATTAACCGTGCTGCTGAAGCGATGACGATCTTTGCGGTACTTTGTGCGGCTACGTTCATCATTGCTCACATGGGACGTCCCTGGTTAGGTTATTGGGTATTGCCATTACCGAATGCCTTTGGATCACTTTGGGTTAACTTTAACTCGGCCTTGATGTGGGACGTATTTGCGATCTCTACTTATTTCTCGGTATCTCTTGTATTCTGGTATGTTGGTTTGATTCCAGACTTTGCCACCATCCGCGAAAGAGCAACAGGTATCCGTCGTGTTATCTACGGAGCACTTAGCTTTAACTGGGACGGTTCTGCTAAAACATGGAGCAGGTACGAAGCTGTGAGTTTGGTTCTTGCAGGGGTGTCAACACCACTTGTACTTTCCGTACACACCATTGTATCCATGGACTTTGCTACTTCCATTATTCCAGGATGGCATACCACAATCTTCCCTCCTTACTTTGTTGCGGGTGCGATTTTCTCTGGTTTTGCGATGGTATTGACCTTGATGTTGATTACCAGAGTTGTCTTTAATTTACAAGACTATATTACGCTTGAACACATTGAGTCGATGAACAAAGTGATTTTAACAACAGGTTCTATCGTAGGTGTGGCTTATTTAACAGAGTTCTTCATCGCTTGGTATTCAGGTGTACCTTACGAGGCTTTTGCTTTCCAAAACAGAGCATTTGGACCTTACTGGTGGGCTTATGCAAGTATGATGACGTGTAATGTGATTACTCCTCAATTGTTCTGGTTTAGAAGTATCAGAAGAAGTTTAGTGTGGACTTTTATCTTGTCTATCATCGTAAACATTGGTATGTGGTTCGAACGTTTCGTAATCATTTGTACGTCTTTGCACAGAGACTTTTTGCCATCGAGCTGGGCAATGTTCTCTCCAACGATGTATGATGTAGGAGATTACTTGTTCACGTTTGGATTCTTCTTTACTTGCTTCTTGCTTTTTGCGAAGTATTTCCCTGTAATCAACATGGCTGAAGTGAAAGCAATTATTAAATCTTCTTCTGAAAAAAAACAATAATATAGTATCTGCCGATACATAGCAATATGGAAAAAGGAACGAACTTTTTAGTAGGAATATACGACGACGAAGATGTCCTAGTGGAAGCAGTAGGAAAGGTGAAGAAGTCGGGTGTGAAAATTCATGAGTGTTATACTCCATTCCCTGTTCACGGATTGGATGACGCCATGGGATACCATTATTCAAACTTGCCGATCGCAGGATTCTTGTTTGGTATGACGGGTACGATTTGTGCACTGTCTATGATGATCGGTATGATGGGTTTTGATTGGCCGATGGATGTGGGAGGGAGACCTTATATTCCTCTTCCTGCTTTTATTCCGATTACCTTCGAGTTAACGGTCTTACTTTGTGCATTTGGTATGACAGGAACATTCTTTGTGGTGAGTAACCTGAAACCTTGGGGAACTCCTCGTATGTTTGATCCAAGAAGTGTTGATCATAAATTTGTAATGGCGATAGATTTGTCTCAGAATAAAGCAGACGCCGTATCTATCGAGAGCATACTGAAGAGCTCTGGAGCTTCAGAAGTGAATAGAAAATCATTTGAATAGTTGAAAGGAATCGTAAAGACTATGAATTTCAAATACATCAATTTAACGCTCCTGGTTTCTGCATTTGGCTTTTTAGCTTCTTGTAATCATAACTTCGACCGTATCCCGGTGCATCAACAACCACGTGTGGAGTATGCACCTAACATGTACCACTCTGAAGCCTATGAACCGGTTTCTGTGATCGAGGATAAAGAAAATTTTAAAGAGGCTTATAATGCGATGCCTGGTAATGAAGGTAAAGGAAACTTGAAATTACCAGTGGCCAATACCATCAAGAGGGGGTATACGCCTTATAAGATTTCTAAAGATAGTTTAGAGTTTGCTGCTAAGACGTTGGTTAGTCCATTGGTGGTTAACGAACAAGTATTGGCTGAGGGCGAAGTACTTTACGGACGTTTTTGTACGCATTGCCATGGTGACACAGGTGCTGGTGATGGTCCTGTCAATGATAAATTGAAAGGGGTTGCTAATTTAGCGGGTGGTCAGTTGGTCACGATTTCAGAAGGTCATATTTTCCATGTGATTACACATGGAAAAGGAAGAATGCTGCAACATGCTTCTCAAATTGAAGCTGCTGACAGATGGAAGATCGCTCACTTCGTGAAAGAAAAACTTCAGAAAAAACAATAGGGTATTATATCATCTCAATTGAATTCATTTACCATGAACCTTGAAGAAAAATTTGTATTTAGCTCAAGCGCCAAGAAAACACTCTTTATAACTCTTGGAGCGGGCGCATTGCTGTTGGCAATAGGTATTTTTATGTTGATGAATGGCGGAGGTCATGGTCACGAAGCAGCTCATGGAGCAGCGGAGCATGGTGGAGGTCATGGAGCAGCCAACTGGACATTACGTATCATTAAAGATCTTTGGTTGAACAATGTGTTCTTCGCAGGTATTTCATTGATAGGCGTGTTTTTTATCGCATTTAATTATGTTGCATGGGCTGGTTGGTCGGCAGGTATCAAACGTATTCCAGAGGCTTTTGGATCGTATTTACCCATTGCTGGCATCTTGACTGTGGTATTATTGCTTTTCTTTAACCATGATTTATTTCACTGGACTCATCACGATTTGTATGATAAAAGCAGTGAGCATTACGATGCCTTGTTAGATGGTAAAAAAGCATATTTGAATTTTCCTTTCTTCATCATCAGAACAGTAGTGTACTTCGTAGGTTGGTTCTTGTTCTGGAAAGTGTTGCGTAACTATTCTATTCAAGAAGATTTGACGGGTGATTTGAAATTTCACAACAAAAGCATTTACTTATCTGCAGGCTTTCTGGTCTTCTTTGGCGTGTCTGAATCTATGGCTGCCTGGGATTGGTTAATGTCTACAGATCCTCACTTCTTCAGTACAATGTATGGTTGGTATGTATTTGCGAGTTGGTTTGTGTCTGGATTGTCTTTGATTACTTTAATTGTTGTTATGTTGAAAGACAATGGTTACTTGTCGTTCATCAATGAAAATCACTTACATGATTTGGGTAAATTTGTTTTTGCATTCAGTGTATTCTGGACTTATGTATGGTTTGAACAATTCTTGTTGATCTATTATGCGAACATTCCTGAAGAAGTCGGATACTTTGTTCAACGTCTGAAAACAGATGCTTACACTCCAATTTTCTTCCTTACACTCATCATAAACTTCTTCTTCCCATTCCTGGCTTTAATGACAAGAAATGCGAAAAGACAAGGTCTTATTTTGAAAATTGTGTGTGTCGGAATCATTTGTGGTCACTGGTTAGATTTCTATATGATGGTAACCCCTCCAATCTTAGGTCAAGCAGGTGGTTTAGATGTTAAATTCTTATTTGTAGAAGTAGGAATGACGATGATGTTTGCGAGTGTTTTCTTGTATACCATCTTGAATGCTTTATCTAAAGTGGGCTTGGTAGCGAAGAATCATCCGATGTTGGGAGAAAGCGAACACCATAGTGTATTTTAATTGATCACAAACAGAATTATAAAACGATTTAACTCATAGATATGACAACCTTCTATATTATAGCAGCCGTAATACTAGTAATCGCTATTCTCGTGGTTATTTTCAGGTTGCAAGTGCTTTCTGCAGTTCTTAAAGGCAGGTATGAACAGCGTGTAGGTAAAGGTAATGCCGTGAATGGTTTCCTTTTCTTGGCCATCTTCGTAGTGGGCTTGATTGCGTTTTGGATGTCTTATACCGATGCTTCTCAATATTTCTTGCCTGAATCTGCTTCTTTGCACGGTGTAAGAACGGATAAGTTGTTTTGGTTTATTATGGCCATCTTGGTGTTTGCCTTCTTGGTAACGAATGCCTTGTTGTATGTATTTCCTTTCATGTACAAGTACAAAGAAGACAGAAGAGCGTACTACTATCCGGATAACCACAAATTGGAAATGGTATGGACTATTATTCCAGCGGTTGTTATGGCAGGATTGGTATTTTATGGATATAAAGAGTGGACGGCAATTACCTCTCCAGCTCCTAAAGATGCAGAAGTGATTGAAGTGATGGGTAAGCAATTTGCATGGCAAGTAAGATACCCTGGTGCTGACAATAAATTAGGTAAATACGATTACCGTTTAATAGATGCTGTTAACGAGTTTGGTATGAGTTTCGAAGATTCGGCTTCTTACGATGACTTTATTCCAAGAGAATTGCACATGCCTAAAGGGCAACCGGTATTGTTAAACATCAGAGCAAGAGATGTGTTACACAGTGTGTTTTTACCTCATTTCCGTGTAAAAATGGATGCTGTTCCAGGCATGCCTACAAAGTTCTGGTTTGTGCCTTCATTAACGACTTCAGAAATGAGGGTAAAAACCGGTAATCCTAATTTTAATTATGAATTGGCATGTACTGAAATTTGCGGTCGTGGTCACTATGCGATGCGTTTCATCGTAGTCGTAGACGAGCCGGCTGATTACCTAAAATGGAAAGAATCCCAGGCTACATTTGCTTCGTTAAATGCTGATTATGTAGCAGAGAAAGCGCCTAAAATGAAAGGACTTCTTCCTGTAAAACCTGTTGTTTCAGATTCATTAGCTAATCCTGCTGAGGTAGATACTACTGCGCAGGCTATAAAGTAGTAGTCATTATTAATTGATTTATACATTATCTAATACAATATATTATGTCGTCTGTTGATAGCCACTTACATCTAGATCACTCTGCTCATGACCATGATCACGATCATGACCACCATGAATTACCATGGATCAGAAAGTATATTTTCAGTGAAGACCATAAGGTGATCGCTAAACAATACCTTATTTCAGGTATCATTTGGGCTATACTAGGGGGCTTTTTCTCTTTGGTGTTCCGTTTACAATTAGGTTTTCCTAATGCTGATTTGTCATGGTTAAAACCATTGCTGGGCGAGTGGATTCAAAATGGTAAACTAGATCCTGAGTTTTATTTGGCCATGGTGACCATGCACGGTACCATCATGGTCTTCTTCGTATTGACAGCTGGATTGAGTGGTACTTTCAGTAACTTCTTGATTCCATTGCAAATTGGAGCTCGGGATATGGCTTCAGGGTTCTTGAACATGTTGTCCTACTGGTTCTTCTTCTTGTCTAGTGTGGTCATGTTTGCTTCTTTGTTCATTGAAACAGGCCCTGCTTCCGGTAGCTGGGTAATTTATCCTCCTTTGAGTGCATTACCTCAAGCCATGAGTGGTTCTGGTTTAGGAATGACATTGTGGTTGGCTTCTATGGCATTGTTCATTGTATCTACCTTGTTAGGTGGGTTGAACTATGTGACGACTGTCATTAACTTAAGAACAAAAGGGATGACGTTTGATCGCTTACCTTTAACGATCTGGGCTTTCTTTATCACGGCCATCATCGGTATCCTTTCATTCCCGGTGTTATTCTCGGCCGCCTTATTATTGATCTTTGATAGAAGCTTTGGTACAAGTTTCTTCCTTTCTGAAATATACATTGGAGGTGAGGCTTTATCCAATCAAGGTGGTTCTCCAATTTTATTCCAACATTTATTCTGGTTCTTAGGTCACCCTGAGGTATACATCGTATTGTTACCTGCATTAGGTATTACGTCTGAGATTGTAGCGACGAACTCTCGTAAACCGATCTTCGGTTACAAAGCGATGATTGGATCGATGTTAGCGATTGCATTCTTGTCATTCATCGTGTGGGCTCACCATATGTTCATTACAGGTATGAATCCTTTCCTGGGATCTATCTTTATGTTCTTGACCTTGATTATTGCTGTACCTTCAGCGGTGAAGGCGTTCAATTACATCACGACACTCTGGAGAGGTAATATCATCTTTACTCCTGCCATGTTGTTCTCTATAGGTCTTGTATCGTTCTTTATTTCAGGAGGATTGACAGGTATCATTTTGGGTAATTCTGCAGTGGATATTCAATTGCATGATACTTACTTTGTGGTTGCTCACTTTCATATTGTAATGGGATCGGCTTCATTCTTTGGTATGTTGGCAGGTGTTTACCACTGGTTCCCTAAGATGTTTGGTCGTATGATGGATGAACGTTTGGGGTATATTCACTTTTGGTTAACATTCATTGGTGTTTACTTGGTGTTCTTCCCAATGCATTACATTGGTATAGCAGGTTTCCCTCGTAGATACTATAGCTGGACAGGTTTTGATGCCTTTAATACGTTTGGAGATTTAAACCAAATGATCAGCTTAGCGGCTATCCTGGTATTCATTTCTCAATTCATTTTCATCTTTAACTTCTTCTACAGCATATTTAAAGGAAGAATATCTCCTGCTAACCCTTGGCAATCGAATACCCTGGAGTGGACGACACCAATTAATCCTGGTCATGGTAACTGGCCTGGTGAAATTCCTCACGTGTACAGATGGGCTTACGATTATAGCAAGCCTGGTGATAAAGGAGATTTCATCCCTCAGAACGTTCCTTTCTCACAAACACCCGAATCTAACTTCCCTCACGAAGTAGACAAATAAGAAAGAAGCAAAGAAAAAAATAAAACATGTCAGACAAACGGTACCATAGTTTATTCAGAAGATTTAATCTGATAACTATAGGTACCGTTTATCTTGTTATACTGGCCGGTGGTATCGTGAGATGTACGGGTTCGGGTATGGGCTGCCCAGATTGGCCTAAATGTTTTGGTACATGGATTCCTCCAACCGATGTTGCTCAATTACCTTCCGATTATAAGATTAAATACAAAGTGCAAGGACACGAAGCAGAATTTAATGTGACCAAAACATGGACCGAGTATGGAAATCGTTTGGTGGGGGTATTGACCGGAATTTTCATCTTTTTAATGTTTGTCTATTCTATCCCTTTTTATAAGGACGATAAACAAGTTTTTTTCTTTAGTTTATTAAGCCTTTTGATGGTCGGCTTTCAAGGCTGGTTGGGGGCTAAAGTGGTGGCTTCCTATTTATCGCCCATCATGATTACCGTTCATATGGCTATTGCTTTGTTGTTGATTGGTGTTTTATGGTATGTGTATTTTAGAGCTTCCAGAACGACTTGGCAATCGACAGGAGCATTTGAAGGTTTAGCTGCTTACCGTGTATGGATTTGGATATTGGCGATGGCTACCTTTATTCAAATTATCTTTGGAACACAGGTCAGAGAAGAAATAGACAGTATATCATACATGATGAATTATACAGGAAGAGAAACATGGGTAAGTTTGTTGCAGGAAAATTTTCTGGTACATCGCGTTTTGTCTTATCTGATTGCTTTTCTTACGCTGATGGTTATTCAAAAAGCCTGGCGAGACAAAGGTTTAGGCCCTTCGGCGAAAAAAGTAATTTATGGTATCGTATTTTTCATAGGAGTAGAGGTGATCATAGGTTATATTTTAGTATTTTTGCACTTGCCTGCCTTTGCTCAACCCCTTCACTTATTGGTAGGTTCCATGATATTGGGATTAGAGTTGGTGTTGTTGATGGTCATGTTAAATAGTACGTATTCAAACCATCCTGTTCAGCATGAGAGATAATTCATTAAGCATAACATTCATGAAAGCAGTATCCGCTAGAATCGGTGCATACATTAAGCTGTTTAAAATTAGACTTACATTGTTAGTTTGTTTTTCTGCAGCATTTGGGTATTTATTGGCTCCGCATCCGAACAATACGGTTCAGTTTTTATGGCTTTGTCTAGGCGGTTTCTTGGTGACAGCTTCCAGTAATATTTTAAATCAAGTATGGGAAAAGGATTCCGATGGCTTGATGAAAAGAACACAGAACAGGCCATTGCCTACACGTGCGATTTCTGCTTCAGAAGCACTTTGGGCCGCTATTCTTATGGGATCGGTGGGGTTGGGTGTATTTGTATTTCAATTCAATTTGAATGCAGCTTTCTTATCCCTTGTCTCATTATTGTTGTATTCATTGGTTTATACGCCTTTAAAAACCATACATCCCATTGCTGTTTTGGTAGGTGCTATACCCGGTGCATTGCCTCCTATGATTGGTTGGGTTGCTGCAACAGGTCACTACGGTTGGGAGCCAGGGATTTTATTTGCCATACAGTTTTTTTGGCAGTTTCCTCATTTTTGGGCCATCGCTTGGGTCTTGGACGATGATTATCAAAAAGCGGGGATTAAGCTTTTGCCTTCGTCAGGAGGAAGAGATATGAAGACGGCATTCAACATCATGATCTATACGTTGTTGTTAATACCTTTAGGTTTTATGCCTTATCTGATGCACATGACGGGGATAGAATCGGCACTGATTGCACTATTGGCAGGTGTTTTGTTTTTGGCTCAAACCTTTTATTTGATGAAAGAAGGGACCACGAAAGCTGCTAAATTCATCATGTTTGGATCGTTCTTGTATTTGCCTATTGTGCAAATCGCTTACTTATTTAATAAACTATAGATTATTGTTGTATGGAACAAAAGACAGTGCTTATACCCGAAGAATCTAAACCCTTTGCCATTAACTCTAAGAAATTTATTCTATGGTTGTTCATGGTGACCATTGTGATGGTGTTTGCTTCCTTAACGAGTGCTTACATCGTTAGAAAAGCAGATGGAGAATGGTTGTTGTTTTCTTTACCGTCTATCTTTACGATCAGTACGGTGCTCATCTTATTGAGTAGTGTGAGTATTCAGGCGGCCTATACGTTATTGAAGAGAGGGCAGTTGTATACTTCTAAAATTGTATTGACCATAACCTTAGTTTTAGGCTTGGTGTTTTTATATACCCAGCTACAAGGTTGGGCTGCATTGGTGGCCGATAATGTTTATTTTGGAGGAGCTACCAGTAATCCTGCAGGATCTTTTGTTTATGTATTATCGGGCTTACATGCCTTCCATTTGGTTACAGGCTTGATATACATACTGATAGTGCTTTTTATGCTTTTCAGAGGAAAAATCAATCAAGAAAAATCTTTACAATTTGAGCTGTGCACAACTTATTGGCACTTTTTAGATTTGCTTTGGATTTATTTGTTTGTATTTTTGATGGTCAATAATTAATTCGTAACAACAAACTATTTGATATGGCGACTGCTGCAATCGACAACGACAACAAAAATTTGTGGGGTGGTGGGGTTGAACCCATGAAAGCCAGTTATGGCAAACTCATGATGTGGTTTTTCCTCTTGTCGGATGCCCTTTCTTTTTCGGGCCTCCTGATCACCTATGGCTTAATCAGATTTAGCCACAATGCTTTTTCTGGCTCAATAGACAGTTTTGTTTTCTCTGATGCGTATTGGCCATTGCCTGAAAAAGTATTTACACACATTCCTTTTACGCATGCTCCAGCACCATTGGTGTTTGTTGGTATTATGACATTCATCTTGATCATGAGCTCGGTAACCATGGTATTGGCGGTGGAAGCCGGTCATAGAAACGATAAGAACGATGTTCAAAAATGGTTGTTATGGACCATCTTGGGCGGTATGGCGTTCATCGGCTGTCAAGCTTGGGAATGGACTATTTTCATCATCGGTTCTGAAGAAGGAAGAATGCTATACGATGGGTCTATTTTCCACGGGGCCAATTTGAAGGCGAATGAATACGGTCCTGTACCTTTTGCGGATTTGTTTTTCTTTATCACAGGTTTCCATGGTACGCACGTAACCAGTGGTATCATCATCAACATCATTGTGTTTTACAATACTTCAATTGGTGCCTATGAAAAAGTAGGTCACTATGAAATGGTTGAAAAGGTTGGTCTTTACTGGCACTTTGTAGACCTTGTTTGGGTATTCGTATTTACCTTCTTCTACTTGGTTTAATTTATTCACGAATAAAAGATAGTTCACTATGGCACACGCACACCACGACAGCGCACCAAGTCTTCACGTTCATCCGAAAGATCCTGCTAAAATTCGTAAAGTTTGGGTTACTGCCGGTATCCTTGCGTTTTTCACGGCAATCGAATTCATTTGTGCTTTCACGATGGAAAGAGGACATTTGTTGACTTCCATATTTGTGTTGTTGACATTTGTAAAAACCTTCTACATTGTGGGAGAGTTCATGCACTTGAAATACGAAACCAAATTGTTGATTTGGTCTATTGTATTACCTGTTATGTTTATCGTTTGGTTGATTGTGGCTCTTTTAATGGAAGGTGGGTACATTTTTGTTGAACGCGCTGCTGTTAACATCTAAATCTCATGAAATACACTATAAGGATCGGCCTGCTGTTTGTTGTACTGCTGCTGCCGATCCTTTTTATTTTATTTTTTAACCTTTTCGGAGAAAATCATCATCGCCTTTTTGTTTTTCAGCCGATAGATTCTGTGCAAACAGACCGAGGGTATGCAATCACCAAGGCGTTTACTGTTCCTGTGTTTAGTTTTACCTCTGAAAAAGGTATTACCTTTTCTTCTGAACGTTTGAAAGGGAAGATTTATGTTGCCAATTTTATCTTTACGCGTTGCGAAGCACAGTGCAAGCAGATGACAAATCAAATGGTACGGGTTCAGGAGGCTTTTAAAGACGATCAGAACGTGTCTATTGTTTCTTTTACGGTAGATCCATCGTACGATACGGTAGAGGTGTTGAAACAGTATGCGGCCTCTTATGGAGCCATACCCGATAAATGGCATTTTCTAACGGGTAATAAAGATTCTATTTATACGTTGGGTCAAACGGGCTTTTTTGTTTCGACCATGGAAGAAGAAGGTCTCCCGGTTAGTTTTTTGCACAGTGAAAAGTTTATCTTGGTGGATCAACGGGGATGGATTAGGGGCTTTTATGATGGTACAGACCAGAAAGAAGTAGATCGCTTGATTATGGAAATACAAGTATTAGAAGATATTGATCAAAAAGATGGAAGGTAAAAATCAATTCGTTTCCCGTACACTCGTTAAAATTGTTTCCATAGCGATTCCTGTTGTCGTAGCCTTGTTGTTAGGGATACGCCTTAAGTTTGACTTGGGATCATGGACGAAAATGTTACCTCATCTGAATGCGGTGATTAATTCTTTGACGGCAATTTTATTGGCTTTGGGCTTAATGGCGATAAAACAGCAGAAGAGGGAATTGCACCGAAAATTGATGACTTCGGCTTTTGGTTTGGGAGGCCTGTTTCTCGTGACGTATGTCTTGTATCACTTTTCTAATGAATCGACTCATTTTGGGGGAGAGGGCTGGATTAAAATTGTTTATTATGTGTTATTGATATCGCACATTGTATGTGCCGGAATTGTTGTGTATTTTGTACTCATGGCCATGTATTATGCCTTAAATGAAGAATTTGAGCAACATAAAGCGGTGGTCAAATGGGCTTACCCGATCTGGATGTATGTCTCTGTGACCGGGGTTTTGGTTTACTTTATGATCAGTCCTTACTATACTTCATAACCACCTATTGCTTATGTCTAAGAAAACCGTATTCCTTGTCTTCTTTCTTGTTTTAGTGGCGTTAATCTCACAAGACGTAATGGCTCAGTGTGCCATGTGTAAAGCTACGGTGAATGAAAATGTGGTGACAGGAAAAGGGAAGGGACAGGGCTTGAATAGTGGTATTTTATACCTGATGGCATTTCCCTACATCATTGCTTCTGTAATAGGGTATTTTTGGTACAAGGCCTACAAGAAGAACAAGCAGGCTGCTCCATTGAATTAGACTCGTTTTTCTTATGCATAGAATCCACGGATTTTTGTAAATTAAAGCAAAAAACGGGGTTTGCTAAACAAAGGACAATTTTGGTTAACATGGGCAGGGTACTCCTGCTTTATTTTGGTGGTGGTAGCGGGAGCGCTTTGGAACCCTCATATCCCTTTTTTTAACCAGGATCCGACCAAGGCTGTTCAACGAAAGGTTACGCATAGCCTCCGCCAACTTGAGACACTCAATCAATCTGCAGCACATATTGTTCACCATAAATCCAGTGATTCGAAGATTCTGTTTTCTGATTTCGAAGCTCTAAAAGAAAATCAATGGCTATATGTTTTTAAAAATAGAGAGCTGATTTATTGGTCAAATTATCATTATGTTCCTCAATGGAAAAATGTAGAAAACATTTTGAAAGAGGGAGTGATTGCCGATTCCAAAGGGAAATATTTAACATCGAGAACTACATTTTTGAAAGAGGGGAAAGTCTTTGACATTGTTTCTATTGTTCCCTTATATACAGAGTATCCTATTGAAAATAATTATTTAAAGTCTGCTCTCAATGAACATATTTTTGTCGCTTCTAAAGGACGATTGGTTATTTCTCCTACGACTGGATTTGTCAATGTAAACAGCCAATCAGGTAAATTTATTTTTGGTTATGCGATAGAAGAAAACCATTTGATTCAGGGATCGGTCTTGGGGCTTTTTTTATTGATGGTTATCGCCTTTTACATGATATGGCTTTATCGAAGTGTTCGTGTATTTTATCATCATCAAAAAAAATATCGTTTAGAGTTTGATTTTATATTACTCATACTTTTTTGTATGGGGTATAAGTTGGTCGTAACTGTGGCCTCTAAGTATAACCTTATTGAAGGTATAGGCTTGTTTGATCCCTCTAATTTTGCTTATTCATCGCTGTCTCCATCCATTGGCGATTTTTTAATCAACGTGATTGTTGTTTTTGTACTGAGCTCTTTTATCTACAAACACTATATGGCTTTTGCATTCACCCAATACATGTTGCGTTTGGGACAAAATAAAAAACAAGTTATCGTATTGTTTTTTATAGGAGTGAGTTTCGGCTTGTTTTTAGAGGTGTACAATGTCATGGATATTTTGCAGCGTAATTCCCAGTCTGTATTTGATATCACATCCAGTGTACATTTTGATTGGCTACGCATTGTTTCGGTGGTTGTTCTGTTATTGGTTGGATTGAGCTATTTCTATATCAATCATGTCATCATAAGGCTTTCTGTGCAATGGTTTCGTGTGAAGCAGCTGTTGTTGATGTCTCTTGGTGTAGCTGCATGTTTTACGCTGCTCTTGTATGTTGTGCTTCCTGGTATTTTCTTTTTACCTGTCATTCACTTGTTTTTCTTATGGGTAATTGTCTTTACCGGTTATATCAAAGAAGTTTCCTTGATGCGCTACCAAGCCTATTTGTATTTCTTTTTTTATGCCATAGAAATAGCCTGGGTGGTGGCTTTTGCCATTCAGGGATTTTACATTGAAAAATTAAATCGGGATAAGGAAAAATATTATCATCAGCTTTTTGTTGATAATGATATTCAAGGAGAATATTTGATGCACGATGCGTTAGAAAACATTGCGAAGGATTCTTATTTGAAAAATATTTTACTTTCTCCTTTTTCAGATAAGAATTTAATTGATCAAAAAATCAGGAAAATACACCTGTCCAATTACTTTGATAAATTTGACGTGTATGTCCATTTGTTCGATGTCAATCAAAAAAACTACAACGATATAACAGGTAAAAATGATTTGAATAAATACCTTCAGACGGTATTGCGTAGCAAATATAAAACCCAGTTTCCTAATATATTCTTAGTAGAAGAGGCTTCATCTTCAGATGCCAAAAAATATTATTGCTTACAACAGATCCGGTATGGTACTATTGTTGCCGGTTATGTAGTGATCGAATTAAAGTATAAAAAAATACAACCGAATAGCGTTTACCCGGAGCTGCTTGTCGATCGAAAATACAGGAAATACATACCGGAAGGAGCCTATAATTATGGGGTATATGAAAAAGACAAACTCATTTATTCTAATGGAACGCTGAATTATTATTCTACCTTATTGAAGAAGGATAGAGCATTTTTAACGATAGAACGGGATGGTTTTTTTAAGGACGGCTATCACCATTGGGGTAAGTTAAACAACAGAAGTCAATTGATTGTTATTTCATCGGAAGCGTCTACTATTTATGTGTTGATTACTAATTTTTCTTTTTTGTTTATCGTGAATGTATTTTTATTACTGGTACTGGTATCGGTCAATTTGTTGTTGTTCCGCTTTTCTAAAAAATCGGTTAGTTACGCCTCTCGTATTCAGATTTACATCAACATCGCATTTTTTTTGCCACTGTCGATTATGAGTATTGTTTCCTTGAGTGTCATTACTAACAACTATAAGGAAAGTTTGAATAAGAAAACTACACATACAGCAGAAGACATATCGATACTGGTGGCGGGAATATTGGATCAACAAAAGGGCAAGACCATTGGTTGGTCTTATATCCAGGAAAAAATCACCGACTTGTCGCGTTATTCCGAATTGGATTTAAATGTATACACCAATAAAGGCATTCTTTATTTTTCTAATCAACAAGATATCTATAAGAAAGGAATTGTGTCGAGGTACCTCGATCCTCAGGCTTATGTTGCGATCTTAGAACAGAGAAATCAAGCGGTGTTATTGAATGAAAGTATAGGTTCTTTGACATTCAATATGGTTTATACCTCTATTCGATCACAGGAATCGGGACTTATTTATGGGGTGTTGAGTATTCCGTTTTTTGAATCGAAAAACGAATTGGAAAAACAGATGATTCAGGTATTGAATACCATCATGAATGTATTTTCATTTACATTCATTGCCTTACTGATCGTGTCTTATTTTGCGTCTCGTTATTTGACGTATCCTTTGCATATGATTACACAGAAGTTGGGACGTATTTCTTTGACGGCTGAAAATGAACCCTTGCAGTGGAAGGGAGACGATGAGATTGGTAAGTTGGTGAGTCAGTACAATACGATGCTTAAAGTATTGGATGAGAATAAAAAAATATTGACCCGTACCGAAAAAGAGTCGGCATGGAAAGAAATGGCCAAGCAAGTGGCACACGAAATTAAGAATCCACTGACACCCATGAAATTGAGCTTACAGCATTTGTTGAGGCGTATAGGGGATGAAAAAGAATTGGCCACATCAGTAAAATCCAGCTTAGTGAATACCATTCAATCGCTTTTGTCACAAATCGACAACTTAAGCGATATTGCAGGGTCTTTTTCCACGTTTGCGAAGATGCCAGAACCGATTCATGAAGATTTCGATCTCACTGCACTGGTGCTTGAAATGGGTGTTTTGCACAGTTCTTCTCCTCATTTTTATACCGATATTCAGTACAGGCAAGGTCTGATTGTAAAAGGAGATCAAGGCTGGATGAATAATGTGTTGAACAACTTGATCATTAATGCCTTTCAGTCGATTCCAGAAGGCAGAGAAGCGAAAGTCTATTTGGGATACACCTTTTCTGTAAATTCTGTATTAATCTACGTCAAAGACAATGGATCAGGCATTCCGGATGAGATCAAAGGAAAAGTCTTTCAACCCAATTTCAGTACCAAGTTTGCGGGGTCGGGCATTGGTTTAGCTTTAGCCAAACGAGGTGTAGAATATATGGGTGGTAAAATATGGTTTGAAACAATGAACGATCAAGGCACTACGTTTTATATCCAATTACCAATTCAAGGTGAATGACTGCGAGAATAATCGCTATACTCTGTTTTTTTACACTATGCTTCCATACGCTGCGTGCACAGGTTACGAATGTTCGTTGCAAATGGATGCTTGTGGATATGGATACGCCTTTTCAATTGGATACCACCAGTGTACTTCCTTCTTCCATTAGCATTACAGGAGGAGATTCTTTAGCACTCGACTACGATGTCAATACGGGCAAGGCACAATGGAAAGGAAAACCTTCTGGTGATTCCGTATTAATTTGTTATCGAACCTTGTCTTATGACATGTCGCGTAGGTATTATCATCGTAATATTGAGCAATATGATACGTTAGGTTATTATAGAGATGATCCTTATTACAACAGGCAGTTTCAGAATAAAAGAGAGGAACTTTTTACTTCGCCTGGCATCAATAAAACAGGTACGATATCAAGAGGAATTTCAGTAGGGAATAACCAGTCTGTATTTGTAAACTCTGTTTTGAACTTACAATTAGAAGGGAAGTTGACCGATGATGTCAGTATCATTGCCAGTATTTCAGATCAGAACGTACCGTTTCAACCGGAAGGCAATACACAGCAAATTCAGCAGTTTGACCGGGTGTATGTGCAATTAAGGGGAAAGAAACTTCGCTTAACGGCTGGAGATATTGTGTTACAGAATAAGCAAAATTACTTTTTGAAATATTACCGCAATGTTCAAGGGGGATGGTTGGAGTACGACAACCGAATAGATACCGCAAAAGTTAAGACCTATACCTCTGTTGGTGCTGCAGTATCCAAGGGTAAGTTTAATTCCATGCAGTTTGGTCCTGGCCAGCAGGATTCTTTGATTGAAGGTGTTCAAGGACCTTATCGTTTAAGAGGTCCTAATAATGAACGGTTCATTATCATTTTAGCCAATTCGGAATCTGTTTATATCGATGGACGTTTACTGACCAGGGGGTTCGATTATGATTATGTCATCGATTACAATCAGGCTGAAATTGTATTCACCCCGAAAGTCATCATTACAAAGTATACCCGTATGCGGGTCGATTTTGAATATTCAGATCGTAACTATGCTCGTACAACCTTGCAAGCATCGCATATGCAAGAGCACCAAAATGGATGGGTATATATGGATTATTTTTCAGAAAAAGATAATCCTAATAATCCTCTTACCTTGTCTATATCCGATCAAGATAAACAATATTTAAGTACGATAGGAGATAGTTTAAATCGTGCTTTTGTATCGGGTGTAGACTCTGTGGGTTATTCCTCAACGACAGTATTGTATAAAAAAATAATGGTAGGAACGGAAGAAGTATACCAATATTCTGTGAGCCCGGACAGTGCTTTTTTTGAAGTTCGTTTTTCCCGGGTTCCATTAGGTACAGGGCGGTATCGGCAATCCCTTTCTACGGTTAATGGTAGAATATATGAATATGTAGGGTTACCTAATGGTGATTATGAACCTATTATTTTAATTCCTACGCCTAAACAGAAACGCATGGTGGTCTTGGGTGGAGGGGTGAAATTAACCTCTAAAGATATTGTGACGGCAGAAGTGGCGTTCAGTAAAAACGATCAAAATTTATATTCTAAAGTAGATAACAGTACTACTGATGGCTGGTCGACGAAGGTGGGCTATGAAAATAAGGGCAGGCCTGTGATCCGTGATTACAATTGGGTCTTGAGTACGAATGTCGAGTACAATCAAGATCGGTTTTCACCGATTGATCGCTTTCGAAGTCCTGATTTTGAACGCAATTGGAATGAGGATGTCACGATCAAAGCCAACAACTTAATGATCGATGCGAGTACGGGTTTGTATCAGTCGGAAAAGAATAAAATCATCTATAAGATTTTAAGACGAGAGAAAGGAACCGATGTGAACGGGTACCAACATGATTTAATGTTGAATAAAAGTTTAAAAAATTATCAATTGGTTTCCAGTGGATTCCTTTCTAATAACGATCGGAGTTTTCAGCGTTCCAATTGGCATAGAGCAATTGTTGATCAATATTACACGACGCGTTACCTTGTTCCTGGTATTGTGTATTCTAAAGAATACAATGCTGTTCGTGATTCTTCTGAAAGAATTACGTCTTCTTTAATGAATTTCGAAGAAGTCAAAGGGTATCTTAAATCGAACGATACCTTGAAGATTCGTTTTTTTGCAGATTATGCTTACCGATCCGATTACGAAGTATACCAATATGATTTTGCGATCAATTCCATGGCTCAAACATTTCAATTGGGGGCAGGTGGTACCATTAAGAAAAATCATGATTTAAATGCTTTATTTACTTACCGTGATTTGAAAAACAATGTAGGTCCTACGCCTTTACCGAATGAAGAAAATGTAACGGGTAGAATCGATTGGAATGCTTCTATGTTAAAAAGACATGTGCGTTCTGAAATTACCGTCACCACCGGTACAGGAAGAGAATTAAAGAAACAGTATGTGTTTCAATCGGTAGCCAGTGGTATGGGGAATTATGTATGGAAAGATTTCAACCAGGATGGTATTCAGGATTTAAATGAGTTCGTAGAGAAGGTGTATAATGATACCTTGGAATACATTAAGATCTTTGTCCCTACGGATGAATATACCAAGGCCTATTCCAATAGCTATAATCATCGGATCGACATCACGGCGCCGAGATCCTGGAGGGACAGTGAATCCATGGTGAAGAAGGTGGTGGCTCGTTTATCGAACCTGTCTTCATGGACGGTCAATAAAAAAATAACCGATGAAGATTTTGCGAAACGTTTTTTACCTTTTGTTCAATCCATAGAGGAGTCGAAGTTATTGTCTTTGCAGCAAGTGATCAGGAGTACATTCTTTTACAACAGGGCCAATCCGGTGTATGGATTAGAAGGAGGTATTTTATTGAATAATTCTAAAATCTTTTTGAATCAAGGTTTTGAAAAAAGATACCAGCGTGAATGGAATGGATTAATTCGGTATAATATTAACTCTTATTCATCGGTGAAATTGGGAGGAATGGATGGATTGAAATCCAATAGCTCGGACTTTTTAACGTCTAAGAATTATGATATCTACTATAAAAAAATAAATCCAGAAATAGCCTTTCAACCGAGGAATACATTTCGTTTAACGTGTTTATTAGGAGCTACCTTTAAGCAAAATCGACATGATCTGGGAAACAATGAAAAGGTAGAATTGTACGACGGGGGATTAGAGGTCAAGTTGAATAAGTTGTCCCAACGAAGCATTACTACGACGGTTAAGTATATTCGTATTAATGCGACCCTGAATGGCACTTTAGAGAATACTCCTATTGGGTATGAAATGTTAGAAGCCTTATTGCCGGGAAATAATTACACCTGGAATATGACCTGGCAGGAAAAATTGGTGAATGGATTGCAGTTTTCTTTCTCGTATGAAGGGAGAAAATCGGAGGATTCTAAAACCGTACATATTGGACGGATGCAGTTATCGGCTTTATTTTAGTTCTTATGCATATCCCTGATCAGCTTGTTAGCGAAGAGAAAGTCTTGAAGCGGTTTTATTTTTGTTTCCAATATATTGTCTTTCGTTCCTTCCCAGACGGTTTCTCCTTCAAACATAAACATGATATTTTCTCCGATTTCGAGTAAGGAATTCATGTCATGGGTTACCACTATTGTTGTGATGTTGTATTCGCGGGTGATGTCTTTGATCAGTTCGTCGATGCGATGTGCCGTTTGAGGATCCAAGCCCGAGTTGGGTTCATCGCAATACAAGTATTTCGACTGCATCACAATGGCTCTTGCAATACCGACACGTTTGGCCATTCCTCCACTGATTTCAGAGGGCATCAAGTGGCGGGCATGTTCTAAGCCCACACGTTGAAGACAATAGTTTACCCGGTCTTGCTTTTCACTTTTACTCATGTTGTCGGCCAACATGAGTAAAGGGAACATGACATTTTCTTCTACCGTTTTAGAGTCAAAGAGGGCTCCTCCTTGAAAAAGCATCCCGATGTCGCGTCTTATTTCTTGTTTTCTATCGTTTGATTCTTGGTTAAAGCGTCTTCCATCGTATAAAATGTTTCCTGTATCGGGTTCAAAAATACCGACCAGACATTTTAAAAGCACACTTTTACCTGTACCGCTGGCTCCGATGATCAGGTTGGTTTTACCTCTTTCGAAGACTCCACTTACGTTTTTCAAGACTTGTTTGGTACCGAAAGTTTTATTCAGGTTGCTGAATTCTATCATCTTGAATGCGGATTAAAGTAATAATTGAGCCAATAGGTAATCGGCAATGAGGATAGCAATACAACTGTGAGTTACCGCCATCGTCGATGCTTTTCCTATTTCCAATGCGCCACCTCTGGTATAATAACCGCGGTAAGACGAGATGGACGAGATGAGGAAGGAAAAAACAAAGGCTTTGATGAGCGCAAAGGTGATGTCGAATCCTAGAAAACCATCTCTGATTCCCATGATGTATTCTTCAGGGGTTAAAGCACCTGTTAATACTCCGGCTAAATAACCTCCCAACATCCCTAAACAAGCCGATATGGTGACCAGCATGGGAAAAACGAATAGCGAAGCTATAATTTTAGGTAAAATAAGGTAAGAGGCAGAATTGATTCCCATCACTTCCAGGGCATCAATTTGTTCTGTAATTCTCATGGATCCCAAATGTCCAGCAATATTAGATCCTATTTTTCCTGCTAAAACTACCCCCGTGAAGGTAGGGGCGAGCTCCAGTAAAGTCATATCGCGAACAATAGTCCCGATCACGGTAAGAGGAATGAGGGGACTGAATAAATTATGGGCCGTTTGAACAGCCGTTACTCCCCCAATAAAAGTAGAAACGACCGCCACAATAAATAAAGAGTCGGTTCCAATGACAATGGCTTCATCAATAATCAGTCTCACATAAACCGAAAACTTTTCCCGATTTACCAGTAATTTACCCATCAACAATAGGTATTTTCCCAGCTCTTTCATACTCTTATAACACGAATTATGGACGCTCGTTTAGATGCGAAAATACATTATATTTCTGTAAAAACTAAAGATAATCAAGATGCCAAAACGAATAGTTGTTACCGGTGGAACAAAAGGAATAGGGAAAGCCATCGTTTGTTTTTTCGCCAAGAAGGGGTACGAGATCGTTACCTGTTCTAGAAATAGTACCAATTTAGAAAACCTGAAAAAAGAATTAGAATCGACCGTTCCAGGTGTTCAACTTCATATTTTTAAAGCGGATTTGTCGGTCAAAGAAGAAGCTTTGGCTTTTGGTGAATTTGTAAAAAAACTACCCGGAGGTGGGGTCGATGTCTTGGTGAATAATTCTGGTGTGTTTATTCCAGGGCAAATTCAAAACGAAGAAGAGGGAGTGTTGGAAAAAATGATCAACACCAATTTGTACAGCGCTTACCATTTGACCAGAATCTTGTTGCCTGTATTTATAGGACAAAAACAAGGTGATATTTTTACCATTTGTTCCACCGCCAGCATCATACCTTATGTCAATGGGGGATCGTATTGCATCAGTAAGTTTGCTCTCTATGGCATGAACAAGGTTTTACGAGAGGAAATGAAACCGCATGGGGTAAGGGTAGTCAGTGTACTTCCCGGGGCGACCTTGACTTCCAGTTGGGAGGGGGTAGACCTACCTCCGGATCGCTTCATGAAGCCTGAAGATGTTGCCGAAAGCATTTGGTCTGTCCATGTTTTATCTAAAAATACAGTGGTTGAAGAGATTCTTTTAAGGCCTCAATTGGGAGATGTATAAAATTGAATGAATACTTTATGTTATTTACATAAGTAATTCATTTTAAAAAATATAAATATTATTTTTTAGATTTATCTAAATTTTTAAAAGGGGTCTTTAAAGACCCTTTTGACGTTAAAATAAGCCCTTGGTAAAATCTAATTTGATCAACATGGCTTTGGAGAGACTAAAATACATCCAAGGTATTTTAGTGGGAGTCCTATAAGGCTTTTGACAATCCTTTTATTGAGTGGTGTACCTTCTCCTTTTTGTCCGATGAATATATTTTAGCTTATCCAAGATGAATTTATTTAAGGTCTCATCATCGTCTTTTCCTGTTGTCTTAAAGACCTCTTTGGGTGAGAATCTTCCTTTCAAAGCTTGTGTATTGATAAAGGTTAAAATTGGATTATTTTAATAGTTTTGTTTGAGCGATTAACAAAGGCTATAGAACTTGCCCCCTTTTCAACCTGTTTCGGCTTGATTGGTTTAATCGGTGCGCTTGGGTTTATAAGGAAGGTAAATGACTCGACGACCAGGAAGCTATGTTTCGTTTTGAATCGTTCAAGTTGGAATGATCAAGGCATGGGCGTGCCGCTTTTCTTTTCTCCATGGGTGAAAAATTGGCGTGTTGAGAGGGATAAGATCTGTTTGTAAGTAAGGGAGATTGCATAGGAAAGAATTCTTGTATTAGTACAATAAGGAAGAAGTAAGTTGTTGAAGGAGAATCTCTTGATCTCTTCCCCTCTTCAGCACAAAAGAGAAGAGGAAAAGTCTTCAGGTGTACTCTGCTAAACTTCAAAGAGCTCTTTAAAAAAGGTGAAATTTAGCAGGATAGATCTTCGATTTTTGACGACATTCGTAGGATAGATTTTGTAAGTTTGTGAGCCGAATAAGACAAAGGGCAAAAAGCATATCAGGGTAAAATCGACATGGTGTTAGATCACAAAAAATATTGCGATAGTCTTACGACCTATAAAAGAAGACAGACTCGGGTGGTTCATATAGGGGAAGTCCCTATGGGGGGAGATTACCCGATCCGATTGCAGTCGATGACCACGACCGATACCATGGATACCATGGCTACCGTGGAGCAATGTATTCGTATGGCCGATGCCGGTTGTGAATACATCCGAATAACAGCCCCAAGTGTGAAGGAGGCTGAAAACTTGCAACACATCAAAGCAGAACTGCTCAAAAGAGGTTATCAAGTGCCTTTAGTGGCCGATATTCATTTTACGCCTAATGCGGCTGAAATCGCCGCCCGCATTGTAGAAAAGGTTCGGATTAACCCAGGTAACTATGCTGATAAAAAGCGTTTTGAGACCATTGAATACACCGATGCGTCTTATCAGGATGAATTGGATCGTATTCGTGAGAAGTTTATTCCTTTGGTTAAAATATGCAAGGAACATGGTACGGCCATGCGTATTGGGACCAACCATGGTTCTTTATCGGATCGTATTTTAAGTCGTTATGGAGATACTCCTTTGGGTATGGTGGAGTCGGCTTTGGAATTTCTCCGTATCTGTGAGGAGTTTGAATACTACAACATTGTGCTTTCTATGAAGGCCAGTAATACCCGCGTCATGGTTCAGGCCTATCGTTTGTTGGTGCAAAAACTGAATGAAGAAGGCCTACAACCTTATCCCTTACATTTGGGAGTGACTGAAGCAGGGGAAGCCGAAGACGGAAGAATCAAATCGGCGGTAGGTATTGGGGCTTTATTGGAAGATGGTTTGGGGGATACGGTAAGGGTTTCGCTCACGGAAGAACCCGAATTTGAAATTCCGGTGGCTGCTAAATTGGTCAATCGCTATGGGCAACGTCGTACCGATTGGTCTCTTTCTGATATAGAATCCCCGATTGATCCGTATGGTTACAAACGCCGTGAAACAGAAGAAGTATTGACCATCGGTGGGCAAAATGTACCTCGTGTATTGGTTGATTTATCCAGGGTTCAAATAGTTGATTATAAGCAATTAAAACCTATTGGACACTTCTATTTGCCAGAACCGGATAAGTGGACCATGAACGATTTGGGAGCCGATTTTATTTATACCGGGTCTGCTCCCATTGCTTTTATGTTGCCCATGGGTTTGAAAGAAATTAGGGATTATAAGGTTTGGTTGAGCGAAGCGGATCAGTTGAATAAATATCCTTATCTCAAGGCGGACGAATTCCTTTCCTTAAAATCCAATGAATTGAAAGTGGAAGTGATCTTCGTGGAAGTCTATGCTGAATCGGTGAACTTGGAATTATTAACTGCCTTAAAAGAAACCTCTAATGTTGTGGTGGTGTTGAGGACAAAAGAAGAACATGCCATGGCTTCTTTGCGTCGTATTTTATTTGAGTTGATCGCACACGAGGTAAAAAATCCTTGTATTCTCCGAATGGATTATGCGAGGATGGACCATGAAAGTTTGCACTTGCAAGCATCTACAGATTTAGGCGGCTTACTGATCGATGGTTTGGGAGATGGGATCATGCTAGGCATAAGCGTACATGATGCATTGCCTCAAGAAGAGGAGTTGGAGCATATTAAAGTGTTGAATGCCTTATCGTTTGGTATTTTGCAAGCAGCCAGAACACGCATGTCGAAAGCAGAATATATCTCTTGTCCTTCCTGTGGACGAACTTTGTTTGATTTACAAGAAACCACAGCCATGATCCGTAAGCGTACCGATCACTTGAAAGGCATTAAAATCGGTATCATGGGCTGTATTGTGAATGGTCCTGGAGAAATGGCCGATGCCGATTACGGTTATGTGGGCGTTGGAAAAGGTAAGATAGCCCTTTACCGTGGTCAGGATGTGGTCAAAAAAGCAGTTCCCGCCGAACAAGCCGTCGATGAGTTGATCGAGTTAATCCGTGAAGATGGAAATTGGATAAGTCCTTTAGAACAAGCATTAAATCACTAAGATTATGAAACTAGCCGATTATTTTAAAGTAGGAGAAGTGTTTGGGTATTTTTTCAGAAAGAAAGATCCAAACCGTCCAACCAATTTTAGTTTAAGAATGATGCATGGTACGAATAAACTATCGATGGGTATATTCATCCTATGTGTATTGGTTATTCTGTACAGGTTTTTATTTCGGTAAGGGAGGATACATATACCTATGAAAAAAGTGTTGCATCTCGTTATCCTGTCGTGTTGGACATGTGTTGTTGGTCTTGTTCAGGCTCAGGTTCCTCAACTCTATAAATGGGGACAAAAGATAGGCTATAAAGATCCCTCTACTGGAGTGGTTGTGATACAACCCATATACGATGCCGCTTATCCTTTTTCAGACGACAGGGCTTTAGTCTATAAAGATCGTTTGCCTTATTTTATAGATCCCAAGGGAATCATTAAAATCAAATTGAAATACGATTCGGCATATTCTTTTTCAGAAGGCTATTCGGCTGTGTTATCTCAGGGGAAATGGGGCTTCATCGATAAATTGGGTACGGTCAAAATTCCTTGTCAATTTGATAAAGTAGGAAGTTTTAAAGGCGGTTTTGCGGTAGTCTTTACAAAGGGGAAATATGGTTTTATGAACACCAGTGGGAAACTGGTGATTCCTGCTATATACGAACATGCCTTTGAGTTTTCAGAAGGTTTGGCTGCTGTGAAAAATGGAGGGAAATACGGTTATATCGATGTTTCGGGAAAATGGGTGATTCCACCTTCTTTTGATCAAGCGTCTAACTTTTTAAGTCAACGTGCTGTCGTGGTTCAAAACCAACGTTACGGTGTCATCGATGCCAAAGGTATTCCTGTTTTGGCGCCCGAGTACGATTGGATATCGGCTTATTGTGATGGATTGGTAAGGATTCAAAAAGGTGGTTTGTGGGGATTTGCTAACCGAGAAGGCAAAGTGCTTGTTCCTGTTGTTTACGATTGGGCAGGAGATTTTAACAAAGGCTTTGCAAAGGTTCGCAAAGGGGCGGCATACAGCATTATCGACACGCAAGCGAAACCGATCGTTTCAGGAGGATACCAATGGGTAGAAGACATTCAGGACGGGAAGTGTATGGTGGTGAAAAAAGGTTATTGGGCCGTGTTGGATGTCAATACACAAAGTTTGAACATGTTGAATTATACGGTCAATAGGATGTTTTCAGAGGGCTATGCCGTTGTTTTTCATCAAGGGAAATACGGATACATTAACCTGAAAGGAGAGGTGACCATATCTTTTCAGTACGATTATGCGTATGATTTTGTAAGTGGTTGGGCCGAGGTGATGTTGGATGGCACGTCTTTTGTAATTGATACGAAAGGGAAATGTGTAAAATACTGTAAATAAAAGTTTAATTTAATTTTATAAGATATGAGACGTTTGGTTATAGGAGTTTTTAGTTTGGTTTTATGTTCTTCTTTCATTTCTGTTGCTCAAAACAATGAGAATTTGGCCACGACTGAACCACAAAGTTCAACCGCAAGGGCAGAAAATTTCACCATTACGTTGATGAAGGATATAGAACATCTGAACGATACCACACATAAACATCACCATGAACCTCATAAATCAAGTTTTAAAATTGTACACATCAATTTTGATGTGGTAGCGAAGGAAGGTACATCCGCTGTGTCTGGTACCAAGACCGTCATGTTGAAGATTATCGATGCTCAAGGAAAAGAGCAGTTTGATCCTGTAGCAGGTGGAGGTTATTTTATGTTGGCTGGGAAAGAATCACCTTATAGTATTAAAGAATCGTTTCAGTACAATGGCAAGTCAGGACATATCGAAGTATTGTACAATAACCACAAGAAATTTTCAAAAGGCCTTCATCTGGTAGAAGTCTTTATGGACGGAGCGAAGATAGGGGAAGAGCATTTTGTGATTAAGTAGTCAGGAATCAGGTATCAGTGGTCAGTCACGAGACCGTAATTAATAAATAGAGGAAGGTCGTAATTGTTTACTATAACAGTTACGGCTTTTTTTATTAATATTACCTCAGGAGGTCTGAGTGATGTAAACGAACAGTACTGATACCTGACCACTGATACCTGATAAAATAATGCCTAAAAATTTAGATGCCGTTATTCGTTACCGCGTGATCGACCGCTGCTTGAGGAGTAAAGGGCATGCCTTTCCTACGAAAGACTATTTGAGGGAAAAATGCGCAGAAGTCGTCGGTGTCAATGAAATTTCGGTACGTACCCTGGAGAAGGATTTGTACGAGATGCGTAACAATGAAGCCTTAGGTTATTTTGCACCCATTAAATTTGATACGTACAAGAAAGGCTATTACTACGAAGATCCTTCTTATTCCATTGATAAGCTTCCCATCGGAGAAGAAGACTTGTTGGCCATTCAAATGGCCTCCCAGGTCTTGGAGCAATACAAACATATCGATTTGTTTGCGGGCTTCAAGCCCGTAGTCGAGAAGTTGACGGAATCCTTATCGATACGCAATAAAGTATCGACAGCACCGGGTGCATTTGATTTTGTGCATTTCGAAGAGAAACCCTATGTATCGGGAGGAGCGTTTCTGCAAGACATCTTAAATGCCATCATAGAAAGTAAAAAAATAGACATTACGTACAGTAAATTTTTTCAGGAAGAAGAAAAACGATACCTGCTCGATCCTCATGTGTTGAAAGAATACCAAGGTATTTGGTATGTGAGCGGTTGGTTGGAAGAGGCGAAAGAAATCAGAACCTTTGCTTTGGATCGCATCAAGCAGTTGGTGGTAACCAATAAAGATTTCATACGTCAAGCCGATTTTAACCATCAACAATACTTCAGAGAGGTGATTGGCGTTACACACCCTAATCGTCAAAAAACAGAACGCATTTTGATTCAAGCGAAAAATACACTTATTCCTTATTTGAGATTATTACCCCTGCATGTCAGTCAAAAATTCGTAGACGAACAGGCAGAAAAAAGTACATTAGAAGTCCATCTCATTCCGAATCGGGAATTTTTTATGAAAATCTTAAGCCTGGGAGATCAGGTTAAAGTTGTTGAACCACAACATGTTGTAAGTAAATTGGAACAGACCTTAAAAAAAATGTCTGATTTTTATCGTTAAAAATTAGCACCGCAAATAGGTTGCGGACAGTGCCCATAAGTTTGTATCATAAAAAGATGCAAGCTATGAATACAAGTACTATACACTCGCTATCCGGTTTAACTGTAAACCTCTTGCCACAAGTCATCGTGGATAAGCTCTCGGCTATAGACCCGTCTTCGGATCAACGTTTTTTACCGTGGTTGAAAAAGAGCTTTGTGCAAAAGCCCTTTGATCTGAAACCCGATTTCACCTTGGTGGTGAATGCCGTATTGCGTTACATGATGAGTTTGCCTAAGAAGCATGTGGTAGAATTGCCAGAGCGCAGCCAGCTGGAAAAATGGTTGGTCCAAATGCAACTGCTAGAACAGAAAAAATACAAAGGCATTCCTGCCATAAAAGTCATGCAGCCCAAAGGCATGAATGAAATTCCTGCATCCGTTCGTAAGCAACTGGATGAACAGGAGAGCTTATCCAAACAGTTGGTGCGAGAAATGCATGGAGGTACCTTGTACGTGCTTACGGTAGAACCCAAGCGTTGGGTATTGGTCTTGTTGAAACAAAAACAACTCTTGAGTGCGAACTTAGCATGCCTCGATCCACAGGCTTTTATGGAGCAATGGGGGGAGGACATGGCCGTACGCCATCCTGAACTGGCTCAGGCTTTGTATAAGACGCAATCCCAATTTATTGCCAAGTATGTACATGCACAATATCCTCTGGTAGAAATGGAAATGTACTACGACGATTTTTTAAACGGTCTCCCACTTGACTATCTCGGCACTGACCAACACGTCGTGGTACATTATTTCCAATCGCTGGAGCAAAAAGCGTTCAAACATTCCATGCATAAAGTAGCTTAAACTGAGAACAACTGCAGTCCCTTTCCGGAGCCAAGGCCGGGAGGGGGCTCGGTTTTATATCATTTGTTTATTTGGAGGAAAAGGGTAAATTTAGAATTGAGGGGAGACACTTGGTACTTAATAAAATTGTTAAAAATAAAAAAGCCCCACCGAAGCAGGGCTAAGAAATCTTCGGCTTATAGCCTTATTGTGATTTGCACTGTAATATACATGATTTTTAATGTAAAAAAAATATGAATAAAATTTTTGGACTTGATTTAGGAACAAACTCAATAGGTTGGGCACTGCGTGATCCGAATTTAACAGGTAATCAAATAGAAAAATTCGGTGTACTAACTTTTAACAAAGGTGTTGGAAATGGAAAAACAGGTGAATATTCATATGCCGCTGAACGAACAAAAAAGCGTTCCTCACGACGGTTATATCAAGCACGCAAATACAGGCTCTGGTCAACTTTAGAACATTTAATAACCGAAGGGTATTGTCCTTTGTCTATTGAAGACTTGAACAAGTGGCGACACTACGATAAAGAAGAAGCTCGTAAGAACAATAACGCTGGCAGGATTTATCCTGTTTGGAATACAGCTTTTGATGCCTGGATAAAACTGGATTTTAACAATGACGGAAAGCCTGATTATACAAGTCCTTATCAACTACGTAAAGAGCTAGCTGAAACAAAATTGGATTTTACGTTAGAAGAAAATCGTTTCAAGTTGGGTAGAGCTTTGTATCACATTGCTCAGCGTAGAGGTTTTAAGAGCAGTAGAAAAGGTTCTGATGATGCCAAGGAGAAAGAATCTACCGGAGGTGAAGTAATGGATTTACAATATTCTGAGAAGAAGAAAAATAAAGCCATTACGGAGTTGTTTGAAAAGTACTCAGAAGCAAAAACTATCGGTTGGCTTTTTGCTTTGCTTGAAAATGATCAAATCAGAATCCGTGAAAGTATTGCTCAATATGCTATTCGCGAAAACTATAAAGACGAAATCAAATTTATTTTTCAGGAGATACAAAAAATAGGATTTGAGCATTCACTTTATATCAAGTTAGTAGAAACAGGAAAGAATAAGAATGACGGCAGTATTTTTTATAAACGCCCTTTACGTTCGCAAAAAGGTTTGATCGGTTTATGTACGTTGGAACAAAAAACAATTCTTGATAAGAAGACAGGCAAACAAGTTCAAACAGGTAAATATCGTGCGCCAATTAGCCATCCTGCTTTTGAAACATTTCGGGCGTGGGCTTTTTTGAACAATATTAAATATAAAGAACACAATGTCTGGAAAGCATTGCCGCTTGAATTGAAGCAAGAAATTTTTTCGGAATTGTTTTTTAGAAAATCCAAATCATATTTTCCATTTTCTGAAATAAGTACTTCCTTAAAGAAAAAAGGGAAAGATTGGACGTTGAATTATTCTCCTAAAACAACTGTAACCGCTTGCCCAGTATCTGCACGGTTAAAAGATATTTTTGGTGAGGATTATCTGAATGTGAAAATTCAAAAAACAAAAGCACCAAAGTCGGACAAAACCTATTATGATATTGAAGATATTTGGCATGTTCTGTTTAGTTATGAAGACCAAGAGTTTGTATCGGAGTTTGCAAAAGAGAAGCTAAAATTAGATGATGAAAAAGTAAAGCAGTTCGTTATTGCCTGGAACGCATTGCCTGTTGGTTATGGAATGTTGAGTATTAACGCTATTAATAAAATAAATGTATTTCTGCAAAGAGGTTTAATATACACCGAAGCTGTTTTGTTAGCCAATATTCCTGAAATTATTGGTAACAAGTTATGGCAAGAAAATGAAAAGTTGCTATTAGATAGTATCAGTGGCGTTATTGATGAAAACAGACAGGAAAAAACAATCTTAAACATTGTCAATAATCTTGTTTCTAGGCACAAAAACTTGGATTCCGACAGAAAATTTGGGTACAAGGACAATACTTACAAATTAGTAGAAAGCGATTTTAAAGACATTCAAACTGCGCTTGAAGAACAATTTGGGTTAAACAAATGGAACAGTTTTACTGATGATGAAAGATCAACAATAGTTGATACGGTAAAAGCTTGTTACCAAGCTTATTTTGTTACTACAGGGTTAAAAAGAAATGATATCAATGGAGAACGATATTTTGAAGTAAAATCAAACAACAAAAAATATTATAAGAGTGATTCGGGGTATTATCGTTTGCCAAAGCTGATTGATACATTGGGTGAATTTCTGCAACTGAATTTTAATGTTGATGAAAAACAGTTGCGAAAAATTTATCATCCTTCCGAAATCAATATTTATCCGCCTGCAAAACCTGATAAAAACGGAGTTCTAAAATTGGGTAGTCCTAAAACTGGTTCATTTAAAAATCCAATGGCAATGCGTACGTTACATGAATTACGTAAGCTGATGAACTATATGATTGAAACTAATCAGATTAACAGCGAAACAAGAATAGTAGTAGAAGTAGCTCGTGAATTGAACGATGCTAATAAGCGTTGGGCAATAGAAACATGGCAACGGCAACGTGAAGCAGAAAACCAAGAGTTTGCAGAAGCTATCAAACAGCTTTTAAACGAAAAAAAAAATATTACGGCTAATGCAGAAAGCAATGATGATATTGATAAAGTAAGACTATTCTACGAGCAAAATACAGAACAAATATTACCATCCGTTGTAGAAGAAAGTGAAGATGTAAAAGGCAAGAAGAAAAAATCATCCGAAAAGGATGAAACTATTCGTTGGAGTGGACACGGCAAAAAATTGATTGACAAATATCGTTTATGGAAAGAACAAGGTTATCAATGTTTGTACACAGGAAAGTATATCAAACTAACAGATTTGTTTAATGAAAACGTTATTGATTTTGAACATACTGTTCCTAGAAGTCAGTCGTTTGATAATTCCTTCGCAAATCTTACAGTATGCTATCACGATTATAACCGAACGATAAAGAGAAATCAAATTCCAACTCAACTGAACAATTATGACAAGGGTTTTGATTTCGGAGGAAGCATAGGTAAATGCTCTGCTATTCTTCCAAGGTTAGAAGCATGGAAAGAAAAAGTAGAGCGTATAAAACAGCAAATTGATTTTTGGAAAACGAAATCTAAAAAAGCGGCTGATAAGCAATGGAAAGATGACGCTATTCGTCAACGTCATTTATGGCAAATGGAATTGGATTATTGGCAAAATAAGTTAAATAGATTCACCATTACAGAAATTACAAGCGGTTTCAAGAACAGTCAGAAAGTAGATACACAGCTTATTTCAAAATATGCTTTTCATTATTTGAAAACCTTCTTTGAAAAAGTAGATGTGCAAAAAGGAAGTATAACGGCAGATTTTAGAAAAATATACCAATTGCAAGTTATCGATGAGAAAAAAGACAGAACTAAACATTCGCATCACGCTAAAGACGCAGCAG
Source organism: uncultured Chitinophagaceae bacterium (assembly GCA_964454665.1). Classification (GTDB taxonomy): domain Bacteria; phylum Bacteroidota; class Bacteroidia; order Cytophagales; family Cytophagaceae; genus JACMQM01. Next base: position 467,067 of record CAYVTO010000002.1, read on the forward strand.
TGTTAACACTTATTCCTGTTGCTGCTAAACGCGATGCCATTCTTGAAAAATATTACGAATCGAGAGAGAATAAAATAACATATACTCCTGAACCTCCTTTCAAAGGGTTTAATCGTGAATTTGTATGGGGTATTGACGATAATGTTTTGATAAATACCATTACCAACAATCAAGAATTAACTCCTGCAAAACGGAAAGTTAGGAAAAGAGGAAAAGAAGTGATTGTAAATGGGAAAAACAGATGGGCTACAGGTGATGCCATTAGAGGACAATTGCACCAGGAAACTTTTTACGGAGCTATTAAGCCTGCACAAAAAGGCGAAAAGGGAAACTTGTTGAAATATGAAAGTGGGAAGTTTATTCAGGAAGAAAAAGTGAAATATGTTGTGCGTATCCCTTTTCAATATAAAAAGGATGCCAATACTCCTGGTTTCAAAACATTGGAAGAAATAGAAAAGCAAATTGTTGATGAAGGATTAAAAACTCAAATCAAAAAACAAGTACAAGAGGCAGGGGGATTAAAAGAAGCTTTTGAAAAGGGGATATATTTGCTTGATAAAGGTGGGAATCCTCACGGTAATAAAATTCGTCATATTCGAGTATGGGCTAGTGTTTCCGAACCTTTAGCAATTAAGAAGCAAACGAATCTTTCTGATAAGGAGTATAAGCAAAGTTATTGGGCAGCTAATGGAGAAAATTTCATTTGTGTATATTACAAAAATGACATCATTGATAAGAATGGGAAAATTAAGAAAAATAGGGAATTAGAAATAATTAATCTTTTTGATATAGTTAAATTAAAAAGCCTAGGCTTGATAAACTTAAAAGGAGAAGTAGAACTATATAGGAAAGACAAAAAAAATCAAGTTGTTATCGATGAAGAAGGAAACAAGGAGAAACCTTATTCCATTATTAAAGCAGGTATGAAAGTCGTTTTTTATGATGAAACAATAGAAGAGCTTAAACAACAAGAAAATGAAAAAGATAATGATTATAACAATCGAATAAATTATAGAATTTATAAAGTTGTAAAGTTTACAGGTGGTCGCGTAACTTTTCAACACCATCTTGAAGCAAGAAATGATAAAGAATTAGAAAAAGCATATTCTGAAAACGTAGTTTTTAAAGTTGATGAAAAAAACAAAGAAATTACCTATGGAGGAAGAGGTACGAGTGGATTTACAGAAAAAGTATCAGATGCTAAACAATATAATGCATACAATAAAAATGAACCGTGGCCTAAGTTACTTTATTCAGTAAACTGGCTAGATTTTGCATCCGAAGGAAAAGATTTTGAAATAAAAATTGATGGAACTATTAAATGGCTTAGGTGGTAGTGCCTTTGAATTTTAAGAAGACCTCAAGAGTACCAGTTGGATTGCATATCTAGCTAGAGGGCTCTTGAGGTTTCTGTTTTAAGTGGAAGCGAGTTTTTTATTTTTTTTAGTATATATTTTTATGCCAACTGTTCTTTTGCAACCTAAAGGAATCTACCACATTTACACCCATGCCAACGGCTTTGAAAACCTGTTTCAAACCGAAGAAAACTACCGTTATTTTTTAGCGAAGTACCGAAAGTACATTCATCCCGTAGCGGAAACCTATGCGTATTGTTTAATGCCGAATCATTTTCACCTGATGATTAAAATACGCAGTGAGGAAGAAGTGATGGAGTTTTTAAAAAAGCGAAAAAAGATCAGCTATACATCCTTCGAGACAGAGGCCACATTTTCCAGGGTCATCAGTTTGCAGTTTTCGCATTGGCTCAACGGCTATACGCAGGCGTATAATAAGCGGTACAAGCGCATGGGCAGTTTGTTTGTATCGGGTTTCAAACGTAAGGTGGTAGGTGATGAGCGTTACCTGAGGAGGCTCTTGTTTTACATCCACAACAATCCCGTACACCATGGTTTTACCAATCGCATGAGCGATTGGAAGTATTCTTCCTTACAGGATTATCTTTACGAAGACCAAGACGATGGGATAATTAATCCCACGTATTTTATCGAACGTTTTGGCGGTATCGAAAATTTTAAAACTTTCCACCAGAAACCACCGACTTTTCGGTAGAACGAAGTTCGGAGAAACCTACGCCGCTAACCCTCCAAGGGTTTCCTAAACGTTGGTCAGCGTTTGAGTAAATCTTTTTTTCGATGGAGTCAATTTGGGTGAGGGAACCCTTTGAGGGTTGGGTTAGACCGATCCGTCGGGTAACGCGGTTAGAATTTCCTTTTTTTAATTTTAGGCTTATTCCCTAAACGTTGGTTAGCGTTTGAGTAAATCTTTTTTCGATGTTGTCAATTGCGTCGAGGGAACCCTTTAAGGGTTGGGTTAGACCGATCCGTCGGGTACTGCGGTTAAAACTTACCGTATTTCTACTTCCTGGGCCTATTTTTCGAAGTTCTGCCTTGTTGTTTAAACTTATTTTGTAACCCTTTGATAGTAAGGTGCGTTTAAAGTTATCCACATACTTTTGCACTTTTATGATCAAAAAAACACTTTATCTCAGCAATCCTGTCCATGTGAGTTTGCGCAATGAACAACTGGTCTTAGATTATCCCAAAGAAGAGGAAAAAGAGCAGCGGACGGTTCCTTTGGAAGACATTGGCCTTGTCGTATTCGAAAGTGGACAAATTACTTTCACGCAAGGCATTGTGAGTGCCTTAATCGCTCATAATACGGCGGTTTTGTGGTGCGATCAGCGTCACATGCCCACCGGGCTCATGGTGAACATGGAAGGAAATTCTAAGTTTACCGAGGCTTTACGGACGCAGTTGAGCGCCAGTGAGCCTTTGAAGAAGCAATTGTGGAAGCAAACCATCCAGCAGAAGATCCGCAATCAGGCTTCAGTCCTGGAATTGATGGGCCACGATGGAGAAGCCTTGCGTAGGATGGCAGAGAAGGTCGGTAGTGGAGATCCTGAAAACATGGAAGGAAGAGCGGCTTCACGTTATTGGGATATTTTGTTGAGTCCTTACGGAGTGACCAGAGGAAGAGAGGAAGGCATGCCCAATGCCTTTTTCAATTATGCTTATTCCATTTTGAGGGCAGTAACGGCACGCAGTTTGGTGGCCAGTGGATTTTTACCGGCCATGGGGATACACCATTCCAACAAGTACAATTCTTTTTGCCTGGCCGATGACATCATGGAACCGTATCGTCCCATTGCCGATTGGTGGGCTTTACAGTGGATCAATAAGATTGAACGAGGATGTTTGCCTTCTGCTTTGCGTACCGCTGATAAAAAACATTTGCTAGAAATTACGATGTTGGATGTGGTCGTGGATGGGAAAAAAAGTCCGCTCATGAATGGCATGCAACGTACCACGGCTGGTTTGATGGCTTGTTTTGAAAATGTACAGCGTAAAATCCCTTACCCTGAATTCGCTTGATTATGTCTTTCGAACGTTTAAACCAGTACCGTATCATGTGGATATTTGTTTATTTCGATCTGCCGACTGAAACGAAAAAGGATCGTAAGGCTTACACATCATTTCGCAAAGGCTTGTTGAGAGATGGTTTTGCGATGATTCAGTACAGTATTTATTCCCGTCATTGCAGCAGTCGGGAAAATGCGGAAGTCCATAAGAAAAGGGTAAAAGGCTTGTTACCCGAGAAAGGAGAAGTTATTATTTTTGAGATTACCGATGCCCAATTTGGTCGTATGGAGTTTTTTCGGGGACCTGATGAACGGGAGAGGCCCTCGACACCTCAGCAATTGGAATTATTTTAACCATGAAAAATTAAATTTTAATTTTGATATTTCATGGTTAATTTTTATTTTTAATACATGATTAAACGACGTATTGCTGATGAATTAAAGGAAATGCTGGGATCTTTTCCTGCTGTTATGCTCACCGGTCCACGACAGGTAGGTAAAACAACCCTTGCTCAGCAGATTTCATCTTTTATGGATAAACCCGTGCGTTACTTGGATTTGGAAAAAGAAGGCGATCGACGGATTTTAGAAAATGACGCAGCGGCTTACTTGGGGAACTACCGAGAGGAGTGTATCATTTTGGATGAGGCACAGGTATTACCGGAAATTTTTTCTTGGTTGAGGCCATTGATCGACGAGTACCGTGTTGCTGGTCGGTTTGTGTTGTTGGGTTCTGCCGATCCTGCCCTTGTTAAAGGTGTTTCCGAAACCCTTGCAGGCAGGGTGATTTATTTAGAGATCGGGCAGATTAACTTGTCAGAAGCCTTGGATGCGGGTTTTAGGCAGCAAGATCACTGGTTTAAAGGAGGTTTCCCAGATGCGCTGTTGTCGAAATCAGAAAAAGCCTGGCACTTGTGGACCAGCAGTTTTATTTCCGCATACATTCAGCGGGATTTGAATCACTTGTTTGGTATTAATCTCAGTCCTGAAATGATACAGAGGATTTGGTCCATGATTGCCCACCTCAACAGTGGATTGGAGAATGCCGAAAATCTTGGTCGTTCATTGGGTATTACAGGTGTAACGGTAAAAAAATACCTTGATTTCTTGCAAGGAGCTTATTTGATCCAGCGTTTGCCCGCTTGGTATGTTAATGCAGGGAAAAGGCTTGTTAAATCTCCCAAGCTATATGTCCGTACATCCGGCATTTTACATTTTTTGTTGAATATTCCAGATTGGGATACGTTGCAGGGGCATCCTGCGGTAGGAGCTTCTTGGGAAGCTTATGTACTGGAACAAATCAGGCAAATGAAACCTTTGCAGACATCCCTTTATTTTTACCGCACCCACAATGGGGCAGAAGCCGATCTTGTATTGGTGAAGGGCATTACCCCTTTGGCATGTATAGAGATCAAGTATTCCAATGCACCAGTAGTTTCCAAGGGATTTTATGAATGTATCAAGGATTTGAAAACTTCCAATAACTATATTATAACACCAGGTAGTGAAACGTGGAAGACTAAAGAAGGACTTCAGGTTTGTTCGTTGAGGTATTTTTTAGAAAAAGAGATTGTGCATTTATAACTGTTTTAAAACAAAAAAGCCGCTCGATGGCGGCTTGTTTGTAAAGAGAAACGCTCAGATTTTTTATCCTGAAAATGAGTCTAAAATATTGATAATGAATTCGTAATCAACAGGTATGTTGTAACGAATCTCAATATTTCAAAGAATGAAAGCAAATCACAACTCAGATTAAACAAATCTGGCAAAACCAAAAGTTGTAACGAATCTCAATATTTCAAAGAATGAAAGCAAATCACAACTATTGATGGTTTATCCCTGTTTGAGGGTGAGTTGTAACGAATCTCAATATTTCAAAGAATGAAAGCAAATCACAACTATAGTGCTATCGTACCTATCGTTTACCCGTTGTAACGAATCTCAATATTTCAAAGAATGAAAGCAAATCACAACCAGGGGAATATTCTCCACCAAATATATTAGTTGTAACGAATCTCAATATTTCAAAGAATGAAAGCAAATCACAACTCTGAACCGTCGCATATTCGCCAGCCCTCCGTTGTAACGAATCTCAATATTTCAAAGAATGAAAGCAAATCACAACCTTATTCTAAGATTGGCAAACAGGTTACGGTTGTAACGAATCTCAATATTTCAAAGAATGAAAGCAAATCACAACTAATACTTCAAATGTAAGTATTTGGTTTGGTTGTAACGAATCTCAATATTTCAAAGAATGAAAGCAAATCACAACTATTCAGCATGTTAGACGTTGCAATAATGGTTGTAACGAATCTCAATATTTCAA